>DGSC01000060.1:4984-23011 GCA_002391275.1 Prevotellaceae bacterium UBA4372 | reverse complement strand
GTGAACCCGAATGGCTGTTGGAGTTTCGCCTGAAAGCATTTCACCATTGGCTGACATTGAAACAGCCAACCTGGGGCCACCTCAAGATGCCCGACATCGACTATCAGGACATCTCGTACTATGCCGACCCCACTGCTGCAAAGAAAAAAGAAGGACCTAAGAGCCTCGACGAAATAGACCCGGCCGTCCCGCTCTAAACGCTAAACCATAAACGATAAACGATTAGCGGCTCCGCTGCGCCCCTCTGTGTCCTCTGTCTTCTCTGAGTGCTCTGTGCGACTGCGCAGCAGTCATTCACTTTTCATTCTTCACTCTTCATTCTCCATTCTTCATTCTTCACTCTTCATTAGCGGCTCCGCCGCACCCCTCCGTGTTCTCTGTCCCCTCTGTGTCCTCTGTGGCTGCGAAGCAGCTGCTGATTATCAGCCACTTGCAATGTAAGATGAACCCTTTTTTGAAAAACTTTTTAAAAATCACTTAGGAGCAACCATTTTTCACTCTTCATTGGGAACTCTCATTTTTCACTTTTCACTCTTTCATTTTTCACTTTTTATTTCACTGCCACCTTCTTGCCGTTCCTGATATACACTCCCTTCGGGAGCACAGAGGACACAGAGGGCGCAGAGGTCACGGAGATGGGGCGGCCGGAGAGGTCATACCATTGACAATTTACTGAGGTATTGCTATAGTTATTTGATATTGCGTCTGGAATGTTAATAATCCAGTCTTCGGCTATTTCAGAGCGGAAAATCTCCTCACCATTACGAATAATCCAAAGGACCTTATGATAGAAGTCTCCAGGTAGAATAGGCTCTTCTATTTTATATCCTAATAGACAACCATTCCTATATAAATCAGAAACCTTTCCAATGCCTCGGATTATTGCGCCTTCATAATTCAAAATATATTCCAGTTGGAAGCCATTATGACTAATGGATTTGATATCATCCTGATTAATATATACCTTTTCAATCTCTTTTTCAGAAGTTTCAAGGAACCTTAGTTGTTCAAAATAAACAGGAAAAGCATCGTGCCAATTGAAATCATAGATTAATACAAGCTCTGGATAATCTTCTGCTATTATCCAGACCCTTTCCCCTTCTTCATGTACCCATCGTTTTATTGGGGTCTTATTGATAAAGACCTTCTTACAGCTGACGCCTCTGACAACAGTGTCTTCACCTATTTCATAAAAGGATGAATAGGTGGTATCTAGAGGTAAATAATCAGGTTCTGCCATCACTTCTTTCCACTTCATGCCTGTTGGAAAATATTTTTTGATTTCTTGCGCGTGAAGCTGGGTTAGTGCAAGAACAACTGATAGGTAGATAAGTATAATTCGTTTCATCGTAAATAATTGTAGACTTGATACAAAGATATTAAAAATGATGGAATGAGGGACTATATTTAACGTATTTTATAATTCACATCCCTCATTACGCGTCTCAAATGATGCTCCCTCAGGGCAAGTGAATCCATTTGCAAATATCACGTTGGGAGCATCGAAGATTACATGAACACCGGAAGGAATCACAAAGCTATTGGAGATAGTTATGCTGTTTCCTGCTTTAAAAAGTATGAGGTTTGAACTATCATTTGGCGGGAATGATGTAAGTGTAAGGTCTTCAACACATACATCACTAACTTGATGCCTAAAATTAATAGTTGGATCTCCTAACAAAGTCATGCCATAATACCAAGAGACGACGTTGTCTGAATAGCTATTCCCAATCACTGTTCTCCACCAGTCCCGAAAGGCATTTCCAACCGATGGAATGGGCGAAAGTTGCATTTAGAGTTCTATCTCTCCTTCGAAGGTAATGTTATCGAAGACAACTTGGATGGTGTAGGTGCCGCTGAGGGTGGTGGGGAGTTGGATGTCGCCTTCTACAAATACAAATGTAGAGAAGACGACATTGTCGTCCTCATCCAGCAGCTGGATGGTGGAGCCGAGTGTGCCCGTGCCTGCTGTCAGCGTGTAACCATCTATATATAAGACGGGTACGAGGATGGGGGAGCGTGGTTCATCACCATTGTCTGGAGGGGTAATAATAGGGTTAAGGGGAATAACAACCCCGTCTCCAGGATCTGCGCTTATTGTTGTGACTGTAAATAACGCCACAAAGAATAATAATAATTTTTTCATTGTTGTTGATTGTTTTTGAGTGTTTAACTTGAAAAATCGCACTAAAGTTAAACTAAACTCATAACCCCAGCAACAATTTTTAAATCAAAAAACTCATCAAAAAACCACTTTTGGATTATAGGGGGTTATAAACGGCTTATAATCAGGGTGCTAAGACAATTGTAGGCAGGGCGTATTTAAGGCGTTATATCGGCAGGACTGTTCATTGTTTACTAATCAAGAACCTATTAAGTTCATAAGCACTATTAAGATGGAACGTCTCTTTTGCCAGTTTTCTTCTTGCGTTTGATACGTATTTTACATCCAAATCAGTCAGAGTAGAAATATCTGAATTTTTGAAACCATAACGTGATAAGATACATATCTTCATCGAAGTTCTTGTCAGCTGAGCCTCCTTTAAAAACAGATATAAGTCCGGGCGGCACTCCTGAAACATCTCCAGCATCTGATCCCATTCCTCGTTTGTAGCACATCTGCTACGGACAAATGTTATTATTCCATCATCATCCTTCGAGTTATGGCTAGTAGCTATAAATTGGAATTGGCTAACCATTTTCGATTCCTTTGTACATAACCTTGAAGATTCATCTTGCAATTGCTCTATCTGTGAATGTAAGTCCTCTACCAATACTTCAAGTTGTTTGACTTGTTCTGCCTTATCTTCTGACAGGCGTTCCAAGGCCTCTTTGTCTGAAAGTGATTGTTGGAGAATAAGAGCCTCTGCCTGGGCCTTGTTCAGGTGTTCCAATGTCAAGTTATAACTGTCTGTAACGTGTTGCAATTCCTGTTCTTTCCTGTTCTTTTCCGCCTTGGCTGCACTATAAAAGAGATATATGATAAGCGCAACAATACTTGTTAAGAGTGTTGCTAATACGCCTCCAATCCGCCATCTTTTAGCTTTTTGCTCTACTGCTTGGGCTTTTTGTGCTTGCTTCTCAAAGTCATACATCGCACTTACTTGAGTGACAGCTTCCGTTTGGGTATTCTTCAGATAGTCAGCTATCGCATTGTTATATAGTAATGCGTATTTCGCAACAGAATCAGTCTGTTGCTGATATTGAAAAAGGAAAAGCAGCCCATGATACGCATCAACCCTATATTCTTCAAATGGAAGCAGCCTACGGAACTGTATTTCTGCAGAATCAACTTGACCTATTCCGGCATAGTAACGGCCCTTGTGATAGTAATATGTCTCTCGCTTTCGTTGGATATTACCTTGTTCATCAAACAGACCAGACTCTTTCTCAAAAATCCTCATCATGGCATCCGCATTCTCATATTCGCCCCTGTCCAAAGCAATATGGATAGCCGAAGGAAAGACTTGGGCAGCTTCTTGAGTTAATCCGCGTTCTAAATACAAATGTCTGACCCGCTCGATATTATCCAGCACAACCGATGTGTCGCCGAGAACAAGATATGCATCGTTTTGCATCAGTAGCCCCCTTATATGGCTTAAAGTATCTCCTGCAAGCAAAGCATATTTGCATAATCTTTCCCTTGCTTTCAGTTCTTCTTCTTGCATATACTGTCGATAGTAAATGCTAGCCATCTGTCCATAGACACGGAAGAGTGTGGCGTAGTCGCAATCTGCCGCTGTAGTGTCGGCGGCAGCGATGGCATCTTCCCAAGTAAGGATAGCTATTGGTGCTTCGTGGAGGTCACGATAGGCACAGCCGAGGAGGTAGCGGGCCTTGAGCTGCTGGTTGTGGGAGCCGTGGCGGTCATAGTAGCTGACGACGCGGCGCAGCACGGAGTCAGTGGTGAAGGGGATGTAGAGCTTGTTCTGCGCTTCGGCACGAAGGAGCTCGTAGCGCATGCGGACGGCCTTCCGCTGCTTATGAATGGAGACAGAATCAATAGAGGTGATGATGGCGTAAGCTGAATCGGGATGCGCAGTCATCAGGGAATCCGCCCGATTGAGCATGGTGCGGTACTGATGCCCACCCGAGCAGGCTGCCAGGATGAGGAATGATGAGAGGATAATGGAGTATAAAAATAGGTGATGGAATAGATTCTTCATTCTTTTTCTTGCTTTTCACGCTGCGAAGATAGAACAATAAACGAACAGAGAAAAAGAAAAGTAAAAAAAGTGAAGGATTTTTAATGAGATAAGTTTATAGTGGGTAACGTGCTTATCTCGCATATTGCAAGATGCTTTCGTTCCCAGTGTGCGGGGACATCATACGTAGTACTCAGAACGGATACAACTTCAACAAAGAACGAAATGAAAGAAAGAAGCAAAGAAAGTAGTAAAGAAAGAAAGGCTGCTGCTGTTGTTGTTGAAGAGAATAAAAAGAGAAAGCAGCAGCAACCTCACGCGCTGGTGTGCCCCCGCGCGCGACGCGTGAAGCCTCCTTGCTGAAGTCACGCAGAACTCGCTGTTCTTTAATCTCACGCAGAACTCGCAGATTCCGCAGATTCTTATGCGTTGCGATGGACGTGATAGGCTCATTGCTCGGCTATGAGCCGTAGGTGCTCAAGATAACAGTCACTCTGAAAACGAGTTTTCAAGATGGTCTGTTACTGAATCACCTGGCCCGCAAGGGCTTTATCACGTTCTATCGAGTGTGAGGATCATGCGAATTCAGTATGTCAATATAGATTATTATTGTCTGCGTGATCTGCGAGATCTGCGTGAGGTTCAACACATCGAATCACATGGAAAACTATCGAATCACATGCGTGCCCATCGTTTCCCATAATCAAAGGGCGGGAATATAGTACCTTTGCCCTCGCAAACAAAGGGGTTTGTGAAGTATCATTTAAGTCATTCACCATAAAGCAGTACACAGTCTGGAAACAACGACCGCCGCCGTCCTACCACACCCTTAAGGGTTCAAGCCGACAGCCTTAAGGGTTTTCGCCCAAACCCTTAACACAATTTGCCGACACCTTATAAGGGTTGGGAGGGAGTGAGAATGGAGAGAAAAATGGGAAGTGATGCAGTTTTTCGGCTATTCTTGCTTTGGTTCGGGGCAAAAGCAGTATCTTTGCACACGAAAAAAGACTATCATAAAGCATGAGCAGCAACAAAGATATAGAGGAGACGAAGAAAGGAGCTGACGGACAGAACGCCTACGTGCGCTCGGTCGTGGATAAAGCCTATGAGTTCGGTTTCACCACCGATGTGGAAACGGAGGTGATAGACAGCGGCCTCACGGAGGATACGGTGCGCCTCATCTCCGCCAAGAAAGGTGAACCCGACTGGCTGTTGGAGTTCCGCCTGAAAGCGTTCCGATACTGGCAGACGCAGCAGCAACCCACCTGGGGACATCTGCAGATGCCGGAGATTGACTATCAGGCCATTTCCTACTATGCCGACCCTACGGCATCGAAGAAGAAAGAAGGTCCGAAGAGCATCGACGACATTGACCCCGAGCTGATGAAGACCTTCGACAAGCTCGGCATCCCGCTCGAGGAGCGTTTGGCACTCAGCGGCACAGCCGTGGACGCCGTGATGGACAGCGTAAGCGTGAAGACTACGTTCCGCGCCAAGCTGGCAGAGCTGGGCATAATCTTCTGCTCGATAAGCGAAGCCGTACGCGAGCATCCCGACTTGGTCAGGAAATATCTCGGGTCGGTAGTGCCCTATCGCGACAATTTCTTCGCCGCCCTGAACTCGGCTGTCTTCTCTGACGGCTCCTTCGTGTATATCCCCAAGGGCGTGAGATGTCCCATGGAACTCTCTACCTATTTCCGCATCAATGCCCGTGGCACGGGACAGTTTGAACGCACACTCATCGTGGCCGACGAGGGAGCCTATGTCAGCTACCTCGAGGGTTGCACCGCCCCCATGCGCGACGAGAACCAACTGCACGCCGCCATAGTGGAGATAGTGGTAGAGAATCATGCTGAAGTGAAATATTCTACCGTGCAGAACTGGTACCCGGGCGACAAGGAAGGCAAGGGCGGTGTGCTGAACTTAGTGACGAAGCGCGGCCTGGTGCGAGGCGAAAACGCCAAGCTGTCCTGGACACAAGTGGAGACAGGTTCGGCTATCACGTGGAAGTATCCGTCGTGCGTTTTGGCAGGCGAAGGGTCGCAGGCAGAGTTCTACTCAGTAGCACTGACAAACAACTTCCAACAGGCCGACACAGGAACAAAAATGATTCACCTGGCACCTCACACACGGTCTACCATCATCTCCAAAGGCATTAGCGCCGGACGCTCGCAGAACAGCTACCGAGGGCTCGTTCGCGTGGCATCCAAAGCCGAAGGAGCTCGCAACTACTCAAGCTGCGACAGCCTGCTACTTTCCAGCACGTGCGGAGCCCACACGTTCCCCTACATGGACGTACACAACCCATCGGCAATCATCGAGCACGAAGCAACGACGTCTAAAATCAGCGAAGAACAACTCTTCTACTGCCAACAACGCGGAATACCACAGGAAGAAGCCGTAGCACTCATCGTCAACGGATATGCACAGGACGTCCTAAAGAAACTGCCCATGGAATTTGCCTCAGAGGCACAAAAACTACTAAGCGTTTCTCTCGAAGGCTCGGTAGGCTAACGTCACCACTTAACAACATCATCACAATGGCTATTGTAAAAACCATAAAAGGCCTGAAACCTAAATTCGGCAAGCACTGTTACCTCGCCGACGGAGCCGTAATCATTGGAGAAGTGACACTCGGCGACGATGTCACAATATGGCCTTGCGCCGTACTCCGAGGCGACGTACACTACATCAAAATAGGCAACCGCTCGAACATCCAAGACAACTCCTGCGTCCACACCCTCAACGGCAAAGCACCGGTGGTAATTGGCGAAGACGTAACCATAGGACACAGCGTGACACTACACGGATGTACCATCCAAGACGGCGCTCTCGTAGGAATGGGAGCAACAGTACTCGACCATGCCGTCGTAGGCAAAGGAGCTATCGTGGCTGCAGGAGCACTTGTGCTCTCGAACACCCACATCCCCGACGGCGAACTATGGGGCGGGGTGCCTGCCAAATTCATTAAACGAGTAGATCCGGAACAAGCACAGGCCCTCAACAAAACCTATGCAGCTCATTATATCGAATACTCCGATTGGTACCGCGAAGCCGATCGCGACCCCCAAAACACGCAAATAGTGCTCAACGGAGAAGACTTCAAATAAAAAGCTACCTAAGGGAATAAAACAACACGGCCAGCCGCATCGACCTTTTCACCTAAGCAAAAAGGCCGATGCGGCTGGCCGTGTTTATTCATCTCCCTAAGGAATCTTTCCAGACCCAACGGAAGACTTCGGCACAAAGCCTTGACAAATATTCCCGAAAGCATCCCAATTCTCACAGAAAGGATACAAAAAAAGCCCCGAAAGGCTGGCAGAGCAAACATTTTCACTCTGCCACCTTTCGGGGCTAAATAGACCTATAGAATGATGTTAATCGATGTCGTAGTCGAGGATGGCCTTACGATTGGAAAGCACGCGATCGTAGTCTTCCTTGCTACCTACAATGATTTTCTCGAACTCTCGCAAGCCCGTACCTGCAGGAATAAGGTGACCGCAAATAACATTCTCCTTCATGCCTTCAAGATAATCGCTCTTACCATTGATAGCGGCTTCGTTGAGCACCTTCGTTGTCTCCTGGAAGGAAGCAGCACTCATGAATGAAGTGGTCTGGAGTGCTGCACGTGTGATACCTTGCAGAATCTGAGTTGACGTTGCCGGAACAGCATCGCGAACAACTACAGGACGCAGATCGCGACGCTTCAGCAGAGAGTTCTCGTCGCGCAGCTTGCGGGCTGTGACAATCATACCAGGCAACATCGTCTCGCTGTCACCGGCATCTGTGACAACTTTCTTGCCCCAAATGCGGTCGTTCTCCTCAGCAAATTCGAGTTTGTCTACAATCTGCTGCTCAAGGAAACGGGTGTCGCCAGGCTCATTAATCTGAACCTTACGCATCATCTGACGCACAATAACCTCGAAGTGCTTGTCATTGATCTTCACACCCTGCAGGCGGTAGACGTCCTGAACCTCATTGACAATGTATTCCTGAACAGCCGTCGGACCTTGGATTGCCAAGATGTCAGCCGGAGTAATAGCACCATCTGAAAGCGGAGTACCGGCTCGAACGTAGTCGTTCTCCTGAACAAGAATCTGCTTGCTGAGTGGTACAAGGTAGTGACGCTCGTCGCCGACCTTAGAAGTCACAATAATCTCGCGGTTACCACGCTTGAGCTTACCCATCTTGACCTCGCCGTCAATCTCGCTGACAACAGCCGGATTGCTCGGATTACGTGCCTCGAAGAGCTCGGTGACACGGGGCAGACCACCAGTAATATCACCAGCTTTACCCACAGCACGCGGTATCTTGACAAGAATATCACCAGCCTTTACAGGCTGCTTATCCTCAACGGAGATGTGACCTCCAATCGGGAAGTTATAAGTACGCAACAGCTCACCGTTTTCATCAAGAATATGTGCAACTGGTACCTTCGTTTTGTCCTTTGACTCTATGACAATGAGTTCGCGCAAACCCGTGGCATCATCCGTCTCAACACGGTAGGTAACACCCTCGATGACATCCTCGAATTCGATGCGACCTGCGCTCTCTGTAACGATGACAGCATTGAAAGGATCCCACTTTGCAACAATATCACCCTTCTGAACCTTCTCACCATCCTTCTTATAGAGGGTGGAGCCATAAGGCACGTTCTGGGTAAGCAGCACGATGCCCGTGTTGACGTCCACGAAGCGAACTTCTGCCAGACGACCGACAACCATCTTGGCGGGCTGACCAGCATCGTCAAGGAAGTCAACAGTACGGAGCTCTTCGAACTCGAGCTTCGAATCGTACTTGGCCTTGATAGTAGCATTGGCTGCAGCATTGTCGGCCACACCACCAGCGTGGAAAGTACGAAGCGTAAGCTGTGTACCAGGCTCACCGATAGACTGTGCGGCAATGACACCTACAGCCTCTCCCTTCTGCACCATACGTGCTGTAGCGAGGTTGCGACCGTAGCACTTCATGCAGACACCATGGCGGCTCTCACAGGTAAGAACTGAACGAATCTCAACGCTCTCAATAGGACTGTTCTCGATTTCCTCTGCTATAGCTTCGGTAATCTCCTCACCAGCCGCAACGATGAGTTTGTTGTTGGATGGGTTGATGATGTCGTGAACACTGACACGGCCCAGTATGCGCTCATAGAGAGAACTGATAACCTCATCACCATTCTTCAAGGCTGTACAGACAAGACCACGCAGGGTTCCACAGTCCTCCTCGTTGATGATTACGTCATGTGAGACGTCTACCAAACGACGGGTAAGATAACCTGCATCGGCCGTCTTCAGAGCCGTATCAGCAAGACCCTTACGGGCACCGTGCGTTGAGATGAAGTACTCCAGCACGCTCATGCCTTCCTTGAAGTTAGAAAGAATCGGGTTCTCAATAATCTGAGCTTCGGCGCCAGCCTTCTGCGGTTTAGCCATCAGACCACGCATACCAGAGAGCTGAGAAATCTGACCGGCACTACCACGGGCACCAGAATCAAGCATCATGTAGACGGCATTGAAGCCTTGGTCGGCCTCGCGCATGGTCTTCATGAGCACAGACGACAAGTCGTTGTTGACATGTGTCCAGGCATCGATAACCTGATTGTAACGCTCCTTGTCGGTGATGAAACCCATGTTGTAGTCACCCGTAATGCGCTCAACCTCATCGTTACCACGCTGTACAAGAGCTGCCTTCTCCTCAGGAATAATGATATCTCCAAGGTTGAAGGACAGGCCGCCGTCGTAAGCCAATTTGTAGCCGAGATTCTTAATACCATCAAGGAATGCACATGCACGGGCAACACCTACGGCCTTGATAACGTCCGTAATAAGGCCTCGCAGCGTCTTCTTGGAAATGATATCATTAAAGAAGCCGACCTCAACAGGAATAATCTCGTTGACAATGACACGACCTACGGACGTCTCAACCATCCGCTTGCCGATGGTACCATTCTCAAGTTTGTCCTCAACAATGACCTTCACGGGAGCATGAACATCCACACGACGCTCATTGTAGGCAATGATAGCCTCTTCGGGGCCGTAGAAGGTAAGGCCTGTACCGAGTGCACCGGGGCGCAACTTGGTGATATAATACAGACCTAACACCATATCCTGAGAAGGTACGGTGATAGGTGCACCATTGGCAGGATTCAGAATATTGTGGCTCTGGAGCATCAAGATTTGAGCCTCCAGAATAGCTTCATTGCTCAATGGGAGGTGAACAGCCATCTGGTCGCCATCGAAGTCAGCATTGAAAGCCGTACAAGCCAACGGGTGCAACTGAATAGCTTTACCTTCAATCATCTTTGGCTGGAATGCCTGAATACCGAGACGGTGCAGCGTCGGGGCACGGTTAAGGAGAACAGGGTGTCCCTTCATAACGTGCTCCAGAATATCCCAGATAACTGGATCCTTTCGATCGACAATCTTCTTGGCACTCTTTACAGTCTTAACGATACCGCGTTCGATAAGTTTGCGGATAATGAACGGCTTGTAAAGTTCAGCTGCCATGAGCTTAGGCAGACCGCACTCACCCATATTCAGTTCAGGACCTACCACAATAACAGAACGAGCTGAGTAGTCGACACGCTTACCGAGAAGGTTCTGACGGAAACGGCCTTGCTTGCCCTTGAGGGAGTCGCTAAGCGATTTCAGCGGACGATTGCTCTCACTCTTGACTGCGCTGCTCTTGCGGCTGTTGTCGAAGAGGCTATCAACAGCTTCCTGCAACATTCGCTTTTCGTTGCGCAGGATGACCTCGGGAGCCTTAATCTCTATGAGGCGCTTCAAACGGTTGTTACGAATGATGACGCGACGATAAAGATCGTTAAGGTCGGAAGTAGCAAAACGACCACCATCCAGGGGGACGAGAGGACGCAAATCGGGCGGAATAACAGGAAGCATCTTCATAATCATCCACTCGGGGCGGTTGCGGTCACGGCTGATACGGAAGCTCTCAACGACTTGAAGACGCTTTAAAGCCTCGTTCTTGCGCTGCTGGGCGGTATCACTGTTGGCTCGGTCACGCAACTCGTAGGAAAGTTTGTCAAGATCTAAGCCAACGAGAAGATCATAAATCGCCTCGGCACCCATCTTTGCAACAAACTTATTGGGGTCGTCATCAGAAAGATATTGGTTTTCTGCAGGCAAACGATCGAGATGTTCTAAATACTCTTCCTCTGACAAGAGGTCGAACTTCTCGAGGTGAACGCCTTCTTCCTCACTCTTAAGGAATGGACCTGGATTAATGACAACGTAGCGCTCATAATAGATTACGGCATCGAGCTTTTTCGTGGGCATACCGAGGAGGTAGCCTATCTTGTTGGGGAGACTGCGGAAGTACCAAATGTGTGCCACAGGCACAACCAGCTCTATGTGTCCGCTGCGCTCACGACGTACCTTCTTCTCAGTCACCTCTACACCACAACGGTCACAGACGATACCTTTATATCGAATACGCTTGTATTTACCACAATGGCATTCATAGTCCTTTGTAGGACCAAAGATACGCTCACAAAACAAACCGTCGCGCTCAGGCTTGTAAGTACGATAATTAATAGTCTCAGGTTTTAAAACCTCGCCGAAAGAATTCTCCTTGATCTCCTCAGGCGATGCGAGCCCGACGGTTATCTTAGTGAAATTATTCTTGACTTTATTTTCTTTTTTGTAAGGCATAATGCTTTGATGTTAAATGGTGAATGTCAAATGTCAAATGCTATGTTACATTTTACATTTTACATCCGTCACTCCAATGTGACGGAAAGTCCTAAACCACGGAGTTCGTGCAGCAACACGTTGAGCGACTCTGGGATTCCAGGCGTCGGCATGGGTTCACCCTTGACGATAGCTTCATAGGCTTTGGTTCGTCCTGTGACGTCATCCGACTTGATTGTCAGAATCTCCTGTAGAACGTGAGAAGCACCAAAGGCCTCGATAGCCCAGACCTCCATCTCACCGAAACGCTGACCACCAAACTGAGCCTTACCACCAAGAGGTTGCTGAGTAATAAGACTGTACGGACCAATAGAACGAGCATGCATCTTATCTTCAACCATATGGCCAAGTTTAAGCATGTATGCAATACCTACAGTAGCCAACTGGTCGAACTTTTCGCCCGTAGCTCCGTCATAAAGCTGAGTGGAACAGTAGCGAGGCAAGCCTGCCTTATCAGTCCATTCACAGAGATCGTCAAGCGATGCGCCATCAAAAATGGGCGTAGAGAACTTAACACCAAGTTCCTTACCTGCAGCGCCAAGGACAGTCTCGAATATCTGACCAATGTTCATACGAGAAGGCACGCCAAGCGGATTCAATACAATGTCAACAGGTGTACCATCTGCCAGGAAAGGCATATCCTCCTGACGAACGACCTTGGAAACAATACCCTTGTTACCATGTCGACCAGCCATCTTGTCACCGACACCAATCTTACGCTTCTTTGCCACGTAGACCTTAGCCATCTGGATGATACCGGAAGGAAGCTCGTCACCAATAGTAATGGCAAACTTGCGACGTTTTAACTCAGCATCAAGAACTTTATATTTCTTAATGAAATTGATTATCAATTGAGAGATAAGTCCATTTGCATGCTCGTCACTGGTCCAACCACTGAGTTGAATACCCGTAAAATCAAGTGACGACAAATTAGCCTCAGTGAACTGTGCACCCTTGACAATGACCTCGGCTCCCATATAATCTTTGACACCTTTTGATGTGAGATTCTTAGTAAGCTCCAGCAACTTGTCGATGAGAATAGCCTTTAAATCGCCCACTTTGAGCTCAAACTCCTCATCAAGCTTAGGCAAACGCTGTTTGTCGCGAAGCTTCTCGGAGCGAGTCTTGATAGCACGTGAAAAGAGCTTTTTATCAATTACTGTTCCAGAAAGTGACGGGGAAGCCTTTAGAGATGCGTCCTTAACATCACCTGCCTTGTCACCAAAAATGGCACGGAGAAGCTTCTCTTCAGGTGAAGGATCGCTCTCGCCCTTAGGCGTGATTTTACCAATGAGGATATCACCAGGTAGAACCTGAGCACCAACACGAATAATACCATTCTCATCCAAATCCTTTGTAGCTTCTTCACTGACATTAGGAATATCAGAGGTTAGTTCTTCGACGCCACGCTTTGTCTCACGTACCTCGAGAGAGAATTCCTCAACATGAATGCTCGTGAGAACATCTTCTCGAACTACGCGCTCATTGAGTACGATAGCATCCTCGTAGTTGTACCCTTTCCAAGGCATATAAGCAACAAGGAGGTTCTTTCCAAGAGCCAATTCACCGTTCTCGGTGCTGTAACCTTCGGTCAAAATGTCACCTGCCTCAACACGCTGGCCTTTCTCACAAATCGGACGGAGGTCGATAGTCATATTCTGGTTCGTGCGACGGAACTTGGGAATACGATATTCTTTCAATGCCGGCTCGAAACTTACGAATTCTTCATCCTCAGTACGATCATAGAGAATACGGATAGTTGTTGCATCAACATAATCAACTACACCTGCACCTTCAGCCACAATCATCGTTCGGCTGTCCTCACACACTTGCTTTTCGATGCCAGTACCTACAATTGGAGCCTCAGTACGTACGAGAGGCACAGCCTGACGCATCATGTTTGATCCCATGAGTGCACGGTGGGCATCATCATGCTCAAGGAAAGGAATAAGGGAGGCTGCTATGGATGCAATCTGCTGCGGAGCTACGTCCATAAGGTCTACCTCAGCAGGAGGAACAACAGGGTAATCATCATCCTGACGGCATTTGACTACCTTACGGATAAATGTACCATCATCGCGAAGGGGAGCGTTGCCCTGACCAATAACAAGACCTTCTTCTTCCTCGGCAGTATAGTACTTTATACCTGAATCTGAGAGGTCTACTATACCATCGTTAACCTTGCGATAAGGCGTAGAGATGAAACCAAGCTCATTTATCTTAGCATACACACAGAGTGATGAGATAAGACCAATATTAGGTCCTTCAGGCGATTCAATAGGACAAAGACGACCATAGTGAGTATAGTGTACGTCACGTACCTCGAAACCAGCACGTTCACGGCTCAGACCTCCAGGACCAAGTGCCGACAGACGGCGCTTATGTGTTACCTCGGCCAATGGATTTGTCTGATCCATGAACTGGCTGAGAGCATTTGTCCCAAAGAACGAATTAATGACACTCGAGATTGTCTTTGCATTGATAAGATCTGTAGGTGTGAAGACCTCATTATCTCGAACATTCATGCGTTCACGAATAGTGCGGCTCATACGTGCCAGACCTATAGCAAACTGATTTGCCAACTGCTCACCGACAGTGCGAACACGGCGGTTACTCAAATGGTCGATATCATCGACAGCAGCTTTCGAGTTGACAAGTTCAATGAGATATTTGATAATCTCAATAATGTCTTCATGCGTAAGCACGCGTACGTCTGGATCGGTCTGCAGATTAAGCTTACGATTAATGCGATAGCGGCCTACGTCACCTAAATCATAACGCTTCTCGGAGAAGAAAAGGTTATTAATAACCTCACGCGCACTGGCATCATCAGCAGGATCTGCATTCCTCAATTGACGATAAATATAAAGTACTGCTTCTTTTTCGGAATTTGACGGATCCTTGGCTAAGGTATTAAAGATGATAGAGTAATCACTTGCATCGCCATCTTCCTTATGAAGAAGTATCGTGGAAGTACCACTATCAAGAATTAACGCAACTTTCTCCTCATCAAGAACCGTCTCACGATCCATGATTACTTCATTACGCTCGATGCTAACAACTTCGCCTGTATCTTCATCAACGAAATCTTCAACCCATGACTTCAACACGCGAGCAGCCAATTTACGACCGATAGCTCTTTTGAGACTGGACTTATTAACCTTTATCTCTTCTGCAAGATTAAAGATTTCTAATATGTCTTTATCATTCTCGTAACCTATTGCTCGTAACAAAGTTGTAACAGGCAACTTCTTCTTACGATCAATATAGGCATACATCACGTTGTTAATGTCCGTAGCAAACTCAATCCAAGAACCTTTAAAAGGAATGATACGTGCACTGTACAACTGTGTACCGTTGGCATGCTGGCTTGAGCCGAAGAAGACGCCAGGAGAACGGTGTAACTGACTTACCACAACACGCTCAGCTCCATTAATAATAAATGTTCCGTTGGGTGTCATGTAAGGAATAGGACCAAGGAAGACATCTTGAATTACAGTATCGAAGTCCTCATGATCAGGATCTGTGCAGTAAAGCTTAAGCTTAGCCTTAAGAGGTACGGCATAAGTCAAGCCACGCTCCAAGCACTCCTCCATAGAATAACGGGGAGGATCGATGTAGTAGTCCAAGAATTCCAGGACAAAATTGTTGCGCGTATCAGCAATGGGAAAGTTCTCGGAAAAGACCTTGAATAGCCCATCGTTTTTTCGCTGCTCCAGCGGAGTATCAAGCTGCAGAAAATCGTTGAACGATTTCAGCTGGACCTCAAGAAAATCCGGATAAGCCATCGGATTCTTGACTGAAGCGAAATTTACTCGTTGATTAACAATCTTAGCCATTAATAAATATGATGAGTTTTAAAATTCATTCTTTCTTAGTGGTTCCAAAACAGAATTGCCTGACAGTCTGCTAAAGGAACAAGAGACAATCGTAAACTACTGTTGTTTCAGGCTTAAGAAATAGCGTTTACGTTATAGTGTGGGCGTTGTTGTCTAAAGACGCAAAAAGTAGAGGACTCTCTACCAGAGAGTTCTCTACCTATGCATTCCTAAATAGATTAGGTCGAAAAGATCTTACTTAAGCTCGATCTCAGCGCCAGCCTCCTCGAGGGTCTTCTTCAGAGCCTCAGCGTCAGCCTTGGGCATACCTTCCTTCAGAGTGCTGGGAGCACCGTCAACGAGCTCCTTAGCTTCCTTCAGACCGAGACCGCAAGCTTCCTTAACAGCCTTAACTACCTGAAGCTTAGCAGCGCCTGCGTTCTTGAGGATGACGTCGAAGTCAGTCTTCTCCTCAGCAGCGGCAGCGGGGCCAGCAGCGGGGCCAGCAGCAACAGCAACAGCAGCTGCAGCGGGTTCAATACCATATTCCTCCTTAAGAAGGTTCTTTAAATCGTTTACTTCTTTCACTGTCAAGTTAACCAACTCTTCAGCGATAGCTTTGATGTCTGCCATAATAATTTATGAAATTTTGTTTTGTTAGACTTGGGGTATTTAAATTTATTCGCCCTTCTCGGCGAGGGTCTCGAGAACACCATGGATGGTAGCAGCTCCAGACTCGATTGCAGAAAGAACGCCCTGCATCGGAGATTGCAACATAGCAACGATATCCGCAATAAGTTCGTTCTTGCTCTTGATAGCAACCAAGGCATCCAACTGATCAGCTCCAACGTAGAAGCTTTCCTCAGCATAAGCAGCCTTCAGTTCGGGAATGGTAACACCTTTAGGGTTCTTGGAATTGAAGTCCTTCAGCATCTTAGCAGGGGCATTAGCCACTGAGCTGAAAATAACAGCAGTAGTACCCTTAAGTGTATCGTAGAGGGGTGAATAATCGATTTCGCTGGCCTCAAAAGCTTTGTGAAGCAAAGTATTCTTCACAACCACCATCTTGACCTCATTTTTGAAGCACTGTCGACGCATAGCACTCGTGCGAGCAGCGTCCATACCAGTCACATCCACGAGGTAGAAGTGCGGGTAAGCCTTGAGCGTATCGCCAAGCTTTTCGATAATAAGTGCTTTATCTTCCTTTCTCATGATTCAAACGTCTTTAGAATTAGATTTCGTCAACAGCCTTGGAATCAACCTTGATGCCAGGGCTCATCGTACTTGAAAGATAAATGCTCTTGATGTAAGTACCCTTAGCAGCAGCGGGCTTTAGTTTGATAATGGTATTAATGAACTCACGTGCATTTTCAGCAATCTTCTCAGCAGAGAAAGAAACCTTACCGATAGAAGTATGCACGATACCGGTCTTATCAACCTTAAAGTCAATCTTACCCATTTTCACCTCACGAACAGCCTGAGCGGGATTCATAGTCACAGTGCCGCTCTTAGGGTTAGGCATAAGGCCACGGGGACCAAGGATACGACCCAAGGCACCGATTTTACCCATGATAGAAGGCATCGTGATGATGACGTCAATGTCAGTCCAGCCGCTTTTAATCTTGTCAATGTACTCATCAAGGCCAACATAGTCTGCACCTGCCTCCTTAGCGGCAGCCTCCTGATCAGGAGTACAGAGACAAAGCACGCGAACAGTCTTACCCGTACCATTGGGCAGAGTAGCGACGCCACGCACCATCTGATTGGCCTTACGAGGGTCTACGCCCAGTCGCATATCGATATCAACAGAGGCATCGAACTTAGTCGTGGTAATATCCTTTACCAACTGAGAAGCCTCTTTTAGGGTGTAAGCTTTCCCTGCTTCAATCTTCTCTGCGACGAGTTTCTGGTTTTTTGTCAGTTTTGCCATAGTTCAAATTGAAGTTTAAAATTATGCGGGGAAGTCACCCTTGATAGTGATACCCATACTTCTGGCCGTGCCTGCAACTAATCTCATAGCCGACTCAACTGTGAAACAATTAAGATCGGGCATTTTGTCAGTGGCAATAGCGCGAACATCATCCCAGGTAATGGAGGCAACCTTTTTACGGTTAGGCTCAGAGCTACCACCTTTAACTTTTGCAGCTTCCATCAATTGGACAGCCACAGGAGGAGTCTTTACGATAAAATCGTAAGATTTATCTGTGTAATAGGTGATAACAACAGGGAGAACCTTACCAGCCTTATCCTGAGTTCTGGCGTTGAACGCCTTGCAGAAATCCATGATATTGATACCCTTGGAACCGAGAGCGGGACCTACTGGGGGTGAAGGATTTGCAGCGCCACCTTTAATCT
>DGSC01000060.1:0-4873 GCA_002391275.1 Prevotellaceae bacterium UBA4372 | reverse complement strand
ATTCTTTATATAATTAAATATGTGCAAAGTTTGAGCGTGTAACAATCGCTTACTCCTTTGCCACCTGCATGAAACCTAATTCAAGCGGAGTTTTCCGCCCAAAAATCTTAACCGAAACTTTCAGCTTCTTCTTTTCATCATTAACCTCTTCGATGATAGCATCAAAACCATTGAAGGGTCCATCTGTAACCTTGACGGCATCACCGACCAAGTACGGAATCTTAACCTCTTCTGGCACGTCAGCCATTTCATCAACGACACCAAGCAGTCTCTTCATTTCTCCCTCGCGTATAGGGAGAGGCTTTTCACTGCCTTTAGCTTCGCTGAGAAAACCAAGCACATTGGGTGTGTAACGCAACATAGCCTGGACCTCGGGAGTAAGGACACATTCAACCAACACATAACCGGGGAGGTGACACCTTTCCTTCACGATACGCTTGCCGTTTCTGAAATCGACATACTTCTCTTTAGGAATGAGCACCTCGGAGACCTTGTCGCCATAATCGCCTTGGGCGACCTGAGCTTCAACGTACTCCTTCACCTTACCTTCTTTTCCGCTGATGGCACGTAAAACATACCATCTCATTGTCTGCTGTTCAGCCATTGTGACGGATTAGTTAGGATAGACAAACTCCATTAAATGCTGGAAAGTGAAATCCAAGACGAAAACAACCACCGCGATGAGTAGGGAAGCAATTAATACTACAATCGCGCTGTTGAAAAGTTCTGAACGCGTAGGCCAAGTGGTCTTATGCACGAGTTCTTCGTATGATTCCTTGCAGTAATTGTATAATCTCTTGAACATATATGTTTTCTTTTAATAGCACGGGAAGAGAGGCTCGAACTCCCGACACCTGGTTTTGGAGACCAGTGCTCTACCAACTGAGCTATTCCCGTAGGTTAGGGAGTCCTGCGGTCTATTGACTCCAGAACTCCCTATTATAATATCAGTTCTGATAGATATCTCTTGAATTAATCGTCGAGAATCTCAGTGATCTGACCGGAACCAACTGTACGGCCACCTTCGCGGATAGCGAAACGACGACCTTCACTCATTGCAATAGGTGCAATCAATTGCACACTGATGCGAACGTTATCGCCCGGCAAAACCATTTCTTTGCCTTCTGGCAATGTGATTGTTCCGGTCACATCGGTTGTGCTGAAATAGAACTGTGGACGATAGTTCGAGAAGAACGGTGTATGACGGCCGCCTTCTTCTTTCTGCAAGATATAAACTTCGGCTTCAAAGTCTGTATGTGGGGTAATAGAACCCGGTTTGCAGATAATTTGACCACGTTCAACATCTTCTTTTTTGGTTCCACGCAACAACAAACCAACGTTATCACCGGCTTCGCCTTGATCCAACAATTTGCGGAACATTTCAACACCGGTAACTGTTGTTTTTTGTGTTGGACGCAAACCAACGATTTCACATTCGTCACCAATTTTAACAACACCCGATTCGATACGACCAGTGACCACTGTTCCACGACCGGTGATGCTGAACACGTCTTCGATTGGCATCAAGAAAGGTTTGTCAACCGGACGTTCTGGCATTGGGATGTATTCATCGCATGCTTTCAACAAAGCATCAATTGATTCTTTGCCCAAACCGTCTTTCTTTTCTTCCAATGCGGAAATAGCCGAACCACGGATGATTGGTGCATTGTCGCCATCAAAATCGTTCGCAGACAACAATTCACGAATTTCCATTTCAACCAATTCCAACAATTCTGGATCGTTCGCCAAATCACATTTGTTCAAGTAAACAACGATTTTTGGAATACCAACCTGACGCGCCAACAAGATGTGTTCACGTGTTTGTGGCATTGGACCGTCTGTTGCGGCAACGACCAAAATCGCACCGTCCATTTGCGCCGCACCGGTAATCATGTTTTTAACATAGTCCGCGTGTCCTGGGCAGTCAACGTGCGCATAGTGACGATTCGCTGTTTCGTATTCAACGTGGGCCGTGTTAATTGTTATACCACGTGCTTTTTCTTCTGGGGCGTTATCGATTTGGTCAACACCTTTTTGTGCATCGATACCGACACCATAATAGTGAACGATAGCAGCAGTCAAAGTTGTTTTACCATGGTCAACGTGACCAATCGTACCAATATTGACGTGTGGCTTTGTTCTTACATATTTTTCTTTTGCCATAGTTTTCTCCTTATAGGCTTCTTGTTAAACTGACTTTCAAATTCCAGTTTCGAACACAATCATAAACCAGATTTTAAAAATCGCAATCTTTTTTTACTTTGTCATCTTTTTTATTACTTCGTCAGCAACATTTTGCGGAACTTCGGCATAATGGGACAATTCCATATACGGATTTGCACGCCCCTGGGACAAAGAACGCAAGGTTTTGACATAACCGAACAGATTTGCCAACGGCACGAACGCAGAAATCAATTGGTTGCCGAATTGTGTTTCGATACCATTGATTTGACCACGACGACTGTTCAAGTCACCGATAATGTCACCGACATATTCTTCCGGTGTATTGACCGAAAGTTTCATAATCGGTTCCAATAATTTTGGCGCAGACTTTTTCATCGCTTCGCGGAAGCAAGCACGCGCCGCAATTTCAAAGCATAACACATTAGAGTCAACCTCGTGATATTTACCATCAACCAATGTTGCCTTGAAATCCACAGTTGGATAGCCAATCAAAACACCTGTTTGTTGCGCTATCTTTAACCCCTTTTCAACGCCGGGTATGTATTCTTTTGGAATCGCACCACCGACAATCTTGTTTTCAAATTCGTATCCAGACCCCGGTTCCAATGGTTCAAACTCAATTTTAACCTGGGCATATTGACCCGAACCACCCGACTGTTTCTTATGAGTATATTCTTCGGTGACCGGTTTGCTGAATGTTTCACGATATGCAATGCGCGGTTCACCGACATTAACATCAACCTTAAACTCACGCAATAATCTGTCAACCAAAATTTCCAAGTGCAATTCACCAACACCCGACAAAATCGTTTGACCAGATTCTTCGTCAACCGACACACGGAAAGATGGATCTTCTTTGGCCAACGCTTGAAGCCCCAATGACATCTTTTCAATATCCGCCTTGGTTTTTGGTTCAACCGCAATTGAAATAACCGGTTCTGGAACATGGATAGATTCCAAAATAATCGGATTTGCTTCGTCACATAATGTGTCGCCAGTAATCGTTTCCTTCATACCAACCAAAGTGATAATATCACCAGCCGATGCTTCTTTGATTTCTTCACGGGTATTTGCGTGCATCAACAGCATACGACCAACGCGTTCGCGTTTATCACGATTGGAATTATATATGTACGAACCAGATTGCAATTTACCCGAATAAATACGAATAAACATCAAATTCCCAACGAATGGATCATTGGCAACCTTGAACGCCAATGCACTGAACGGTTCTTTGGGATCTGCATGACGCACGGCTTCTGTTTTACCATCCATTTTTGTTCCTTTAATCGCAGGAATATCCAACGGCGATGGCAAATAATCAACAATCGCATCCAACAACGGTTGCACACCCTTGTTCTTGAACGCCGTTCCACACAAGACCGGAACAAAGTTTTGTGCAATCACACCTTTGCGCAATAATTTTTTGATTGTTGCGACATCTGGGACTTTACCCTCCATATATTCTTCCATAATGGTATCGTCCAAAGTCACCGCTTCTTCAATCAGATGGTCGTGCAATTCTTGCGCTTTGGCCTTTAATTCTTCGGGAATTTCGATTGTCACCGGATGAGAACCCGTTTCATCTTCCCAAATCAAGCCCTTCATTTCCAAAACATCAACAACACCACGGAAATCCGCTTCGGCACCAATTGGGAAATTCAACACCAATGGATTTGCACCCAAACGTTCGCGAATCATATCAACACAGCGGAAGAAATTCCCACCGATACGATCCATTTTATTAATAAAGCAGATACGCGGAACATTATAACGGTCGGCCTGACGCCACACAGTTTCGGTTTGTGGTTGCACCCCCGACACAGATTCAAACACCGCAACCGCGCCGTCCAACACACGCAGCGAACGTTCCACTTCCATTGTAAAATCCACGTGTCCCGGTGTATCAATCAAATTGATACGATGATCACGCCAAAAACATGTCGTTGCCGCCGAAGTAATTGTAATACCGCGTTCTTGTTCTTGAACCATCCAGTCCATTGTCGCGGCACCATCGTGCACTTCGCCGATTTTATATGTTTTACCTGTATAGAACAAAATACGTTCCGATGTGGTTGTTTTACCTGCATCAATATGCGCCATAATTCCTATGTTACGATACATATGCAAAGGTGCGGTTTTTCCAACAGACATTTATCTTTCCTTTTCTTAGTTTTATTACCAACGGAAATGAGCAAACGCTTTATTCGCTTCTGCCATTTTATGAGTATCAATTTTCTTTTTGAACGCGCCACCTGTGCCATTCAACGCATCGCGCAATTCTGCGAACAAACGTTCCTGCATTGAACGTTCACCACGCTTACGCGCAAACATAACCAACCAACGCAAGGCCAATGTTTGTTGACGTTCCGGACGAACTTCGACTGGGACTTGGTATGTTGCACCGCCGACACGACGACTTTTGGCTTCGACCGATGGTTTCAACGCATCAACAGCCTCTAAAAACAACGCCAATTCATCTTTGCCATCTTGGGCCAAAGTTTTCAATTTATCCAATGCACCATAAACAATGTTTTCGGCAACTTCTTTTTTACCGTCCCACATAACAACATTGATACATTTCGCAACAACCAGATTATTATATTTTGAATCTGGCAAAATTTCACGTTTTGTTGCAGCCTTACGTCTTGACATATTTTATTCCTTTTATTTTTCTTCACCCGAACCA
>DGSC01000048.1 GCA_002391275.1 Prevotellaceae bacterium UBA4372 | reverse complement strand
GCTTTGCCCTGACGCTCATAAAGGTTTGTATCGAGAAAATTGAGCAACACGTTGCGGCTCCAACCGTTCTCTACAATCTGATGAACATAAAATAAGGCTTTGTCAGGGTTGTCTGTGCATTTGTCTATAATATAACGATGATGTCCCCAAGGCACCATGAACAATTCTGCCACAACCTGTGGCAAAATTGCGTCGCTAGAATTTGCCACAACTTGTGGCAAATTTCCAATTCGCCCATTGTAAAGCAGATAGAAGCTCTTCATATAGCGCAGGTTTCGTTCCGAGAAACCATCTGTCTGAAGGGCTTCCTTCAGGTCTCGGCTCAGCGAGGCATAGAAGCAGATAGACATAGCCCGCGCCAGCGTGCGCTCTGCCGAGGAAAACCTGCGCATGTCCACCGACCAGTATCGTGCTGGCACAGAGACACTCTCCGACCTCCAGGATGCCGAGACCCTCAATCGACAGGCCCGCAGTCAACTCTCCGATGCACTGGCCACGTATCAGGTGAAACTTGCCGATTACACCCGAAAGACAAAATAACGGGGTCACCTGCATAATCACGGTTTTAGTGTACGCTCACACGTGATTATGCAGGTGACCCCATTTCTGCTGCAACTGAAATGGTGGAATTGGGACATTGAGAAAATTGAGCGCAATTTAAAAGCTTTGTCAAGTGGTGATTTATCATTGATCAGAAACCTATAAATTCCAATTTACCGAACAGAATAAGCGAGGCCACATGGCTTCGCTTATTGAGTATTTAATGTAGAGGTTTCCCACGAATACTTCAATAAGTCTCTTTTCTTTCTAATCGTTGTTCATCGACCTTGCATGAAATGGAAATGGTGCAAGTAATTGATTATAAGGATAGTTTAGAGAGAAAGAAGGCTCTGCGTTCCCGATTTGGGACACAGGAGGTAATATCATGGCAAAAATTGAGTTAAATTGTTACGTTCAGATGGCAGTAGTCGCATAAAGCCAGTTTGAAATGCCAAAAATATATAATATGTGTCGTTACTGCATTATCTAATTATAAAAATGGCAGAAAGTGAGAAATATTCATTATCTTTGCACCGTAAAAAACGATTTCCTATGGAAGATGTCAATAGAATAAAGTTAGTTCTTGTAGAGAAAAAAAGAACGAGCAAATGGCTGGCAGAGCAACTGGGAGTCAATCCTTCAACTGTCAGTAAGTGGTGTACAAACACATCTCAACCAGACCTTGCTTGTATAGTCAAAATTGCAGAATTGTTGAAGGTTGATATACGAGAGTTGTTTGTCAGTGAGTATAAGCAATACTTTCTGTCGCAGGAACAGGAAAAGTAAGAGTAAATATATTATGGCCAAAAGTCTGAAATTACGCGAATTTCCTGAAGAAATCACAGCGGATGGAATAAAAATATATGGTGAAACATCGTATGAAAACCAAATTGCGGTGTTAAGTCATTATCTGCACAATACTGAGGTAAAAGTTACGAAAAAGCGGAAGGAAGAAATTATTTCTTCTGTCCGAGAGTTCCTTTCTCGGAAACAGTTTCGTCAAGGGTTGACAAGCGAAGAACTGTCTGATGAAGAAATCTGGAAAGTGGCAGAGGATGCCACTCAATATGACCTCTTCTCCGATTTCTTTGAGATTCCATTCCCTGCACCAGAGAATCCCAAATTTACATTCATAGACTTATTTGCAGGTATTGGTGGCTTCCGAATTGCTATGCAAAACTTGGGTGGCAAATGCGTCTATTCATCCGAGTTCGATGCGAAGGCACAGGAATCATATTTCGCAAATTATGGTGAAATGCCATTTGGAGACATCACTAAGGAATCCACAAAAAGCTATATCCCGAAGAAATTTGACATCCTATGTGGTGGCTTTCCTTGTCAGGCATTTTCACTTGCAGGGCGGAGACTCGGCTTTAACGATGAAACACGAGGAACTCTGTTTTTTGAGATTGAAGCTATCCTACGGAAGCATCAGCCAAAAGCCTTCTTCCTTGAAAATGTGAAGGGCTTAGCAATTCACGACAAGGGACGTACACTTAAAACAATCCTTGAACATCTTGATGATGCTGGTTATGACGTTGTACCACCGCAAATACTTAATGCGATGGATTATGGTGTCCCACAGCATCGAGAGCGCATATATATCATAGGTTTCCGCAAAGACTTGAAGGTCAATGTTGAAGATTTCCGCTATCCAGAGCCAACCACCCCCGGCGATAAAAGACCTAAATTTAGGGATGTGATGGAAAGCAATGAGGTGTCGGTTAAATATTATCTTTCGACGGTATATGTGGAAACCTTAAAACGTCATAAGGCAAGACACGAAGCTGCTGGTCATGGATTTGGATATAAAATCATCGACCTTGACGGTGTGGCTAACGCTATTGTAGTCGGAGGTATGGGAAGAGAATGCAATTTAATAATTGATAAGCGTTTGACGAATTTTACTCCCATCACCAATATTAAGGGCGAGGTAAACCGCGACGGTATTCGTAAGATGACCCCTCGTGAATGGGCAAGGCTGCAAGGTTTCCCTGATAAGTTCAGAATCGTGGTAGCCGATGCTTCGGCATATAAGCAATTCGGCAACTCGGTCGCAATACCCGCAATTCAAGCTACAGCAGAAAAAGAATTACAATTACTCGGACTAATTTGATTTCATCAATATGGGTATTTTATATAACAAGAAAATCATAAAAACAAGGAAATCTAAAACCGCAAGTGTTTTCGAGGGTCTTTTGGGTACTCTTGACTTTGAGCATGTACAGTATTCTTATCCTCAGGAGTATATTAGACAATACTGGGATAAATATCAATCTACAGGAAAACATAGTAACACGGTTAATGGTAACTTTTTTGAATTAGTTATCCACACATTGTTATATCGTGAAGGATTGTTACCATTTTACACACAGGCCAAAGTAGCTTTTGTCCCCAATGTTAAATTTGACACAATCCTATACACCCCTGCTCGGCCAATCAGTTTGTCTCTTAAAACAAGCCTAAGAGAAAGATACAAGCAGGCCGACTTAGAAGCAATAGCATTACAACATGTTCATCGTAGAGCAGAGAGTTATCTGCTCACTTTAGACCCAGATGAAGCCGAAATATGCAAAGCAAAGATAAAATCTGGTGACATCATTGGGCTAAACAAGATTGTTGACTGTAACACCTCTGATATAGACAAACTGATAGAAGAATTACACCAAATAAAATCAGAATTGGCAGAGGCTCCGAATATTAAAGTTGTGACCGGTAACCTAATAAAATAAGATATATGGCATTATCAGGAAATAAAGGAGAGTGGAGTGAGATTTATACTCTTTTCCGTTTACTTGGTGAAGGTAAAGTCCATGCTGGAGATGCAAATTTGAACAAACTCGATTTGTATTACCCCATCCTTAACATTATTCGTGAGGAGAGTAAACGCTATGAATATAAGCCTGACACGGAGCAGAACATCGTAGTTATCGATGAGGACGGCAATGAATATGTCCGAATATCAATGGACAAGTTTATGGAAGAATCTAAGTCATTGTTGGAAGCTATCAAAAACAATGGTAAACGAGCATTTGAGATACCAGGAACCGAAACGTTTATGGGTAAAATTGGATGCACTAAATTGAAAGCTCCATCAAAGGACAAGGCTGACATACACATTGTTATCCATGACTTGCGTACAAACATGACCCCAGAACTGGGATTCAGTATCAAGTCGCAACTCGGAAGTGCTTCAACCTTGCTCAATGCTGGTGAAACAACCAATATAACATATTGCATTACTGGTGGAAATATGAGTGATGCCGAATTAGATGAAATCAACTCCATCACAGACCATCTACCGCGTATGGCTGCTCTTATAGAGAAAGGATATAAATTAGAATTCTCGGACATCGACCATCCAACCTTCAAGAACAATCTGCTTTTCTTGGACACATGTATGCCAGAGTTTATTGCAGCATGTCTCATCTGTGATAGTATGCCTAATGCTACTTCGTCCATCAGAGATGCAGTAGAAATGGTAGCCCGACAAAATCCATTCGGTTTCACAGGCAGCGATATTATTGCATTCTACGAGCATAAGATGAAAGTTTTACTACTTGATTCTGCTCTCGGCATGACACCTGCAAAGGAGTGGAAAGGCAGATACGATGCCAACGGTGGCTACCTGGTTGTGAAAAAAGACGGCGACATCGTTTGCTATCACTTCTACAACCGCAATGACGTGGAAGATTATCTCTATAATAACACACGTTTTGAGCGTGCGAGTCGCAGCCGCTACCATTTCGGATCACTTTACCGTGACGAAAAAGGAAAAGTTTATATGAAGTTAAATTTACAGATAAGATTCACAAAATAATAACGAGATAATAGTATAACGATGGCAAATGACAAACCGCAGACAAGCCAACAACAAGGGCAACAACAAACAAGAGAAGGTGGTCAGCAAGGACAATCGACCCGTTCAAAAGGACCTTCAGGAAGCCCCGCTGTCAAAAAAAGATAAGTTCAACGAACGAAAACAAAGGCTATTGGATGAGACGCAGCAGTACATGTATCAACAATCCAGTAAATTCTCGACCGTATCAAGGAATCTGGCCTTAGGCATAATTGGAACAATATGGGTATTAACATATGTAGACGGCAAACTAAGCACTCCTAATATTTGGCTGTTATTCAGCCTTATAATAGGACTGCTCTTTCTGTTAGTCGATGTTGTCCACTATTTTTGGGATGCCATCAGCTATCAGAGAGAAACCTACCAATTGGATAAATATAAGAACCAATCTGAATTGGACAATCTACATGAAACACAAATGGATTCAATTAATAAGAGAAGCCATCGGTTTATAGTAGCAAAGTTTTGCATTTTGATGCTGGTATCCTTATCTTTTGCCATTGGCCTTTTCTTGAAATCAACCCTTGTATAAAATATCAATGAGCGACACCCGCACCCTACAACAACGCCATGCAAACATGGCAGCCATTCACGGCAAGAACACAAAGCCAGAGATGGTCGTGCGCCGCTATCTGTGGGGGCATGGGTATCGCTATCGGCTGAATCACCCTCGACTGCCAGGGAAACCAGACATAGTGATGCGGAAATATCGCACATGTATCTTCATCAATGGCTGCTTCTGGCATGGGCATGATGGCTGCAAGTATTATACCGTCCCCAAGACCAATACGGAGTTTTGGATTGAAAAGGTGCAGCGAAACAAAGAACGTGACAATGAGGTGCAGCGACAGCTGGCATCAATGGGCTGGCACAGCATCACTATTTGGGAATGTGAGTTGAAAGCCCCCAAAAGAAAAAGAACTTTGGAGTCGCTATCCTTCACTCTCAATAAAATATTCCTGCAAAACTACAGCGTCAAGCGGTTTGAAATACCAGAAGAAGAGCCTCTGATGGCAGCAGAAGATTTACCAACGTATAACACAGAAAGAGAATGAAACTATATATAGCATCTTCTTGGCGGAACACCTATTATCCAGAAGTGGTCGGACGACTTCGGGAAGAAGGTTTTGAGGTCTATGACTTTCGTAATCCACCGTCTGGTGACCCTGGCTTCAAATGGCATTTTGTCGGCGAGGACTGGATGGAATGGTCACCTGCACAAGGTAAGTTGACATAGCGACCTCCCATGAGAGCAACTGCGACCTCTCGAACCAGCTTCGCCGTATCAGGTTTTTCAAAGAGGGCGAGAAGGTCAAGCGTTTCATGTATCTGCTGATGTCGGAGATACTTCTCTGTGTGATAATCCTCGTTCAGCTTCTCCATGTCGCGCTGATTCATCAACCGAAACTTACGTTCTCCGAGAATGCTATTCGTGGCTGCATCCATGACAGTCTTGCCAAATGAATTGAGAGCATTATGGAATTGTTCGCTGATATTTGCGTTCTGAGCCTTCATCCAGTCGTCAATGTTCCCAAAGCGAGGTGGACGCTCTGTAATTTTCGGAGGTCTCACCTTAATCTCTGGCACATCAAAGCGGAAATAAGCAACATCGTAGAAGTTCACCTTGTCTTTGATGTCCTGCAATTCTGTCATCTTTTGTTCAAGTTTCTGCTGCTTGTCGTCCAGTCTTATTTCAGCTTTCGACCATCCGTGCGGACCTTTACTTGCAGGAACGCGATAGCTGTAGTGGTGAGAAACAACGCCCAGCCATACGCTTGTTTGCGGCCCAGGAACTCCGCCGCACGTTCGGCTGAGGATTGAACTGGCAGAGTTCTTCAGGGCACACAGACTGCTCGCTGATGAGATGGCCAAGCTACGCGCGAAGGAGAATGTCAGGGAGGTGCAGCAGGCCTGATGGCCTGCTCCGCCTCTAATCTTTATCCCACACTGCTTCAACGTCGGCGCCCATGTCGTAGCTGATATGGCGCCCTTCGACGCGGCGGCCGGCGGGCAGGAAGCGGCAGAAGATGCGCTTGATGTGGCGGCGGAGGTCGAAGCGTTTGGGATCGTCGACGCCCTCGCTCTCTACGCGCAGGCTGAAACGTCCGATGCCAGGCAGCACCACTGTCTGCCCGTCTTCGAGTTTGCGGCGGAGGATGTCTTGCAGGTCGGTGACGAGAGCTACCATGGTGCCCTTGGAGATTCCGCTGTTGCGGCAGGCTTCTGAGGCGATCTCACTCAGTTGCACTTCGCCCTGGCTCACGGCTTTGGCAAAGTATTTTCCGTAGGCGCTACTGCGCTTTATGTTGTTCTTAATGAGGCGAATATGTACTGCCATAGTTTTCTGATATTTGATTAACAAAAAAATTTTTATTTTCACTGTCACCGTCACTTTTTGCTGTAACGTATTGACGCATATGCGTTTAAGCAGAGTGTAGGTGAAATTTCACTTACACTACCTTCACTTGGCGGTAAAACAAGTTGTTTTACTTCGTATCGGCCGGCCTGTTTGGCTCACACGACTGGTTGTGTAGCGGTAAAACAACTTGTTTTACTTTCACACATTATAGCCTTTTGACCTTGAAGGCCGTTCCACTGTTGGTGCGCTTGCTGTCGTAGCCCATGCGTCGTAGTAGCTTGCCGGTTTCTACGCCAGTGTTCTTGCCGATGACGAACGTCGGGTAGTGTTGCGCAAGCAAGGCGAGGATGTGCTGTAGTGGCATGAAGCCGGCATCGTCGGGCGTGGCATCGGGGCTAAGGAATGTGAGTGCGATCATCATCTCGGGGCTTGTCACCTGCTGGAACGTCTCGTTCTGCCGCATGATGCGTGCGTTCTCCTCGTCCTCAAGCCAGTAGCGACGTCCCTCTTGCAGCTCGTGGTAGAGCTGGGCGTAGAGCTTGTCGTAGGGGATGGTGCCGCTGTTGTCGATGCTGTCGGCATAGACGCAGATGAAGCGTCGCGAGCCGGTGGCGTCGGTGAGCGGTCGGCTGTTGTTGGTAGTGGCTATGAACGAGGCGAAGCGCTGTCTGTGTTCCATCGTCTTGCCGTAGGGCGGGCGGAACTTAACGTCCTGCTTCGAGATGAGATATTTCAGCAGTGGCTGCTGGCTTTTAGCCATGGCATCGAATTCGTCGATATTGATCAGGGCGAAGGACGACATTGCGATGAATATGTCGCTGTCGGTCTTCATCGACAGGCGGTCGTTGTAGTAGCTGTCGAGGAAGGCAGGCAGCAGGCGGCGGCAGAAGGTTGTCTTGCCAGAGCCCTGCGGTCCAATGAGCAGCGGCACGATGGCGTTGCCATACAGGCGATCTTTGCCCAGCCACTGTGCCACCATCGAGAGCATCCAGCGATGGAAGTCTTCCTCCCAACAGGGACTGTCGGTGTGTATGCGTCGTGCCAGCTCGCCGACATAGTCGCGCTTGCCGTTCCACTCGGGCAGGTGTGTGATGTAGTCCTCCATGGGGTTATAGCGCGGGATGAGGTCTGAGTCGATGAATCGGCTGAGGTCGCGGTCCCACGAGTCGACGCCAGCCTTCAGTGCCTTGATGGCCATGGTGTTGCGGGCGGCCTGATCTAATGGGGCGAAGACGTAGCCTGCGCTGTTGAGGCGATACTCTGGGTTGCCCGTCATGATGTTGAGGCGGAGTGTGTAGTGCTCCTTCATGTAGGCCTCTGTCTTGAAGGTGAGTAGTGCAGATTTTCGTGTGAATTTCATGGGTATGGTCTTGAGGCTGTCGCGCAGGTAGGCGGTTTGGAACACGCTGTTGATGGTGTCGCTGTTGTCTATGCCGCCCAGCCAGGGTATGAAGGTGGCTATGCGCGTGCACCAGGCTTGGGGCAGTCCCATGGTGTGGCACCCGTCTGCCAGTTGCTCGAGCACTGCGGTGGCGAAGAGGTCGTCGCGCGGAATGTCGCTGCAGGCTTCAATGGCAGTGTCCAGGCAGTCGTGGAATCGTCGCATGCGGCTGGCGTGAAGGCTGAGGCCCGGTATCTCGTCGGGGAAATTGTAGTCGCTGATGTTCTCCTTCATAAGTCGGAACTCCGGCGTTTCTTCGAGCTCAGGCTCTACAGTGATGGCTATGGCGCCAGGGTTGTAGTAGGGTAGTGGGTCGTAGCTGACGGGTGAGGTGCTGTCCCAGGCCGGGTCGCGGTCGGCCAGCGGGGTGCCTAGTTGCGAGGAATAGATGTATCGGCTCTTGCGGAAGGCGTTGACCATGGCGTCGTCAGTGAGCCTGTCTTCGGCAACGGTGTATGTGCTTACGATGTACAGCGAGTGGCCGTCGGGGCCTGCAAAGCATAGCAAGGTGTAAGGCACGAGGCAGGCTTGCCGTTTGTATTCCTGCACCGTAGCCCTGTCGCGCAGGTTCTCGAGAGCAAGCAGCACCAGCGGGTTGCGCTGGCGTAGTTCTGCCGCGCCGTCGCGTTTCTGCCATTCTGCGGCAAAGCAGATGCCTCGTTCTGCTCCGGACAGCGTATGGCTGGCCATATTCCCGTTCTTGATGTTCTCTACAAGCTGTTCGAGAGGCATTCGAGAGTAGCTCTTCTCGTTCTTTTTTTGTGTGATGATAGTGATGTTCATAGTTTTAGTTGTGACCTATTGTTAGATTACGGTTTTTAACTCCCAAAGGTACAACTTTTTTATGAAACGGCCTTCCACATATGGAAAAATATCTTTACTTTTTAAAGAGTGTAGGTGAAATTTCACCTACACTCGACTTAACTGCTTGAGATACATTGTAGTTACGCGGAAAAGTGTAGGTGAAGGTGAATTTTAAATTTTTCAGAGGAGAAAAACTTACTCCTTCTCCAACGGTTCGTAGGGATGGGGCTTGGACTTCAGTTGTCCTGTGCGGCGGTCGATAGCACCACCGGCTTTCAAGTGGTCACAGTTGGCGGCTACCTGCAGTTTATGGACGTGGGCGCGAGTGTCTTTGTGGAAACCCTCGTACTTGCGCTTGGTGATGGGGAATGTGCCGGAACGTAGGCTGACGGCCTCCCAGGTGTAGAGCCGTTGCGTGTCGTAGAGCTTCAGTATCAGTCCGGGCAGACCACCGAACGACCACGGCCCAAGACGCACGGGGATGTCGGTGGCAAACCATGCCTCGAAGTCACGGCCACGCCAATGGCAGGTGGCTCGCTGGCAGCGATGTCCGAGGATAAGCGTATCAGAAGCGATGAAATGATGAGTTCTTGAAGAGCCTTGCGCATTCCCTTTCTTATTATCCACATTTCTTATTTCCTTATTTTCCACGTTCCCCAGCGTCCACTGCTGCTGTGCGGCGGGCTCCGTATAGTAGGCGTTGTAGCGTTCCATGGCCCACGGCATCCAAGCGTAGAAGGTCTGCTGGCCCTGCTCGGTGAATATCTCCGTGGACTGGTACTCGCTCCAGTACTGCCCCTCACGACCTATGGTATAAAAGGTGCTGGGCACGCCCTCGGCGTTGGAGTTGGCCTTCATGTAGGCATCGTAGAGCGAGTCGCCCCGTTCTAAGAAGCGGCTGTAGTGCTTGCTCAGCTGCGTGCCTGCCCTGAGAACATGCAGGTCGAGATACGTGTCGGGATTGCGCAGGTCGGTGGCGTTCAGCGCATACTCCACTTCGAGTTGTGCCTTTCCTACCACGGTCGTCTTTCCCACACCCCTCGGCTTCGGTCGCATGACGTGTCCCTGCTTCTGTTGCGCACTTGCCCCACCGCACACAGCGGCGAGGGCGAGGATGAGGGTGATGATTTTCTTGTTCATGATGGCTTACTCCTTCTCTAACTGCTCAAATGGTTTGTCGGGGAATTGGGTTGACTGCGCCGTGGCTTTCCAGTAGTTTACCTGTAGCACCTTTTGCAGTTTTCGCACTCTCTGACGCGTGGACTTTCTGTAGTTGAAATCGTAGAGCATCATCGGCTCGTTCACTTTCTTCAGGCTGACAGCCTCGAAGGTGTAGAAGTGGTTGGTGTCGTAGATTTTGAGTATCAGCCCCGGCAAGCCGTTGAACCGCCAAGAGCCCCGCTTCACGGGGATGTCGGGGGCAAACCACGCCACATAGTCGCGGCCCCGCCAATGGCAGGTGGCCTTCTGGCAGCGGTGTTCCAGTATGGTCTTTGTTTCATTATGCAGTTTCCATTGTTGGGGCGGGCATGGCTCGGTGAACTGACTGTTGTTGCTTTCGTGGCGCATCGGCATGTCGGCATACTCTGTGACCTGACCATCCTTGAAAAAGAGGTCGGTGAACTGTATGTCGTTCCAAAAGCTATTATTTTTACCCGGCTTGCCTCCTCGCATAATGGCTTGCCCGTCTCTGGTCGGACGTGTGCTGCCGACAAACTGTTTCAAAAACAGGCTGCTGTACTTCGCACAGTCTCGCCCTATTTCCAGACGCTGCTTGTCTATGTAAGTCCGTTCCTGTCCGATGGAGTCGGCGTTCATCGCATAGTCCACATACATAATAGTGGTGCCCACTTGTTTTTCTTTCAGTCCACGGCGCGTTTTTGTACTTGGAATCACTTCGCCTTGGTTCTGCTGGGCACTTGCCCCGCCGCACACAGCGGCGAGGGCGAAAACGATGGTGATTACTTTCTTGTTCATTATTCTTTTTCCAACTGTTCGTAGGTTCTTCTCTTCGGTATCCTTCCTTCGAGACTTATCCATCCGATGGCATTCAGGTAGTTCTCGGTGTATTCCTTCTGCAACTTCCAGATGCGTTTGCGGGATGTTTTAGGATAGAGGGATTCGGGGTATTGATAGATTGGGAATTTCATGACGAAGAGTAGAATTACTTGAATCGATATGAGATGGCATGTGAGGCACGTTGGCGGACGGCCTTGCCCTTCAGTTGTGCTGGCTTCCATTTAGGCATGGCCTTGACGAACGCCACGGCGGCGGCGTCGAGGGCAGGATGGACTTTCAGACTGTCGGGAACGTGGGCATCGGATATGCAGCCATCGGCTTCCACGACGAAGTGGACGACGACAGTTCCCCGCGCCTTATCCTTCTCTGCCTCCTTGGGGTACTTCATATTTTGCATCATGTAGCTCATCATGCCCTCCTGTCCTCCAGGGAACATGGCACGTTGGTCAACTTGTTCGGGAGAGAAAAGACCCCCTCCCCGCTCCCCCTGGAGGGGGGGAGTAGAGTGCGTCTGAGCGGTTGTTTGTTGCTTTGCTTTTGTTTGGGCGTTTGTTGTGAAAGTGCCAGCCAGCAAGAACATTGCAGCCATGGCGATAATCATGTTTGTTCTCATCTTAGTAGAATTATTATTTGTGATAATTTGTGCGTATTAGTGATTTAGTTTCATGCTTATTCCAACTCCATCGGGTCATAGTCGTGCGGGCTGGATTTCAGGTCGCCGATGGTGCCATCCTCGTTGAAGCTTCTGATGCCGGCGGTCTTCAGATAGTTGCGGTTGTAGGCAATCTGCAGCTTCCATGTGTGGGAGCGGGTGGATTTCATGAACTCCTCCTTGGGGTACTGGTAGATGGGGAAGTTGCCCTTCTCGATGGCCACGGCCTCGAAGACGTAGAGGCTGTCCACATCGTTAATCTTCATGATGAGGCCCGGCAAGCCGCCGAACTTCCACGGCCCGCGGCGGATGGGGATGTCAGGCGCGAACCATGCCACGTAGTCGCGTCCGCGCCAGCGGCAGGTAGCTTTCTGGCAGCTGTAACCGAGGAATGAAGCTGTATCTTCCTCCAGCGTCCACTCCTGTCCGCTCCATTTCTCCTCATACCGCTGCGGCCATTCCTGTCCCATCGGCATGACTGCCCACTCGTTGAGCGTGTCGCCGTGGATGAAGATATTGGAGTACTGGTATTCGCTCCAGATGCCCGGCACCTTGCCCCGCATCCACCATGTGCCGTTGGGTACGCTCTGTGCATTCGGGTTCTTCCGTGCCCACTCCACGCGCTGGCTGTCGGCCACCTCCACGAACCAGCTGCTGTATTTCGTCATGTGCTGTCCGATGAGCAGCTGTCCGCAATCCAGGTAGGTGCTGTCCTGCGTGATGTCCGTGGCTCCCCATGCGTACTTGATGCGCAGGTTGGCCGTGTCGATAACCTTACGCCCCAGGACTATGATGTGACTTCCGTTAGCTCTGGCCCCGCTTTGCTTCTGCTGGGCATTCGCCCCGCCGCATACGAAGGCGAGGATGATGATAATAATAACTAATCTTTTGTTCATGTGGTTTTATAATAGTTTGAATCTCACTGTGGCGAGGATATTTCGGGGCCGCAGCTGCGAGGTGTTGGTGTAGATGTCGAGGCCGCTGTAGTTGACGCGGGTGTAGTGACGTTGGTCGAAGAGGTTGTTGAGTTGCAGTTCCAGATCACAGCGACCGAGTTTGTACTTGGCCTTGATGTCGCCAAACCAGGCGTGACGGTTCTCTGCGGTGAGATTCGTGTAGTTGTCCTCGACGGCAGCAGAGAGGGTCATCTGTTTGGTGATATAGACGTTCATGGAGAGGCGCTGGGTGGCGGTGCGAACGGCAGACCCTCCCCCCGCCCTCCCTGTAAGGGAGGGAGTGGTTACTTCTCCTGAATGATCTGTTTCTGAGATGTTCCAACTATATCCACTGCTCACCACGAAGTTGAGCCAAGGCAGGGGGGTGATGGTTCCTCCGGCCCCAAGACTGATGGTGCGGGAAGTGAAAGGATAGAGTTGGTCGGCTATCAACTGCTCGCTGTGGCTGTGGCCGTAACCGCCGAAAGCACGGAAGGTGGTCTGCAGCCAGTCGAAACCCTTGCTGAAATCGAAGCCGAGGTTGTATGAGTCGGCGGTGGTAGCCTGATCCACAGCCTGTACGACGCTGGTAGCACCTTGATAGGAGTAGCCGTAGATCTGATTGTCGCGGGTGTGGTTGTAACTGGCATTCAGACGAAAGAAGGTGGCGTTCAAGGCACTGCGATAGCCGATGCTGGCGCTGGTGCCGATACGGTCTGTCTCGGAAAGCTGTTCCACATACGACCTCTGGAACGAGCGGTAGTTGCTCATTATGTAGCCGCTGTATATGCCGCCAGGGTCGCCAACGTTTCTGTAGTACGAGGCTCCGATGTTACCGCTCCAGTCGCGCCACTCGTAGCTGGTGGAGAAAGTTGGCGAGACAAGCAAGTGGACGTAGCTGTGCTTATCTTCGCGTATGCGGTCATCAAGGGTCTGCGTGTAGAGGTTCAGCGGACAGCCGAGGCTGACGCGCCAACCGCCGCGCTCCCATTTATAATGCTGACCAAGGGTAAGCTCGTATGTATTGTACCAGAGGTCGTTAAGACATTTACTATTTAACGATTTACTATTTACGATTTTGGCTGCGCTATCAGCGGGAGGCGTGAAGCCTTCGAGGTCGGTTTCTATCCCATGCAGACTGGCATTGGCAATCACACCGTATGAGAGGGTGAAGTTGCCAAAACGGAAGTTGTAGTTGGTGTGGAAGTTGGCATTGATGTGGCGCGATTCGATGTCTTGCTGATAGGCATGAGAGTTAAATACCTCTTGCTGCGCATTAAGCGAATCCACGCCCACGGTGAGCGTGTTTGGCCGCTGAGCATAGCCAGCCGAGAAATGCAGGTCGAGCGTATGCTTGCCGATATTCTTGATGAGATTCGTGGTGTTGCTTACAGCTAAAGATGGGCGGTCGAAGTGCTGATGAACGAGAGACCGATTTCCAGACTCTCCCCCCGCCCTCCCTGTTAGGGAGGGAGCAGTTACCTGTGAAGGTTGCAATCTTTCATCCAGTCTAATACATTTTGCTCCCTCCCTAACAGGGAGGGCGGGGGGAGAGTCCGTTTTTAGGTAGCTCAGTCCTCCGTCCACGCGGTCGTTGTTCCAACTACCGTCGAACTTGATCACATTTGCCAGGAAGCCGTCCTTGGCATTCCACATATAGCGCAGATTGCCGCTGACGTCATTCAAGTGCGTCTGCGATGTCAGTGTCTCGGTAGTCAGCAGACGGCTGTCGTCGCTGATGAAGCGGTCACTTTCCGATGTACCCTCGCGGCGAATGTCATCGTGGTGATAGGCTACATTCATCGTTATCTCCGAGTCCTCACCCACTTTCTCCAAATGATTCATTGTTGCAATGTGGCTGTGATTGTCGAAGGTGCGTTTTTGTGGCAGGCCGGATCCGTTTGGCAGTACGGCATTCATTGGGCAGAAGGGGTACAGCCCCACGCTGTTGATACTGGAATAATGTTCGGTCAGTTCGCGGCTCACGTCATCGCCCGAGTTATTACCTTTATATAAGGTCATGTTCTGACGCTGCTTGGCAAAGTACATGCCTACGACCTCTGCCGTCCA
>DGSC01000006.1 GCA_002391275.1 Prevotellaceae bacterium UBA4372 | reverse complement strand
GGCGGCGCAGACAGGGGACGGAGGGAATGCCGGAGACCGGATACCGGTTGTCTGTATCATTGAAGACACCTTCACAAGAGCGACCTGTATCGGATCAGAAATGACGGTTGCAATTTCTTGCTTCCTGTACTACTTTGTCTTATTAGCTAATCTTTCAAAGAACGTCCCGGGCTCCAGGCCCGGACTGCGAAGCGAGCGTAAGTCACAGCCCCTGTGATTCAGGGGTGTCCCTTTCTCGTTTGCGGGTGCAAAGGTACGGCGACTTTTTCATTCCTGCAAGCGTTTCGCAAACTTTTTTACAAAAAATATCGGAAAAGATGGAAAAGAGGGGGCACGAAGGGGACGGGGGAGGCGGGGCTCGCGCGCGTACATTATAATTATTATATAATAGGAGGATATTTATTATACATAGGTGGAAGGGGCGGAAATCTATGGCCGATGTCCAGGATACGCCCAGACGTGATGCACGACACTCTTAGGGGCATCGGGCAAAACACTTGGGAGAAATGACAGGAACGCCTAAGAGAAATGGGCAAAACACTTAAGAGAAAAGGGCAACACGCCTAAGAGACATGGCAGAAACGCCTGGGCGCTTTTTTTACGCGGACGGAGGAATTCATCTCCTACCGTATGCCGAGACGCTCACGTGGTTGCTGCTACGGGGCATGTCGTCAGGGGGAATAGACGGGAAGGGCAGGAAGGGGGAAGGGACGCAAAAGAGAAGGAGGAAAGGAGGAGGAGGAGGATAGAGAATACTCGGCGATAAAATCGCCGAGCGCTGTCGAGGGGGATACAAGGCGGGGAGAGGGAGGACGGCGAGGGGGAACAAGGGGAGAACGCTATCGCTCGGCGATAAAAACGCCGAGCGCGGTCTAAAGGGAAAAGGAACGGGAGGGAAGGCGAGGGGGACGGCGTTCAACGTGTTTTGGCGGCTGGGAACTGCGAGTCGATTGTTTGTCCCGTATATTTCTCGAAAGATGAACGGAGGGTCTTTGTGGAGGCGAAGCCAGCATCAAGGCAGTCGACTACAGAGTGGACTTCGCCACGGCGAATCATACGCTGCACTTCGGCAATGCGATGACGACTGATATAATCGTGAATGTTGTAATATCCTTGACTGCGGACGCTCTGCAGCATCAGGAAACGGTTAATTCCTGTGTTGGCACAAAGTTGATCGCGACCGAAACGATAATCTCGCCAAATATGCCTATTGTGCTGCATCCAATGCTCCATCTGTTCGAAACGTCGTTGATTGGCTTCGTTGAAGTCCTCCTGTGCGGTTTCGTCGCCTGCGTCTCCTTGCTGATTACTCTTTTCCTGCTGCTGGGTGAGCGTTCCGTCGGGATATTCCTCTGCATCATCGTCGGTCTCTTCGATTATCTTGGGAAGGGGCAAGCCGACAGCTATGGTCTCAAGCACCCTAAAACAAAGATACAGATTGACCATCGTGAAGACGACAATCCAAGAGCATAAGAGGGTGATGCTGAAATCTATAGCCAACCAGGTGTAAAGGCAGAGACTTAATCCTAAAGCGAAGGCGTAGCCGAAGAGGTAGTGCGGAGTATCAGGGTTCCGAAGCATGACTCTGGGCATGCGGAAGATATTGACGATGTAGTAGATAGAGAGCGCAAGCATAGCAATGCGCAAGGAGATATCGCTGTTGAAGAGGTTTTGGGGAATATCAGCCCAATGGCGAATGACGATAGGCCTGACTCCTATGGCGAGGAAACATCCATAGATGGCGAAGAGCACTACGGCCGGCGCAGCATAGCGCCATGAACGCCCCCATTGGAGGTAGGCCGGCATGGTGATGCCGAGCGGATAGATCGATTGCAGGAAAATAGTAGCCATAAGCGCCAGCATCATTGCTGGATGAAGCATGCCTGGATTGCTGCTCAAGACAAGAGGCTCAATGGCCAGCACAGCAAGGATGATAGCCGAAAAGATGCCCATAATCCATGCCAACGACAGATACTCCACCTTGTGACGGGCGAAGATACTGATGACAGCTGTTACGAGCAAATGAGCTACGAAAGTAGCGACAAGACAGTTGTGAAGACTGAACATAAGATGAGCCAAAGAGGGAAAAGCATCCTGCTTGTACGGCAGTACAAAGGTAAGAATAATATACGAACCTCCTTCAGCTCATGGAGAAAAAACGTGGCAAAGGCCTAAAAATTAATTTTTCTCATCGAAAATGATGGCTGTATCATTATTATGATTATATTTGCAGACGCAAATATTTTAAAATAAACACTTTGTTATGTACGAGAATATAAAAGCTACTGCCGCATGGCTACGCGAGCGTATGCCATCGCGCCCCACCACTGCCATTATCCTTGGCACTGGTCTCGGCAGGTTGGCCGAGGAAATAGAAATCACGTTAGCAATCGACTATAAGGACATTCCTCATTTCCCCGTTTCCACCGTTGAAGGGCACAGTGGGCGCCTCCTCCTTGGCAAGTTGGGCGACAAGGAGATACTGGCCATGCAAGGCCGTTTCCACTTCTACGAAGGTTACTCGATGAAGGAGGTGACATTCCCCGTACGAGTGATGTATGAATTAGGCATTAAGACCTTGTTCGTAAGCAATGCTGCAGGCGGCATGAACCCGTCGTTCAAGATTGGGGACCTGATGGTTATCACAGATCACATCAACTTTTTCCCCGAACATCCTTTGCATGGCAAGAACTTCCCCACAGGTCCACGCTTCCCTGACATGCATGAAGCATACGACAAAGAGCTCATAGCCATGGCCGATGCGATAGCCGCAGAGAAGGGCGTCCCCCTCCAGCACGGCGTGTACGTAGGCACTCAAGGTCCCACGTTCGAGACTCCAGCCGAGTATCGCATGTACCGTATTCTGGGCGGCGACACTGTAGGCATGAGCACCGTACCAGAGGTTATCGTGGCCCGCCATTGTGGCATACGCGTTTTTGGCATTTCCGTAGTAACAGACCTCGGAGGCTTCGACGTACCCGTAGAAGTGAGCCACGAGGACGTACAAAAAGCCGCCGACGCCGTTCAACCCGTCATGGCCGACATCATGAGGGAGATGATTAACCGCAACTGACCTTGCAGAACGTATAATATAAACGTATAAAACATCATTGGAAATAGCAGAATTGGGTGAGTTTGGATTGATACGCCACCTCACCGACACCATAGAAATCCAAAATGCCGAAACACGCAAAGGCGTGGGCGACGATTGTGCCGTGCTGGAATACCCTGCCGGACGGCAGATACTGGTCACTACCGACCTGCTGATGGAGGGCGTACACTTCGACCTCCAATACACACCCATGAAACACCTCGGCTACAAAAGCGCCATGGTGAACCTTTCCGACATTTATGCCATGAATGGGCGTCCTCGCCAGATGACGGTATCTCTGGCCGTGTCGAAACGTTTCCAGGTAGAAGACCTCGAACAATTCTATGAGGGACTTCGCCTGGCGTGTGAGCAACACCACTGCGACATCGTAGGAGGCGACACCACATCATCGCTCACAGGTCTGGCCATCAGCATCACCTGCATCGGCGACGTCGAAAAAGGCAAAGCCGTATACCGCAATGGCGCTCGTGACACCGATCTCATCTGTGTCACCGGCGACCTTGGCGCCGCATATATGGGCTTACAATTGCTGGAACGCGAAAAAAGCGTCTACAACGCTCAGATACAAGAAGCCCGCCAGCGCGGACAAGACCTGTCCTCTCTCCCACCCTTCCAGCCCGATTTCTCAGGACGCGAATATCTGCTGGAACGACAGCTGAAACCCGAAGCCCGCAAGGACATCATCGACGAGCTGAACAAAGCGGACATCATCCCCACGGCCATGATGGACATCAGCGACGGCCTCAGCAGCGAGCTGCACCATATCTGCACGCAAAGCAATGTCGGATGCCGCATCTACGAAGAACGCATCCCGCTGGACTACCAAACAGCTGTTATGGCAGAGGAATTGAACATGAACGTAACCACCTGTGCCCTCAATGGCGGCGAAGACTACGAATTGCTTTTCACCGTTCCGCTCACCATGCACGACCGTGTAAGCGCCATTCCCGGCGTAAAGGTGATCGGGCATATCACCAAGGCTGAACTCGGTCTGCAACTGGTCTGCCGCGACGGAACCGAGATGGAGCTGAAGGCTCAAGGCTGGAACCCACTGAAGAGCGAAAAAGCGAAAAGCGATGAATGAAAAGTGAAAAACAAAAGATTCACCGTTCATCCTATTTACTTCTAAAAGAATAGACAAAGCTTGGAAGGCGACCTCATCCATATCAACGAATGGCTACGACCGTTATCATGGCTGTACGGATGCGGCGTGCGCATGCGTAACATGCTGTTTGAATGGGGCATACTAAAGCAGACGAGCTACGATATTCCCGTGATATGCATAGGCAATATCACCGTCGGCGGCACAGGAAAGACGCCCCACACCGAGCTATTGTTGCGAATGTTGTTGCCCCACAAACGTGTGGCAGTGCTCAGCCGAGGCTACAAGCGAAAGAGCCGCGGCTACAGGTTGGCAAGCCTCAAAACGCCCATGGCAGAGATCGGCGACGAACCTTGGCAGATGAAGCAGAAGTTTCCCGAGGCCATCGTAGCCGTCGACAGAGACCGCAGGCATGGCATCAAACAGCTTCTGACCGACAAGCAGACGCGTGATATTGAGGTTATACTCTTGGACGATGCCTTCCAACATCGCTATGTGAAAGCAGGGCTCAATATTTTACTCACCGACTACCACCGCCTCATCACCGACGACACCCTGCTGCCCGCAGGAAGGCTGCGCGAACATCTTGAAGCCAAAGACCGAGCCAACATCGTCATCGTGTCAAAGTGCCCGACCGACCTTAAGCCGATGGACTATCGCGTGGTGCAGGAAGCGCTCAACCTCAAGCCCTTTCAAAGCCTCTACTTCACGACATTCAAATACGGCAAGCTATACCGCCTGTTCAACGAAACACCTGGCCAAGCAGAGGAACTGACAGCCGATACTCACGTGCTCCTGCTTACGGGAATCGCTTCGCCACAACAGATGCTATTGGACTTGCACTGCATCACACGCAACATCACTCCTATTAGCTTTGCCGACCATCACGACTTCAAAAGCCACGACGTGCAGAGAATAGAGGAGGAATTTACTGCCCTGCAAGGCAGCAAGCGACTGATCATCACCACAGAAAAGGATGCCGCCCGCCTGTCGCTCGTTGAGGGACTTACGCCTATCGTGCGCCGTCACATCTATGTATTGCCTATCGAGGTGAGTTTCCTGCGAAACGAAGGCGACAACTTTGCACAAGAAATCCGAGCTTTCACGAAATAAAGTCATTGCCAACCAACAAGAAAAGGGGGCAGAGTCACGTTTCTTGACTCTGCCCCCTTTCTTGTGTTTCAAGCCCGTCACCAAATCTTCAGTTCATAAGGCAAACGCGCATATACGCACTGATCAATACGCTTAGGCTGCAACATCCATTGCATAGTGGTCAGCATAGGATAAATCTCGCCGAAGGAAGCACGCATGTGTTCGTCGAAATAGCTCTCCTTTTTCTCGTTGAGCAGTTGCGTCATGAAGTCTGCCTGGGCAGGATAAGCATCAACAGAATATTTATCGAGCTTGGCCAGTTTGGCGGCTTCAGCTATGGCATCCTTGAGATTTCCGAGTTGGTCTACAAGGCCAATCTTCAACGCCTGTTCGCCAGTCCATACACGTCCCTGACCAATAGCATCCACACTATCCTTGCTGATGCCACGACCAGCGGCCACACGAGAGATGAACAGATCATAGCCACGCTCTATCTCAGCCTGCATCAATGCCGATTCTTCGTCGGTGAAATGACGTCCCAACATGCCATAAACAGCTGGAGCACCGAAGTCGGCATGCTTGTTGGTCTTCACGACATCGAAACGCAACTGCAGCTTCTCCGTGATCAGCTCGGTTGCATCAGGAATCATACCAAAGATGCCGATGCTTCCGGTCAAGGTTGTAGGTTCTGCCAATATCTTATTAGCACCGCAACTAATGTAGTAACCGCCACTGGCAGCCATGCCACCCATAGAGACGACGACGGGTTTCTCGGTCTTCAGGAGCTGCACCTCATGCCATATTTGCTCGCTGGCAAACGCACTTCCACCGCCAGAATTAACTCTGATGACAACAGCCTTTACCTTCTCGTCCTTGCGCAGTTTCTGAAGTTCGCGGATGGTTGGCATCGTTTCGATAGTAGCGCTGCCAGCCGTAAGCGGATTGGTAGCGGCCTGATCCACGATGTCGCCGAAAGCATAGTAAACAGCCACACGTGCTTTCTCATTTTTCTTGTCGGCCACAGCTACAAGATCTGCCGGCGAGACAAACTTAATAGGTTTCTTTTCCTTGAGGCCAAGCTTCGTGCGCAACATCGTCTTGAAGCCGTCAATGTAAGCTAAGGTATCAGCCAAGCCGCTCTCCAAGAGCAGTTCCGTAGGATGCATGGCAGTCAGCGTATCGGCCAGGAGGTTCAACTTCTCGCTTGTGAGCTTACGGCTCTTAGCCACTTCACCGCAGTATTGGTTCCAGATGCTGTTGAGATAGGCTTCCGTCTGAAGGCGATTGGCCTCGCTCATCTCGGTGAGGATAAAAGGTTCTACGGCACTCTTAAACGTGCCAACCTTAAACACCTTCATCTCAACGCCCATCTTCTTCATGGTTTCTGTGAAGAACACCGGCACGCCGCCCATACCATGCCAGTCGACAATGCCCTTGGGATTAACGACAACCTTGTCTGCAACGCTGGCAAGATAGTAAGCAGCCTGACTATAGATGTCGCCATAGGCATAAATCCATTTGCCGCTTTCCTTATACTTGAGCAGTGCCTGGCGCAGCTCCTGCAACATGGCAGGCGAGCCTCCGGCAAACGAAGAGCTAACCTCCATATAGATTCCTTCCACCTTGTCGTTGGTAGCGGCCTCGTCTACTGCGTCCAGAAGCTGGTCAAGACCAAGGCTTTCAAAAGATTCACCCATTAACATAGCCAACGGATTCTCGGCTGGAGCACGTTCTTCCAGAGCTCCAGTAAGATTGATGCGCAGCACAGAGCCTTTCCGCACCGATGCCGTCTGACCTTCACTGACCGACATCCCGACGAGGGAAATCATACAAAAGACAAAAAGCAACAGACATGCAAGCCCCAGGCCGACAACCGTTGCACAAACATACTTTAGAAAATCTTTCATTGTTTACAATATTATTGGTTATTGTGATGGTTTGACGCTTTTAATGCTATATAAAGTTGCAAAGTAACCCCTTTTATTTTAGAGAAATATGCATATACTCTAAAGCCTCGTCAGGATGGTAGTTCATCACAAGCTCATCGGGAAAATCGGTTTCGGCCAATAGCGGAAGGGCATAGCGATAGTCGGCAATAGAGAATGAGATGTGTGCATCAGACCCAAGAATGACAGGCACATCTGCCCTCCGGCAAAGGCGCAGCAGCTCAAGGTTGTTGGGCCGTGCAGCCACCTTTCCCCTGAGCGGTATGAGGCTCGAAGAGTTAATTTCGAGCAGGGTCTGAGTCCTTGCCGCCGCTCTGACAATAGGCTCAAAGTCAAGCTCGGCAGTGCCATCGCCTGGATGACTGATAATATGCGTCCATGGATTTTCGATGGCAGCCATCATGGCATCAGTGTTTTGCGAGCGAGTGCCACCCTGCCAGCACAAAGAATGAATACCGGCAATACGAAGGTCGCAGCAACGATAATGCTCCTCGTCGAGGTCCAGTTTCCCTGTCGTATCGAGGATATTTAGCTCCACACCCATGAGCAGACGTATGCCAAACATCTCACGCGGCACTACGTGAAGGTTGCGGAAGTAAATGGCATTGCAGGCGCCTGGCAATGCCGGTGCATGCTCTGTGATGCCGAGAATCTTCAGCCCTTTGTCTGCAGCTGCTTGCGCCATTTCCTGAATAGTGCTGTAGGCATGGCCCGAGGCTACGGTATGAGTGTGTAAGTCTATCAGTGTTTTCATTATAGGGTACAAGAGAATAATTACGTAATTGAATAATCAAGCGTTTGTCTTTGTCAGCCTTTTCAAGTCGGCCTCTTCGCCAACGACCCAGAGCACATCGCCTTCCGCAAGTGGCGTTTGCGGATTAGGAGCTACGAGACTCGTGCTCTCTTCTTGCTCAATGCCCACCACCATACAGTGGAAGTCCTGCCGCAAGCCACTCTGTTGGATATTTTTCCCTATGAATGGCGAATGGCGGTCTATGATCAGGCGCTGCAGTTTCATCTCGCGAGCGTCGTCGTCCACCTGTTCGTTTGCTGTTTGCACCTGTTCGTCGATGGCATGGGTGAAGGCGGCCAATTGTTCGTCCGAGCCTATGACTTGCAGGCGGTCGCCGGGCAATATAGCCGTTTGTCCCGAAGGAATGTTGATGCGTTTCTTTCCACGAAGAACCGCCACGACATGCACGCCATATCGACGGCCAAGATTGAGCTGCGCCAATGTCCGGCCAGCCCACGACAGACCTACGGGCACATCCACATCGGAGAGGTGGACATCGCGCTCCATGAGCCGGCCCGCAAACTTCGGACGGTCGTTCTTTCGTGCCGCCTCCCTTTCTCTGCTGTTGAGGTTTTCCGTGAATGTTTGCTCAAAGCGTTGCCCTTGTTTCTGCAAGGCCCTGTTGGCGATGATGGCGAAGACAATGATTACGATTAATCCTGTTGCCACTGGGCCGCCCCAGTTCATGGTGCTGTTGATGACATAGCTGACAAATGCCGCACCGATGACTATGCGCAACAGCTGCACTGCTATGAGCGGCGCACGATTGAATCGGCTGTCGGTCCACAATGCCTTGAAAGATTCTGAATGACCATGCTTCATCATCAGCGCCCGGAGGAAAGGAGAAAGGGCAAGCAGCGTAATGGCTGCCGCACAATAGTCGTTCCAGGGAGCCGGCACGAAACGGTCGAGAACAGGAACTACGAAACCGAGCATGAGGCTCACCACAGCCACGCAGAGCACACCATATATAATTAATGTACGCGCGACCTCTATAAGATAGCTACGCCAATGGTTGTCCTGCCCCACTACAGTAGGCGCGCCGCCAGTGTAGCGGTCGAGCATTTCTGTAACGTTGCTGGGCAAATGGCGGGAAAGGGCATCGTAGGCAGGCAATGCCAGACGAATCATATAGGGCGTCGTAAAAGTAGTAAACACCGACACGGCTACGACAATGGGATAAAGGAAGTCGCTCGTGACCCCAAGCGTAGTGCCCAAGGTAGCCAAGATGAAGGCAAACTCACCGATTTGCGTCAGCGAAAAACTGCATTGCATAGCCGTCTTCAGAGGCTGACCGGCAAGCAGGAAACCGCCCGTTCCGAAGATTGTCTGACCTAACATTATAGCAGCAATGATGCACACGATAGGCCAGGCATACTCGGCTATCAGGGCCACATCCACCATCATACCTACCGACACGAAGAATATAGCCCCGAAAAGGTCTTTGACCGGCGTCACCAGATGCTCAATAGTCTCGGCTTCAACCGTCTCTGCAAGGATGCTGCCCATGATGAAAGCCCCGAAAGCAGGCGAGAAACCCACGGCCTGAGCCAGCACGACCATACCGAAGCAAAGGCCGAGCGCCACAATCAACAGTGTCTCACTGCCCATGAGCGGTTTCACGCGTCGCAGCACAAGCGGGATGAGATAGATGCCCACGACAAACCACAGCACCAGAAAGAAAACCAGCTTAGCGATACTGGTCACCATCTGCATGCCTTCGAACTGCTGACTCACCGCCAAGGTCGAAAGCATCACCATAAGCACGATGGCCAGAATGTCCTCTATGATGAGCACGCTCAGCACCATGCTGGCAAAGCGTTGCTGGCGCAAGCCCATATCATCGAAGGCCTTGAAAATGATAGTCGTGGACGACATGGCAAGCATGCCTCCCAAGAAGAGGCTATCCATACGCCCCCACCCAAAGGCCGTGCCCGTAGCATAGCCGACGCTCATCATACAGAGGATAATGGTGGCGGCGGCAATGATGGGCGCCGCTCCCATCTTCATGATTTTCTTGAACGAGAACTCCAGGCCGAGGGCAAACAAAAGGAAGATGACACCGATATCCGACCAAAGGTGTACATTCTCCATGTCGCTGACGCTGGGCATATAGGGCATATTGGGCGACGCCAGGAAGCCAGCTACAATATAGCCCAGCACCAAAGGCTGATGCAGCCGTTTGAATATTAATGTCATTACACCTGCGCAGATGAGAATCAGCGCAAGGTCAGCAATCATTGGTTCCAAAACAAAGGTATAGGGATAGAAGGTTTAATACAAGAAGCCAAAGAGCCAGAGTGGAATCTGCTGCCCCCAGCCTCGTTCCATGTCGGACCGCGCATAGGTGACATCAGGATGTTGACGGCGCGGAGGCTCAGAACAAACGCGATAGCGCAGGCCGTCGACCGTGAACGAGCTTAAGCGATCGCCCATCCTCACGTCGTGCGACGCCCATAGCGCATTCTGGAAGAAGGTTTCAAACACGTCGATCTGCTCCATACGGTTCGGGTAGATGGCATACATCAAGTTGGAGTTGTGCATCATGATGCGCGCTGGCTTCTTGGGGAACGAGTCGCCCGGATGATAGATGATGTTTATCAATCGGGCATCGGACAGATACTTGATATAGTTCATCACCGTGGCCCGGCTCGTCTCTATGTCTATGGCCAGCTGGCTCACGTTGGGTGCCGACGGGCGATCCACGGCGAGGAGGTAGAGCAGTTTCTTCAGTTTCGGCAGATACTTCAGCTCAATTTGTTTGATGAGCAGGATGTCCACCTCTATCATCATGTTCATGGTTTTCAAGAGGTTTTCCGAGAAGTTGCGCCGCTCAAGGAAGAAGGGATAGAAGCCATGATGCAGATAGCTCTGGAACACAGGCAGGGGGTTCACCACGTCGAGCACTTCGTTGGCTATGCGCTCGTGGTTGCGCAGGATTTCCTTCAGCGTGTAGGACGGGAAATCGCTGCCCGTCTTCAGGTTCAGGAACTCGCGGAACGAGAAGCCCCGCAGGTTGTAGCTGTCTACCAATCCGCCAAGCTCAGGGTTCTCGTCTTTCAGACGCATCACGCTCGACCCCGTGAAGACAATGCGCAAGCCTGGGTTCTCGTCGTGGCAGCGGCGCAGTTCCGAGCTCCAATTGGGCTGTTTGAACACCTGGTCTATGAGCAACACCTCACCGCCAAGCGCCCTGAACTCTCGGGCAAAGTCGGCAAGGCCGCGACCCTGGAAGTAGAAGTTGTTCATGTTTATGTATAGACATTTGCGGCTACGCACGTCGAAATGTTCCTTCGCATATTGCAGCAGAAACGATGTCTTGCCTACGCCGCGCGTCCCTTTGATGCCTATCATAGGGCGCCGCCAGTCTATCTCGTCCATGAGCGCACGATGCACCGGCAGGTCGATATGGTCTACGAGATATGCATGTGTTCTAAAGAATGTTTCCATCGTGTTTAGTAGTTTAACGGCAGCAAAGTTACTAAAAAGGCCAGAAACTGCAAAGTCAGAGTTAGCAAAAACTTGAAATTTAATACAATTTAAACTTTTAACAAAGACGGTGAAACAGTTGGCCACAGCCCTTTCTTTATCCACCCGCGCCACTGATTTCAGGCACAAATTCAGATACATTTTTTAACATTAGCCTGTAAAATAACTACTATTTTGTTCCCTCTGAACCAACTATTTTATGTACTTTTGCGCCCGAAAAGGACACATAATTCATACGATGTAGCCTCATCGACCTACACAATCATAAGATTTACAGGCGCATAAGGCTCATAAAAGAAATGATTTCCTTTTATCTTCACAAGCTTGTCTGCATAAGTCATGCGGAAGCGGTAGACTATCAGACCAGAACAAAGGACTATCAGACCAAAGCTTCACGATTCCGTCCTTTCTCTGCCAAGCATACAGGAGTAAAGCATAAATTCAATTAAAATCATAAATTTTACATCTTATGAAACAAAAATTACTCAACATTTTTAGGCTGCGAGTGTGTATGCTGGTGGCCTTGTTTGCTACTGCGTTTGCTGGGCAGGCGTGGGGAGAAACGTACCAAAAGATTACCTCTGAGGATGATTTGGAGTATGGCTCAAAGTACATCATTGTATGTGAGTCACAAGCTAAAGCCATGGGGGCTGTTAATACTTATGGGGCAGCAGTTGATGTTACAATAAACAACAACACAATCACCCCTTCCTCAAGCGTAGTCACTTTAACATTAAAAGGGAGTAAAACTGGAGGCTGGATTTTAGAAGTAGATAGCTCTAACAATTTAGCCTGGGAGTCCAAAAATACATTAAATATGAATGGTAAAGGCACTGGCAATACATGGACGATATCTTTCACAGAAGGGAACGCTTCAATTGCGAATAAAGCAGATGCCACCAGAAAGATCGTATATAATGCTTCGAGCCCTCGTTTCGCATGTTACACATCAGCACAGACAGCAGTACAATTATATAAAGAGGTTGTCTCTTCTACTGAAACCTGTGCCGCTCCGACCTTCTCTCCTGCCGCTGGCATCTACACCTCTGCACAGAACGTCACCCTCAGCACAACCACTGATAGGGCCACCATCTACTACACCACCGATGGAACTGACCCGACAACAAATAGCAGTGTTTACAGCAGTGCTATCGCAGTCAGTAGCACAACCACCATCAAGGCAATGGCTGTGAAGGACGGCCTGGATAACAGCTCTGTCGCTTCTGCTACTTATACTATCGTTAACCTTGCTCACGCTGGCACTGAGCAAGACCCCTACTCGGTTGCCGATGCCCGCACTGCTATTGACGCCAATGTTGGAAAGACGGGTGTTTATGCTACAGGTATTGTTTCCGAGATTGTAACAGCTTACAGTACTGAACATGGAAACATTACTTTCGATATTATAGACGAAGGTGGCTCTAATACGCTCCGTGCTTATCGCTGCGGTGGCACTGACGCTTCCGATGTTGCAGTTGGCGACATCGTTGTGATCTCTGGTGACCTGACCTTGTATAACTCAATTTATGAATTCAATTCAGGCTGCACGCTGGTGTCGCTGACTCACCCTGTAATTACGACTCCTACCATTATCGCTACCCCTACAAGCCTGAATGGTTTTACCTATGAAACGGGCAATGGTCCAAGTGATGCTCAGTCTTTTACTGTTACTGGTGCAAATCTTACAGAAGACATTACACTGAGCCTTGGCGCCAATAGTGACTTTGAGATTTCGACTTCCAGCGATGCTAACTATGGAAGCAGCCTCAACCTCGCAAGTTCCGCATCGGATGTTACCGTATATGTTCGCCTGAAGTCAGATTTGGCAGTTGGCAACTACAATGGCACAATCACTCTTTCTTCTGCTGCAGCTGAGAATGTTGAAATCAGCCTCGCCGGTAGCGTGACCGCCCCTGAAGCACCTAATGTTACTTGGGATTTGAGCACGAATTCCTATGATGCAACTCCAACTGCAGATCTAATTACATGGTCCAGCAGTTATGCAACGATGACCAACGCAAAGGGAAATAGCACCACCAATGTTAACAACTATATTCCCCCCACTCGTACAAGCACTCGTATGTACAATGGCAACACACTGACTATCACTCCTGTTGTTGGTTATGCCATCACGAGTGTTGTGTTTACAGCTACTACCGATGGCTATGCTACAGCTCTTAAAAATAGCACTTGGACCAATGCAACTGCATCCGCTGAAGGCTCAACCGTTACTGTAACACCTACAGAGGGGCGTCAGGCTATTTCTGCCACTCTCGGTGGTACTTGTGGCTTCACCTCCGTTAAGGTATATTATGTGGAGGACAACACCACTTATTACAACATCAATGTTGACAATCAAGTTGAGAACGGCACAATCTCTGCTAATCTGAATAAGGCTGAAGCTGGTGCTACTGTGACCTTGACTGCCACACCCGATACTTACTACGAGCTTAGCGGATGGACAGTTCTGGATGGCAATGCTGAAGAAGTTACCGTTACCGTTTCGCAGGAAAATGCAAATGTTGCGACCTTCACGATGCCATCGAGCGATGTCGAAGTGAGTGCCACCTTCGCAACAACACTTACATCTTACAACATCACCGTTGATTCTGATATCGAAAACGGAACTGTTGAAGCAGACATGGCTACAGCCTTCGAAGGAGCTACTGTTACTTTGACCGTGACCCCTGCTACAGGCTTTGGTCTCAAGACTATCCTTGCCATGACCGACGGTGGCGATGACGTTGTTTTGACCAAGAGCAACAGCACCACTTACACTTTCGAGATGCCCGCAGACAATGTCACTGTTATGGCTGAATTCGAGGCTGTTCACGATATCACCTACACCCTTGCTTCTTCTATCACCTCCGGCAAGCACTACGTCATTGCAAATGGAACTTCTGGCGACGTATCTGTAATGGGTATGCAGAACCCAAACAACCGTGCTGCCGTTGAGGGTTCTGTAGACGAAACTACTTTGAGCGTATCTTCCAATGCTGGAGCCGTAGAGTTCGTTATTTATGGTCCCGATGCTAATAATCACTATACCATCTATGATGGAACAGGTTATCTATATGCGGCAGGTGGTACAAGTAGCAACCATTTGAAGACTTATACTTCACTTGATGAAAAGGGTCAATGGTCAATCAACTTTGATGGTGAATCCAATGCCGCAAGTATTGTAGCTAATTTTGATGGACGCAACACAATGCGATATAACAGCAATAACTCCATCTTCTCCTGCTATGCCAACGGTCAAACCGACGTTTATCTCTATGAGAAGGACGGCGAGGCTACACCGACCGAAAGCAAGACGCTCAATAGCTATGGCTATGCTACTTATGCTAGCCAGAATGCTCTTGACTTCACGAATGCAACGGACGTCACCGCTTGGACTATCACAGGCATTAATGGCAATGAGATTACTTTCAGCCAAATCGAAGGTAGCGCACCAGCCGGCACAGGTCTGTTCCTGAAGGGTGAAGCCAGTGGAAGTGTCACCATGACTTCCTCAACTGGTGCAACAGCTTTGACAGGCAACCTGCTTGAAGGTATCACCACAGCTACCGATGTCACCGCAGGCGAGTACTTCGGTTTGAAGGGCAATGAGTTCGTACCCGTCAATGCCGGCACCGTTCCCGCAGGCAAGGCTCTGCTGCCCGCAAGCAAGGTTGAAGCTACGGGCAACACCAAGGCTCTCACCTTCGTCTTCAACAGTGCCGACGGCATCAAGACCGTTGAGACGGTCAACGTTGCCGAGGCTGAAGAGATATTCAACCTCGCCGGTCAGCGTTTGCAGAAGGCCCAGCGTGGTTTGAACATCATTGGCGGACGCAAAGTTGTCATTAAGTAAGGCATCATCCCAAGAACCATATAAAGATTATATAACGACAATGAAAAAGACATATATCACCCCATCCACCGATGTGCTCAACATCAATGCACAACTCATGATTGCCGGTTCACCTGAACCAGAAGTGACCGTGAACAATGAAGGCAGCGTAAATGCAAGTGACGTAGAAGTTAAGCGCGGCGACTACAATGTCTGGAACGAAAACTGGAGCAAATAAGCTGGCCCAGTAGCTATATATCAAAAGGGGCTGTGCCTAAATGAAAGGCGCAGCCCCTTTTTTGTTTTTACGCAACGAATTAGACGAATTATTCGAATGTTTTCACCGTCAGTCAGTCCAGATAATGAAGGATTCGTACAACTCGCTGAGAGAAGATCTTATTTGTAACTTGGCACAGCGCCCTATCTCAACGTCGCGGCAAGGCCACCTTGCGGTTGTCGATGACGTAGATGCCTTGTGTGGTGTGGCTGTTGCCGAGGCTTTGCCCGGCAAGGTTGTAGACGGCGCGCGTCCCTTTCCTCGTAGCTGGAACAGTGTCGACAGCATCGTAGAGCGGTTCGGGCAGCAGCTCACCGGCTTTGGTATAGGTGAAGGCCACTACCACGGGACGGTGGTCGCCCAAGGGCTTTGTGTTGTCGGTGCCGTCGACGGTGCCGTAGGTGTAGTCCTGCTCAATGCGGAAGCTCTGTGGCGTTAGCTGCACGGCGCCTGTGCGTGTGGAATTGATGTAGATGACCTTGTCCACCACCTCATATTTGCCATACGCCTCGGGCATCGACTGGTCGGTGAGGTCGCCGGAGCCTACCGCCGGGCGCACGCCTCCGCGACAGAGCTCCACCCACACATCCTCGGCCCGCAGCTCGGCATGCAGGCGACCAAAGAAGTTGTCGGCAATGTTCTCGCGCGTCCATCGGCTGTTGGTGTCGCCCAAGATGAGTTTGGGGCGCTCGGAATCGGCCGCGTTGATAGCGTCGGCCAGCTGTCGCCATTGATCTTCGCGCGAAGCTACAACCTGCATGTCGCCCGCATCCATGTGGAGAACATAGAGGTCGACAACCACATCGTCGGCAATGGTGAGGTCGTAGTGGCGGAATCCCTTGCGCACATATTGGTTGCCGTCGGTGGCTTCCATGCTGTTCCATTGCGTCCAACTCTCGCCGGTGGCGGAGGCCACATCGTTGCGCCAGATGAGGTTGAGGCCGTCGGTGTCGAATCGGAATTTCAGCTTGATGATCTCGGACCACGGCAGGTCGCTGACGCTGAGCGTAGCTCTTTGCGAGCCGGAGCTATATCCTACCAAGTCTCCCATGAGGGAACCATGATAGTTGAAGTCTTCGCTGACACCGATGATGTCATAGCCCTTGGCTGCCAGGTACTGGCTTATTTTCTTGGTGCCCTCGCTTCCTGGTCCGTCGGCATTCAGTTCGATGGTGGCTATGCGCTGTGGCAATCCGTCTACGTTGAGTGCTGCCGCAGTGAAAGTGCCCTGAAGTATTTCGCGTGTAGGCATCACCTTCAAGGTGGCATCGGTGCGGGCTGTCTTGAAGAATACACGGCCTGTGGGCAGTTGCATCTGCCGTGCAGCAGGCTTTATGTCGGCCTCTTCGGGCTTCACAAGCGCGTCGGTGGTGTAGAGGATGTCGTCGGTGGGCCCTACCAGCCAGTAGTCGGTGCCGAAAGGCACGTCGAAGTAGTACCATTGATCTGCCTTGAGGCGGGTAGCATCGTCGTTGGGCAGGGGCTGTGCGAGGCCGTTGACGTAGAAACACTTGCATTTAAGACGCATGTCGTCGAGCTTGAAGAAGGTCTGCGTCTCGGTCTCATGGCCTTCCATCCACCATTGTGCCGAGCTTCCGGCAGCGATAGTGAGCGTCTGGGCCAGGCCGATGGTGAGGGGTAGCGAGACCTTGATGCCCGTGACGTCGCCTCGTCCGTCGGTCACCACGGTGTTGTCGTTGCCTTGAAGATAGACCGTTCGCCCGTTCCATGTTGCCACTACGGCCGAGAGTTCGTACTCGCCACTGGGGATGTAGCCAATCTCCTGGCTTACACTGAGCGACGGCGCCCACCACTGGTAGGCGTTCATGAGATAGTTGCCGTCCTTGCCCGTCATGGGATAGTTGCGCGTGCGGAACTCATCATTGCCTTGCGGGTCCTTGCCGTTGAGCGTCCATCCGCGTTCGGTGCCCGACTCGAAGGAGGGATTAGTGATAAGCACGGTGGCGTTACGCATGATGCTCGTCGTCGAAGGCACCTTGGCAGGCTGTGCCGGCAGGGAGGCCGCCGTCTGTGCCACGGCCGAAGTGGCAAGCATCAGGGCGCAGACGAAGGCCGCATATAATCTACGGAAAATCATAGTTTTATTGTCGCTTTTAGATGTTTCTGCGGGCAAAGGTAGCAAAAATCGATTGAGGACAAAAGGTTTTCGGAAAAAAAAATGGTGCAAGAGCCGTAGCCGGCATCATAGCATCGGTTTCCGGCACAAGGCTTTGCGGCTTGCGGATATAGGAGGCTGAAAGGAGGCGAAGAACCACGTTTCAGCACCAACGACGAGATGCCCCTACGTGTTCCGTACAACACACCTAAGAGAATTGGGCGATGCACCTAAGAGAATTGGGCGATGCGCCTAAGAGAATTGGACGATGCGCCTAAGAGAATTTTCCAACGCACCTGTGGAAATGGGAAGGTACAACTTAAGCCTCGGATATTTACGACACCACAAATTACACAAATCACACGAATGTTTTGACACAGACATGCTTTGAACCGAATGCCGTGGTTCTTTTAAAAGTCGTCAACCTTCGCCAATCTACTCGTCAATCTTCATTAATCATGTGGAGGTTGACACTGGCATAAGAGTCGAAACATCCGTGAAATTCGTGGTAGCTGATAAACAACTAAAACTGAATGTATAAAAAAAATCCCCGCCTCAAACGTGGACGAGGCCACGATTTGAGGCGGGGAAACAGAGAGGAAAGGATGACAGCATTAGTCGCCGGGTTCACCGAAATGCTCAAAGATGAGCATCACCTGCTGCGGATTGAACAGGCGGTGGGTCGGTCGCCAGCCAATGGCACGGAGGCGGCTGTTGAGGTCGGTAGAGTACTCGAGGTCGCGGGCGAAGTGCCGCAAGGCTTGGCGCTGCGAGCACCAAGGGTAGTAGAGTGAGGCGAGTTCGCCTTTCTGATAAGCTCTTGTGATCATCGTTGTAAGGATTTAGAGGTTAGAATCTGGTTCTTCGGGCGGGCATGGGCGGAAACGCTGACACACGTAAGCGGGATGCACGACCAGGCGGTTGAGGACGTCGATCTTGGCTACGAACATCTCTTTGCGTTCCTCCGGCGTAGCCTTCGTCTGCTGACGCAGGAAGGAGAGGTCTACGATCTCGGTGGCGGGTGCCATGCGTTGGCGGATAGATGCTTCGAGGCGTTCCTGCTCGATGACGATGGCATGGAATTGTGTGCGCAGACGTGCCAGACGGCAGATGTCGGCATAGAGCTCGCGGCTCATGAGGTAGGTTTGGTTGGAAAGTAGTCTCATAGTGGTATGCTTTTAGTTGTTTAACTCGATGCAAAGGTACTATGAGGCAAAATAATCAGGGGGATATATAGCCGCTATGATAGTGACTATATATCCCCCATCGGTGTTGTAAGTCAATGCTTTATGATTTGTTGGAAGCCCACCCTACGATCTTATCGATCTCTTTCCAGCGGTCGGGCTTGTGCCCGGTGTCGGTCATTCTGTAATGCTGCTGTGCGAGGTGCGACTTGTTCCAGAGCCTTTCGAAGGGTTGCCATACGCTGTCGCCCAGGAATCGCATGCCCATGGCCAGGGCGATGTACATACATTGGCCGTTGGTGGTCTGCTGAAGGGGTTTCCAGTCTTGGTCTAAGAATTGGGCTTCGACGAGTGCCTGCCACACTGTGCGTGCCTCATGGGTGAGGAGCTGTAAGGGAAGAGCGTCGCCAAAGCGAGATTGTGCTTGGGTAGTTGAGATGTTGAGGTTTTTGTGTTCGTTGACGGGTTGGCGCGTTGTTATTTGCAGTCGGGCCAATTCGAGCAGAGCATGGGTCTGGCCGGCATTGAAGCCTTGACTGTAGAAGATTCGTCCTGCAAGGTTGACGAGGCGTCGTGCTTCGTCAATCGTAATCATGTCCTTAGCGTTAAGTTCAAAGATGATGGCTTCGGCGACGTACTCCATATTGCTGAAGTCGCCGCCAGGCGTGACGGTGTTGTCACGAGGTCTGTTGGTGTTGTCGTCATTCATATTCGTAAACTTTAGAGGTTGAAAATATTGATTTTCAAGATGTAAAAGAACGTGTCGCCGAAATGCGCGGCATTCTTTTGCAAAGTTAGCGCATTTCGACGACACGGCCAAACGTTTCGGAAAGTCTTTTTTACATGTTTTTTGGGGCAAGATGTAGTATGCTATTTCACAGCGTCTTGCAACTGTCGGGTAGCTCGTTCTATCATATCGGCTGTGCCAGAACCGTCGCTGACGTACTTGACCACCATCTCGGCGTAGTCGATAGCGTCGCGCAGTTGCTGACTGGTGCCGCCATTCTCTTGTGCGCCCTGGCGTGCCTTGGCCAGCAGCGGCAACAACGTGTCGAGGTCTTCGAGTTCGGGCAGGTTGCCGGGCCGCATGGTGTTGAGGGCCGCTTCGAGCTCTGTGGCCATCTGGTCGACAGCTTCCTGCGAGTGGCTGCGCACGGCATCGTCGTAGAGGGCGCGGGCGCGGTCGAACTGTGTCATCAGGCGGCTATAGCCGTGCGGGGCCCAAGGGGCATACTCGGGCACCTTCACCTCAAGCGCATTCCACGCATTCTGAGCGTCGCGGCGGCTGCGAGCCAAGGCCATGGCTTCGCGCAGACGGGTGTCGTTGACCCCCGACTCCGACGTTTCGGACACTACGGCTACAGGAGTGCCGGGCATGAGGAAACGGAAATAGTGGGTAACGTGGCGGTCGGCATCGTAGTCGGGAAGGAAGGAGAGGGTGTCGGCAAGGGATGTGTGAAAAACGAGGGATGAAGAATTGGAGCCATTTCCTGCGTCCGACGCCTGCTTCAAATCTGCGCTCTGGGCAGAACGAGATACGTCGTTCTTCATCTCTATCGTTGCCTCCTCCCATGTCTTGATGCCTTTGGCTGCCATGACGAGAGGGCCGTTCATGAAAGCTCCGCACCATGCGGGCTCGAAGTTCGTGCGTGGCTGGTTCTTTCCCGTGGCAGCCACCTCCATCTTGTCGGGGCCGAAGTCGATGTGGGCCGAGAAAGGCATCACCACTTCTATGCGGTCGGTCTTGCTCCAGCGGCGTGCGGGCAACGTCACATAAGCGCAAGGCTGGTAGCGCTGGGCTACGCTCTCGCCATTGACACGGACGTCGAAACCCGAAGTGGCCCAGTAAGGTGTACGCAACTTCACGACGATAGGCTTCTTACACTGAGAGAAAGTGATGGTGGAAGCCTGAGCCGGCCACTCACACTCCTGCTTGAGTGTCACGCCCTTGGCATCCCAGCGGGCTGTGGTAGGAAGGTAGAGGGCTACCCACAGCGTGTCGGCACCCACGAAATAGGCGGCCTCCTGATATTTTACATGATTCTCCACGCCCGTTCCGCCACAGCAAGTCGACTGCGGTGTCTCGTTGCCCCAGGGCTTAGAGGCATTCAGGCCCACGGCATATTGATAGAGAACAGCGTAGTGATGCGGGTTGAGCGAACCTATGAGCTGATTGTAGAGTACGCGCTCGTAGTAGTCCATGTAGCGGGCATCGTTGGGGGCATAGCCGTTGAGGTCCTTGGTAAGTTTGGCCAGATTGTAGGCGCAGCAGGTCTCGTTGAGCGTAGGTTCGGGATAGGTGGAGCGGTCGCGCCAATCGGTGCCCACATTGGTGCACATCGAGAGAATCTGGGTGTAGGGCTGACGAAACATTTCGCCATTGCCTACGCCGCCCATGGCATAGCGATAGCGCCCTTGAATCATGTTCCAGAAGTTGAGGGCGAGGTCGTAGTAGCGGCTGTCGCCTCCGGCATGGAAGGCCTTGAGGGCGCCCGTCACCATGGGGATGTGCTGGTTGGCATGACGTGTGCGTATGGCGTCGGCATTATGGGCAAGGGGATCGAAGAAGGCGGGACTGTCGAAATAGGTAGCAGCTTCGAGCAGGTGAGCACTCTCGGTGGCATCCGTCACCATCTCGGAGAGGCGGGCCAACGACTCGGCCATGCCACCCACTTCACCTGCGATGTACATGTTCCACATCTCATAGCGGTTGCCGGGACGGGCACGGCGCTCGGCCTGCGAGCCCTCGGCATTGACATAGGTGCGGTAGTGCAGGCGGTTCCACACCCACAGGCCCATGTCCTTGGCTATAAGGAGTGCCTTGCGGGCAATAGCGGCGTCGTCGACGTAGGTGGCAATGTCGATGAGTCCGGCCAGTTGCTTGTGGACACTATAGTAGGGTGCCCACACCCATTGCTCGTTATTGTAGGCACGGTACATCTCGATAAGCGCACAGTGCTGGGCTGGTATGGCATTCAGGTAACCATAGCCGTAGTGTGCATAGTCTTGCTTATAGCGATTGAAGTCGTCCCAAGTGCCTTTCATCTCGCGCAGCTCGTCTTCAGGGGCAAAATCGCGGGCCTCGCGGTAGCGGCCAAGCTCCTTGTCGAAGACGAAGGTACGTTCCTGACAGCGGCGCAGCTCGTCCACCATTGTACGAATGTTTGCCTTCAACTGCTTGCGCTTGGCTGCATCGGTGCACGAAGCGTAAGCCATAGCCATGCCACTCATATAGTGGCCACTGCCATGTCCCTTAAGCTTCGTGGTGGGAGAGTCCCAGCCGTCGGCCTCCGGGTAGCCGTCGGTAGGCAGGCCATAGGTATCGCGATAGTTGTAGAGCTGCTGCTTGACATCAAGCGAGAGCAACTGGTCGATGTCCATATCACGATTGTGGGTGAGGCGGTTGTTGCCGGTGATGCTCACCTTATTCAAAGGCAGCGGCACGGCCACAGGCTTATTGTCCGGGGCAACATAAGCGCCGTCGACGACACGCACGTGAGCCGCTACGGGATAACCTTGCGTAGTGGTGTTGTCGCCGATGACGTAGCCTCGCACATCATAGGTAGAGCCTGCGGGCTGCTGCATCTGCTGTTGCTCAGTGGCGGGCGCGGCGTTGGTCCATCTCACCTGACGGTAGGCCTTGCTGCCGTCGGAATAGGTGACCCACAACTGGTAAGGCAGGCGGGGCACCGTGCCTACGGGAGCTTCTACGCGAACCGCTTCGGTAGCGGCTATGGACTTATACGCTTGAGCCATGACACCCGCCGGGAACATCATGACCACGGCCAGAGATGCATGAAACAGCTTGGCGACAAATGAACACGAACTTTTCATTATCAATTATTTTTTAGTGTTTACGGCTACAAAGATAATGAAAAGTTTCAGGCTCGCTCCGTAAGAATCGATTTTTTTCAACTAAAAAAAATGGCCGCACAGCGCTGAGTGAGCTCAGAAGCTGTGCGGCCATGATCTATCAGATAGCCAAGAAAGGATGCCGAAGCACGTTGCGCTACAACGGCGAAGCCTCGTAGCCATAACTCTTAACGCGCTCGATGAGCTCGTCGGACGAGTGGGCGCCTACGACGGTGGCTGTGGCTGAAGGCAGGTCTACGACAACGTCCTCGACCCCGGCCACGCCACGGATAGCGCGCTCCACATTGGCCTTACAATGGTTGCACGACATTCCCTCGACGCGATACACTTGCTGAGCACCCGCTGCGTCCTCGTGATGGTGTTCCTCGGCATCAGCATGCTCGTGGGTCTCAGCATGGTCGTGCGAGTGGTGATGATGGTCGTGAGCATGGTCGTGGTCGTGACCGCAACTGCAAGTATGACCGCGGTGCTGCTGCCAGAAGGCATTCAGGAGAAGGGCCACCAGCAGAGCAATCCACACCCAATCCATCGTCGTAAGGCAATGGGCACAATGGCCGGCGGAAGCGGTGATACTGCTCTGAACTGCAAACCAGTCTTGCGGCAGCAGATAATCTATGCCCAGGCCGAACAACATGGCACCGATGACAATGGAAAGGATATAGAGCCATAGGGTGCGACGGCCAAACACTTTGCCGATGACCAACATAGAAGCGGAATTGACAGCCGGACCAGCCATGAGCAACACCAAGGCGGCTCCAGGCGTCAGGCCCTTGGCCATGAGCGATACGGCAATGGGGATGCTGCCCGTAGCACAGACGTACATGGGTATGGCCACAGCCAGAACGATGAGCATATTCAGCAGCTTATAGTCGTGCAACGCGGCAAGCCACTCGTTGGGCACGGCCACGGTGATGAGCGCAGCTATGAGCAGACCGATGACCAACCACTTGCCCACATCCTGCATCATGTCGACAAAAGCGTAGTCGAGCGCTCCGGTGAGCTTGGATACGAAGGTCTGCGACGTATGGTCATTGCCGTGATGGCAGTGGCACTCGTCGTCGTGGTCGTGATCGCAGCAGCAATGGTCGTGATCGTGGCTGGCATGATCGTGATTGCAGTCACAATGATCGTGATCGTGGCCGCAGTCGCAATGATCGTGCTCGCCAGTCTGTGCGGCTGCAGCGGAAAGGGCCTCGTCCTCGCGGGCATATCTGTTCACCAGCCATCCCCCGAACATGGCGGTGAACAGCGCTGCTACAGGACGCACGATGGCAAAGGGAAGACCCATGAGCGAATAGGTGGCGGCGATGCTGTCGACGCCTGTTTGGGGTGTGGCGATAAGGAAACTGGTGCATGCACCATGGCTCGCGCCCTCCTTACGCAGGCCTACTGCCGTGGGAATGACGCCGCAAGAGCACAAGGGCAAAGGAATGCCGATGGCTGCTGCCTTGACTACGCTCTTCATGTTGCGAGGGGCAAGGTGACGTGCGTAGACCGTTCGGGGCACAAACGTTCGCAACAATCCTGCGATGAAGAAGCCTAAAAGCAGGTAGGGAGCCATCTCGGCGGTCATCATCACCAAGGCATCCCAATAGTTTTCAAGTAGTTCGAGTATCATATTCTTTATGTTTTTTGTTTATTCTGGTTGCGTCGGAAGTGGGCGTGAATGAGATGATGCCACTCCTCATCTTGCAGAGAGCTCGCCAGGAGTATTCTGGTTGACGGGAACATCCAGTCTCTCTTTTCGGGTGCAAAGGTACATCGTTGTGGCTGCAACTGTGTTGCAAAGTGGCTTTCAAGGCAAAAAAAGAGGGAGAAAGTGTATGCCTCAGACGAAAAAACCGAGTAAAAACAAAAAAATTATGAATTATGAATTGTGAATTATGAATAAATTTCTACCTTTGCAACCGCATTCGCGCAAACATCCAAGGAGAGATGCCAGAGTGACCGATTGGGCCGGACTCGAAATCCGGTGAACGGCTCGTCCGTTCCGGGGGTTTGAATCCCTCTCTCTCCGCCAGCAGTTGAGGCGATTAGTCTTGGCTACAAACAAAAAAGAGCACCCGAAGGTGCTCTTTTTTGTTTTTTACGACTTTGCTTTCGCCCTACCCGACCGCCTCACGAGAGCGCTATTCCGCAGGTCAAGTACAACGACAACTCGCACAAGAGGAAGATGGCTCCGCAGCAATCGCCTGTGTAACCACCAATGCGCCGCCGCATCCATAGCATGAGCAGACATTCCAGCACGAAAGGAACGGGCAGCAACAGGTGGACTTGCGGAACGCCGAAATAGCAACAAGCAGCGACAGGCAGCGACAAAGCTACTGCACAACGCACGCCATGACACAGCCAACCTTGCAGACTGCGACCGACATAAACTACTTTGTTCTTCGCCTCGTCGGCCGTACGGGCATAAGGCAATTGCCCGGTGATGAGCGAGGCTGCACTCTTGGCAGCAACATCGAAAAGCAGCATCACCGAGGCCGTTCGCAGCAAAGCATCGGCCGAAGGAGTGAAAACAGCCACCGAACCAGGTGCCGACATATAGCCGCTCAGCTGCACGAGAGAAGCCCAAAGCAGGCCTAAGACCAACAGCAGCCCCAACACGCCATAGGTGCCGATGTGGGAATCCTTCATAATAAATAATGTACGCGCGCGATCGGTCCCCCCTCCGAAGCCATCGAAAAAATCGGCAAGACCATCCTCATGCAGGGCTCCTGTCAGCAACAAACGCGAAGCGATAGCTAACAAAGCAGCCACACTGACAGACATACCTACCGACACTGCCATGACAAAGACAGCCGCCATCACACCTCCAGTGAGCCAACCAATCAGCGGCCACCAGTCTACGACATGTTCGAAAGCTTCTTTCGGCACGGTGCGCAGCCGCCACCAGGGCAGTCGCGTAAAGAACATCAGGGAGGCGAAGAGATGATTCATTGTCAGGTGATATCTGTTCTTTAGTAGTGAATGAGTGGTCAGGGGGTGAAACGTGGGCCGTTGACGAAGCGGCGTCGACGAGGATATCCTAAAAGTATTTGGTGATTTTATTATCTTCGAAATTGCCCATTTCATTGATCATGCGAACAGCCGACTCTACGATGGGATAGGCGCATAGGGCGCCTGTGCCCTCACCCAGACGCAGGCCCAGGCTGAGGAGCGGCTTCACGCCCATGCCGTCGAGCATAAGCTTGTGGCCACTTTCGTCGCCACAATGGGCAAAGATGGCTACGTCGAGGAACGACGGTTGCAGCCTGCTGGCAATAAGGGCGCAAGCCGACATGATGAAACCGTCTACGAGCACCAGCATCCGCAAGTCGGCCGCACGGAGCATGGCCCCTACGGCAGCCACCATCTCGAAACCGCCGAAATAGCGAAGGAGGTAGCGGACACCATCGTCGTTGCCGGCCGGAACATTCGTTTTCTGCATGTTCTCAACGCTTCGGCGCAGCACGTCCAACTTGTGGCGGATGCCCTCATCGTTCAGTCCCGCTCCGGCTCCCACACATTGTTCCAAGGGCAAATCGAGCAACAAGCTCATCCAGATGCTCGAAGGCGACGTGTTGGCAATGCCCATCTCGCCTATACTGATAATGTTGCAGCCCTTGGCAAAGGCCGCATCCACTTGTTCGCACCCTATGCCGAGGGCTTGCTGGCATTGCTCCTCTGTCATTGCCGCTTCGTGGAGGAAGTTGGCCGTGCCATGAGGGGCGACCTTCCTATTGATGATAGCCGGAAAAGCACTCAGGTCGTGGTCTACACCCACATCTATCAGACGAAGCTCGAAGCCATGCTGACGGCAAAACATGTTTACTCCGCCACCGCCGCGCGTGAAGTTCTCCATCTGCTGCCAGGTGATGCAGCGGGGCGACACACTCACGTGTTCGCGCTCGATGCCATGGTCGGCACCGAACAAGAGATGCACGGGATGCTGCAATGTGGGCGAAAGCGTCTGCTGAACCATTCCTATCTGAAAGGCCAGCTCCTCCAACCGTCCCAGCGAGCCTTTCGGCTTGTTGAGATTATCGATCTTCAGCTTCAACTTATCTTGTAGTTCCATTCTTCCGTTATCTTTAATCCATTCATCTTTAACCTTCCCGGTGCTACGCCCCATTTCCTTTCACCTTCACAGGAATGCCGCAGACCATCATCACCACGTCGTCGGCTTTCGAAGCCACATACTGGTTGAACCACCCCAGCAGGTCGGTGAAACGCCGCTGCACATCGTTCACGGGGGTTCCTCCGGCACCGATCTCGTTGGTCACAAAGATGAACGTAGCATCCTGAAGCGTGAAACGGTCGAACTCCTTTTTCATCATCTCCAACGCAGCATCGACATCGGCCTCGGCACCGTCGGAGAAAAAAAAATTTGTGGCCCACAGCGTCAGGCAATCGACCAGAACTACCCTACCCTCCACGTTGTGGCGACTGAGCCAACGCTCTTCCTCGATGTTCGTCCATTCCGGCCCTCGCCGTTCTTGATGACGCTTAACCCGTTCTTGAAACTCATCGTCCCAGACGTGAGCCGTTGCCAAGTAAACAGGATTCGGAGCGAGCGACAGCGCCAACTGCTCGGCATATTGGCTCTTGCCGGAACGCTGACCGCCTGTAATGAGACAAATAGACACCTTTATATTTACGATTAAAAGATTTATGATTTACGATTGCTCATCGTGCTGATGAAGCAAGCTCACTATTTCAGCCGGACGCTCCACCATGCACGTAGCTCCGTGCGCCAACAGGAAATCCCTGTCGCGAAAGCCCCAAAGCACTGAGATGCAAGGGAGACCGCTATTATGTGCTGTCTGGAGGTCGACGTCGGAATCGCCTACGTATATGGCTTCATTGGGCGCAACGCCCAATTCTTGCAAGGCTGCAAACACCATATCGGGAGCCGGTTTACGGGCCACTGAGGGGCTTTCACCTACAGCCACCTCGACGGTAGTGCTGAAGTAACGGTGGAAAAGCTCGTCGACGCCTTCCTGGAGTTTATTACTGACAATGGCCAGGCGCAAGCCTTGTTGCTTCAGAGCAGCCAACATCGGAGCCACCCCCTCATAGAGGCATGTCTGGTCCTGACAATGCTGGACATAATAAGCCTTAAAGTCGTCGAATGTCGACTCCAAGACATCCGAAGCCACGCCCTCAGGCACAGCACGCTCGATGAGGCGTCTTACGCCATTACCCACGAAACGCCGCACCTCGTCGAGCGTACGTTCGGGAAGTCCATTCTTGCGCAAGGCCCAATTGGTGGCATTGGCCAGATCGTCGAGGGTATTAAGCAACGTGCCGTCGAGATCGAAGACGACGGCACGCACTTGTTCGAAATTATTTGTAAAGGTCATAATCCAATCTTAAAGCCAGTACCTTTGGTTGTGGTGGTCTTAGATTTTGTAGTCGACTTGGTTGTCGTAGCCTTCTTCTGAGTAGCAGCCGACTGTGAGGCAGCAGTCTGTTTGGACACATTGCCGTATTCAGCCTTCACTTGCGGTATGTTCTTCTGCAACTCACTGATGCGCTTCGAGCTACTGGGGTGGGTGCTCATGAACTGAGCGGGAGCTTGTCCGCCGCTGGCGGCCTCCATCTTCTGCCACAGTGTTACGGCAGCATCGGCATCGTAGCCTGCAATCGTAGCAAGGACAATACCGATGTAGTCGGCCTCCAGCTCATGCTTACGAGAGAACGGGAGCAAAGCACCATACTGTGTGCCGAGGCCGTAAGCGGTGGCAATGACCTGTTGTGTCTGAGCGCTGGAACCACCCACGACTGCGCCGAGCACCGAACCGCCCATCTGCTGCAACATCTGCTGGCTGGCACGTTCCTGGCCGTGCTTGGCAATGGCGTGACCCACCTCATGACCTATCACTGCTGCAAGCTCGTCGTCGCGGTCGGCGCCGTTGCCTATGAGCTTGAGCATGCCCGAATAGACCACAATCTTTCCGCCAGGCATGCAGAACGCATTCAGGTTGGGATCCTCTGTGAGGTTAAACTCCCATGCGTAGTTCTGCAAGTCGGCTGTCTGCCCGGTTGCCGTGAGGTAAGCCTCGGCGGCTGCGGCTATGCGCTCGGCTACGCCTTTGACAACAGCCGTAGCGGCAGCATCCTTCGACACTTTGGCCGATTTCATATAACTCTGGTACTCGGTCAAACTGGCCGACAGGATTTCAGATTCTGAAACGAGGTTCAACTGTTTACGGCCGGTCATGCTGACTGTTGAGCAGGCAACAAGCAGGAGTGAAACGCTGGCCAAAGCAATAATTTTTTTCATGATGACTATTGTTTTTTATTTGTTTTGCGTGGCAAAATTAATGCTTCTTTATTGTTCGAGCAAGAAAAGACGAAGAAAAATAGGATTTCAAAACTGCTTTGTCGTACATCCTGACTTAGTTCCAAGCAACGAAAAACGCGGAATTCCGACTCAATGAGTCACGAGCATTCCGCGTTTTTTTGTGTTGAGCCTTGATTTCCGCCTCTGAATATCATGCGTTTCCAACTGATTCATTTGGTCACAGAGCCAACATCAACAAACACCTTGACAGACAACTAAAATTATTTTTGGAAAACTTTTCAGCAACGCCAAAAATGTAACATATTGATTTTCAATAACAGTCTCAATCGTTTTGGAAAACTTTTAAAAAATATTTGCCAATCGCTTGCACATTTTAGGCAAACAAATTACCTTTGCAGCGCCATTGAGACCTCAACTTCAACATACCTATTCTTGCATTTCACTTTATATCATTACCTTACATATTCCCAATAATTATGATACAGACAGTAGTCAAGCGCGACGGACGCATCGTAGGCTTCAACGAAGAGAAGATTGTTGCTGCCATCCGTAAAGCCATGCTTCGGACTGAAGAAGGCGAAGACGAGCACCTCGTTCATCAGATTGCCGACCGCATCAGCATGCGCGGCAAGGCACAGATGACCGTCGAGGAAATCCAGGACCTCGTGGAGCTCGAGCTCATGAAGAGCGCCCGCAAGGACGTGGCCAAGATATACATCCAGTACCGCAACCAGCGCTCCATCGCACGCAAGGCCAAGACGCGCGAGATGTTCCTCGAAATCATCAACATCAAGAGCAACGACGTCACGCGCGAAAACGCTAATATGAATGCCGACACGCCTGCGGGCATGATGATGAAGTTCGCCTCGGAAACCACCAAGCCCTTCGTCGACGACTACCTCCTGAGCGACGACATCCGCGAAGCCGTCAAGAACAACTACCTCCACATCCACGACAAGGACTACTACCCCACCAAGTCGCTGACATGCGTGCAGCATCCCCTCGACCACGTCCTCGAAGGCGGCTATATGGCCGGCCACGGCGAGAGCCGACCCGCCAAGCGCATCGAGACGGCCAGCGTGCTTGCCTGCATCAGCATGGAGACAGCACAAAACGAGATGCACGGCGGACAGGCCATACCCGCATTCGACTTCTACCTAGCCCCCTACGTCCGCCTCACCTTCATCGAAGAGATAAAGAAACTCGAGGAGCTCTTTGCGGCCGACTACAGCCACCTCTACGAAAGAGCACTCGATGATTATATCAACAAGCCCCTCGAAGGCCTCGAAGGCGAAGAACGCGTCATCCAGCATGCCATCAACAAGACTGTCAGCCGCGTACATCAGGCCATGGAAGCGTTCATCCACAACATGAACACCATCCACAGCCGCGGTGGCAATCAGGTCGTGTTCTCTTCCATCAATTATGGAACGGACACGAGCGCCGAAGGCCGTTGCATCATCCGCGAGATTCTCAACTCCACCTACGAAGGCGTGGGAAGCGGCGTCACCGCCATCTTCCCCATACAGATTTGGAAGAAGAAGCGCGGCGTAAGCTACCTGCCCACAGACCCTAACTACGACCTCTACCAACTGGCATGCAAGGTCACGGCACGCCGTTTCTTCCCCAACTTCCTCAACCTCGACGCCACCTACAATCAGGATGCCGACTGGCGTGCCGACGACCCGAAGCGCTACCTCCACGAAGTAGCCACCATGGGCTGTCGCACACGCGTCTTCGAGAACAGGTTCGGACCCAAAACCAGCATAGGACGCGGCAACATCAGCTTCTCCACCATCAACATCGTGAAACTGGCCATCGAGTGTATGAATATCAAGGACGAAGAGCAACGCATAGCCGCCTTCTTCGCCAAGCTCGACAATCTGCTCGAACTGACAGCTCGTCAGCTGCATGAGCGCTTTGAGTTCCAGAAGACCGCCTTTGCCAAGCAGTTCCCCCTGCTCATGCACAGCCTCTGGATCGGATGCGAAAAACTCAGCCCCAACGACACCATCGAAAGCGTCATCAACCAAGGCACCCTCGGCATCGGCTTCATCGGACTGGCCGAATGTCTCGTAGCACTCACCGGCAAACACCATGGAGAGAGCGCCGAGTCGCAGAAACTCGGACTGCGCATCGTCACCTACATGCGCGACCGCGTCAACGACTTCTGCCAGCAGTACCAGCACAACTACAGCGTGCTCGCCACACCCGCCGAAGGCCTCAGCGGACGCTTCACACGCGGCGACCAGAAAGAATTTGGCAAGCTCCCAGGCATCACCGACCGCGAGTACTATACCAACTCGAACCACGTGCCCGTCTACTACAAATGCTCCGCCCGACACAAGGCTGAAATCGAGGCTCCTTACCACGAGCTCACACGCGGCGGCCATATCTTCTACGTCGAGATAGACGGCGACGCAACCCACAACCCCGAAGCCGTGATGAACATCGTGGACATGATGGATGCCTTGAACATCGGCTACGGAAGCGTCAACCACACCCGCGTACGTTGTATGGACTGCGGCTACGAAACGGCCGACCACATCGACGAATGTCCCCACTGCCACAGCACCAACCTCGACCGTCTGCAGCGCATCACGGGCTACCTCGTAGGCACCACCGACCGTTGGAACCGGGCTAAACTCGCAGAACTCAACGACCGCGTCATCCACAACACCGACTATCTTGAGTTCAAGGAATAATGCTCCGCATCCTATCTATAGTAGAAGACACCACGGTAGACGGCCCCGGCTTTCGTACGAGCATCTACTGCGCCGGCTGCACGCATCACTGCCCTCAATGCCACAATCCACAGTCGTGGGCTGCCGACGGAGGCTCAGAGATGAGCGTCGATGAACTCATGGCCATCATAGAAGCCGATCCTTTTGCGCCCGGCGTCACCTTCACAGGCGGCGATCCTATGCAACAAGCCGAAGGCTTCGCCGAACTAGCTCAGGCCATACGCCAACGCACAAAAAAGAATATCTGGTGCTACACCGGCTACACTTTCGAGACTCTTCTTAACATGCCCGCACAACGGCGCTTGCTCCAACTCGTCGACGTGCTCGTCGACGGCCCATACATCGCAGCCCAACGCTCCACAGACCTCCTCTTCCGAGGCTCTGCCAACCAGCGCCTCATCGATGTTCAACAATCGCTTGCCACTGGACAGGTTGTGCTGTGGAGCCGCAAGGCTAATCCTCTAACACAAACAAGCCCTGCCGCTCGGAACTAACACAACTTGTTTTACCTCGAATCGCCCAGCCGAATCAACAAAAAAAGGCCGAGGGTTCCAGACGAATCATGAAAATGATCAGTTTGGAACCCTCGGCCTTTTGACGAATCCTCCTGATGACCTGTCCGGAATCCATCGGCACTTTGACGAATCAACCTGATGACCTGTACTGAATCCATCGGCATTTTGACGAATCATTCTGATGGTCAGTCCAGAAGCCATCGGCACTTTGACGAATCATCCTGATGGCCTGTCCGGAATCCTTTGGCACTTTGACGAATCATCCTGATGACCTGTCCGGAATCCATCGGCACTTTGACGAATCATCCTGATGGCCTGTCCGGAATCCTTTGGCCTTTCTTCATTTTCAGCCAGTCGCATCACTCAGCTCGAAAAGCTGAAACAGAATTAGCACCAATGACTGAAATGTTGTGCACCAGTGATAGAAAAGAATTTCGGGTATCAACGTTGATTATTCCATGACCTTGGAACAATCATTCCATGACCATCGAATAATCATTCCAAGGTCATGGAATAATCAATTCAGCTGGCCGCGTGCCCTGTTTTTCTTATAAGCAGACGGCAATAAAACGGGGAAAGAGGGCTTGTCAGGTATAGTTTCCGGTTCCTGTTCGTCGCCCTACCGACCGTAGAAGGCGAGCTGTGGGCTTGTCAGGTATCAGCGACAATCCTAAATGCAGTGTTGCAAAGACTCAGGATGGGCACGCTGGTGTTTAGCGAACAGCAATAACAGTATGTTTTGCAGAGAAGCCTACATCAGTTGTCCGCTGAATATTAAACCCAGACACACCCTAACGCATGATGCCCGACAAGCAAGTGGGCAGCCGTAAATCGCAATATTATATTATTGCTGTCCGCTAAAAATCAAATGAACATTAAAAATCTTCCGCAATGCCGATAAACAGGCATTGCGGATACTTTTTTCAAAAAGTAAGCCCCTCTTAGTCGAAAAGTGACTGTTCGCCAGGTGGCGGATTATCCGTTTCAAGGATCTTGAGCCAGTCTTTTTCGGGCTGCTCGAAGAATGTATAGCAGTTGACGTAGTACATGAGCATAATGCGGAACATAGT
>DGSC01000004.1 GCA_002391275.1 Prevotellaceae bacterium UBA4372 | reverse complement strand
AATCGCCGAGCGCTGTCGAGGGGGATACAAGGCGGGGAGAGGGAGGACGGCGAGGGGGAACAAGGGGAGAACGCTATCGCTCGGCGATAAAAACGCCGAGCGCTGTCGAAGGAGAAGCGGGAGGAGGGCGCAAAAATATCAACACCAAGGAGGCAGATTGCGAAAAAAAGTGTACCTTTGCAGCCGCATTAATAGCTGTACAGATACTTCCAGAATATATGAAATGGCTAAAACGAATTGCCAGGCACGACAGGGAGAGGCGGCAGCACAGACATTAACAGATCAAAAAACATGATTATTAATTTGTTGCAAAGCACTGGAGTGGACAACGACTCTCTGGCTCTGGTGTCGAAAATGGAAGACTTTACCGGCAACTTAGCTTCTGGCAACATGCGTTGGGAGCAGGTATTAAGCCAGCTCATCACATGGGCTTTGGATGCAGGAAAACATATCCTCATTGCCGCTGTAGTCTACCTGGTAGGGCATTATTTGATTAAACTTTTAAACTATCTTGTAGCTCGTTTTCTTGAGCGGCGTGATATTGAAGTCAGCGTTCAGACGTTCGTCAAGAGTTTCCTCGACATCGTACTGCAAGTGTTGTTGATTGTCACTGTTGTCGGCGCTTTGGGCATAAACACAACAAGTTTTGCGGCCTTGCTGGCTTCGTTTGGTGTGGCAATAGGTATGGCATTGAGTGGCAACCTTCAGAACTTTGCCGGCGGCATTGTGATATTGTTTTTAAAGCCTTACAAAGTAGGTGATTGGATAGAGGCCCAGGGCACGGGAGGAACGGTTCAGGCCATACAGATTTTCCACACTATCCTACTTACGGCAGACGGGAAGCAGATATATGTCCCTAATGGGCAGATGAGCAGTGGCAGCATTACCAACTACACACATACGCCTACCCGTATGACGGAGTGGGTCGTGGGCATAGAATATGGCGAGGACGTAGACCGTGCGCGCAAGGTGGTGCTGGAGCTATTGGCCACAGACGAGCGTGTGCTGAAGGACCCCGCCCCCGTCGTATGGCTGAAAGAGCTGAATAGCAGTTCCGTGGACCTTGTCGTCCGAGCATGGGTGATTAATGAAAATTACTGGGGTGTAATGTTCACCATGCGTGAGAAAATCTACAACGCCTTCAACCAAGCAGGCATAGGCTTCCCCTTCCCCCAACTGACTCTGCATCAAGCATAGAGAAAAGGCTTCTGAAAGGGCCTTTCGTTGATTTTTTTGAAAATATTTTTCTCCTTTTACACGCTGCAATAATATTTTTTCTATTTTTGCAGCGTGTTTGTCGTTATTAACCAGAATAAAACCAAATCATTATATCTTATATAACTAAACTTAACAGATGAAAAAGGAAAGACTACTAAGGACAGTCTTCTCAGCTTCGTTGCTTGTGGCGGGATTACTAAATCCTTTCACAGCAAAGGCACAGGCTTCCTACAATTACCAGTACACCGATGGCGTGTCAGTGAGTGCTGGGAGTGATTTCTTCTTGTACAACATTGGTGCGGGTATGTTTCTGACCGACGGTATGGACTATGGCACACACGCCTCTGTTGACCATGCTGGACGTGTAATCACTTTGGCGGCCAATAATAATGGCTATAGCATTTATGCGAGACCATTCTCTTCCAATGGCTCTGCAGAGAAAGCCGGGTATATGACCCTCAATGGATACATAGACACGGGAACCAACGATGCTGACTGGGTCTTTACGCCTGTGACCGTTGCTGGCTATACTAACGCATACACCATCAAAAACAGCGACACTCAATATCTTTATTATGAAGTAAAGGACAATCTTTATCAAAGTAAAATGGGCGCTTTTGTCAATGTCGGAAATAGTACAGGAGATGCTGCTTCTTATTGGCTACTTATTCCTATGTCAGTCCGCCAAGCTGCAAAAGACTACACCTATCTGCTTCGTAATACCGACTTTCACCATCCTTGGGAACTGATGATGTGGTCCAACACGGCAGATTGGACAAACACGGCAGGTGGAAAAAAGGAAAACGCATGTGCGGAGATGTATGGAAAAGGCTTTGACATTTCCCAGACCATCAGCGCCACTGTAGCTAATGGCAGATACAAGCTCTACAATCAGGCATTCTACAACAATGCCGACAATGCCAACCAAAGCTTCCTGTATGCCAATTCAGACCAAGCAGCGATTGCCATTTTGAATGCCAATAACGAGGGTACTGCTGCTAATATGGCTGGCGCTTCAGATGCTTTCACGGCTGGGCAGTATGTAAACTCCGTTGAGACTTTTGTCTCGAATGGTAGTCTCAAAGTCGGTTTGAAGAATGCCACCACGGCAGGCAACGCATGGACTATCATGGACAACTTTTACCTTGAATATCTCGGCCAAGTGGTGATGGACTATTCCTCGGCTCTTCCTTCAACGGCAATGACTGCTGATACTTGGTACTACTTTGATATAGCGGTGGCTGGAGATTACCAACTTACGGCAAACGCATTGAGTGATATCAGTTACACTACTGATGCTTACCACAAGATAAATGCTTCGGCCTCGACTTGGAACTCTGCAACTCAGGCGTTGGCTCCTGGACGCTATTATGTAAAGAGCACTTCATCCCAGACTCTTGTAGTAGCAGCAGCCTCTTACACTTACACCGTAGGTAGCGCTACGGTGGACTATGAGTATGTTCAGGGCGGCGAGACGGTGACGGTGAGTTACGCCGACGCGGTAACGAACTCTGGTGAGGCGCTTGCGGTTTCCACTTCAGGAGTAACTTTCAATGGCAGCACTCCGGCCGAGCTTACAGCCACTGCCAATGGCTTCACTTTCAAAGTTCCTTCTGGCCTGACCGCTGCCACTTCCTACACACTGGCTATTCCTGCTGGCATCATTGGCTATGCTAATGGCAACACTTATAACGAAGCCCAAAACATCACCATCAAGACTCCGGCTGTGTTCGACGGGACCTACTACCTGAAGGTGGCAGCTACGACAACCGATCGCACAACTAATTCGACAGCAACAGGTACGGTGGGCAGGTATTTGGCTCGTGGTGCTGCCTGGGGTACGCATGCAACTGTAGATAATTACGGTTTGCCTGTTACTATATCCACCAACAAATATAACCTTTCAAATATTCAGGCGTACGATACGAAACGGTACTATTATTATGATGGTTCTTTTGACCTTTGGGCAGACAAGGGTGAACAAGTCAATGTTACCAACTTTGTGTTTGGAACTAATCAGGGCTATTTGACCATTAGTCCCGCCTCAAATACGAATGTATTCTTCAAACACAATGATAGTGAAGCTTCCAATGCTGTAGCTTCCGTGTATTATGATGGTACGGGGACAAACTCTGGTCCCATCATCCTTTGGGAACTTGTGGAAGCAGCAGACCATGCTACAGCAATGGCTTCCCGTAAGGGCGCTCAGGCCGCCGCAGCAGCAACCGCTGCTTACTCAGATGATGACGACACTTATTCATCGCTATCTTCTGTCAATACGGTGGCTGCTATGGAAACAGCAGTTGCAGGAATGTTCTCCAAGGTCGTTGTAGGTGGTGATGCTCCGACTTCTGTCTCCGAAATTTATGAGAATAAAAATAATGGTAGCCAAACCGACGCCTTCCCGAAGTCGGTTTATACTGGCACTATTACCATTCCTGCTGCTGGCCTCTATCGTTTCTCCATGCAGGCTTTCTATCGTTCTGCCAACAATGCTACGACCCAAGCGATGCACACCAACAATGTGGACTTCCCACCCGTGGTTCTCTTCTTGGGTGATGCCGAGACACAGATCAAGTCACTCTATGACGAAGTGGGTGGCGCTACAGCATACGTGTCGGGCAATGATGCAGAGTTCAATGGTAAGTACTATGCCAATAATATGGATGGCGCATTGAAAATGTTCCAAGAAGGCAAATATAAGAATGATGTCTGGGCATACTTCGATGCTGCCGGTGAGTATTCTTACGGTGTGAAGTATATCGGTTTTGCCAATAACAGTGCGCAGTGGTTCATTTATTCGCCAGAGGCTGTTACTGTCACCTACTACGGCAGCGACGACAGCCGCTTCAACAAGCTGAACGCCGAGATTGCCAAGGCGCAAGCTATCAATGCAGTCTGGAACAATAGCGACCTCGCTGCTGAGATTTCGACTGCTCAAGCTATGTACACCGCCTACAGCGCCAACCTGACGGCTGTGAATGATGAGATTGATGCCTTGAAGGCGAAATATCCTACATCGGTTGCTGTGAACAACGGCAATTTTGACACCAATCCTGTTTTGCTGGCTGACGGCACGACGGCTTCGGGTGCCAATCAGGTTGTCAGTACAAATGGCACGTTGTATGACGTGACGGGCTTCTCATCTTCTGAATCCGGCAGTGAATGGGTTTACGGTTTGAATGCAGTGTATGGTTCTACTGGCATCCTCAACAATGTAACGCCTCCTGCAACTGATATCTATGGAGAGGCTTCGGGCGCAGCTTTGGGCCTTTCCGCAGGTTGGAGCCACAACACCGTTTATTCTCAGGATGTGACGATAGCCAATGCTGGACGCTACCTTATTTATTATGAAGCTTTCAACAAGAACTCCGTTGCCACCATTTCAGGCAACAAGATCGGTCTTGATGGCACATATAGTGATAAGGTGGACGGTTTCACGGAAAATCAATGGGTTCGTGATGTGTTCGTAGTTGACATCTATGAGGCTGGCACATATCCGCTGACAGTCGGCATCTATGGCGAAGGTGGTTCAGGCTCCAATGCCAAGCTGTGGGTTGACAACGTAGAAATCTACCGCGTGGGCGACGCTGCAAGTTCCATCCACACGGAAGATGGCATCGTGACGGTACTTGGCGAAAATACTTTGGCTGACATCAACGCGGCCCTCACCAACACGATTGCCGTCGTGAACATAGAGAAGGCATCAGGCCTCAGCAATGCAGCCATATCGACAGCCAACAACCCCAACCTGCTCATCTATGCCAAGAGCGGCAGTCAGGTGAGCAACACGAAGAATGTGATTGTCGATGGATCCTGTTCTACGCTGGAATTGCAGAAGAGCAGTGCCAACTTCATCGTTCCTGACGGCTTCACAGCGACAAATGCCAAGTACACGCTTACCAGCGCTGAATTGGCTGGTGGCAACTTCGCAACACTCATGATTCCGTTTGCAGCTACCCTGCCCTCTGGTGGCACCGCTTACGCCCTCGACCAAAGTGTTGACCTCCTTGATGGCAACATCCGTGGTACGGCTGTCAGCTCTGTTGCTGCCAACACACCTGTGCTCGTAACAAAGGCCGGCGATTATTCTTCCTCAAACGCCACTATCCCCGTCATCGCTGCAGGTGCTACCAACGAGAATGGTGAGCTTGTCGGCACCTACACTGCAGGGCCAGCTCCTGAGGGCAGTTACGTTCTCCAGAACCACACCAGCGGCCAGGGAGTAGCCTTCTACCTCGTAGGGTCCACACAGCCGACCGTAAATTCCTTCCGCGCTTACATCAAGCAGCAGGCCAGCAACGTCAAGGCTATCTCCGTACATTTCGGCGATGCAGACGGCATCCAGGCATTAGACAATGGACAATGGACAATGGACAATGTTGAGATATTCAGCCTTTCTGGTGTACGCCTGAAGAAGCCTGTCAAGGGTGTCAATATCATTAATGGTAAGAAAGTAATCATCAAATAACGAAGAAGAGCATTTATATTATGAAAAAGATATATACAGCACCCTGCACCAGCTTACGGATGATAGGAATCTGCCAAATCCTTTGCGTCAGTGGTAAAGTTGATTCAGGCTCAGGCTCCAATGAAGGAGAAGAAGATATGGGAGTAAAGCGCAGCAGCGTGTCCAACACGAACTCCGTAAAGTGGGACAACTGGGAATGAACGCAATGAACCCTAATAATACAATACGAATTATGAATACAAGAAATCATCTTATAATATTTACAGCTGCTACGGTCTTGGCTGCATGTTCCAGCGACGACGCCTTGACTCCGCAGCAGCCAGCCACGCCTGTAGAGGCAGGCGAGATCATTGGCTTCCAAGCCTCTGTAGGGCAACCCTTGGAAGTGTTGGACGAGGAGGATATGGACGCCGGGAAGGTCACCCGCGCCTCTATCAACACCTCTGCTGCTGAAGGCTTCTTCGGTGCATGGGCTACAAACGACAATATCAGCATCAGCGACGGCATGCTGATGTACACTTACCAACCCACATCCGCATCCGCCACGGCTGAGTTCCAGCCACGAACGGGCAAGAACTCGTTCACCACCGACGGGACGGGCGAGGAAGGCTCCTTCTATGCCTTCTACCCTGCCGATGCGGTTTTAAGTTGGAAGGGGGCCACCGTCACCACTATGATTTACACGGAGCAGGACTACACCGAAAATCTTGAAAACAGCGGCGTGATGGGCCCATATATGGCAGCCACAGCCACGACCACAGGAGGCGGTGCCAACGCCAGCTTCACCTTCGGACATATCTGCTCAGTCGTCGATGTGGATTTGTCGTCATTTGATGGAGGAACTGTGGAGTCTGTAGGACTTTGTTCAAACTCTAAGGTCAGCTTGGCTGGCCGTATGGCATACAATGCAGAGACGAAGACGGCCACGGTTTCGAATGATGACGGCGACACCTATTTCTCGAACAGACAAAGCGATGTGGTGCTTGTTTCTAATATCAATGCAACAAGCCCGGCTGTAGTCCGCTTCTACATCCTGCCTACCAAGCAGGCCTCTGGATTCACCATCACTGTCCGCACAACTGAGGGCAAATATTATAGCAAGTCATCTTCTGGAGCCGTTGGCAAATCTAATCCTAATGCTGATTATCTGACGTCCATCTCCGGCGTAGGGGACATAGCTCTTCCTTATTACAAGAAGTATAAGTTCGGAGCCATCGGCACAGCTAAGACCAATCGCTGGATGGCCATGATTCCCGGCTCCACATATTTCAGCATGCTGAGCACACCTGGATCGCACGATTCGGCAACGAGTGCTTGCAGCAGTGCTGCAAAATGTCAGAGTGAAACCATAAGCCAGCAGTTGGAGAATGGAGTCCGTGCCTTTGACCTACGTCCTACTTACAAGTATTCCAAGGCGATAACCAAGGATAATCTCTATATTTTCCATGGTATGGTTAACACAAATGTGTTATACAAAGATGCGATTAAGGCTATGGTGGATTTTCTCAAAGAAAATCCCACAGAAACTTTGTCTGTCATTATGGTCAAGGAAGATGGTACACCTTTGCTCACTTCTTGGACGGACTATACAACAGAGATGTGCAATGCTATTGATGAGATTCACAACCAGTACACAGATAATATAAAGTTATTGGATCACTCATACTATACACTCAACGACTACCGCGGCAAGATATTCTTTGGCTATCGTAACGCGTGGGATCTCCACAAGACTGTTCGTGTTACCAACTGGCCGGATGATGGTTCAGTTACAAACTACGGAGTTGGGGTCGGCAGTACATGTACGGCCAGCGTAGAGGATGCTTATAATACCAGTGGCGACTCAAAGAAAACCGTGGTTAACGCTCTTCTTAACTTAGCTTCAGCCAACACTGACCATAAGCGTTTTCATTACACCTTTACAAGTGTTGCAAATAGCATAACAAGCAGCGCCAATACTCAGAACCCTGCAGCTGCTACATATATTACTGGCACGCTCACTGGTCCTACAGGCTACGTCTATGGTGACTACATGGGCAGCTCCAGCTATAGTGGCAACACGCTGTTGAAGGCTATCATCGCCCAAAATATCAAGTACGTCTACAAGAACAGAACACGCTGCTCCACGAGCGCAGCTTCCGGCGACGACACGGGTGCGGACATCTCAGCCGACGAGTATGCCAACGACGGTACCGTATATGTAAAGGGCAAGTAATTTTATGAGCCTACGTACGATCCTTCTCTCAATCCTTTTCCTCTCCTGTGCGTCAATCGGCGCACAGGAGAGTGTTAATGTCCTGATTATTCATCAGTCCGACGCTAAGGCTAAGCGCTTGGTTATCGAAGCTATCGACAGCATAACGTTTGCAGAATCGGGGCTCAACCATTCCTCCGGCAACGGTGTCAAGGATTCTGAGACATCACCCTCCATGCTCGTGTACCAATCCTCCGCTTTGTTGCCGCTCTCCTTCCCTATTGCTTCCATAGAATGGATGGATTTCACCACCGTTCCAGCGGCAGAATTCTACCCATCCATCGACCTCGGCCTCTCCGTCCGATGGGCGTCCTTCAACATCGGAGCCACCCACCCCGAAGAATACGGCGACTACTTCGCATGGGGCGAGACGGCTATCAAGAAAGACTACTCCGAAGCCACCTATACATATTATAATAATAGCACAGGCTATCAACTCATCGGCACGAACATTTGCGGGACCGACTTCGACGCGGCCCACCATGCATGGGGCGGACAATGGCGTTTGCCAACCCGCAGCGAGATTGCCGAACTAACCTCAAAATGCAGCTGGACTCCCGAAACGCTGAATGGTGTCAAAGGCTACCGTGTCACAGGCTCAAACGGCAACAGCATTTTCCTCCCAGCTGCCGGATATAAGGATGGCATGGAGACCAAGGAAGCAAGCATTGGAGGCTATTACTGGTCTGGCAATATCAATCGCGATATGACCTCTGCCGCCTACACCCTCAACTTCAAGGGCTACGACAGCCAGTGGTCGGCCAACAGGTCTTTCGGCTTCACCGTCAGAGCCGTAGCGCCAAAAGAGGAATGAAGTATCTCGTTTCGCTTGGAAGCGACGAATGAGAGTTACCTGTTTGTCCAAAAGGTAATCCCTATTCTTCTCTCTTCATTCATCATCCTTCCCTCTTCATTCTTCACTTGTCCTACGAACAGTTCATGCCCTCATGCGCCTTTTATTCTTCAACCCTGAAAACGACCTTGCCTTAGCAGCCAACGACCCTCATTATACACCACCTGCATCAGCACGGCAAATGGCTGCCGACCTTCAACTGCTACCCAGCCTATGGGCTGCACCAGACGACCTCATCCTCTTGCGCGACGGTTCAGCCTGTTCCCCTATTCCCCCTGCGGCCATTTTCAACGCTACAGCGATAGCCCCGTCCCCCTCGTCGTTCCTTAAAAACGAAGCCACCCTGCTCCCATGGGGGTGGAGCCCCTTAACCCTTACCCAGCTCCGTAAAGCAGGAATCCAAGAAACGCTTCTGCCCTCCGAAGCGGAAATACGAACTTTCAGGACGTTCTCCGGCCGTGCTACAGCGGCAGACATCCTCGGCCAGTTGCACCACAAGTTCACCGAGATGGGGTTAGCCCAACATTTCGTGGGCGAAGCCTACGTGTGCACGACCTTGGACGAAGCCCGACGCCATCATCGTCACTTTGGCGAAACCATCTTCAAACAACCTTGGAGCGGCAGCGGACGCGGGCTGCTCCCGGCTCACCAAGGCTCACTCACCGAGAAGAATCAGGCATGGCTTCTTCGCACTCTACGCCAACAAGGTTATGTCATGGCCGAACCAGCCTACTCAAAAGCGCGCGATTTTGCCCTCGAGTTTTGGCGTCATCCCGACGGTCGTGTCACCTACGAAGGGCTCTCGCTCTTCCACACCACCGACGGCGGTGTATATGCCGGCAATATTGTGGCCTCCGAGGAACGAAAACTGGAGCTGATAGGCGGAAGCATGGGAATCCTCCTCCCGGTTCATTCTTCATTGGTCTCTCTTCTCCAGTCCGCTCTCTCAGCCCTGCCGCCCACTTTTTATGCAGGGCCTATAGGCATCGACATGCTGCTGACCACGGATGGGCGCATACATCCCTGCATCGAAATCAACTTCCGCATGACCATGGGCTGGTTAGCCCTCCAACTGCGAAGCCATCAAAGCGACTCAGGTGTAGGAATATTCAATATTATATTCTCAGAGGGCCATTATAAAGCCATTTATAACCCGACGCGGGAATGAACATCATTTTTTTCGTATTCTTTCTTGACAATCCGAGGAAGAATCATAACTTTGTACCCGCCTATCTGAATGATAAATGAAAGTTACCTGCGAGTCCAAAAGGCAACTCCCATTCGTCTTTCTTGAAAGGCCAATCGAGCAAGCTCGAACGCGTCATCCTTGATGGGTCAAGTTAGCAAGCCCGAACGCAACATTCGTCATCAAAAGCCCGCCACCTCATTCCTCATGCCCTCTACCCCACTCCTTCCATTCGTACTTCTTCACTCATTCCTCGCCATTCTCTTTGCCTCCCCCTTGCGCTGCAACGCTCAGCCCTCTCCGCACTCGCACCAGCACACAGCGCCATCGGCATGCCCCAGAGTCAGGATTGCAGCCCACCGCCTGCCTGACCTGAACATTCCCCGGAGCGGTCATGCCCTCTTTTGCACAGGAGGCATAGTAACCGCCGTCGGCGGTCACACCACCAACTTCGTGCCTACCGCTACAGCCGAATACTTCAAGGACGGCAAGTGGCATCTCGTCGAGACCGCCTTCCCTCACGACAACGGCACCTGCCTCGTGCTCAGCTCCGGCAAGGTGCTCATAGGCGGTGGCAGCGAGAAAGCCCTCGGCATCGGCCAGACCTATCCCGTCGAGGAGTACGACCCGCAGACCCACACCTTCCGCGCCTTCAGCTGTTTCGACACGAAGCGCACCATGGCCTCTGCCATGGAAATAGACAGCGGACGCGTCGTGGTGGCGGGCAACTGGTATGCCGGCGACAGCATCGAGCTGTTCGACGGCGACCGCTATTTCCACTTCGTCAAAGAAGTCACGATTGGTCGCGCCTCGCCCTATATCCTCCGCTCCGCTTCTGACGATGTGCTCATCCTGGGCAATGGCGGCACGCACGGCGAAGTGCTGCGCAGCGACATCGTGGACCGCCTGAAGGGTACACCGCTTCGCGTGCCTTTGTTGAAGCGATGGCAACCGCTGTTTCATGCGTCCCCCATGAGTGGCAGCACGGGATTCATCGGCGACGAGAGCCGTGGCGACTATTCATGGCTGCTGCCCGTTCAGGAGTGGACCGAGGGCGACACCACGTCGTGGGAGTCGAACCGCCAGCTGGCTTTTATGCTCGTGCGCGACACCACCTTTGCCCTTCTGCCCACCACCTGTCCAGCGCCGCGCGAGGGGCCGGGCGGAGACATTTTCTACAGTAGCCCCGTCCTTGCAGACCGCAGGTCACGCCGCGGCTATGTGCATGGTTTCGACAAGGACAACCGACACTATGTTCTGTGCATCCAATACGACCAGCGACCCGCACCGCTCACCCTCTACTACACCGACCCGCTGCCCGAGGCAGGCTGGCCGCAGATTAACCTCACCGATGACGGCAACCTGATGATAGCAGGCGGCATCAACTACAACCGTTCCTTAGGCGGCACGCTCGATAATGACAACTATTCGCCCTTAGCTACAGCCTACCTCTTGGAGGTCAACCCCGGCAACCGTTCCTGCTCCGCAGTACCGCAACATCCGTTCTTCAGCCACTGGACGCTCTTTGCCATCCCACTGCTCGCCGCGCTCCTGCTCGCCGCCGTGCTTCTGGTCCGGCTCAAGCGCAGGAAACATTCCGTCTGCACCCACACCGCCGCCGCTTCCCCGACCGCCCCTACAGAGGGCACTGGCACAGCAGCGGCCACGCCGCTGCCGCCAAGCGGAAAGGAAACACTCCCCGACAGCGAAGCCCTCATCATGCGAATACGGCAGCTCATGGACGAGCGGCAACCCTATCTCAACGCCGAGCTCAAGCTCACCGACCTTGCCACCCGCCTCGCCACCAACCGCAACGCCATTTCTGCATGCATCAATAGCCAATGCCATTGCACATTCTCCCATTTCGTCAACAGCTACCGCATAGCCCATGCCAAGCAGCTCCTACGCCTGCGCCCCGAAATGAAAATGACGGAAGTGTGGATGCAGTCGGGCTTCGCCGCCGAATCTTCATTTTTCCGAGCCTTCAGAACCATCACCGGCATGACGCCTAACGAATGGAAAGAGAAGGAGGAATGAAAAACGAGGAACGGGGAATGAGAAATGAGAGCTACCTGCAAGCCTGGAAGAATATCCTCACCCGTCATTCCCAGCCAAGCGAAATACACCATTCCTGAAGCGCCAAGCAAGAGCGAGCACGACATACTATACAATCCTTCATTACTGCCCTTCCTCTAATTTTAACTCTCATATCATCATCTGCAAGTCGATTGTGACGATTTGCAAGTATTTGTTGAGCGCTATCTTGTTAACTTTGTCGCAATGACAAAGCATTACACTCAATAAATACATATATGAAAAAGACAATCTTTCTTATGATGGCACTCGTGCTGTTGCCTGCAATGGCACGCGCC
>DGSC01000038.1:40805-41779 GCA_002391275.1 Prevotellaceae bacterium UBA4372 | reverse complement strand
TTCGAGCGAAGCGAGTCTGAAGAATGACACGGATCCTTCATTCTTCACTCTTCATGTTAGAGGACAAGAATTCGTAAAGTTCGTGTAATTTGATGGTGTATTGAGGAGCGAGGAAAACCATTATCCATGCTGCCTTATTCCTGGAAAGCACAAAAAAATCCCTTCAACAATCCGGGAGGACCGTCAAAGGGAATTATATAAGAGAAGTAAATCCTCTATAATGAATACTCACTATAGCTGTTTTCGATCTTGTGACAGATTTTGTGACAGCTATAAACAATATGACCTACGAGGTTGATAACCAATGAGTGTTACGATTCCGTAGGCGCTACAAATAAAAGGAATCTCAAAGATTCCTTTTATTATTTAATAGATTTTTTCCTTATGACAACCTTATTACCCTTAGCATTCAATCGAAAAAACTAATACCCTGGTCATTATTGCATCAGTGTGGAATGGTGAGAATGGAAAGATGAAAGGAATCAACTATTCAGCGACACATCAAAGGACGCACTGTGAAATTTATTACCAGACTTCGTTAATGGCATAAGGGAACGGAAAGATATCTACAACGAGTACCCAGAAAGCAATCTGACAAACCAATAAGGAGGCATAAAAACAATTAACGAAAATCTCGTTCAGCTATTGATTAAGACAGAAGATCGTCGTGCATTACAATGTGATTGACTTGAACAAAAATTCTGATTTCAATCGATCAAAATTATGACTTAGAATATTCACAGCATGAAATGCGGTAAAGTGCGACGAAAAAAAAGCTCCTAATCGACAAAACAAGATAAAAGCGACTTTGATGTTATTTTTTTTGCAATTTATTTTGTCGGTTATTAATTATTGCGTATCTTTGCACTCGCAAAACAGAGATGACATTCAAATGTTGAGCAGTTCCGAAAGGAATTTAATAAAAGAAAAGTTTTAGGACTTAACCATATTGGAAGTTTGGGTGAGTGGCTGAA
>DGSC01000038.1:0-40747 GCA_002391275.1 Prevotellaceae bacterium UBA4372 | reverse complement strand
AACCACCAGTTTGCTAAACTGACGTGCGGGTTACCGTACCGGGGGTTCGAATCCCCCAGCTTCCGCAAAGTTCATTAATGAAATGTGTTGATTGGCATCCTCCGGGATGTCAATCTTTTTTTGTACATTTTCATTCTGATACCGGAGTTTGTTATAATAGCCTAAAAACAATTCAAGCTCCGTCATCACGACGAAGCTTGAACTGTACGCCCTCAGGGGTTCGAACCCTGGACCCATTGATTAAGAGTCAATTGCTCTACCAACTGAGCTAAGGACGCAAATGAATGACGATTAATTTTGTACGCCCTCAGGGGCTCGAACCCTGGACCCATTGATTAAGAGTCAATTGCTCTACCAACTGAGCTAAGGACGCAACGTTATTCGTACCTAAGAAAGTTTTTTATTACTTTCCTTTGGTTTTGCGGATGCAAAGGTAGTCGTTTTAATTGAAATGGCCAAATATTTTTGCAAATATTTCTCTATTTAATGATATCCAACTCCTTGAACACCTTTGTCAGCGATTCTACGGCTTCATCCACTTGTTCTTTGGTATGTGTGGCCATCAAAGCTACACGAACAAGAGTGTCTTGAGGGGCACATGCAGGCGGGATAACAGGATTAATGAAGACACCTGCATCGAAAGCCATTTTCGTTACAGCAAAAGTCTTGTCTACGTCGCGGACATAGAGCGGAATAATCGGACTCTCGGTGTCTCCGATTTCAAAACCTGCTTCGCGGAACCGCTGCAAAGCATAATTGGTGACATCCCAAAGTTTTTGAATACGCTCGGGTTCTGTTTGAATGATATGCAGTGCTTCGCGGGCAGCGGCCGTGGCAGCCGGTGTGCAAGAAGCAGAGAATATATATGTACGCGTGTGATGGCGGAGATAGTTAATGATAGAACTGTCTGCTGCAATAAAGCCACCAATACTTGCCAAGCTCTTCGAGAAGGTACCCATGATGAGATCTACCTCGGAGGTGAGTCCGAAATGGTCGCAGACACCCCTACCCTGTTTGCCGAAGACGCCAAGGCCATGAGCCTCGTCTACCATAATAGCTGTACCAGGATATTTATGCTTGAGAGCAACAATCTCCGGTAATTTGCAGAGGTCGCCCTCCATGGAGAACACGCCATCAACGACGATAAGTTTGACGACATCCTCGGGGCAGCGCTTTAGCAGAGCTTCCAGCTCTTCCATATCATTGTGCTTGTATTTCAGACGATGCGAAAAACTATTTCTAACACCATCAACGATACTTGCGTGATCACGATCGTCACAGATAATGTAATCATGACGGTCGGTGAGCACACCAAGCACACCGCTATTAACGGTAAAACCTGTTGCAAAACACATTGTCTCTTCCTTACCTACAAATTCCGCCAATTCCTTTTCCAACTGGACGTGCAGGTCGAGGGTGCCATTAAGAAAACGTGAACCGGCGCAACCACTGCCATACTGGCGCATAGCCTTGATGCCAGCTTCAATTACGCGCTCGTCACCAGTAAGGCCCGTGTAGGCATTACTACCAAACATGAGCACACGATGGCCTTCCATAATAACCTCGGTGCCTTGTTTGCCTTCAATCTCACGGAAATATGGATAAATACCTAAAGCCTTATACTTTTGAGGGCGGTCGTATTTAGCCAATCTGTCTTGTAAAAGTCCCATATATATTGATTAAGTTTTCGTTCATTGGTTGGTTAAAACGGCGCAAAGGTAACAATATTTTTTTAGATATTGCATTTTCTCTTGTAAAATGTGCAATTTCTTCTTCTTTTCTTAAAATTGTCTGATTAGTTTACGAGTTTTTATGTACTTTTGCGAAAACTAAAGATAATATCGCTATGAGTAAAATAAGACTCCTGTTTATTGCCAATCCTATTTCAGGCACTCGAGATAAAGGTCCCATCATCAAATCGCTTCCGTCGATTCTTGACCCCGACAAATTTGAATGGCATATTGAATGGACGGACCACCGTGGCCATGCAGCTGAGTTGGCTCGTGAGGCTTCGGCTAATGAAGTGGACGTTTGCGTGGCTATTGGCGGAGATGGCACTGTGAACGAAGTAGCACGTTCGTTGCGCCATTCAGAAACGGCACTGGCCATTATTCCTATGGGCAGCGGAAACGGTTTAGCGCGTCATTTAGGTATTCCCATGGATCCGGAAGGCGCTCTTAAAGTTTTAGCGAAATGCGATATCAAGCCACTCGACTACGGAATGATCAACGATATTCCTTTTTTCTGCACATGTGGCATGGGATTCGATGCGTTCATTAGCGAAAAGTTTGCCGGCAGCGGCAAAAGAGGCTTACGTACCTATGTGGACAATGTCCTTCGAGGTGGACTTTCCTATGAGCCTGAAACATATGAATTGGAAATTGACGGAAGGGCCAAAAACTACAAAGCTTTCCTTATAGCCTGTGGCAATGCCTCGCAATATGGCAATAATTTTTATATTGCTCCTCAAGCTTCGATGAGCGACGGCCTCTTAGACGTTACCATCATTGAGCCTATGAATGTCCTGGGTGCGCCACAGTTAGTGATGCAAATGCTCAATAAGACGATTGACACAAACGCTCATGTCAAGACATTCCAATGTAAGTCCATGCACATCCACAGGGCTCAGGCAGGAGTAATTCACTATGACGGTGAGCCAGCTGAGGCTGGAGAGGAGATTGACATACAACTCGTGCCCAAGGGATTGCGCGTTGTCGTGAACGAAAACGCCAACAAGGATGTAGCACCGTTCACACACGCTATTCAAGAGTTGTACGACCAAGTTACCAGCGATATCAAGTCGCAACAGCGCAAGCTCCTTGAGATCAACAAGAATCTTTTAAGCCGTATACTTCAACGCGAGCAGTAAGCATGGCATCTTCGACCCTGGACTTTCTCCCAACCACACGTCGCGAAATGGAGCAACGGGGCTGGAATCAGGCTGACGTCATCATTCTCTCGGCCGATGCCTACATAGACCATCCCTCATTCGGGGCTGCCGTCATCGGAAGGCTTCTGGAGGATGAAGGTCTGCGTGTGGCTATTATTCCACAGCCAGATTGGCATGGCGACCTGCGTGATTTCAGTCGTTTGGGGCGTCCTCGGCTTTGGTTTGGAATAGCACCAGGATGCATGGATTCTATGGTGAATAAGTATACGGCTGCCCGGCGGTTACGTTCGGAAGATACTTACTCGCCAGACGGGCGTCACGATCTCCGTCCTGAATACCCAACAATTGTTTATACCCAAGCCGTCAGAAAGCTCTATCCGGATGTACCTGTTGTATTAGGCGGTATTGAAGCGTCGCTGCGCAGACTAACCCATTTCGACTATTGGCAACAAAGACTGAGACCCAGCATCCTGATTGACAGTGGTGCTGATACCATTCTCTATGGCATGGGTGAACAACCAACCCTCGAGCTGACACGAAGATCTCTTGCTGCTATTGAATCGTTTCATCCCGCATTAGCTTATGACGACGAGGGAAATGCCATGCTCACATCAGAAGCCTTGAAAGATGCCATTAATGGTGGCCTACCCGATGCACATGGCGACATGTCACAACCTATGAGGCAATGTGTAACGTTGCACAACAGCCTGAAGGAAATACCTGGAGGCGTTACTGAAGACGACATCATATTGCATAGTTACGAGCAATGCCTGAAGGAGCCCCGCCACCATGCCGAAAACTTCAAACACATCGAGACACAGAGCAACAACGACCAAGCACGGCGGCTTATCCAACAGACAGCCGACAATTGGGTCGTCGTGAACCCACCCTATCCCCCCATGACGACAGAGCAGCTCGACCATTCTTTCGATCTGCCTTACACACGCCTTCCCCACCCTCGCTACGAAGGCAAACGCATTCCAGCCTATGAGATGATACGTTTCTCTGTCTGCCTACATCGAGGTTGTTTCGGCGGTTGTGCTTTCTGCACGATATCGGCACATCAAGGCAAGCACATCATGAGTCGTTCGAAAGGCAGCATCCTCAAAGAAGTCGAGGCCATTTCACATCTTCCTGGCTTTAAAGGCAATCTTTCAGATTTAGGAGGTCCGTCGGCCAATATGTATATGATGCATGGTAAGAACGTTGACATCTGTCGTCGTTGCCATCGCCCATCGTGTATACATCCCAACATTTGCAAAAACCTCTATGGAGACCATCGACCGCTACTGGAAATCTATCGTGCTGTAGATGCGCTTCCATACATTAAACGCAGTTTCATAGGCAGCGGAGTACGCTATGACTTACTTCTTCACGACTGGCACGACGAAGAACTCAACAGGGCTGCTGCCGACTACACTCGTCAACTCATCCTGCACCATGTCAGTGGACGCTTGAAAGTAGCTCCAGAGCATACGTCTGACCATGTACTGCAACTCATGCGCAAGCCTTCGTTCCGCCTCTTCTACGATTTCAAGAGACGTTTCGACAAGATTAACAGCGAACAGGGCTTACGACAACAAATCATACCATATTTCATCAGTTCACATCCTGGTTGTCGCAGCGAAGATATGGCTGAGCTGGCTGTCGAGACCAAGCTACTCGATTTCCATCTGGAACAAGTACAAGACTTTACACCTACGCCGATGACTACTGCCACGACTATGTGGGCTACAGGTTATGACCCAGACACACTACAGCCAGTATTCGTAGCAAGAACACCAGAGGAAAAACGTAAACAACGAATGTTTTTCTTTTGGTACAAAACAGAGGAGCGCAGAAACATAGAAACAGAGCTCCAACATATTGGCCGTCCGGACCTCCTACGCAAGCTCTTCGGAGAAGGTCATTCCTCAAAAATAAATACAACTAAAGAAAAAAGACACAAAGAACAACAAAAAAAAAGACACAAATGAAAAAGTTCATTATTACCACATTGGCTACAGCTATCTTGCTTGCTATGCCTATCGCCATTAACGCTCAGTCGAAAGTTGAAAAGCGCTATGCCTACACGCTCAAAAACCTCAAGTTGGACAAGGCCACTGAGACTAAATTCGCGCCCATACTAAAGGCATATCTCAAAGAGAAGAAGGAAGCAGGCGATATCTACGACGACGTCAAGGACAAATACAAATCAGCAGTGCAAGCCGGCACCATCACCGACAAGCAAGCCACTTTGCTTCTGGACGCAAAAATCAAGAGCGAAGTCAAAGAGCTGGAAGTACGCAAAAAATATACAGATGAGTTTATGAAGGTACTTAAGCCCAAAAAGGTGTACTATGCTCTTGACTTAGCTAATGAGAAAATCTCGAAGATTGACGGACGAGAATAGAAATAGCATAACTGCTGTTATCAGGAACTCAACAAATCGGCCACGACATAGCATGACCCCCCTACAAAGATAAAGTCTGAGGCGTCAGCATCGAGTAGGGCCTGTTTTACTGCGGCATCGACCGAAGAACAGGATTTAGCATTTATTCCATGGCGGGCAAATTCGTCTACTAACACATTATTATTTAATGCGCGCGCGCATGAGGGTCGTGTGACGTAGAAGCAAACATCATCGCCAAGTGCTGCTAACAGCGACACAGCCGCATGGTAGTCCTTATCGCCTACCATACCAAACACGATCCTCAAAGATCCTTCCTTTTCGGCCTTCAACCTTTTGAGCTCTGATGCCAACTGCCCTGCCACATAAGTGATGCCAGCCTCATTATGCCCGGCGTCACATACGACCATAGGACTTTTACGCAGTATTTGCCAACGACCACGCAGTCCAGTAAGTTCGCAAACGCAACCAAGTCCTGTGGCAATTGCATCTGAGGTCAGCCGCTCAGCATAAAAGTCGTTAGATTTCAGTGTGTCGATAGCACACATCACTGTGCGGACATTGGCTTGCTGATAATCGCCTTTGAGCTCACACGCCATCACAGGCAAAGTCTCTTCATCGGCAAATCGTATTGGAGCATTCTTACGGGATGCAGTCTGAAGGAATACAGAACGGACTTCTGCATGGCCATTGGTTTCGCCGATAACAACAGGAATGTTGTCCTTGATGATGCCAGCCTTTTCAGTTGCTATTTTGGACAGGGTATCGCCCAGGAATTGCTGATGATCGAAAGAGATATTAGTAATCACCGACAAGTCGGGTTGAATAATATTCGTACAATCGAGGCGACCTCCGAGCCCTACTTCAACCACTGCTACATCGACCTTCTGTTCCTCAAAATATTTGAAAGCCAAAGCCGTAGTGAGCTCAAAGAACGAGGGAGACAAGGGCTCAAAGAAATAGCGTTCCTCTTCCACGAAGCGAATCACGCGTTCCTCTGGAATCATCTCTCCATTAACACGAATACGCTCACGAAAGTCTACAAGATGTGGAGATGTATAGAGCCCTACACGCAAACCTGAAGCTTGAAGAACAGCAGCCAGCATTGAAGACACACTGCCCTTACCGTTTGTTCCGGCCACATGCAATGTGTGATAACTCCTATGAGGATGAGAAAAATGGTCGTCCAGAGCCAAAGTCGTAGACAAACCTTCTTTATATGCGCCAGCCCCTATGTTAGAAAACATGGGGGCTGCTTCGTATAAATATTGAAGTGTATCAGCGTAGGTCATCATTCAAACATTTGCTTAAAGCGGTTGAATATCTTACTCTTCACGCTCTGATTAGGAACAACGTTATCGCTTTCTTTCATCTTTTCGAAAGCTTTCCGCTCGTCGCGCGATAATGTCTCGGGGATGTATATAGAAATATTTACGATCAAATCTCCGTTACCATAGCCATAGCCCTGCACCGCCGGCAAGCCTTTGCCACGCAAGCGAAGCACCTTTCCTGGCTGAGTGCCTGAATCAATCTTTAACTTTACCTTACCATCGAGGGTAGGAATCTCCACATTACCTCCCAGAACTGCTGTAGGCAGATCCAATAACAGATGGTAAATAAGATCATTGCCCTGACGAATGAAGTCCTTATCCTGCTCCACCTCGATAAACACTTGTATATCGCCTGGTACACCATTATGGATGGCTGCATCTCCTTTAGCTGGCACCGTCAATACCATGCCATCTTGCACGCCTGCAGGAATCTTCACCTCCACAACCTCATCGCCAGTAACAACGCCTGAGCCACCGCAGAGATGACATCTATTCTTGATGATAGTGCCTTCACCTTGACAGTCTGGACATACGCTCTGTGTCTGCATCATACCAAACACCGAACGCTGGGAACGAAGAACGTAGCCCGAACCATTACACGTAGAACATGTCTGCGTGTCGCCGCTACCATTCTCCGTGCCACTGCCATGGCAATGATTACAGGTCACTTTCTTACGGACCTTGAATTTCTTAGTGACGCCCGTAGCACATTCTTTCAGCGTCAGACGAACTTTTAGTCTGAGGTCGCCGCCACGATGCTGTGCCTTACGTTGGCCACGGGTACCACCGAATCCGCCAAAACCACCAAAACCACCTCCGAACGATGCACCGCCACCGAATAAATCGGAGAAGATGTCGCCGAACTGCGAGAAGATGTCATCCATTGACATATTCTGGTATCCGCCACCAGCTGCACCACTGACTCCAGCAAAACCAAATTGGTCGTAGCGCTGACGTTTCTGAGGATCGTGCAGCACGTCGTATGCTTCGGCCGCCTCCTTGAACTTGGCCTCAGCCTCCTTCTTCTCGGCTTCCGACTTATCGCCCTGACGATCAGGATGATATTTAATGGCCATTTTCTTATAGGCCGACTTTATTTCTTGTTCGGTAGCATTCTTCGCCACCCCAAGAACCTCGTAATAATCTCGTTTCTGGTCTGCCATAGTTATTTGTCATTCACAATGTACCATAAAAGACATTATCGCCGATACTCAAAAGTGAGATTTACACAGCCTCTATCCGTTCAGTATGGTACATTATGTTATTTACATAGTAAAAGAAATGTGAAAAATGAATATCTATGAAGGAATTGACAAAGTTACATTCCCACTGCCACTTTGGCATGTCTAATGACATTATCGTTCAACATGTATCCTTTCTCCACGCAGTCAATTACACGCCCTTTTTGTTCGTCGGGCACACCTGGAACTTGTGCGATAGCCTCGTGAAGATCGACATTAAACTCTTTCCCTTCGGTTTCAATTTGCTTTACGCCTAAACCTGCAAGAGTTTTCAGGAACTTCTGATAGATAAGTTCCACACCTTCGGCCACTGCAGCAACATCTTCTGCCTTTTTCATAGATGGTAAAGCACGCTCCAAATCATCTACGATAGGAAGCATGGCTATTACAGCTGACTTAGAGCCATTTAGAATAAGGTCTGCTTTTTCTTTTATGGTGCGCTTACGATAGTTTTCAAATTCAGCTTGCTTATACAATGCCTGAGTCTTCAGTTCCTCTAATTCAGCACGCGCCTGAGCAAGCTCCTGCTCTACGGTAAGCTCACTCGATGGGTCATCAGTGGCACTATCTTCATTCACCGTTTCTGCTGTTTCTGTCTTTTCGAAATCGGTGTTGTTGTTCTGTTCTTCTTCGGCAAATGATGCCTTAGGCTTCGGCTCAAAAGTTTCCTCGTTATTTGTCTTTTTTTCTGTCATGATGATTGATATTAATGTTTGCTTGAAAGACAGCAAATAATGTGCCACAACGTTAACCTGACCATATTTTATAGATTTAGTAACTAATTATCTTAAATCATTGTTCACCTTTGGAAACGTCACGGACGTTATAATTATTGTAATCTAAAGAACCCTGCTTCGCAACGGCTCGAATAACAATATGGGCTTAGTACTTTTATGTTTGAGTAAAATCGAAAAGCAAAGCATCCCAAAGAAAAAATAGAGCCTCATTTTCTTGTTGTGAAAACGAAGCCCTGTTCATATTATATTTCAATAAAAGGCTTAGATATGTTTCTGATACTCGATTATGAAACTATCGAGAGCGGAATGAGGAAGATGCTGGAAGCTACATACGTCTATTAAAAGTTCAAACAGACTTACTTCTTCCAAGCACCTACGACCTCACCGATATACATCGAATGGATACCAGCGGGGAAGTTACTATACATGCGCCGCGGCACATCGTCTTTGAAATGCTTGGGGTCGAACGGGGCAGCATACATGGTCCTACATTCAATGACCATCGTGGCCTCAGTATAATAGGGCGTTCCGTTCTCGGTAAAAGCGGTATGCAGGCCCAACGCTTTCGCCTTGTCACCGTCGCGGCCGCTGTGGCGACCCATGTAAGTAAGCACCTTGCTGTCCTTGACATCAAAAGCCATCACGCTGAAGTAGGCTGTGCTGTCCATAAACTTTTTCGTATGGCGTTTCTCGGCGACATAAACCGTCAGCGCCGGACGGCCCCAAAGGGTGCCAATGCCACCCCACCCGATGGTCATTGCGTTGTGATGTTCCTTGTTGCCGGCAGCCAGAAGCTCTGCGTCATTGAACCATTGGAAACCATTTTCGGCAAAGTCTGCCTTGACATCAAATTTTTTGAATCCATTCTCTTCTTGGGCCGAGAGAGTAACTGATGCAGCCGCCATCAGGATAAACGCTGTAAGAGCGTTGCAAAATCTATTCATTTTCATACTTTCGTTGATTATTCATTCAATTGTCGTATCTTATTGCTCTTTAGTTTGCAAAAGTACATTTAATCCGAGAATAATCATTAAATTTGCAAAGAAAAGTTTGCAAATGGTAAAAAGCACCATCATTTTATGTTACTCATTAAAAATGCAATCAAGGAACAAGCTGACGATATCGCACAGCTCATCATGACTGCCATGACCGACGAGTGTTGCATGCACTTCTGTGGCAAAGGGCATGGTTTGGACGACTTTCGACGAATGATGCGCGAGTTAGTAAGCCAAGAAGACTCCCAGTATAGCTACAGAAACACACTTGTTGCAATGGTCGGCCAGCGGTTAGTGGGCATTGCCGTCAGCTACGACGGAGGTAGGTTGCATGAGTTGCGCCATGCGTTTGTCACAGCCGCACGCGAACAGCTGGGCAAGGATCATTCAAACATGGCCGACGAGACACAAGCCGGAGAGCTATATCTCGATTCCTTAGCAGTTATTCCGGAATATCGGCGTCGGGGCATTGCACAGCGCCTCATCAGAGCCACCAAGGAAAAAGCTACGGCCATGGGATTGCCATGCGTAGGACTATTAGTAGATAAAGGCAATCCATCAGGCGAAGCACTCTATGCGGCCACTGGTTTCCGCTATGCTGGCGATAGTCGATGGGGAGGGCATGAGATGAAACATCTGGTCCTGTAAATGACATAATCTCAACAAAGCCGTCTCTCACTGGTTGTCCCAAGGTTCAGTGTTCATTGGCGACCTCCGCGTGTAAGTAAAGAACAACTCTCTTCTTCATTGCCACCAGCTTATAGCGTAGGGGCTGACGAAGTGATGCTTGGAGTCTTCGCCGCTTTCAGTGTGGTGATGGCTGTAATGGTTGCGCTGGCCCTCTTCCCTACTATTCCACCACAAATAACGTTCGTTTCATAAAAAAAGAGCAAAAACATAGCAGTTGACCCAATGTACGAAGAAGAATGCCCCTGAGGGGATAATGGGGCATAGCCTCACGCTTCTCTGCCAAAGTGGCCGCGTGCGGCACGATAGCGCGTCTGCGCTCCCCTGCCCTCTCGCACGAGGCGTCCTTCGCGGACGAGACGAGAGAGAAGGCGGATGATGCGGTTGCGCGTCAAAGTCAGCTCAAAAGCGTAGGCCACGTCCGAGTGCGTGATGGTGTCGCGATGGGCAAAGAGTTCCGTGAACCGTGCTTCTATCTCTGCCTCCACGGTATGAAAAGCCTGTCCGAACGGCACTTGGTCCACCTCGAACTGCTTCACCTTCGACAACAGCTCGCGGTCGGGGGTGAACAGGAGCCCGCCGACGCGAACGTCACGTCCATGGTAATAGCCATCCTTCACCTCGATGTCGCCCTTCAGCGAGAGGCGGAAGGTGCCGATGAACGGGAGGGTGACGGCATTACCTTTCTCCAGTTCGTGCAGCATGACGTCATGCATGGTGTTCAGTGCAGCCAGCAGCTCGCCCTTCGGCAACGTCGAGGGCAAGCGGAACTGGTCGCTCTGAAACTCCACGGCATCCACCGTTGGGCGATGTTCCAGACGGGGGCGGAGCGACTTCAGCCAACGCTCGTCAACGCGTTCATCAGTTCGGATGTCGGACGTTTCGTTAGTCTGGAGTTCAGTCTCTTCCGCAGGCAACAGCCCGCGCTTTGCAATCGTAAATTTAATAGCCATAGTCGTTCATCTGATTGGTTCTGTACGTACAAGTCAAGTTCTCTATATGTTTTAGGCTGCAAAATTAATCATTCGAGCCCGAAATTCCAAATATTTTGCCAGAAAAATCCAACCATAAGCCTTGCTTCATCATGATGCAGCAATTGCTGCATCACGATAAATCATTTGCTGCATCATGATGAAGCAAGCATCACGGCCTTATCATTCGGGCTAAAAAGCCGCTTGCATCAAGCCGTGAAGCCATGTGATCCGGGCTGAAAAGCCATTTGCAGGGAGTTGACAAAGTAATACCATCGGGGCGCGTCATCACTTGAAAGCGTAATCATGAACAGACGAGCCTTTTGTCGGGATTAAGCGTTAAAATGTGCAGCTACTGATGCTCAAGAGCATGCAATCATTCCGTGATCCGTCCAATCTGTCAGATTCTCAGACGTGATGTTCACCGTCAACCTACGCTTGCAAGGACAAGGAGGTTCATTTCTTCTTTGCTTCCAACTTATAGCGGAAAGTGAGACTGAGATAATGGTGCATGAAGTCCTCGCCGCTCTCGGTGTGCGTGGTAGCGGTGATGGCGGCACTGTAGTCGGTCTCCTGATTGAGCAAGTCACGACCTTCGAGGATGAGTTCACCGCGGTTCTGCAGGCACTTCCAGCAGACTTCGGCATTGAGGACAAAGAGGTTGTTGTTCATGCGTGGGACGAGGTAGCCGCGGTTAAGGGTGAAGGTTGGGTTGAGCGCAAAGGTCCACTGCTTGAGCTGGTAGCGAAGCTCCAGTTGAGTAGCGTAGCGATAGATGTTTTCCCTGTTCTGCGCCGCGTTGCTGTAGGCATAGCGTTCCCAGTTGAAATCGTGGAAGGAGGAGATAGTCAGATGGTCTATCTCAAAGATGAGTCCCAGTTTCTCCCTCAGGTGCGAGGACTGCTGGCGGTTGTAGCTGATCCCTGTCTGCTCGTCCACCATCGTCAGCAGGCCGAAGGTGGCATTCCATTGTTCGGAGAGCGTGTTTTGGAATTGCAGGTTCTTGGTTAGCGAGCGGTCATAGGTGAGTGTTGCACCCCAGCTGCTGCCGCCCCTGACGTTCTGTTTCTGAGCGCGATAGGCGCCGGTGCTGCTGTTGTAGTGGAGCACGGTTGCAATGGGGTCGTAGGTCTTGGCATAGTTCACGCCTATGCCGAAGGCCTGAGTGGCGCGAGGGAGAAGGAAGTTGTAGCGGAGGGAGGACGAGAGGGTGCGCGAGGTGTGTAGGGCGGGATTGCCTTGGAGAATGTAGAGGGGGTTGGTGTCGTCGGTGAAGGAGAGGGCGTCGGTGAGCTGCGATGGAATCGCAGCAAAAGAAACGGAACCCTTCAAGGTCATTTGCTTACGGATTCGAAAGGTGATGTCGAGGGAAGGCTGGGGAAGCAGGAGGTTGCGGCAGGCCAGGGTATCGAGGCGGCCGCGGCGGTAGGAGGTGCGTTCATGACGGTGCGTCAGAGTGAGGGCGGGCTTCAGCGTGAACTTTCGGAGAGTAAGGTTAACGTCTGAACGGAATTCGTTGAGCCATTGGTCATCGACTCTGTGGAAGCTGTTTCCTATATCAATCTCGTCGGCCCGCCAGCGTTGTTCATCACGGTAGTTGTGGTCATAGGCTGTTTTCCAATTGGCGTGGAACATGGCCTGCTTGGTGAAAGCATGACTGAGGGCAAACTGCACAGCGGCGGCCAGGTGGCGATGGGGAGCCTTGTAGCTTTGACGATCGATGATGGGGGACAGGGAGGAGGACTCGGTGGGGACGCTCGGCCCCAAGGGACGCTTCACACTTGAAGAACCGCCGAGCGCACTGACGGCGGAGGAATGCAGGTAGCGGTATTCGCCCAGGGAGTTGCCATGCGCTTTCGCGTCTGAATAGTTGATATTCACCTTAGTGCCGAGAGCACCTTTGGGGGTATAATGGGTCAGCTGCGCTTCAGCTGAAGTCGCCAGACCTCGGGAAAAGCCGAGGGAATGGTAACGCTGGGTGTTGATGGGAACGGAGTTTTCATACGTTTGAAGTTCCGTGCTGTTGCTCGTCTCGGCTCCCGCATATTCCGCATGAGCCGTGAGGAAGAGCGTGTTCTTGGGACTCAGATTGATGAATGCCGTGAGGTCGAGGGGTGTCTTGAGTTGATGCTCACGACTGCTCCGCTTGCTCTTTGTCCACGTGGGTGAGGTGCCAGGGAGGAAGGTTTCCGTGTTCTCCCAACTGCTTTGCGGGCTATCGGTATGGTTGGCGCTGGCACTGAGCGACCAGTAGTTCTCTCGCTTGGCCTTGAAGTCAGACTTCCAAACGTGCTTGTAGCCGGCAGCACCCATCTGCTGCCGCACGGCCATGCCTCCGCTCTGCGAAGCCCAACTGCCTATGGTCTTGGCTATAGTAGCTTTCGGCTCATCGCCTATACGCCCGAAGAGCATGAAGGGATCACTGTCGCTCAGACGCATGCCGTCAATCTCGGCCCCATAATTCTTGCGGCTATAGGCCGTTGCCTCGGCACTGCCATACCATTTGTCCATGAATCCGGGGTTGATGGTCACGTCGAATACCTGCTGTTGGTTGCCGTCGGCCACGCCTGTTCGTTCTTCCAGCTCGCTCTTGCGCTCATAGGCTTTCGCCTCGGCCACCGCTTCCACAGGCAGTCGTTGCAGCAGCAAGTCCTCGCTGAGGGCTTCCTTGCCATTCATCATGATGCGCAGAGGCTCGCCGTTCCAGAGGAGATGGCCGTCCTTGACGCTAACGCCAGGCAGTTTCAGCACGAAGTCCAGCAGGCGGTCGCCGCTCTGCAGCTGGAAGGCATCGGGGTTGAAAACGACCGTGTCGCCGCGCATGTAGAAGCGTCGTCGCTGCCCACGCACCAGCACCTCCCGCATCAGTTCCTCGCTGGGCTGCAGGCGGATGTCCTCGATGTGGATGGTGTCGCCCGAGTCGGAGCCAACAATTCGGAGCGTGCCCTGCTTGTAACCGAAGAAGTCGGCACGGATAGTGATGCGCGTCTGGCCGCTGCACGAGAAGTGGTAGCGCCCGAGGCTGTCGGTATGCAACACCCTTTGGAAGGAGGCGAGGTCGGGAATCACCTCGGTCACATCCACCTTTGCGCCCTCCAACGCTTCGCCCGTCTCAGCATCGAGGACACGCCCGTGGAGGACGTCGGCCCGTGTCGTATGCATATTAATAATAAGGAATAAGAGAAACAGGACCATAGCCTGCACGTTCGTTCTGCCAGTTGATAGTTTCATCGTTTTGCTGTTTTTGAGGTTTGACGGTGCAAAGGTACGGCAACCACTCAAAGCCAACAAGAGCATGGCATGGAAAACAGCGAATCATCCTTTTCGTTCTGACAATCAAATCCTTCTACCTCATCTTTCCACCAAGTTTCCATCTAAATTAGTGGAAAAAGGTGTTTAGCACATTAAGCCCCGCCACATCGTGATGATAGGGCGGGGCTTCTTTTATTCATTTATTCATTCTCCTTAATAGGCAGCTATCACCTGGTCGAAGGTCACACTGGGGTCAGTTACGCCGAAGCCTTCTTTCTTGAGTTTCTGCTTGCGGTGCTGCACAGCAGAGACGGAGATGAGGTAGATGGCAGAGAGGGCTGTGTTGGTCAGCTTCAGGCGGGTGAGCATACAGAGGCGGAAGTCTTCTTCGGTGAAATTGGGGAACTGGTTGCGCAGGCGGTTGACGAAACCGTTGTCGGCGGTGTCCAGGGTAGCTTCTATCTCGCGCCAGTTGCGGGCGTTGATGATGGTGCGCTTGCCGGCTGTGGGTTCCAGCATGTCGAGAATCTCGCTTTTGTCCATGATGTGACCGCGCAGCATGGCAATCATGGCATCCTTCTGGCGAAGACGCTCGGCCAAGTGGGCCGCTTCGCGCTCATGGGCTGCGCGCTCTTCTTGACGAAGACGACGCTGGACGCGAAGTCGCAACCACAGGGCGATACCTACTGCCAAGGCCGCAAAGACAAGCGTCAGGATGAGGTACGTGAACATACGGGAACGCCAAGCTGTTGCTTGCCGCAAATAGCTGGGTGAGAGGATGGTGGCACGTCGGACGGCCATATCCCGTTCATCACGTTCCCAGGCGGTGTCGCGATAGCCCTCATCACGAGTGGAATCGGCGGGAAGGGAATAGACATCCTTCAGGAGAATGAACTGGCGGGTTTGGGTGTAGTTGATGGAGTGGACATCGCTGATGCCACCTCGACCCTGTGTTTGCTGGAGGAGCGTATAGAGGGGAGCAAGGAGGTAGTCAGGGATTGAGAAGCGCGAGGACGAGGGACGCGACGGGGACGCCGGGCCCAAAAGGCCGCTTGACCCTTCAAGAACCGCCGAGTGCTCTACATGGGAAGCGAGGCTGTCCATGCGGAATAGTTGGGAGGCAAGTTCGCGGAAGGGCTGGCGGTTGTTGGCCATGACATCAAAGGCGTAGTCACTGACAAGACGGCGCAGGTTCTGGGCATTGTCGGGCGAACGGCGGAAGGCATCAAACGCACGCAAAGTACAGATGAGAGGTTTGTTGTCGTTGATGGCACCATAGCTACGGTGATAATTGGCAAAGCGCTGATAGACACGGTAGAGTAGCGACCAATCCTCGGCCTGCTCGGCAGCGAAGGTGGCCAGATGCAGTAGGCGTTCGGGTTGCAACAAGGAGTCCATAGGCGACGCGCCACGACTCAGCAACCAACAGCAACGACCGAAGCGATTGCGAGCCTCACGGCTGCCATCCACACCGCCACAGGTCACCTTGTCATAATACGTGTATGCTCTCACGAGAGCGGAATCGGAGCGGGAGGCAGAGTCAGCATACACGTAGCAATTGCGCAAGGGCTCGAAGCGCACATAATCATGATGCAGGCGCGCCACCCATGCCGTGTCGTTCAGTTCGAAGCGGCAGGCGGTGTCGCCGTTGGCACGAAGCCACTGTTCTTCATGCACCAAGGCACGCATAAGGAGGTAGTGAGCCTCGGCGCTCCCCGTCAGTCGCGCAGAATCTACTTGTTCCAACAGACGAGCGGCGCTGTCTACATCCGCGAAGACCACGGCCTCGGCCTTATTGAGCAGACGACGCTGAGGCATGTCGCGAAAATACCATCCGACGAAGCCCACCACCATCAGGGCAAGCACGGCAAAGCACCTAACGTTTTTCTTCTTCATACACTTTCATTCGGTTTTGCGCTGCAAAAGTACTACATAATGGTGGAACTGACAAGAGGAAGAGATGGAATTCAGCATCTACACCTTTTCAGGCTCATTATCAAGACTAAAGGTCGGCATTTTCCACTTCCTTTCCATGCTCAAAGGTGGAAAAGTGCTCTTTACGCTCATCCTTTTAAGCCATCCGACAGACTCGATCAAGGCTTTCTTCCTTCAGAAAGGAGGTTCATCGGAGGCCGGGAGTACAGCCCGATAGAGGTTGCAGCCTATGAAGTTGCCGAGAACGATGGCAAGGTAGAAGAGAAGGATCTCCCCGACGTGGGCAGCCCAGAAGTCGAGAGGGGCACAAAGGTAATAGAATGCGTCGGCGATGCAGTGAGGAAAGCCACACATGATGAACAAAGGAACGCCAAAGAGCAGCGGGAGGTTCTTCCCCTGGCGGGCAAAGGTGACGGCCGTAGTCATGATGAAACCGCAACCGATAGCGAGCACGCCACCCTTCAACGGACCAACGGCCAGACGCCCCTCGAGCACGCACTGTGCCGTCGCCTGCAGGGGCATGGGGGAGCAGCGGGCAATAAGGGCTACGGCCAGACAACCGATGATGTTACCGATTAAGATGAGAAGAAGGTCGCCGAACTCACCCTTACGGATGAAGCCTGCCGTGCCTGTGTAGAGCTTCAGGCTGTAGTGGACAACCGTGAGCAAGCCGAAGGCGAAGAGGACTGCGCCAACAATACTCTTCTCGGCAAGATAGCCGAAGCCTGCTATGCCTATGCAGACGCCAGCCAGAAAGGCTGAGCGCAAGAGTTGAGAGAGGGATGAGATTGTCATAATCAAATGGATGGGTTTCAGTCTAAAATAGTTCATTTGTCGGTGCAAACATATAACTATTTTTGGACAATATATGTCTTTAGGCAAAGAAATAAGCCGCAAGAAAGGGAATCGCAGTTTAATCTGTACATTATGTCCGAGAAAAGCGCAAGCATTTGAAACTTTTCAGTATCTTTGCCGACAAATGAATAGAGAACAAGAGATCTATAAAGTGACGCTTGTGGGCAGCCTCGGGAACCTTGTGCTGCTCATCTTCAAGTTCGTTGCAGCCGTCATCGGGCATAGCTCGGCGATGATGGCCGATGCTGTCCACTCGCTATCGGACTTCGTGACGGACATCGTCGTGCTGGTGTTCGTGCGCATCAGCAGCAAGCCGCAGGACACGTCGCACGACTACGGCCACGGCAAGTTCGAGACCTTCGCCACGTTAATCATCGGAGCGGCGCTGGTGGCGGCCGCCGCCGGCATCATCATCGCGGCCGTCGGCAAGATCCTGGCGTGGGCTCGAGGGGCGGAACTGGAGGCCCCGGGCACACTGGCGTTGTGGGCGGCCTTGTTGTCGATAGCCGTTAAAGAGCTGCTCTACCGCTACACCGTAGTCCGAGGCAAGGCGCTCAACTCACCTGCGATGATAGCCAACGCCTGGCACCATCGTAGCGATGCTTTCTCGTCCATCGGGGCTGCCATAGGCATCGGTGGCGCCATCTTCCTGGGCCAAAGATGGACGGTGCTCGACCCGATTGCTTCGGTCGTCGTGGGCCTGATGCTGACCGAAGTGGCCTACAAGCTACTCAAGCAGAGCGTCGACGAACTGACAGAACACTCGCTGCCCGAGCAGACGGAACAGGAGATTCTCGACATCATAGCCTCGTGCCCGGGCATCGCACAGCCCCATAACCTGCGCACCCGCCGCATCGGCTCACGCATAGCCATCGAGGTACACATCCGCATGGACAAGGACACGCCCTTAGGCGAAGCCCACGACCGCGCCACAATCATCGAACAACGGCTGAAAGAGCGCTTCGGACCATCGACGCACATCAGCATACACATGGAACCGATGAAGGGATGACATGTGACAACTATTTCAACAAAATTTTTTGAAATAATTACGGGCATAGGGTTGGGGAAAAAGACATCCGAGTGTCTTATAAGTAAAAAGACAACCCAGCGAATGAACGTTAAGCCAGACATTAAAGGACTCTACGAACAGCATCGCACGGCAATGCTGAGGCTGGCTCTGCGCCTATTGGGCGACGAGGAAGAGAGCCGCGACGTGGTGAGCGACGTCTTTGCACGCCTGGCTGAGGAACAGCGTGCGCAGAGCCACGCCTATCTGTTCATGGCCGTGCGCAACCGCTGCCTGAACCTACTGCGCCACAAGCGCTTGTCGGAGCGGGTGCATCGTTTGTTGCCCATAGGCGAGGACGTGAGCGAGGAACTGCAGACCGCCGAGCCGAAGGACGAGATGGAAGCGATGTTGCAATTCATCGAGACCGAACTGACGCCGCAGACGCGCGAAGTGGTGCGGCTGCGCTTCCACGAGCAGAAGCGTTACCACGAGATTGCAGAGCAACTTGGCATAAGCGAGGCGGCCGTTTACAAGCATCTGGCTCAGGGCATTCGCAAACTCAAAGCACGCTTTAACCCCTAATTCCTGACCCGATATGGATAAACTGGAACTCTTGCTCGATATGATCGAGCACCCTGAACGCTACACAGAGCAACAGATCAGCGAACTGCTGGCCGACGAGGAGATTCGCAAGCACTATGACGTGATGGTGCGGCTGCGGGGTGCGTACCTTATAAAGGAAGACCCACCCCTCACCCTCCCTCAAAGGGAGGGAGTGGTTACCTTTGAGGATGAAAGTACGCTGCCTTCAAAACATCCTACTCCCTCCCTTATAGGGAGGGTGAGGGGTGGGTCTCCCCTTCATCGCATCGCCGCCATCTTCCTCGCCGCCGCCTTCCTCGGCAGCTTGGCATGGGCATTTGTCCCTCTCCTACACACCAAGAAAGAGGCTTCCCAAACAGCAGAGGTGACCACTCTCCCCCTTGAGGGGGAGCGGGGAGGGGGTCTTTCGGGTGGAGTGGACCTTCTCTCCTTCTCCAACCTACCCCTCGACAGCATCCTCGCCGTCGTCTCAGCCCACTACAACTGTGAAGTCTGCTTCCGCGACTCGGCGGCTATGGGCATGAAGTTCATCACCACATGGAATCCGGAGGACTCCCTCGCCGCCTTCATCGAGCACCTCAACATGTTCGACGGCCTGCACCTGACCTTGCAGGATGATACCATCTTCGTTGAAACCACTAACGACGAGGAGGGCGAACAATGAAACGGCTATACCTTATTATATATATGTGCTCTTTGACGTGTTCCCTTACTGCTCAAGAGTCCGACTCGCTTCTCACCGTTCTCCGCAACATAGAACGGTCTCAGACAGAATACACCATCGACATCATCTCCGATGGCCTGGAAGAGCTAAAGGCACCGACCACAAAGGCTGATGGACTGGACGCGGTGAAGGCTGTCATGCGGGCATGCAAGCGTCTGCCTGTGAAGGTGAAAGTGCATGGGAAGCACATCTACGTGCAGCACGAAGGGGTGAAGGTGGAACGCCAGCTGAAGTTGCAAGGCGTGGTACAGGACATCCGTGCCCACAAGGACCTAATCGGTGCCACGGTGGTGCTGATGCGCCCCGACAGCACGGTCATCGAGCAGAAGGAAGCCTACCAGAAATGGTACGCCGAGGGCTACTCGGGGGAGACCAGCGAGTTCTCCTTCACCGTGCCGGCCCGTCCGGCCAAATACCTCTTCCGCATCAGCCTCATGGGCTATCAGACCACCTACGTGGAGTATGCCATCAACAAGGTAGGCCGGCGCGAGTACGAGCGCGGCCTGCCTCCCTTCTATCTGGCGCCACAGGCCAGCACGATGAAGGAAGTGACCATAACGGCCTCGAAGGTGAAGTTCTACTACAAGGGCGACACCATCATCTACAACGCCGACGCCTTCATCCTGGCCGAAGGCTCCATGCTCGACGCCCTCATCCGTCAGCTGCCGGGCGTGGAGATGAAGTCCGACGGACGCATCTACCACGAAGGTAAGTTCGTGGACGATCTGCTGCTCAACGGCAAGGAGTTCTTCCGCCATGACCGCAAGCTGATGCTGGAGAACCTGCCCGCCTACACCGTCAAGGACATTGCCATCTACGACAAACAGACCGCCGAAAACGAATGGTTAGGCATCAAGGACGAGCGCTCGCAGCACCATGTCATCGATGTGCGTCTGAAGAAGGAGTACATGGTGGGATGGCTGGTGAACGTGGAAGCGGGAGGCGGCCTTAGGGACAACCAAGCGCAGCCCGCTCTAAACGCTAAACCCTCAACTTTCAACTCTCCTTACCTCGCCCGCCTCTTCGCCATGCGCCACTCCGACTTCTCGCGCATCGCCATCGTGGCCAACGCCAACAACCTGGACGATGACAGCAAACCCGGCGAGAGCGACAACTGGCAACGCGGCAAGACCAATGATCTGCGACGCACCGAGCGCGCAGACATCGGCGGCTTCGTCAGCGACCGCAACAAGCGATGGGAGGTCTCGGGCAACGTTTCCGTCAACCACCAGCGCACCGAGGGCGCGTCGCGCACCGTGCGCCAGAACTACCTGTCTTCGGGCGACACCTACGACCACAGCTTCACGAGCCGCACGGGCGAGGACCTGCGCCTGGGAGGATGGCTGAGTTTCTACCGCAACTTCAAGAACGTGCGCTGGCACATCGACCCCAGCCTGAACTACCACCACTTCAACAACAGCTCCGACCTCGCCTCGGCCACCTTCAACGCTCCCGTGGCCGACGTCAGTCGCCAACTCCTGAACGACCTCTTCAGCCCTGGCGCCACACGCATCAACCTGCGCGACACCCTCGTCAACCGCATCTTGCGGCAGGGCTCAGGCCGCGGTCACACCTGGGACGGCACCTTCCACACCGGAGCCACCATCAAGATCCCGCACACCAACGAGAACCTCCGCCTCGGCGCCGGCATCAACCTCATCGGTCAGGAGGAACGGATGTTTGATAAGCAAGAGGTTAGAATAGCAGACCCTCCCCTCACCCTCCCTGTAAGGGAGGGAGTGGTTACCTTCGAGGATGAGGGTACGCTGCCTTCAACACATTCTACTCCCCTCCCTACAAGGGAGGGGCAGGGGGGTGGGTCTTCCTCCTTCCACCACCTCCGCGACAACCACCCCACCCGCGACGGCAAGGCCTACTTCAACCTCGGCTACAACATCCCCTTGGGCGAAGGCTGGCGAGCAATCTTCGCCACCTACAGCTTCGAGCACCTATGGCAGCACCACCGCTCGACGCTGTATCTGCTGGAAGAAGAAGACCCATCACTCACCCTCCAAGACCCACCCCTCACAGGGAGGGTGAGGGGTGGGTCTGCCGAGGCCACCACTCCCCTCCCCTCCCTCACCGACTACTATCAAGTGATGGACCGCGCGAACAGCTTCGACAGCCACTCCCGCGAGAACCGCCACAAGCTGGACATCAACCTCGGCTACAAGTTCAACAAAGCTCGGTACGGCCAGATATGGACGCTCCTCAACGGCGACATCACCCTGCACCAACAGCACCTCGACTACCAGCGCGGCAGCATCGATACCACGCTCTGCCGCACTGCCGTCAGCATCACCATGGACGATAACACCTACCTCGACTTCAAGAACGGCCAGATAGGGATGACCATGGGCATCCGCCAGGTGCTGCCTGCACTCGAGCAACGCATCGACCTGCGCGACGACACCGACCCGATGAACGTCCGGCTGGGCAACACCAGCCTGCACCCGTCGGTCACGCCCGACTTCGGAGCCTACTTCGCCTTCCGCTCCAAGCAGGGCTTCCAGCGGTGGGAATGGCACCACGTCCAGACGTTCAACGCAGTGGCCATGGGCTACACCTACGACACCCGGACGGGCGCACGCACCTACCGCCCCGAGAATGTCAACGGCAACTACACCAGCGACGGCGGCTACACCTTCCACCACAACTTCGGCACCGCCCAGAAGGTGAGCATCGACCTCCCCCTGCACCTCACCCTAATCCAGAGCGTGGACATAACGGGAGGGGAGCGTTCCACCGTCCACCGCCTCAACCTCTCCTTCTCTCCCTCAGTCAAGGCCGACATCGGCAAGCAGCACTTTGAGTTCACCTGCCAACCCACGTGGGACCGCCTCACCAGCGACCGCAGCTCCCCTCCCCAGGGAGGGGATGGGGGTGGGCTTGACTTCAACGCCTTCACCTGCCGCACCTCCCTCTCGGCCATCCTGAAGCTGCCGTGGAAGCTGGACCTCTCTACCGACCTCAACCTCTACACCCGCACAGGCTATGCCGACGCAGCGCTGAACACCAGCGACTTCGTCTGGAACGCACGCCTCTCCCGCCCCTTCTTCAAGGGCAAGTTCCTCGTCCTCATCGACGGCTTCGACATCCTCGGCCAGCTCTCTAACGTCACCCGCGTGATGAACGCCCAAGGCCGCACCGAGACCTACACCAACGTCATGCCCCGCTACGTCCTGCTCCACGCTGTCTGGCGCTTCAACAAACAGCCGAAGAAAAAAGATTGATTACTTGATTTCAATAAAGCAGTTAGTAAACAAAAGACCTATAGGTACACCTGCCCCGCTGCGTCGTGAGACGCGGCGGGGTTTATCGAATAAAGGCCCACCCCCGAATCCGGGAGTGGGCCTTTTCTCCCCTCCACAGACGGGAGGGGTAATGAGATGAGCCTCTTAGAGACCGAAGACCTTGGCGAGACCACCGTCAACACCGCCGAAGCCCATGAAGGCCATTGCCAGCAGGCCTGCGGTGACGAGGGCGATGGGCATGCCCTGCATTCCCTTGGGAATGTCCATCATGGCAAGCTGCTCGCGGATGGCAGCAAAGATGGTGAGGGCGAGACCAAAGCCGAGAGCTGTGGAGACAGCATAGACAACACCTGTGAGCAGGTTGGGCTCGAGACCTTGTGCGTTGTAGGTGCCCTGTGCCACGAGGATGGCTACACCGAGGATGCAGCAGTTGGTGGTGATAAGGGGCAGGAAGACGCCGAGTGCCTGGTACAGGGCCGGCGACACTTTCTTCAACACGATCTCCACCATCTGCACGAGGGCAGCGATGACGAGGATGAAGGCTATGGTCTGCAAGTAGACGAGGTCATACTTGACGAGCAAGATCTGAATAAGATAGGTGACAATCGTGGCTATGGTAAGCACGAAAGCAACGGCTGCGGACATACCGAGGGCGGTGTCCACTTTCTTCGAAACACCGAGGAACGGGCAGATTCCGAGGAACTGCGAGAAGACGATGTTGTTGACGAAGATGGCCGAGAAGAAGATTAATAGATAAGCCATAATATCGGACCCCCTCCCCGCTCCCCCTCAAGGGGGAGTGTAGAATGTATTTGAGCGGTAGAGGTTAACAGGGTCATTTCTTTGATGCGTTATACAATTGAGTACAATTCTTGAAGCGTAACCACTCCCTCCCTTTGAGGGAGGGTGAGGGGTGGGTCTTTTAGATCTTCGCTGTTTTCTTGACGATTGCAATCAGATAGCCGAGGGCAATGAATGCGCCGGGGGCGAGGACGAAGAGGAGCATGCCGTAGTTCTCCGAATAGAGGGTTGCGCCGAAGAGCTTACCTGTGCCAAGGAGCTCACGGATGCCACCGAGGAGCGTCAGCGCGATGGTGAAGCCAAGACCTATGCCAAGGCCGTCGAAGATGCTCTCCACAGGACCGTTCTTGGCGGCGAAAGCCTCAGCACGACCGAGGATGATGCAGTTCACGACGATCAGCGGGATGAACAGACCGAGAGTCTTGTAGACCTCAGGCGTATAGGCCTGCATGAACATCTGAAGGGCCGTGACGAGCGATGCTATAACGACGATGTACGAGGGTATGCGCACCTGATCGGGGATAAGGTTCTTGATGCAGGCGATGATGAAGTTGGAGAAGATGAGGACTGCCATGGTGGCCAGACCCATCGACATACCATTGATGGCGCTGGAAGTGGTTCCGAGCGTGGGGCACATACCAAGGAGAAGGACGAAGGTCGGGTTCTCCTTGAGGATGCCGTTCCATAATATCTTAATGTATTTCATAATCGTTTCTCCTTGGGTTTTAGTTATTGGATTGGCCCTCGGGAGCTTCCTCGGACACGTTTACTTCATCGGGGTTGGCTTTAGCATGCTGCTGAGCAGAGGCTCCGCTCTGTGCGTCGGCAGGAGCTGATGCACCGGCGTAGGCATGGAAAGCGACATTGACGGCGCGGAGGAAAGCGCGGGAGGTGATGGTGGAAGCTGTAATGGCATCCACGTCGCCACCGTCCTTGCTGACGGTCAGCTCCTTCTCGCCGGGGTTCTTACCGATGATGTCGCCCTTCTCGCCCTTTTGGAACCAGAAGCTGGCTTTGGCGCCGAGGCCCGGGGTCTCAGCATGTTCGAGAACGGTGTAGCCCTTGATGGTACCCTCTTCGGAAAAACCGACGAGGACCTTCAATGTGCCGCCGAAGCCATTGGGATCAACAGCCTGGACAGCCATGCCCTTGTCTGTAGAATAAAGGATGACATCGTTGCCATTGGCGTCCTGCACGGTCTTGATGTCCTGCACCTGAGCGTCTGTAACGCCAAGCACAGAGTTGATGCCTTCGGCGAGAGTGCGAGCCTTATTCTCTTCGATGGGGCCTGCGGTAATCTTATTCACGTAGGCCAATGCTCCAGCGGCGATGACCGAGATGAGGGTCAGCACCAGGAGCATATTAGGAAGTGTTGATGGTAACTTTTTCATTTCTTTACCTCCCCGAAGCGTTTAGGTTTGACATAAGTGTTGATGAGCGGCGTGAAGCCATTCATGATGAGGATGGCGAAGCTCATACCCTCGGGATAGCTGCCGAAGTCGCGGATGAGGACTGTCAGCACACCGATGGCGCAGCCGTAGATGAGCTGGCCACGGGCCGTCATCGGCGAGGTGACATAGTCGGTAGCCATGAAGCAAGCACCGAGCATCAGACCGCCGGAGAGGATGACCTGCACGGGGTTGGCGTAGCTGGGATCGATGAGGTGGAAGATACCAGCAAGCACGAAGACCGTAGCGAGAATCGACACGGGGATGTGCCAGGTGATAATCTTCTTCCAAAGCATGAAGCAGCAGCCGATGAGCAGGCACAGGGCACTGACCTCACCGAGAGAACCGCCTGTCTGACCAACAAGCATATCGAAAGCAGAAGGAAGTTGGTCGAGATAGGACGTGTCGCCTTCCTTGATAGCCAACTTCATCAGAGCGAGCGGCGTAGCGCCCGTCTCGGCATCCACATAACCCATTTGTCCACTGAGCGGCCATGAGGTCATCTGAACAGGGAAAGAGATAAGCAGGAAGACACGACCGACGAGTGCAGGGTTAAAGGGGTTGCAGCCGAGGCCGCCGAATGTCAGCTTGCCGATGCCAATGGCTGCAAGAGCACCGATAATGATAATCCATATGGGCAGGTTGGAGGGCAGGTTGAAGCCGAGCAGCAGACCCGTCAGGACAGCACTGCCGTCACAGATGGTCAGGCGCTCGCGCCCAAGAATGAAACGTGTAATAGCCCATTCAAAGAACACACAAGCAGCCACCGACGTAGCCAGTACGATGGCCGACCCGAGTCCGAAGAAGTAGAGCGAGGCAATCAGCGCAGGAACCAGCGCGATGCACACGCCGTACATATTCTTCTGCACCGAATCGCCACCGTGGACGTGGGGTGATAGGGAAATGATTGGTTTCATAAGATAAGACCCCCTCCCCGCTCCCCTTCAAGGGGGAGAGTAGAATGTATCTGAGCGAAAGAGGTTTTCAGGGTCATTTTATTTATATGATTACTATTCTTGAAAAGTTACCACCCCCTCCCTAAAGGGAGGGTGAGGGGTGGGTCTTTTTTATTTTTTACCGATAGCCTCCATGTGGCGTGCCTTGATGATACCCATGACGGTCTGCTTGGCGATGCGGATGTTGTCGAGCAGCGGACGGTTGGAGGGGCAGGTGAAGGCGCAGGAGCCACATTCGATGCACGAGGTGACGTCGTTCTTCTCGCAGCCGTCCCAATCCTTAATGCGGGCCTGGGCCGCAAGGAGGTAAGGTTCGAGCCCCATGGGGCAGGCGCCGACACACTTGGCACAGCGGATGCAGGGGCTGACCTCGCCACGACGGCTCTCCTTCTCGGTCATCAGCAGCAGACCGCTGGAGCCTTTCGTCACAGGCACTTCAAGCGATATCAGCGCACGTCCCATCATAGGTCCGCCACCGATGATCTTGCCGGTATCTGCGGGCAGGCCGCCTGCCTCATCGATGAGCTGCTGCATGGGAGTGCCGATGCGAGCGAGGAAGTTGGAGGGTTGAGCAACGCTTTTACCCGTAACAGTTATAATACGCTCTATCAGCGGCTTATTCTTCGTGACAGCTTCGTAGATAGCATAGACGGTACCTACGTTTTGCACGATAGCGCCAACGTTGATGGGCAGTGCGGGAGGTGCGGGCACCTGACGTCCGATGACGGCGTCGATGAGCTGCTTCTCACCACCCTGCGGGTACTTGACCTTCAGGGGCACGACCTCGATGCCGGGGTACTGCGAAGCCTTCTCCTTCAACAGATCTGTGAGCAGCTTGATGGCATCGGGCTTGTTCATCTCTATGCCGATGTAAGCCTTCGGGCAGTTGACGGCATGCTTGATGAGCTGAATACCGACGAGGATCTGTTCGGGCTTCTCGAGCATCAGGCGATGGTCGGCCGTCAGGTAAGGTTCGCACTCTACGGCGTTGACGATGATGGCCTCGGCCTTGGTGCCAGGAGGGGGCATGAGCTTAACACCCGTGGGGAAGGTGGCACCGCCCATACCTACAATGCCTGCAGCCTTGATGCGGTTGACAACTTCCTCGGCCGTGATAGTGCCGAGATCCTTGAATGTCACGAGCTTGTCGGAGCGATCAATCGTCTCCAGCCACTCATCACCTTCTACGTCTACGACGACGGCCATACGACGTGTGCCGCTGCTGTCGAGCACGGCATCGACTTTAGAAACCTTACCGCTGACGCTGGAAAAGACGGGAACCGAAAGGCCCTTGCCGGCTTCGCCGAGTAGCGTACCGACCTTGACCTCATCGCCCTTCTTGACGACAGGCACGGCGGGTGCGCCGATATGCTGGAACATCGAGAAGACGGCTTGCTTGGGTATTGCCGCTGTGCGGATAGGCGAAGCGGCAGATAACTTATTCTCTGCGGGATGAACACCGCCAATGTGGAATGTCTTCATGATTACTGTTCTTTTGCGGGTTCAACATTTCCCGTCGAAGAGCCGGCGGGCACAATGGTTTCATTTGCAGCAGACTTCTCAGCGGCCGGAGCTGCGGGCTTTGCAGCAGCAGGAGCTGCGGGTTTCTCGGCAGCAGGAGCCTCAGCCTTTGGCTTACGGGGCGGGAAGTTAAAGGCCTGGATGGCGTTCTGCGGGCATTCGTCCTCGCACTTGCGGCAGAGCTTACACTTCTCAGCGTCGATGTAAGCGAGGTTGCCCTCGACGGTGATAGCCTCGAACTTGCAGACTTTCACGCACTTCTGACAGGCGATGCAACCAACGCTGCAGGCCTTGCGCGTCACGGCGCCCTTGTCCTTGTTGTTGCAGAGGACCACGACGCGACGGTTCTTCAGGCCCTTCAGGCGAATCTCGATGACGCCGCGCGGACAAGCCTTGGAGCAGGCACCGCAGGCAGTACACTTCTCATCGTCCACCTCGGGCAGACCCGTCTCGGGGTTCATGTGGATGGCGTCGAACTGGCAGGCTGCCACACAGTCGCCGCAGCCCAGACAGCCGTAGGCACAAGCCGTCTCGCCCGAGCCCAGCATCTGCTGCACGCGGCAGCTCTGTGCGCCGTCGAATTCGGCGATGCGCGGACGGCTCTCGCACGTGCCGTTACAACGCACTACAGCCACTTTGGGTGCACTGGCCTCAGCCTTCATGCCGAGGATGTCAGCCACCTTCTCCATGACGGGCTGTCCGCCTACGGGGCAGAGCAGTCCTTCGAGCGAGCCTTTGTCGGCTGCCTTCACGCATGCTCCGGCAAAGCCTGAGCAACCGGGGAAGCCGCAGCCGCCACAGTTGGCCTGAGGCAACACTTCGGCAACCTTTCCGATGCGCTCGTCTTCATGCACAGCGAATTTCTTAGCTGCCAAATATAGGATGAGCGCACTCACCAAGCCTATGGCTCCAAGAACAATCACTGCAATCAGGATTACATTCATAGTGATTAATAGTTTTTATAGTTGTTTAATTGTTTAGTTGATGCATTGTCAGTTCTTCACAGATCAAAGCTAACAAATCTCTATCAAATGAGTTGTTTAGAGATTTTCAATAATTGACGCAATCTTAAACGAGAAGCGTTGTTGCAGCCGCTTTCGAAGAAAGACATAAACGAAAATATAGTAGAAGGCAACTGTCAGGAGTGCCCAAAGAGCGCCAAGCGTCTCGCTGCCAGAAAGATAAACACTAATGAATAATGTCGGCAATAGCAACACAAGTGGCAGGCCATAAGCAATGATGGCAGCCATCCGGCCATCTGATAAACGACCTTCGAGCTCTACCTTCTGCCCCACCCTATACCGGTCGGCATCAGCTGTGCGCACCTCAACCTCTTTCTCTTTGGCTTCAGCGCTGGAGCACATCTGTTTGACCGCACAACCCGAACAAGCAGAAGATTGAAGAATAAGAACGCGAACACACTCATCTTCAACACTTTTTACAACGCCATCATGCCTGATAACCTCGTTATTTGCCATATTTTGATAAGTTAACTTTGCAAAAGCGCCACAAATATAACATTTATTAATGATGTACACGCGCGCGAAAGGCAAGAAAAGCTCCTTCGTTTAACTATTTTAACACATCAGAGTCAACACGAACTATCACATAAAATAAAGACGAGGAAAAAAGAGCTATGAAAAGATAGGATAAAGCAAAAGAATCAGCACGCAGAAGAAAGAATATGTGCAAGCAGAAGACTGACGAAAGAAGGCGTAGCTTCACAGCCACGCCTTCTGTATGTTTGTTTGGAAGTATTGTAATATTTTGGGAAGTTGGGTTTAAGCTTCTGCAGGAGCCTCCTCTGTTTGGGGTTGTTCCTCAGCAGCTTCAGCCTTGGCAGCAGCCTCGGCCTCTGCCTTCGCAGCAGCCTCAGCAGCCTTCTTGTCGGCTACTTTTTTAGCGATCTCTTCATTGGTCTTCTTCTCTGCTTCAAGAGCGGCGGCAGCAGCAGCCTTCTTGTCAGCAGCGACCTTGTCTTCAACAGCCTTAAGGCCCTTCTGACGATCAGCCTTCCAAGCGTTGAACTTGATTTGTGCGGTTGCCTCATCAAATGCGCCTTTCTTGACGCCACCGCGGAGGTGCTTCATGAGGTAAACGCCTTCACCGGAGAGGATGTTACGCACGGTGTCCGTGGGCTGTGCACCCGTCTCTACCCAGTAGAGGGCACGATCGAATTTCAAATCTACAGTGGCAGGATTGGTGTTGGGGTTGTAGGTACCAATCTTCTCTGTAAACTTACCGTCGCGCGGAGCTCTTACATCAGCAACGACGATGCTGTAGAAAGCGTAGCTCTTACGGCCATGACGTTGCAATCTGATTTTAGTTGCCATAAATGTTTAAAAATGAGTTAATAGGTTTGAAATTATACTGCCAGCTCGTGACAGCGGGCGCAAAAGTACGACATTCTACCGAAATGGCCAAACATTTTGGATAATAAATCTTAATTTTCTATGTTTCTTTGGTGATTTACGAACCTTATGCTATCTTTGCAAATAAATAAGTAACCATCACCGCAACTATCAACTTAAATATATTTTATGTATGGACAAAGAATTAATTAAAAGTTGTGAGGCCAAGGCCCAAGAGTGGCTTTCCTCACCAGTCTATGACGAACAGACGAAAGCAGAAGTGAAATCACTGCTCGATTCTGAGGACAAGACGGCTTTGGTGGATGCCTTCTACCAGAGCCTTGAGTTCGGTACGGGCGGTCTGCGTGGCATCATGGGTGCAGGCACCAACCGTATGAACCGCTACATCGTAGGCGCTGCCACACAAGGCTTTGCCAACTACATCCTTAAAGCCTTCCCTGGCCGCAAGGACCTCGCTGTAGTAGTAGGCCACGACTGCCGCAACCATGGCCGCGAGTTTGCTGAGACTGTGGCTGCCATCTTCTCGGCCAACGGCATCAAGGTCTATCTATTCGAGAGCCTGCGCCCCACCCCGGAGATCAGCTTTGCCATACGTCAGCTACACGCACAGGCTGGTGTCAACGTCACCGCCTCACACAACCCGAAGGAATACAATGGCTACAAGGCCTACTGGGAGGATGGCGCACAGGTGCTCAGCCCCCACGACACCGGCATCATCGACGAGGTGAATAAGGTGAAGGTCGAAGACGTGAAGTGGGAAGGCAACCCCGACCTCATACAGATCATCGGCGGCGAGATGGATTGGGACTACCTGCAGGCCGTCAAGGAAGCTATGGTAGACCAGGAAGTCATCAACCGTCAGAAGGATCTGAACATTGTTTACACACCGCTGCACGGTACGGGCCGCGTCATCATCCCCGAGGCACTGCGCTCATGGGGATTCCAGAACATTCATGTCGTGCCCGAACAAATGGTCATTGACGGCAACTTCCCCACCGTAGTCAGCCCGAACCCCGAGAATTCCGAGGCTATGACTCTCGGCATGAAGTTAGGTACAAAGCTGAATGCCGACCTCGTCATTGCGAGCGACCCTGACGCTGACCGTTTGGCTATCGTCTGCCGCAACCCGAAGGGTGAATGGGAAATTCTCAACGGCAACCAAACCTGTATGATGTTTGCTTGGTACATCATCGCCAACAAGAAGAAACTCGGCCAGCTGAAGGGCAACGAGTTCCTCGTCAAGACCATCGTCACCACCGAGCTTATCAAGAAAATTGCCGACAAGAACGGCGTCGAGATGATGGACTGCTACACAGGCTTTAAATGGATTGCCGCTCTCATTCGCGAGAACGAAGGTGTCAAGAAGTATATCGGCGGTGGCGAGGAGAGCTTCGGTTTCCTGCCCTTCGACAAGGTACGCGACAAGGACAGCCCCGCCTCCATCTGCCTTATCTGCGAGATTGCAGCCTGGGCAAAAGACAATGGCAAGACGCTCTACGACCTTCTGATGGACATCTATCTCGAGTACGGCTTCACGCTGAACCACACTGTCAACGTCGTTCGCCCTGGCAAGACTGGTGCCGACGAGATCAAACAGATGATGGCCGACTTCCGTGGTGCCAAGGCTCCCAAAACGCTTGGCGGCTCAAAGGTCGTCTGCACGAAGGACTATCAGGCACTCACAGCCACCGACGCCGAAGGCAACGTAACAAAGCTCGACATGCCCGCTACCTCCAACGTCCTGCAGTGGTTCACCGAGGATGGCACTAAGGTCAGCGTTCGTCCCAGCGGCACAGAGCCTAAGATTAAGTTCTACATCGAAGCACCTGCCACAATGAATTGCCCGAAGTGCTACCCCGCAGCTTGCCAGGAAGGCATGGATAAGGTAAAGGCCGTGTGCAAGGATTTGGGCATCTAACAGCCGACACATGACCCGCTACTTAGCATTTTGTCAAGGGGATATTCTTCTCACGAGTGAGGGGAATATCCCCTTTGGTGTAAATGCACCTTTTCCTTTGCAGCCTTGGAACGTCGTGACCACTTTACACATTGGCTCTGATGAAGTGAAGATTATAAGGCTTGACAAGCCTGTTGTTGAGGTCAAAGGACTTGAAATGATGGGGCTGCGTAAGACGCACACAGTCCTTTGCGCCGAAGATTATCAACTGGCTGGTAAAGGTGCAGAGTTGCTTTATTGGGATCAGAATACACGTTATTGCGGTTGTTGCGGTTCCCCTACCCGTTGGATGACTGAGATTAGCAAGAAATGTCCCGAATGTGGCAAAGAATGGTGGCCCTCAGTAGCCACCGCTATTATTGTGAGAATCTTACACAATGACCGCATCCTGCTCGTACACGCCCGCAACTTCAGAGGCAACCACTATGGTCTCGTCGCCGGATTCCTTGAGACCGGCGAGTCGCTCGAACAATGTGTAGAGCGTGAGGTGTGCGAAGAAACCGGTTTACGCATCAAGAACCTACGCTACTTCGGTTCGCAGCCATGGCCCTACCCCTACGGACTCATGGTAGGATTCACAGCAGAATACGACAGTGGAGAGTTACGTCTGCAAAAAGAAGAACTCGCATCTGGCGGCTGGTTCACCCGCGACAACTTGCCATCCATACCCGACAAAGCTTCAATTGCTCGCCGCCTTATCGACGACTGGTTAGAAAGCACATCAAAAAATTAGGTTGGCCGCTCAGCCCGATGCGGCCAACCTAATTAGCCGATGCGGCTGGCCGCATCGGGCTGAACCCTTAGGCGTATATATTTCTTAGGTTATAAAGTTATGCTTTGAAATTTATTCCTTCCGCAAAATACGGTTGCCGATTCCACATTAAAACCAGAAAGCGAAAGGCCCATACAGGCTTGAGAACCTAACGAAACTGTAACCTGCGAAAGTTGAGTCATCTATTTATTCGCTGGCGTGCTAAATAAAGCCAGAGAAAAAGCTGTACACTTAGTTTAAAAAGTTGTTGAACTCACACTCATGAGCTATCGATGTCACAGGCCCATGCCCAGGATAAACCATCGTGTCGCCCGGAAGCTTTTTTATAATAGTATGCAACGATTTAATTAGTTGCCAATGATTGCCTCCAGGGAAATCAGTGCGTCCTATGCTTTCGCGGAAAAGACTATCACCCGAAAACACAAGCTTCTGGGATGCAACATATAAGCAGACACCGCCAGGGGTATGACCAGGACAAGGGATAACGTCAAAAGAGAATCCACCTTTAACAACAGGTTTGCCTTCTTCGAGCAAATCGCCCACGGGTGGAGATGCCACCCTTAGTGAATGTCCTATCAATGCCCTCATCTGTTCTTGAATATTCGACAACAAAGGAAGGTCAGAAGCATGCACGCAAGGCTTCAGGCCATAATTCTGATAGAGAAAGTCGGCACCAAAAACATGGTCGAAATGAGCATGAGTAAGCAAATGAGCAACAGGTGTGAGCTTGTGAGCTGTAAAATAAGCCACCATCTCCTCCTGTTCATTAGGATATAGAGCTCCACAATCGATGACTACAGCCTCTCCGTCTTCATTGCTGAGGACGTACGTATTCTCTGCTAAAGGATTGAAAGTAAAAGTTTTCAGCATTGTACGTAAACAACTTTTTTAGTTTCAAAATATTCCTCTTTAAAGTAATCAGAGAGTGGGGTTATGAGTTTTGTATGACTCACGAAAGATGCTTCGCGCTCAAGTTCGCCACCCTTGAGGGCAATCAAGCCATTGGGCAAGGCATTATGAACGACGCGGGAAAGATGCATGCGTGAAATCTTTACAAGATCGGCCAAAGGCATCACGGCTCGAGAGACGACGAAATCGAACTTCTCTTTGAAGCGGATTTCCTCTGCCCGGGCATGTTGTGTAGTCACGTTGGAAAGTCCCAAAGCTTCAACAACCGCTTCACAGACACGGATTTTCTTGCCTATGGAATCAACAAGGTGGAAACGGACTTCAGGAAACATTATTGCAAGCGGTATTCCTGGGAAACCTCCGCCTGTTCCTAAATCCATGACACGTGTTCCATTGCTAAAATTAACGATCTCTGCAATGCCCAAGGAGTGCAAGACATGGTGTTCGTACAGATTATCTATATCCTTACGGGAAATAACATTGATCTTGGAATTCCAATCCTTATATAAAGCATCCAAATCGCAAAACTGTCTGCGTTGTTCCTCTGTAAGATTGGGAAAGTAGCGAAAAATTATATCTGCGGACGTATTTGTCATATTATCTGAACTTTTAGGTATTTACAAATCATGATTTTATGGTTTCACTTGAGCTATATTTTCGGGGAAAGCGGAAGAGAACTGCAAGCAGTGCGAAAGCACCCATAGTGAAAGGATAATATAAATAGGGTATAATCTCTACTGGTGAAATAGCAGCGAGACTTGCAGCCATAAGCAGTTGGGCGCCATAAGGAATAACAGCCTGAGCCAAGCAGGAAAAGGTGTCAAGAAGGCTGGCGCTCTTCCTTAAATCCACGTTGTAGCGCAGGGCAATATCGCGAGCTATCGGTCCAATCGTGAGGATAGCAACTGTATTATTGGCAGTACAGAAGTCCGTGAATACGACAAGACCTCCTATCGTTAGTTCCGCTCCACGAGTGCTGCGGATACGGTTCGTCAATAGACTGATAACAAAATCTATGCCACCGTTATGGCGGATAAGGGCCATGAGCCCTCCTGCCAACATCGAAATTATTATAAGCTCGCTCATACCCATTACACCTTCACCCATTGCACCGAACCAGCCAAGGACATCGAAGCAACCATAATACATGCCTATAATGCCGCTCATAAGAATACCGACCAGAAGTACAACCATTACATCTACGCCAGCTACTGCTGTGACAAGAACTACAATATAAGGCAGCACTTTGAGCATATTCACTTCATGAAGGCTTGGAACCGAATGAATGCTTGCTCCCATGACAATATAAAGAAGCAAAACCAGCAACGCTGCGGGGATAACAATCTGCGAATTGACCTTGAACTTATCACTCATCTTACAGCCTTGAGTGCGTGTAGCCATGATGGTCGTATCAGAAATGAAGCTGAGGTTATCACCAAAAAATGCGCCCCCAACAACCACCCCCACAACGAAGGGAACGCTGACCTGAGTGGCATTAGCAATACCCGCAGCAATAGGAACCAAGGCGACGATTGTACCTACGCTCGTCCCTATGCTCATAGAGATGAAGCATGCTGATATAAACAACCCGGCAAGCAGCAAGTTGTCAGGAAGAAATTGAAGTGAAAGTTGAACAGTGGCATCAATGGCTCCCATGGCTTTTGCCGAGGATGCAAAAGCACCAGCCAAAAGGAATATCCATACCATCAACATAATGTCAACATGGCCGGCTCCCGAAGAAAAGATGTGAATGCGCTCACGCAAGGATTTCCCTGTAGTCACACATATAGCATATACACTCGACAACAGAAAAGCCACAGTAAGCGGGACACGATAGAAATCGCCCGCCACAAGACTAACGCCCACATAAACCAACAAAAAAAATGCTATGGGACTCAGCGAAAGAATGCCCTTTATATCCATGTCGCGAAGGTAAGCTTATTTATCTGAATTAAAAGCCGGAAGAATGCTTTTTTTTTGAAAATAGGATTTAATAATAACTTATTTTGTTATTTAGACTAAAAATTCAAATAATCTTCATATATTTGCAGCAAATTTTAAGAATAAATATTAAACATTATATATCATGGCTAAAATCATAACATTTGGAGAACTAATGTTGCGTCTCTCCCCACAAGGGAATGATCGTTTTATTCAGAGTGAAAGTTTCAGAATTATCCCCGGCGGCGGTGAGGCTAACGTAGCCATTTCACTGGCGAACTATGGGCACAACGCATGCTTCGTTTCAAAGTTGCCTAAACATGAAATTGGCCAGATAGCTTTAAATGCTATGCGACGCTATGGAGTGGACTGCCAATATATTGCCAGAGGTGGCGACCGCATAGGGCTCTATTATGCTGAGACTGGCGCATCCATGCGACCGTCAAAGGTCATTTACGATCGAGCTCACAGCGCTATAGCAGAAGCATCCATTAACGATTTCGATTTTGACGAGATAATGAAAGATGCCGACTGGTTCCACTGGAGTGGTATCACACCGGCTATCAGCGACAAAGCTGCCGAGCTCACACGCTTAGCTTGTGAAGCGGCCAAACGCCACAATGTAACAGTTAGTGTAGACTTGAATTTCCGCAAGAAGCTTTGGACCAGCGAAAAGGCAATAAGCATCATGCGGCCGCTTATGAAATACGTGGATGTATGCATTGGAAACGAAGAAGATGCAGAGCTCTGTCTTGGATTCAAGCCCGACGCAGATGTTGAAGGAGGTAAAACTGATGCGGCTGGATATCAAGGCATATTCAAGCAGATGAGGAACGAGTTTGGCTTCAAGTATGTAGTATCTACACTTCGTGAAAGCTTCTCGGCAACTCACAACGGATGGAAGGCCTTGATCTACGACGGAAACGAATTTTATGAATCCAAACGCTATGACATCGAACCCATCGTAGACCGTGTCGGAGGTGGCGACTCATTCTCAGGAGGTCTTATCCACGGCTTACTCACAAAAGCCACTCAAGGCGAAGCATTGGAGTTTGCTGTAGCAGCCAGTGCCCTGAAACATACCATCAACGGAGATTTTAATCTTGTCAGTGCTGACGAAGTTGAAGCTCTCGCACAAGGAAATGCTAACGGTCGTGTACAACGATAAATTGCATTCTATCGTCAGTTATATTTTACAATTAACAACTTCAAGTTTTACAATCAAATGGCACGATTCGATAAATTGGCCGTATTAGCCAAAATCAACGAGGCACCCATGGTGCCTGTGTTCTATCATAAAGATGTAGAAATAGTAAAGAAAGTAATCAAAGCATGTTATGATGGAGGTGTACGTGCTTTCGAATTTACTAATCGCGGCGATTTCGCTCAGGATGTTTTCTCTGAATGTGTAAAGTTCGCAGCTACCGAGTGTCCAGAACTGGCTTTAGGAATTGGTTCTGTGGTAGATGCACCAACTGCTGCAATGTACATTCAAATGGGTGCTTGCTTTGTTGTCGGTCCTCTTTTCAACCCTGATATTGCTCCTGTTTGCAACCGGCGTCTGATTCCCTATTGCCCGGGATGTGGCACCATAAGTGAAATAGGCAGTGCACAGGAATTAGGATGTGATCTCACCAAACTTTTCCCTGGAGATGTCTATGGTCCCAATATGGTGAAGGGACTCAAAGCTCCAATGCCCTGGTCCAAGATTATGGTTACAGGAGGGGTTTCGCCAGACAAAGAGAATCTGACAAGCTGGTTTAAGGCTGGTGTATTCTGTGTTGGCATGGGTTCTAAGCTTTTCCCAAAAGAGGTAATTGCGGCCAACGATTGGCACTATATTACACAGAAATGCAAAGAATGCTTTGAAATCATCAAGGATGCCCGCAATTAAAATCCAACGCTGATGAACAAGTTTTCAAGAATTTTCCCTTTCGCGTTACTGATAAACATTCTTTGGCTGCAATCATGTGACTGGAAGCGTATTTCTGGTTTAGGAGACAACCCTTCAGACAGCGTTGACGCTCCTTCATACTGCACCGTAGAATTTGTAGACAGCATTAATAGTCTTGAAGCGACAGCCTATCAAGATATAAAAGCTGATTTCCCTGCAGACAACGACAGCAGCGAAGTTGCTCAAAGCGTTTTGACATGGCTGTGTCAGGAAATTCGTCAAAGATGTGTCGCTGATTTCAATGACGAACCTATCGACAGCACTTTCAAAGTAAGCGGCGAGAAAGAGCTTTTTGGCGAAGATGTTGTAACCACGTACGGCAGAAAAGGCTTGCAGAAGATGGAGGAAGAAGTTCGTCAATTGGCTGAGGATGGTTATGCAGGCGGATATAGCAACAACCTAACCATAGCGCTCGAAGAACAACAAAATGAGTATCTTACATTCACGTTGGAACACGACGTGTATTTAGGTGGCGCACACGGGAGTCAGTATCATGAAGGCAAAAGCTTCCGGCGGCAGGATGGCAAGATTTTCTCATGGGAGATGTTCCATAAGTCTAAGACGGATGAGCTGAGAGCTTTGTTAAAGAACGGATTGATAGCATTCTTTAATCAATACGAAGAAAACGTCATCACTACAGATTCAGCTCTGTACGAGCATCTTATTTTAATAGATGACCCAGATACTCCTGAAAATGAGTTGTCTTATGGGCTGCCTCTTCCTACAACGCAGCCATGGATTACACGCGAGGGAATAGCTTTCATCTATCAAGAGTATGAAATTACAGCCTATGCATACGGGCGCCCATTCATTGTCCTGCCCTTCTCTGCAATTAAAGATTGCCTAACGGAGGAAGGATTAACATTCATTCCTGCTGAGTGATATTACGCTAATGATATCCAGAAATCTGTTTGCGACATTACTACTACTATTTGCAAGCGCCACGCTTCATGCACAGGTTGACTTGGTCTTTGATAATGATGTCGTGGGTCACGACATCAAAGTCGGACAATGTATGCCTCCGGCGCTTCGGCAATTAGTCGGAACTAGACAATTGGATATAGTAAAACGGAATCAATCTCCAGCATTATCACATTACAGAAAACGAGCATCCTTAAAAGCATCTACTACTAATAATTCTGACATCGGACCGCTCTTAAAATCAATAAGAGGCCAAGATGAGCCATACAATCTACTCTGCCCTACTTATACGTATGCCGACGGCAGAGTGTCTTCCAGCCCGTGCGCGTCAGGTTGCGTTGCAGAAAGTATCGAACAGATCTTGGCTTACTATAAATATCCTGAAGCGCTACAGGATACTCTTTTTGGATGGAGCACGGATAATTACACTATTACCGACCTACCAAAAGGAACTCGTTTTGATTGGGACAATTATTTATCGGACTATCGTAATGGTTGGACTGAAGCACAAGGCCAGGCCATAGCATTAACGACTCTTGCCGTTGGGATGGCTGTCAAAATGCATTATACTCCAGGCTCCTCCGGCGCCAGCACATATAATGCTGTAGAGCCGCTGAAGAAGGCTTTTGGTTACGGAATGGTGAAATGGGTTGACAGAGTTCTGTATTCTCCTGACCAATGGCATGCTATGCTTCAACATGAACTAATCAACGGACGACCCATCGCATACGTTGGACACAATATGGAAATGTCGGGACATGCATTTAACATTGACGGCATTGACAGCAGAGGATATTATCATATCAATTGGGGATACGATGGGTACTACGATGGATGGTACGACTTAGATTGGCTTAACCCATGGGAGACAACAGACCTTCTACCCAATGGTATCGCTTATGGCTTTTTCTCTAATCAAGGTGCACTCTTCCTGCATCCTTCTAAAGAAGCCCGACCTCTATCTGCCGACTCTTTGGACATCAATGATTTAGGCATTGACATCATCCGCCATGAGTTCCTCCGTACACCAGAGAACCAAGGGTATACGGCGATTGACCTTACATTTGTAAACAATAGTACCAATGACGTAACGTATACCTACGAGCTCTTTACGTACCTGCCGACTGATACCGCAATTTTTGAGCAAGCCGATTACATTGGGATTTCTGCCATAACGATTCCAGCAGGAAGCACAAAGACACAACGCACTTACACCATGTTTCATGAAGCTGGAGATCGCATTTTTGGCATATCCCACGACGATTCAACGATTTGTTATTCTATTCCTATAACTGTAGAAAAGGGAAAAACAGCCAAAATCAATTGGAGCAATCTGCAATATGAACTTAATCCTGAAGAGAATGGTTCCCATTTCACAGCAACCTTCACTGTTGATGTGAACAATCTAAGTACTGATGCTTACGGAAGTGCTATTATCTTTTATTGCCTTTACCCCGAAGGTCAGGAAGCTGAAGATTTCAGGCACTTCGACGTGCTGGATCTTCCCGCTAACGAACATTCTACATTGAAGGTAAAATTCAGCAAGCTCAAACCCGCGACACACTATCATTTTCTTCTCCGAAGCCCTTGGGCTGTCCAAGCATCGGTAGAATTCGACACGCCACAAGCAACGGCCGTGAAGTCGTTGACCAGTGAAATGTACACTGATGATGCTTTCGATTTATATGGTATGCCATGGCAAAAAAGCAGCAAGGGTATAATGATTAAAAACGGAAAAAAATGGTTGAACAGATAATACAAAGATATTATTCAGATAATCCCGTTCTTTTAGACATCCTCATCAGGCACAGCCGAAGCGTCGCTGAAAAAGCTTTGAATGTTGCATTAAAACATCCAGAGTTAAATGCTGACACCGAATTTATTTGGGAAGCCGCTATGCTTCATGACATTGGTATATACTTGACCAACGCTCCGAAGATTCATTGTTTTGGAGAAAAGCCTTATATTTGTCATGGAATCCTGGGAGGTGAATTGCTAAGGCGCGAAGGCTTTCCACGCCATGCCCGTGTAGCTGAACGCCACACAGGAACCGGGTTAACCGTAGAAACCATCAAGAGTCAGGACCTCCCCCTACCCCACATTGACTTATCACCTGAAACCATCGAGGAACAGATCATCTGTTACGCTGATAAATTCTTCTCAAAGACACATCTTGATGAGGAACGAACCAACGAACAAACTCTTATAAGTCTGAGCAAATTCGGAGATGAAAGTGTGAGACGGATGCAACACTGGATTACACTATTTGGATGATACTTTTGAAATAGAAGATATTTATTATTGCTGTCCGCTAAAAAT
>DGSC01000047.1 GCA_002391275.1 Prevotellaceae bacterium UBA4372 | reverse complement strand
GTGGGAGTTCGAGTCTCCTCCTCTTCACGATGCTGTTTCCAGCATTCAAAGATTAAAAGTGAGGTCAAGTTTAATTGATCTCACTTTTTTTGTTACACAAATACGACCTTTTCTTAGATGAGCGTGAGTCAGTTATTGATGGGATATGCAAATTACTATGAGTCTTCAGACTTTATAGTTGGTGATCCTTCTTGGTTCATGCATCAAGTCAAGGGCTTGCGCAATCAAGAAGCGATGGCTTTTGTAGCTTCTTCTTTAAGTTACGGGAATCGTGGCCAATTTCTTCCGAAGATTGCACGTATTTTAGAAAGTTCTAGTGGAGAAATGGATGAATGGATACGTTCAGGTTCTTTTGCACATTTCTTCAATGCTAATGACACGCGTTGTTTCTATCGTCTGTTCACCTATTCTTCTTTTTATGTCTTCCTGAACACTTATTCTTTACTTTTGAAGGAATACGGCTCTTTGGGTGATTATGTTAGAATTCGTGCTAACGATGGATATTCGGCCATAGTCGCTATCTGCGAATATTTTCGCGAACATGGCTCTGGTGGCGTAATTCCTAAAAATACGACATCCGCATGCAAACGTTTGTGTATGTTCTTGCGATGGATGGTGCGACCTGATTCTCCCGTGGATTTAGGTATTTGGAGCTTCATAGATCGTCGCTCATTGCTGATTCCTCTTGACACACATGTCTTGCAGGAAGCACGTCGTATAGGACTTCTCAATTGTTCTACAGCATCGATGAATACCTGTAAACGCTTAACAGAGAAACTTTCTCTGATATTTCCAGACGATCCTCTGCGAGGTGATTTTGCTTTGTTTGGTTATGGTATAGATCACGGCAATCGCTGACAATGATTCTTACTTAACATCAAAACTGTTTTTTTACGAACCTATGTTCGCGAGCCGATTAACCTATGTTCATCGCTCCGAGAATCTATGTGAATCGGCTCACAAACATAGGTTCATTTTTATAGTGTGTTCAGTAGACTTTGTTTTTCCGGAATTTCAATATCAGAAGAGGTGAAATGAAGCCGCTTGTTACCTTGCGTAATTCTTACAGGCTTTATGCTAAGTGAAAATAATTCCTTGGACAAAATTTAAGCGCAAGTCGATCGACTTGCGCTTAAAATATTCAATAACATAATATGTGATTCTCTTTAGTATCCTCTTCACATGGTATTACTCCCACTCGATTGTGGCTGGTGGTTTAGAAGAGATATCGTAGCAGACTCGGTTGACGCCACGTACTTTGTTGATGATTTCGTTGCTGATATTGGCCATGAAGTCATATGGTAGATGGGCCCAGTCGGCAGTCATGGCATCTGTGGAGGTTACGGCGCGTAGAGCAACAGGATGTTCGTAGGTACGCTCATCGCCCATGACACCTACAGAGCGAACTGTTGAGAGCAGAATAGCACCAGCTTGCCATATTTGGTCGTAGAGAGAGACTTCAATCTCGCCATCTTGCATCGCGACAGGTACTCCGGCAGCCAACACTTTACGAGCTTCCTCACCAGAGAGCTTGATTTTATAGTCGCGCAAGCCGCGTATAAAGATATCATCAGCATCTTGAAGAATACGCACCTTCTCGGGTGTGATGTCGCCCAAGATACGTACTGCTAAGCCGGGACCTGGGAATGGATGGCGCGTGATGAGATGCTCGGGCATGCCCATCTGGCGTCCCACACGTCGCACCTCATCCTTGAAGAGCCACTTCAAGGGTTCGCAGAGCTGTAGGTTCATTTCTTTAGGCAGTCCACCGACGTTATGGTGGCTCTTGATGACCTTACCTGTGATGTTGAGCGACTCTATACGGTCTGGATAAATGGTACCCTGGGCGAGCCACTTGGCATCTTTTATTTTCTTGGCTTCTGCATTGAAAATCTCGACGAAATCGCGGCCGATAATCTTACGTTTTTGTTCTGGGTCAGTGACTCCGGCAAGGTCGCTGAAGAACTTTTCAGAAGCATCGACGCCAATGACGTTCAGACCTAACACCTTGTAGTCTTCCATAACTTGTTGAAACTCATTCTTGCGTAGCATGCCATGGTCAACGAAGATGCACGTGAGTCTGTCGCCTATAGCCCTGCTGATGAGTACGGCGGCAACAGAACTATCAACGCCGCCAGACAGTCCTAAAATGACACGGTCATTTCCTAACTGGTCTTTCAATTCAGCCACGGTAGCCTCAACAAAAGATGCAGCACTCCAGTCTTGATGGCTCCCGCATATATCTACGACAAAGTTTCGTAGAAGAACAGAACCTTGAATGGAATGGAAGACTTCGGGATGAAATTGTACACCCCATAGCTTTTCTCCCTCTGATTGGTATGCCGCGAATTGAACAGTTTCTGTCGAGGCTATTGGCTTAAAGCCTTGAGGTAAAGCAGTGATTGTATCACCATGGCTCATCCACACTTGTGATCCTTTGACGAAATCACGGAATAGTGGGTTCTCAAGGTCGATGGCTGTTAAATGCTGACGTCCATATTCTCGTGACGGTGCCGGTTCAACTCGTCCACCTAAGGTGTGACTCATGAATTGTGCGCCATAGCATATTCCTAAAATAGGGTAGCGTCCTCTAATCTCTGACAGGTCTATGCTGAAAGCTTCTGGATCGTAGACACTAAAGGGGGACCCGCTGAGTATTACTCCGATGACGTCTGGGTCGTTCTTAGGAAATTTGTTGTAAGGCAATATTTCACAAAAAGTGTCTAACTCGCGAACTCGACGGCCAATTAATTGAGTCGTCTGCGAACCGAAATCTAAAATGATAATCTTTTGCATAGGCTTGAGTGGGTTATCGTGTTAATCCTTTATTACGTTGGTGGCATGATACATTTTGAGGAATTGTTCAGCTTCAGTCAAACTGTCTGCCTTGCCAACATCTAAAATATGTGCCCTTGAATACACACCATAGATGGGTCTCTCTTTGCAGACCTTTAGGTAAAAGTCCATGATGCTAAATTTGTCAGGCCAATCGTTCATGAGTTCAAACATGCTTGGTTGGAACACGTGTATACCAGCGAAAGGTGCTTTTATGGCAGTCCGTTCAGTTGCATCTTTGAAAGGTGAACGGATTTCTCTGGTATGAGTGTTTGTCCATCCGATGAGTCGTAGCTCTTTGTCAAATAAAAGATATCTGCCGCTTGCACTTTCTCTTTCTGAGATGGCCAATACTGATGCGGCCTTTTCTGCAGCTTGGGCAGTCAGAGCCTGTAAGTCGAGGTCTGAGAGAATGTCTACATTATGAATCAATATAGGGCTGTCAGTATTAAATAACATTCTCGCTTTTTTTAGTCCCCCACCTGTATCTAAAAGTTGAGATCTCTCATCGCTTATCTGAATGTCAATGCCGAAGTTGTCGTTCTTTGCGATGAAATCGATAATTTGCTGCCCCAAATGATGGATATTGACAACGATATGTTCATATCCATTCGCTTTGAGCTTCGAGATATTATGCTGTAATAACGCAAAACCGCCTACCTTCACGAGTGCTTTAGGCATCGTGTCGGTAAGCGGTTTAAGCCGTGTGCCGAGACCGGCGGCAAACACCATGGCCTGTTTCATCAGACCATTATGCTTCGCCTACGGGTTCTACGGAAACAGTTGAGCGGTCAAGTCGTCCTTTCTTGAAGGTAACAACCCCGTCAACAAGGGCATACAGAGTGTGGTCGCTGCCCATACCGACGTTCTTGCCGGGATAGTGTTGTGTGCCACGTTGGCGAACAATAATGTTGCCAGCCACGCACTGCTGACCACCAAAAATCTTAACACCGAGTCTTTGTGCTGCAGACTCGCGGCCGTTCTTTGAACTACCTACACCTTTTTTATGTGCCATGTTTCTTAGTTGTTTTAGTGGTTAAGCAATAACTTCCTTGATAGTTAACTCTGTAAACTGTTGGCGATGGCCATTGAGCTTACGATAGCCTTTGCGGCGTTTCTTGTGGAAGACGAGTACTTTATCGCCTTTAACCAATGGTGAAACGACTCCGCAAACAACTTTTGCGCCCTCTACCACAGGAGCACCTACGGTGATAGCGCCTTCGTTGTCTACCAACAACACTCTCTCAAATTCAACAGTCTGCTGTGCTTCGGCACCCTGAATGTGATACACAAACAGCTTCTTGCCTGCTTCAGCTTTAAACTGCTGACCGTTAATCTCTACGATTGCGTACATCTTTGATTATTATGTATTTAACGGATTTCACTGGGAGGCGGGCAACCTTCGTGGTACCTCTTTACTAAGCCCCGTCAGTCCTAAATCGGCTGCAAAGGTAATATTATTCTCTTGTTTGGCCAAGCGTTTTGGCTATTTTATTTTTTAATTTGTATGAATTTGCTTCTATTGTTTGATTAATAATGGTAACTTCTCTATCTTTGTACTCGTATTCAACAAAAACATTTTAGTATTTAGGCATGAAGGTTTTATTAATTAATGGCAGTCCCAATGAGAAAGGCAATACTTTCAGGGCACTCAGCGAGGTGGCAATCACATTGGAGACTGAAGGCATATCAACTGAAATTATTAGCATTGGCAAGCGCGCTGTACAGGGGTGTATTGCTTGTGGAATGTGTGGACGCACTGGTCGGTGCACTTTTCGTGATGATTTGTATTTCAGTGTTTTCCGTGCAGTTAAGGATGGCATAGACGGGCTTATCGTAGGTTCTCCAGTTTATTATGGCGGCCCCAATGGCTCGTTATGTTCGTTGCTTGATCGTGTCTTCTATTCTTTGGGTGCAGACCTCCGTTTTAAGCCGGCGGCCAGTGTGGTGGTTTGTCGTCGTGGCGGTGCATCAGCTGCCTTTGACCGATTGAACAAGTATTTTACCATTCTCAACATGCCAGTAGTAAGTTCTCAATATTGGAACATGGCTTATGGTCAGACTCCGGGTCAGGTGGCTCAAGATGAGGAGGGTATGCAGACGATGCGCACACTTGGACGTAATATGGCCTGGATGATCAAGCGTTTGAATGTTGCCGTTGACGGTCATCCCGATCTGGAGCCTCCCGTGCGTACTAATTTTATTAAATAATAAGGAAAAGTGTTGGCTGCATGACGGAAAAAGAAAAAATGTTAGCGGGGCAAGTTTATTCCGCCATTGACGAGGAACTTATTCGCGAGCTCAATGAAGTGAAGGATCTTTTGCAAAAATACAATGCTATTCGTCCAACGGACCGTGCCTCGCGCACTGCTATGCTCAAGGAAATCTTAGGATCTGTAGCGGATGACAAAGTGTTTATAAACCAGCCCTTTTACTGCGACTATGGCAAGCATATAAGAGTGGGCCGGCGATTTTTTGCTAATTTCCATTTTACCGTTTTGGATGAGGCATACGTGACCATAGGCGACGATTGTTTCATAGGCCCAAACGTGAGTATATATACAGCATGCCACAGTACAGACCCAGTGGAACGCAATACCCGTCAAGAATGGGCTAATCCAGTTAACATTGGTGATAATGTATGGATAGGCGGCAGTGTTACTATATTACCTGGAGTTACCATCGGTGACAACGTCACCATCGGTGCTGGTTCTGTGGTTACCCGTGATGTGCCTTCCAATAGTATCGCTGTAGGTAATCCGTGCCGAGTTATCAAGCATATAAAGGTTGGTGATGCATCGGCATGATATATCCATCAGGCATTCTTGGTCTTGCGGCAGTAGAGCCCGCAAAGAGATGAAAGGCAATCTGCTATCACAGCTGCGAAAAGAAGAAGTACAAGGCTGCATAGCGTGTAGGAACCCCTTTGGCATAGCCTATAGTACGATTGCTGCTATCGCGAACTGTACCGTCTGGGCTCACCTTACCAATACAGGCGTTGTTGCTGTTGCGGACGGTGCCATCCTGTTCCACTTTTCCGACGTATGAATTGCCGCTGTTGCGTATGGTGCCGTCGCTCTCAACCTTGCCTAAGTACCTGTTGCTGCTATCGCGAATGTCGCCGCTGCTGCTAATGCGAGCCACTACGGAGTTGCTGCTGTTTCGAACGGTTCCGTCACTTTCAATCCTGGCTATGGATGCATTGCTGCTATTGCGAATCGTCTGCGCAGTTACTACTGCTGGGAATAACGCAATATATATCATGAAACTTAATAATAATTTTTTCATGCGTACATAATTTTTGTTACTTATCTTGCTGCAAATATATTGACATAAACTCATTACAGAAGTAATAGAACTGTTAAAAACTCATAATTGATTAAAACCTTTTCAAAAATGGATTATTTGCCCCATGATGCCGCAATGTTGGTGTCTACCGTAAACATGTTTCTCCGCGATGAAGAGTACGATTCTATCGAATCTCTCTGTTATGCGTTCGATCGTAATGTTGATGAGATGAAATCTTATCTGGCTGACAATGGTTACGTCTATTGTGAAGCGCAAAAGCAGTTCAGACCAATAGGATTTGACCAATGATAATGGATAACAATCTGGACCAGTTTCAGAAAAATGTCGTGCTTCCAGAGCTGAAGGACAGTATAGAAACAGCTTACAGTTTCTTTCATCAGAAGCGGAATGTGTATATCCATTCGTCTCTACAATGGCAACGCGACGACATAGAGTGGGCTGTTGCATCGTATGTCGAGAGCATGAATCCAATACTGTTATCCATTATCTCTTGTGGACGTCCTGATTTTCTTCTCGATCATCTGCATTTTAACGACGACCTCGCTTCGGCTGTTGACAGGCTTGAAGCGTTGCTGTTATGACTCATCCAGTGTTTTTGAGCCTTACATTTTTATCACCTTTTCAACTTTGTTTTTGGAATCTCTTTATTCAATTAGCCTATGACTGCACAACTCTTTTTGAATAGCATCAGTAAATACTCCAATAAGATTGAGCAGATAAAGCACTCTGCCCATGCTGTTCATGAAAATGTTAATCAGACCTATGATAAAATTCATCCTTACGGCTATCACCTCGACATGGTCGTCTCCTTTGTCCGTCGTTATGGCCATGAGGTGTGTGCATCTGAAGATGATGTGTTGCCTATCTTCTTTGGTGCTTATTATCATGATAGTATAGAAGATGCCCGCCTCACGTATAATGATGTTATGGCTGTTGCTCGTGAGTTGATGAGTAAGGAACAAGCATTTATGTCAACTGAGATCGTCTATGCGTTAACAAACGACAAAGGACGAACCCGTGCAGAGAGAGCCGGCGAACACTACTATCAAGGTATACGTGAGGTGCCATACGCACCTTTTATAAAATTAGCTGATCGTATGGCCAACATCACCTACTCATTTCATCATGATGCCAATGAAGCGAACCTCCACATGAAGGAAGTCTATAAGAAAGAGCTTCCTCATTTTCTTGCTGCTCTACACGTGGATTCACCCGACAAGCGTTTTGCGCTTCCTGCTACAATGCTCGATGAATTGCAAAAGATAGTAGCCGGCAAGTAGAACATACACGACTTCTTTTTCGTTTAGCATGATGCTACTGTCATTCAACATCTCAAAAAATCATAAAAAGTTTGATCAAAAGCAATAGAATCATCTTAATTTGCTCATCATTCATTCTTTTTATTTATTTTTGTGGCCATAAAATTTCGATGTCGTAGCAGCTTTTAACGAACCCAATAATCAAATATTACCCATCTATTATCTATTATGCGCAAGGTGTTATCAATATTCTTGATGATGACATTGTTCATCAGTGTGAATGCTCAGACAGCCTTGAAAAAGGTCTATGACGAAAACGTCAACCCTCTTGAGCAGATTGACAAGGCGATAACGAAAGCACAAGCAGAGAAAAAGCATGTGGTATGTCAGGTGGGCGGTAATTGGTGTCCTTGGTGCTTGCGTTTTGCCGATTTTATAGAAAAAGACACGGCTATAGCCAATGTCATAGCTCAGCATTATGTATATATTCATGTCAACTACGACCCTCGTAAAGTGGATAATTCAACTGAGGCCTCGATGTTGATGAAACGGCTAAACAATCCGGCTCGTTTTGGCTTTCCTGTTTTCGTGATTCTTAATGAAAAGGGAGAGGTCATACATATCCAGGATTCGAGTTTCCTTGAAGAAGGACAAGGCTACAGCCACGATCGCGTGCTTCGCTTCTTTAATTGCTGGATTCCTGAGGCTGTTTGATGGCTGTGAACAGTCTGTCATATTTCTATGTTCATATTCCGTTTTTATTACCAAACTTTTCAATATGAAATATCCTTGTGAAAACTGCAAGCTACGTGCTCAGTACGAAAAGAATCCTAAGTCGCTCATAGGACGCTTCTGGCGGTGGCAGATTAATTTCTGTCCTAGTTGGCGTGGCTATTTTAAGTCACTTCCCGCAGAAAAACAGGAAGAGCTTCGTCAGAAGTATAATTTCTACAAGTATTAATTGTCTGTATACAGCCTCTTTAATAAATATAGCCTTTTCATTGATACTCCTGTGCTTTCGTCGTCTTGACATGACATGCGAAGCACAGCCATTGTTCGTTGACGATGAATAAAGTGCGAATTACAGTTGTCCGCCAAACGGAATACACTGATTTGATGGCGAAATACGAAAACCCTATCGAGCATCCCTGTGATGTCAGGGTAGGGCAGACGTGGCTTTCCGTTGATGCAAAATGTCCCGAAGGGATGTGTCCTTCTGCTTGGTCGTCTATGCACGAGTTTGTGGAAGCACTAGCACGAGGTGAAGGCAACTTTTATGAAGGTTGGATGCAGAATCCCATGAGTGCCATGATCAGCTGCAATGATGGTTTTCGCCCTGTAAGCTTCTATATCGAAGTGGTCGATTGAACTTTTGAGGCATAATCATCATATAGAAAGAGTTAAATTTCTTGTGCCGTTTCCAGAGGCCCTTCTCGCCTTATTCATCTGGCATATTTACTATGGAGATACTGCCCGTGCTTCTGAGTCTTGTTGTTGTAGTTGATTGCAAACTTTGGGCATCGGTGTAAGCACCCCAAGCATATTGCACAGCGTTCTGCCGTCCACACAGGTAGTTTGCCAGTCATGTTAACCTCATTCTTGGGGGCTATATCATGCATTTCAATAGCCTGAACGGGACATTTCTTTGCACACATCCCGCAGCCTATGCAGCGTTTCTCATCCACACCGAAAAACTTAGTTTGCCTTTCGTAATGGAGCATCCGATCCGTAACTACATGTAGGCAATAAGGCATCCTGTGATGGCTGCGGTTACCTTCCACACCTCCTTTTATCATCTCAATAATACGGTCGATTTGCGGTTCGGCATCATCTACCTGTTTCTGTACCTTTTGTGGATTGCTCAAGTCGAAGATTGGTGTCCATGTGTCCGGCATCTTAACACTATAGCCGGCAGTCATACGAATGCCTCGTTGCTCGAATTCCCGGCGTGCATCTTCACATACAAAGCCCTGCAACATGCCATAGGTGGCTACGGTGAAAACGTAGTTCTTCTGAGTGGTGTGGACGTTAACCTTGCGGATGAACTCTCGAACCAGTATCGGCAGTTCATTCCAGTGGGTCGGAGTTACCAGTCCCAGATGCTCTCCCTCCTTGAGCACGATATCCGTTCAGGCAGACTCAATCGACATCACGTCTCATGAAGAGCGGAGGCCAATCGTTCAGCAACATGTTTGCTGTTTCCTGTAGCAGAAAAATAGAAGATCATAGCTATTTCAAACTCAAAAAATATTCATTGACAATATTCAGTCGTTCTTGTTCTTGCATTGCTTGCTGTTTCATGGAATTATCATGCATTAACGTTTGCATTACATGTATATGGGCCGAATGCCAGTCTGGAGCGGGTCGTAGCGGACTATGGTGCAGCCAACAGGGAGATCGTCGAACGCTTTGCCGCTAAGGGTGGCGTTCTGGTTGATATATATTTCCTTGAGGTTGGGACAGCCAGTTACGGCGTAGTCCTGGAAGTGGAGGGTACTCTCGTCGAAGCGTATGACTTCTACGTTTGGGAGGCCTTCGATGAGTTTGCTGGTAATCTCGGCCACAGGAGGATATTTGATCTCGCGCCGAGCACCGGGAACGTAGAGGAGCTTCAGGTAGGTTGTCTTCTTCGTAGAAGCGGTGTATTTTATGCTATAGACGCATCCGTCGAACTCGTTGATGACGTGGTTCTCGGCGTTGAGAACATAAATGTCGGTGAGGTTTTGGCCGTGGTTCTTCAGCCCGAGGGCATACTGGCCTATGGAGGCAATGTTTAGGCTGAGGTAAAGCTCACGCACGTTCTCGTTGATGCCGTCGATAGGGTCGAATGCGGTGATGCGATATCCAAGAGCCCCATAGGGCACGCTGACCTGTTCGTCGGAGGTGAGCACTTGGCGTATGTTAAAGTGTTTGTCGCGGAAGTCGTAGACGAATTTGTCGTCGCGGGCCAGGGGCATATCGATATTCCAAGGCTGTAGGGTGGACTTATACTGATTGATGTCGGCCTTCATACGGTAGACGGTATTGCGATTTGTAGGGTCTGCTACGTACCATGTTCCGTCGGCAAGGGCATAGACCCATGCGTGGCCACCATACTGTGCGAGGAAACCGGTGGCTACAGTAGCTTTGATGCCTTGTGTGTGGAGCATTGCCACCATAAGGTTTGAGTAGCCTTGGCATACAGCTACACGATTAATGAATACGCTGTAGGCGTCCTGATCGTTGTAGTCGTATTTGATGTTGGCACGGATCCATTTGAGTATGGTCATCATCTTGGCGTACTGCTTTGTCTCTGTGGAGAGTATTGTGTTCTCGACATATTCCTTCAGTTCTGCCAGATGTTCGTCGGTTATCTCTACGCCGTTGAGGCTGGCGGCCATATTGGTGTCGGCCTCACACATGAGCTTGTTGACGTGCTCGGCTACTACGGGGTCGTTGAAGTAGCGGTTGTAGTCGTCGGGGTTCGTGCAGGCTCCGGTAAGATTTTTCTCGCCATTGCGCCTGGCGAATAGGTCGTCCTGGGGCAATGGCTGCCGGGGCTGGTTGGTGGACGTCGCGTCAGCAGTTATCTCGCTGAAGTCATCTACATTACTACAGGCAGCGAGGAATGCTGCAAGGATGAGGAGATAGGGAATAGATTTGATATTCATAGCTTGTTGTGGTTTAATTCGTTGCAAAAGTAGACATTTATTTTTATTGGCCAAAAGAAAAAGGCAATAATGTTGTACCTTCATTCTGGTTGCCACATGGTCAGGGGCAGGAACCTTGTGCGAGGAATGAGATGTGGTGAACCATGAATTTATAAAGGCAGAAAGCCGTAAATATAAGCTTCCGGATCATGAAAATGGCACGAATCAGTGAAAATGGTAAGATAATCCGAAATACATATAAATAATATATGGAAAAAAAGATTTTACTTTGCAGCGTCAAAAATCCAATAGGCCTTACCAAAGAGGCTGAAACGATGTGGAATAACAAATAAACGAAATGATAAAGTCAATGAAAACTTTCTTAAACAGATTGCTGTCTGTGATGCTGATGATGACGATTGCGTCCTGTGTCAGTGAGACTTCAGAAGTAAACGCACAACCTTCGACCTACATGGGCAAGACGCTGGTAGCATACTACAGCTATACAGGCAACTGTCGCGACATTGTCGACGCATTAACCAGTAAGATTACGGCTGACGTCATAGAGATAAAGCCCGCCGAAAAAGGGCTACGCTATGAGGCTAACGGCTATGCCTTAGGTAAACAGCTGCTCAATGCTATCAAAGCAGCCCCCGACGATGAAGCAAGCTATCCGGCCATCGATCCTGTGTCGGTATCGTTGCAGGGCTACGACAATATTATCATTGTGACCCCTCTTTGGTGGAGCCAGATGGCAGCCATCATGCAGGCTTATCTTTTCAGCTATGGTCCTCAGATGGCAGGAAAGCATATCGGTCTTGTTGTTTCGAGTTCCAGCAGTAGTATTGGTCAGGTGGTGGCAGATTGCCGGCGACTGGTGCCTGATGCTACTTGGATGGGTGATGCCCTGTGGATCAATGATGGCAACCGTAGCCGCATGCCATCTCTTGTGGACGAGTGGCTTGCTAAACAAGATTTTCAAACCTCAGCAGAAATTAAGAATATGTTTATTACTATCGACGGACAGGCGCAGCGTGTGGCACTAACCAACAACGAAGCAACTAAAGCCTTGGTTGAACGGCTGCAAGAGGGCCCCGTCACCGTTACTCTTAGTTCCAACGGTGACTTCGAAATATGGGGCGCATTAGGCTTCTCGTTGCCTACTGACAACCGGCAGATTAATGCAGTGGCAGGCGATGTCATCCTCTATAATGGCAACAACATCTGTATAATGTATGGCCAGAATTCCTGGAGCTACACACACCTGGGACGGATAGAAGGGCTCACGGAGGCTGAGCTTCGTTCGTTTCTGAAAGCTGGGCAGAGTAATATCGCTGTTACGCTGTCGTTCACGGAGGAAATAACAGCTATCCACGATGCGCCCGCACAAACAAGCAAAAATACCTTTTACAGCCTTGACGGTCGCCGCATTGGTCGCTCCGCAAATGGTGCTTTCATCGCCAACGGCAAGAAGGTGATTTTGTGATTCCTTCTTGCTTACGGCTCATCGTAGCGCCAGATTTAACATAGCCTGGAGTAGTATGTTTTTTTTTATGAAAATGAGCTGTGGCGACAATAATTTATGCTTTTCATTAGATGTTTAATTATATATGGGTAACTTGTTAGTTATATAAGTTTTATGCTAATGAACTTTTGTAATTTTGTTTTTCCTGTTTTAGGGAAAAGCCAGAAGGATTTAATAATAATAACAACTATGCTGACGGCATTCTTCATGATGCCGTTGCCAATAAACGGACAGGACATGGCACTTACAACAAAACAACAGGCTCTTGTGGTTATTGCAGCCAACGAGGCAAAAGGAAATCTCGACGGACTTAAGGAAGCCTTGAATGAAGGATTTACACAAGGATTGACCGTGAACGAGGCCAAAGAAGCTCTCTCACAACTTTATGCTTACACAGGATTCCCTCGTTCACTGAATGCTCTGGGGGCATTGCAGCAAGTCATTAAAGAGCGCACCGAGGCTGGACTTCGATTGGACGAAGGGCTTGAGGCGGACACACTGCCTAAGAACTACGATGCACTAAAACAAGGTACAGCAGTTCAGACAAAGCTCTGTGGCGGGCAGCCCTTTAACTATACCTTTGCTCCTCAAACCGATTATTATTTGAAGGCTCACCTCTTCGGAGATATCTTTGCCCGCAACAACCTTACCTTCGCCGATCGCGAGGTGGTGACGGTATCGGCTATTTCCGCATTACCTGGTTGCGAACCGCAGTTGAAAGCTCATGTATCAGGAGCCAGGAACATGGGGGTAAGCGACGAAGCCCTGAAGGAAATGCCTGCTCTGTTGGAAGCTAAAGTTGGTGGGGCAGAGGCAGAGCGACTTCGTGGCGCATTGACAGCTGTCTTAGGTGGAACATATAATCCAGTGGAGACCGTAGATTTCTCTGTTTGGCCTCAGGGCGCACCCAATAGTGCCTATGCCCAGTACTTCACAGGCAATAGCTACCTGGCACAAATGGAAGGCGGCATGGCCAATGTCACTTTCGAACCACGTTGCCGCAACAACTGGCATATCCATCACAAGCAAGTTCAAGTGCTGATATGCGTAGCTGGTAGAGGTTGGTATCAGGAGTGGGGTAAGCCTGCAGTACCTATGACTCCGGGAACCATCATCGCTATTCCTGCAGAAGAGAAGCACTGGCACGGCGCAGCACGAGATTCATGGTTCCAACATTTGACTTACCATAAGGATGTGCAAGAAGGGGCAAGCAACGAATGGTTGGAGCCTGTTCCTGATGAGTGGTATGATCAAATACAATGATGAATTCATGTAGCACGGGCAAAACTTTAATCAAACGTTTCCTGCTCATACCGCTTCCCTGTTTTTTTTGCTAAACCCGCATAGCAGCTGCTGCATAATTATCCACAAGCCCTTTTGATGTGACGCATTAAGGCACCGCTCCTAAGTGTTCGTGCCATCACGCCTAAGTGTTCATGGCATCACGCCTAAGTGTTCGTGCCATCACGCCTAAGTGTTCATGGCATCACACCTAAGTGTTCGTGCCATCACGCCTAAGTGTTCATGGCACCGTCCCTAAACTGTAACGTGTCCACTTCCATTGGCTCACGTCTTTGCAGTCTTGTGTGATGGCCAATGGGGGTGACATATGTCATAAGAACGAGTGACAACGGACGGCTAAACATCCAGTGCCACTCCCCAGCAGGTGTTGGACTCTAACGAGCTTCTATTACATTTTCATAAAGCCTGTGTTAATGTCATCGAGCCTATATCAGCACTCAAATGAGTCCCATCATCATTTTTTTCCGATTTTCTTGCTTGTATCTCAAACTTTTTACCTAAATTTGGCCCGGAAATCAGAAATTAACTTTTACTACTCAAAACTAACTAAAATGAGAAAACTTTTACTTGTTTTGTTTGCTCTGCTGACGTTGGGCGGCAGCGGAGCGTGGGCAGCGGACGTGACAGTTCTACCCGCCAATGGTGTTTATTGGAAGAACGGCGCGGCGTCCAGCGATCCTTGGGCTCCCACTTGGAAATCAACAGCCACAGCTTCTGACTTGTCCACTCCCTTGCTTACTTTCGAGGGCCAAACTGGAATGAACACAGCTAATGGCAATATCTATTCCAATCAGACCTACACGTTGACAGCCCCCTCGGGTTATGTCATCGTAGGCTACACTTTCAATGGTACAGCAACAGGGGCGGATATCACCATCACTCCTGCCGGCGGCTCTGGCACGACTGTTGCCAGTGGTTCAAGCCTTGACACACCGCTGTCTGTTGACGTCAATGCACAGACAACAACCTTTGCGCTTGCCAGCTCTAGCGACGCTCACTTTGAGAGCCTTGCTTTGACAGTGAAGGTTGAGCATTATGTCGTTACGTACGGCACGAGTACAGGCTCCTATACAGCAACAAATGCTGGTGGAACTTGGGCCAGCCGATGGGAATCTACCGCAACTGACCCACAAGTAACCTTGTCGGTAGGCGCTAACAATATCCAAGTTTCCAACGGCTATATCTATTCTGGCAGTTCAACCGCCACCTACACCCTTGCCGCCCAAAGCGGTTACGTAATTACAGGCTACGAAATCAAGGGTAGGGCACAGACTGCAGCTCAGACCTTGACTCCTGCCGCAGGCGGTTCAGCCGTCAGCTTTGGAACGGATCAGGAATACACCTTATCCGTGACAGGTCTCTCTGCACAAAGCACTACCTTTACGCAAAGTACACCTAACAATGGTATTGCCATCTCCTCCTTCAAGATCTTCCTTGAAAAAGATCCATGCACAGTCACATACGTCATCTCTGATGCCAGTGGCGTGATTTATACGTCAGCCCCGTTTGCTACAACCCCAGGCGAGACCATCACCGCTCTGCCAAGCTCGCTCCAACGTTCGTATTGCACATATAGTGACATCAATGAAACCATGGCTAACGGTGACAACACAATCAACGTGACCTGCACGTTCGCTCCCCCCTTCACCGTCTCAACGAGCTTTGCTGATGCCACTTGGTACTATGCCACCATCCGCGGCTCCAAATACCTGCGCGCTGACGACAGTGCAAAGGACGGCAATGGACGATACTCCACAAACTCGTCCAACGAACGCACTGATGTCTATAAGTGGGCATTCTTCGGCAACCCCTATGCGCTCTATATTGCCAACAAAGGCCAGGGCAATGGCAAATACCTTAACGCTGGATCTGTCCCGAATTTCGTGGAGACCAATACGCCTTCAGCGACGACGGCCACACTTTGGGAAGCCATCACCAACAGCAACGGCTTCAACCTGCGCAGCCTCACCGGCACAAATCGCTATATCAATGATGCAGGCAATGGCGGCAATCTCGGATATTGGGATTCAACCAATGGACGTGCAGATGCCGGTGGCAAATGGGTTGTAGAAGAAGCAACCGTTAGCGATAAAGCCCTGCTCAACAGCGCCATCGCTTCTGCCCAGGCATTGGTTGACGGAGCTGGCAACCCGGGTTATATCAACAGCACGGCAGCAGCTACACTTAGCGCCGCAATCACGACCGCCCAGGGTGTCCATGATGATGCCGCAGGCGACTATCTCAGCGCTTATAACACACTGATAGCAGCCATAGCAACGGCAACTGCCACAGAGAATATCAACTATACACCCCGCACAGATGTTTATTACACCATCGTGAATGCCCGTGGGTCTATGGTCTATGACGCTTCACACAGCAGCAGCGTTGATGCCACCAACGACAATGCCGAATATGTTTGGTATGGCAGCACGACACCGGACGCCACCAATGTAAACAACCTCTGGGGATTCATAGAGCAGGACGGCCACTATTATATGTATAATGTAGGAAAGCAGCAGTTTGCCTCCGTGGGTAAAGGATCATACGGTGCAACATGGATTTTCTCTGACACACCAGCCTACATCACTCTTGACGATGGTATTGCCGATGAGATTGCAGCTCCTAAAGTACGTGTTCGTGCGACTATTGCTACTACCGGCAACAGCTACACGATGTCCGTCAGCACTACTTACACCGGTCCTGTCATCACGTATGATGGCAATGGTGACGGTGGTGTGCCGATGCTGTTTACCGAAAGCTCTGTAGCTGTCGATCCTGACATTACAGCTACCATGACTGCGAAAGTCGAGGATTTGACACCTTACTTCACGGCGCTGAAGAATGCCATTGATGCTTGTGATGAGATACCCCTCGGAACGGGGTTGAACCAGTATGCTTCTAATAGCACTTATACTTCTGCTCTTAATGCTGCTAATACTACTTATAATAATGAAAGCTCCACTAAAGCTGAACTCCAGGCAGCCGTGAGCAACCTAGAAAGCGCAGTAAGTAGTTTGGAGCTGAATCTTCCGTTGACTGGCTTCTACCGCATTCAGGGCAAGACCTCTGGCAACTACCTTGCTTCTGGCATGGCTAACAACAAGTATGCCATGAGCAGTGCCACAGATGCCACTACCATCTTCTACTATGATGGCACGAAGCTTGTCAACTTCAGTTCTGGCATGGCCAATGGCATGAGTACTAGCTCATGGAACTGGGTAACAGTCGATGCAGCATCAACTGTGGTATTTGCCGACGGCGGTTCTAACGGCGGATATTCCTTCAAGTCATCCAATGCGTTCTTCTACGATGGCGGTACGAATGCTGACCGCGGTAGCAGCCTGGGTGGCGATGCAAGATATCGTAACTGGTATCTCACAGAAGTCACCTCCCTCTCCCTCTCCCTCAACAATGGTGGCGACGGCAACTACTACGCTACCCTTTGCCTGCCATTCACAGTCACACTCGACGGCTGCAATGCTTACACGCTGACGCTGAATAGTGCCAAGACAGGTCTGACGCTGTCCGAGCCCATGACTGAAGTTCCGGCCGGAACTCCTGTATTCTTGAAAGGAACGAGTGCTTCGGCAACAGCAAACATCGCTGCAGATGCCGCCTATGGCGCTCCGCTCACCACGACGGCACTCACAGGTACCTACACCGATCTGACTGTTAATGGTGCTACAGACTACTTCCTCGGCAAGGCTGATAATGCAGTGGGCTTCTATCATTGGGACGGCTCGACACTGAAGGCTAATCGCGCTTATATGGAAGGATCAAAGATGGAGAGTTCCATCAAAGGCTTCGCCATCGACTTTGATTATGCCGACGCAATCCATAACCTCTTTGAGAACACTGAGAGCTATGATATTTATGACCTCAGCGGTCGTCGCGTCACTCAGCCTAAGCATGGCCTCTATATCGTCAACGGCAAGAAAATGCTTGTGAAGTAAAAGGCCTCACAACCCCTCCTGATATCAGAGAGGGGGTATGAAGAGATAACAATGACAAGTAATGATAAAAAGATTTGAATATCTAAGTTATGAAAAAGACATATATTATTCCTGAGATAGAGCTCACGGCTGTCAACGGCACGACATTATTGGCAGAGTCACTCGGCATTGATGGCGACAAGACCGTATCTGGTGGCGATGGAGGATGGGTCAAGAGTAACGACGCCTCCTCCCGTTCCGACTACAACGTTTGGAATGAAGACTGGAGCAAGTAATAGCGATACCTTATTATATATAGCGAGAGGCCGGGCTTTGCGTCCGGCCTCTCGTTTTCTGTGTCGTTTAGTAGGCTTGCATTATTATCTTTGCTTGTTTGTCTATTATATTGGCGATTTACAGTCAAAAGTAGACAAGAAGCACAAGATATGAAGCATTATAAATAAGGTAAAAAAAAGAAGATAAGAAGATAACTCATAATCTACAAAGTTATCTTCTTATCTTCTTGCCGATATAAATATAAATTCAGCTACTTGAGATTTTCGTTGAAGAATTGTTCCATCTTGTCAAAGGGAATCACTCCGGCAACATCATCGTAGAGGTCAACGTGTGAAGCGCCTGAGATGATAAGAAGTTCCTTGTTCCCTTCCTTATAATCGCCTGCATATTTCCCCGTCGGAATTTCATTGGCATTGGCACATTCTGCAACAGAAGAGGCGAATGGCTTCTTGCCGGTCATCTTCTCGAAGGCATATTCAGAGAAATAGCGTGAATGTGCCTTTTCGCCGTGGATGAGTAGTACTGGGGTTTCTATCTCATTGGCATAATCGAGGATGGGCTGGTTGAGGAATGATTGGCAACCAATGACATTCCATCCGTCGGTGGAGTTGCCACTACGCTCGTGATAGCCACGCTTTGTCTTGTAATACGCATGGTAGTCTTTGACGAACCAGGGCGCATCCTCGGGTAATGGATCGATAACACCTCCAGCACGTTTGTAGGTGCCGGCTTTGTAATCGGCGGTGCGTTGAGCAGCCATAGCCTTGCGTGCCTCCATGCGTTGTTCCTGTGAGTCGCTGCTCATGAAGTAGCCTTCGCGGTTCACTTTCGTCATGTCGTACATCGTTGAGGCTACGGTCGCCTTGATGCGAGGGTCGATAGCAGCCGCATTGACAGCCATTCCTCCAAATCCGCAGATGCCTATGATGCCAATGCGGTCGGGATCGACGTTTTCCTGTGTGGACAGGAAATCTATGGCAGCCAAGAAATCCTCGGTGTTGATGTCGGGCGAAGCCATGCGACGAGGTTCACCTCCACTTTCACCTGTGAACGAGGGATCGAAGGCAATGGTTAGGAAGCCGCGCTCGGCCATGTGCTGAGCATAGAGACCGCTTGATTGTTCTTTAACGGCACCGAAAGGACCACTGACAGCAATGGCAGGGAAAAGTTCATTCTTCATTTTTCCCTTTTCCTTCGGAATGTACATATCGGCAGCGAGTTCGATGCCATAGCGGTTGTGGAATGTGACCTTCTTGTGGTCTACCATGTCACTCTTGGGGAATGTCTTGTCCCAATCTTGAGTCAATTGCAACGTTGTGTTCATATTTTCTTCTTTTTTAGTTGGTGTCAAAGGGTTGCATGCCGTTAACAAAGTTGCCATGAGCAACATTGAAGATAGAATTTGTTTCATTTCAACTATTTTAATTAGATTCCATTCGTAAAGATTAAAGATTTCAAATATCGAAGTAGAAATTATAAGAATGGCGCTCGACCATGGTTAGGCGAAAAACAATATCGTTTTGTGGCGCTTGCATTTAATATCCAAAGACTTCTTCCACTTCCATGAAAGTGAAATCATAGGTTAAGGAGCTTATTGGGTTCGTTGTTTCTTCGTTTAATCCAATTCTTCAATCGATTGTAGCCTTCAACTCCAAGAATAGTCAGGCCACTATACTGACAAGTCTTGGCCAATCCGAAAAGTATAGTCCATAACACGCCCATTGCCGCAGCACTTATAGGAAGCAGCATTTGGGCAAAAGATAGTATATAGAAGGGGATGCAGCTAAGCAAGACTATCACACCAGTACGAAATGATAGTGACTGAAGCCACGTTTTAATCTTATTGAAAACATTCTTTATCATCTTGCAAACTTGCAGTTATCTTATTTCTATTCTGCTTATTCCTGGATAAAAATGCGGATATTAAAGTTTTCAGCCAGGCAAGCGTCATACAGGGCGGAGCTTCGTATGTGCAACTACATTTAACCGCCATCATAAGAGCAGGCTCGTGTGATTGTATTATCCCTAAGGATGTCACCCCGTTTTTCTTTATGCGCTACATTTGTTTCAAATGTGCGGCAAAGTTATACTTTTTTACGAAAAAAGTGCAGTTTGTGATCCATATTTATAGTTCATCCCATCGCATTGAGTAAGATTCAAGCAGTTTTTGGGGAATTTGCAGTTCTGTAGCGGTTTTGCGCCAATCTTTGATAGCAACACGAACCTCCTCAATAATCTCTGATGCTTCATGGTGATCAAGCATGTAGTTCTCACTTGCAGAGAGTAAGGCGTTGATGTCCGACTCTTCTGTGTATGAGTCTATAAGCAAGCATTGATGTGACTTTGCTCCTGGGTTGATGTCGTATGCAGGAGAGAGCGTCCAGCCTTTCGGGGTAAGCAGGAAACCGTGA
>DGSC01000069.1:39362-39547 GCA_002391275.1 Prevotellaceae bacterium UBA4372 | reverse complement strand
GGTTGATAGGTCGCTTTTCGCTTAGAGGTCTTAAGCTGAAAATAGTACGAATTTGCAAAAATGCATATTACACCTCATAACCTTACAACCTAAAACCTTACAGCCTAACAGGTTGAGCGCATGCGAAACTGAATAAATAATAAGAGATGGCATCGCCCGCCACGCGTTGACGAATTAATTTATCC
>DGSC01000069.1:38924-39246 GCA_002391275.1 Prevotellaceae bacterium UBA4372 | reverse complement strand
TGTTGAGCGGTGATGTGTCCGTTATTTTCAGCCAAGGACTGTGCGGCACTTTCAGGGCTATCGTTAGTTCGGGCGATGACGTTCAAATATGGTTGACCCATGCCCAGCCAAAGACTGTGAGTCTGATGTCAGGGATTTGTTCAAGCGCCTGAATGGCACTGAGCATGGTTGTTCCCGTAGTGATGACGTCGTCGACCAGCATGATATGCTTGCCGCAGAGCGAGTCTGTCTGGTTTTGGTCGGCAATGTCGAAGATTCCCTGGGCATTAATCTTGCGTTGCTCATAGGTGAAATGCGTCTGCGACTCACGGTCGACAGTGCG
>DGSC01000069.1:38201-38847 GCA_002391275.1 Prevotellaceae bacterium UBA4372 | reverse complement strand
ACAGGCAGATGCACCTCTTGGGCAATACCGTTTGCGATGAGCTCAGCCTGATTGAAACCTCTCTTGTACTTACGCTTGCGTGTCAGGGGCAATGGCACTATGGCGTCGACATCGTCAAAAAGTCCTGTGTCGCGAAGCTGGCGGGCTGCCAGTTGTCCCATCCAGAGCCCCAGCTCAACGTGACCGTTGTATTTCAGGTTATGGATGATGTGAGCTGTACGGCCTCCGCGGATGTACCGTGTGAAAGCTGCAGCCTGAAGCAGGGCTTTATGTCCTGACCATTCGGCCATACGCTGGTTGTGGCGCCAGTCGTGGTTGACTTCACGAGGCAAGTTGAGCAGACATTCGGCACAAACGAATTGCTCGTCGAGAGCCAAGCGGCATCCACAACTGTCGCAGATGCGTGGCAACAGCAGATCAAGGGTACTGTGAAATAGACGAAGGAGGGACATATTATCGGGCTTGAGTCGCTGGCGCACCGGTGAAAACTGTTTCGCGGCGGTTGGCAGAGAGCGATAGATGAAGGCTGACAGAAATGGATTGTCGAGGCAAAGATAGGGCTTTGAATTGAAAAAAGATTTGATGAAAACAACTTTTTTTGCAAAAACATTTGTTGGAAACCAAAAAAGCATTACCTTTGCACCCG
>DGSC01000069.1:25478-38062 GCA_002391275.1 Prevotellaceae bacterium UBA4372 | reverse complement strand
TCGGTTCAATCCCGAGTCCCGCTACAACAAGAAAAGTGAAACATAGAAGTTAACGCGGAGGCGCAGAGAATAATTCTCAGCACCTCCGCGTTTTTCTTTTTTAAGTACCTTTTGACTAACGACAAACATCATTATGGCACGTACCTTTCTGCTCTCCATTCTGCTGGCAATGGCTTCAGTCGCAAGCGGTCAGTCTCGTACGGAAGAACTCTTTAACTTCGATTGGCGTTTCCATGCCGGCGACGTGGCCGGTGCCGAGGCTGTTGGCTTCGACGACAGCTCGTGGCGCCACGTAGACCTTCCACATGATTTCCAGATTGAGCAACCGTGGGTGACGCCTTCGGCAGACGAACGTCCCGATGCATCAGACCCGGGCGCTAACATCCGCAGCCGTCTGTCGTCACGTGGCTTCAAGGAGATGGGCATAGGATGGTATCGCAAGACGTTCCGAGCCGACTCTGCATGGCAGGGCCGCCGTGTGCTCATTGATTTCGAAGGGATTCTTTACGTCGGCGATGCCTACCTCAACGGGCAGTTGATTGGCAAAACCGATTACGGCTACCTCGGTTTCGAGGCCGACGTGACCAAGCTCCTGCGCTGGGACGGCAACAACGTGCTGGCCGTGCGGGCCGACACGCGCAGCCCCGAGAACAGCCGATGGTACACGGGCGCAGGACTCTATCGCGACGTTCACGTAGTGACGACAGCCCCCGACGTCTATTTCACACGCCATCCGCTCTATATCACGACGAACGGAGCAGACAGCGTGTTCGTGCAGGCCGAGGCTACCTGTCTGGCTCGTGACATTAAATTATTACGCATGCGTACGCGCATACGCGACCAGCGCGGACAGGTGGTTTACGACGAGACAACCGAGAACCGCTTCGCCGCCAACCAGCGTACACGCGAATATCAGCTGAAGCCTATCTGTCTGCCAAAAGCTCACCTGTGGAGCACCGACGACCCTTACCTCTACACGGCCGAGGTGGCCATCGTAGATGAGCAAGGCAAGGAGCTCGATGTAGTAAGTTCGCGCTTCGGTGTGCGCCGCGTTGAGTTCTCACCGGAATATGGGATGAAGGTGAATGGCAAGAAGGTGCTGCTAAAAGGTATTGCAAACCATCATACCCTCGGAGCCTTGGGCGCAGCTGCTTATCCTCGGGCCATAGAGAAGCGTCTGAGGTTGCTGAAGGACTTTGGCTTCAACCATATCCGCACCAGCCACAACCCTTACAGCGAGAGTCTGCTGGACATGTGCGATTCGCTGGGCATACTCGTCGTGGATGAACTCTATGACAAATGGCTGACACAGTATTGTGGAGGACGCACACCTTGGACGGAACTATGGCAACACGACCTGCCCGAATGGGTACGTCGTGACCGCAACCACCCGAGCATCGTCTTCTGGAGTCTGGGCAACGAACTGCAGACTTACTGGAATATCCCTTATGGCGACTGGGGCGTTACTCCCTATCGCATGATGAAACCTTTGCTCAAACGTTACGACAGCACACGACCCGTTACCGTAGCCATGCACCCGCGAGGCCGCAATCAGCTGACTGACTCGCTGCCCGCACCCTTGGTCATGGAGACCGACATCGCGGCCTACAACTATAGATATATGTACTTCCCCGGCGACAGCCGCCGCTTCCCCTGGATGATGTTCTACCAGAGCGAAGCCACGACGGCAGCCATGGGACCTAACTTCTACGAGATGAACCTCGACAAAGTGATAGGTCTTGCCTACTGGGGAGCTATCGACTACCTCGGCGAGAGCCAGGGATGGCCTGCAAAGGGTTGGGCCCAAGGCGTGTTCTATATCGATCTGACAACGAAACCTAACGCCTATCTGGCCAAGAGCATCTTCTCAGATGAGCCCGTGGTGCATCTCTGCTTCCAGGAACAGAGCCGCAACATCGAATGGAACGGCGTGAGTCAGCGCATCCGACAGCTGACCGACCACTGGACACGCACTCCCGGCGAGGATGTGAACCTCACGGTCTACACCAATGCCGACGAGGTAGAACTGATCGTGAACGGCAAGAGCCTTGGCCGCAAGCAGAACGACAGGAGCAATCCGAAGCTGCGCAATCAGATCCGTTGGGACAAGCTGACCTACGAACCCGGATATATTGAGGCCGTGGCACGCACTGCCGGAAAGGTCGTGGCACGCCACCGCGAAGAGACGGCTGGCGAAGCCGTAGCACTGCGCCTGCGAGCTGATTTGAACAACGACACCAAAGGGAAAGCCTCGGGCAACAGCTCCTTCTGGCGTGCCGACGGGTTGGATCTGAACCACGTCGTTGTTGAAGCGGTGGACAAGCGCGGCCGTGTCGTGCCCACAGCAAATGCTGACGTACGCTTCGAGGTGAGCGGACCAGCAAGCCTTGCTGCGGTATCGAGCGGTAACCACTATAGCGATGAACTGACGGCAACAGACCACCGACAGCTCTTCCTCGGCAGGGCACTTGCAATCGTGCGTTCGAAGACAACGGCTGGCGAGGTCACCATTACGGCTAAGGCCGATGGACTGAAGGCAGCCAAGCTGAAACTGAAAAGCATTAGGCAATAAAACGCACGGGTTGTACGTTATTTAACCGTAGATGAAACGCGTTGTTTCCATATTGCTCATGCTCGTGACTGTGGCCGTAGGGCTACGGGCACAGGAGTTACGTATTCAGAACCGGCCATACCTTGACCAACGTTTCCTGCACTACGGCTTCTTCGTGGGAATCAACATGATGGACGTTGAGCTCAAGAACAACGGGTTTGTCGACCCTGAGTCGGGCGAGCAATGGTACACGGACGTGGATAACTTTCAACCAGGTTTCACGGTGGGTGTGCTGGGCGAGCTGAGGCTTTCGAAATACCTTGGCCTACGTTTGCAGCCTACCATCTATTTCGGACAAAAGCACCTTTCAATGCACGAGCAGGTGAGCGGTCGCGATACGACACAGAACCTCAAGTCGACCTACATCTCGGTGCCTGTGCTGCTGAAGGCAGCCGCTCCGCGCTACAACAACTTCCGACCTTACGTTGTGGCAGGCGTGGCCCCGTCGGTAGACCTGACGACCAAGAAGCATAATGCCATACTCGCCGACCGTTTCGACTGCTTCGTAGAGCTGGGAATGGGTTGCGACATCTATTTGCCTTACTTCAAGCTCATCCCTGAGCTGCGTTTCTCTTTCGGCCTGCGTGATATTATCGTTCACGACCGCCAGGATTTGATTGACGAGTCGTTGCTTAAGTTCACTAAAGGCATCGACAGAGGCCGGTCGAAGATGGTTTCGCTCGTATTCTATTTTGAATAAATATGGTTTAGATGCAGAATCCTCATCGCTGAGCTCATCGCTGAGGATTCTGCATTTTTTTGTCAAATGCCTTGTTCGTTGGCCCTTCTCTGCCGCCTACTTCTCGCCGTCCTTTCTGCACAATTCTTCCCTGCATTTATTCAGTATCTGTACAGCAAACGACTATCTCAGTTTTTCCTTTCTGCACAATTCTTCCCTGCATTTATTCAGTATCCGTGCCGCAAACGACCATCTCAGGCCTTTCTTTCTGTACAATTGCTACATGCGCCCAACTACTACGTTCGTTCGATGCGCATGGAACAATCATTCCATGACCATCGAATGAACGTTCCATGCGCATGGAACGAACTTCGTTCCCGTATGAGTTGCGGCCTGCAACCAAGCAAAACCGCTTAAGGAACCCGACTCAATGACTTCGACGTCGGATGTTGGCTTCATTCTTTTAGTGAACAAAAGGCATCGCAAGCAGACCTCTTTTGATGGACACTATAGACCTTTGCCGATAGGTGGCTATGCTCTTGTAGCCGGTTCAGAAAGGAAAAAAAGAAAGCCGCGCAGAAAAAAACAAGTTGTTTTACCTGGAAACCGTTAGCTTCATCAGCCAACGAACATAGGTGTTTCAAGGTAAAACAGCTTGTTTTATTTCTGCGCGGCTAAGCGTAGTCGCATGTCTGGAAAAAATGTATCTGCCAGTGGGCCGGCTTTGCTAAAGAATCAAGCCTTGGGCTGGAGCATAAACGACCGCCCGACCTTTCGTTGCAGATGACTTGAGCTGAATGTCTTCGCTTTATTCCTCTATCAATTCAAAATGTTGGAAGTCCTTGCATGAGGTCCAGTCGCCTCCCCATTCGAAGCCAGCCTCAGTGAAGAGACGGAAGCAGAGGTCGCTGTGGTCAATCTTGTAAGGGAAGGATTTTGTGCGGTCGCAATATTCCTCTGCCGTGGCAGGCTGAATGAATCGGGTGCCGTCAGCTCGGTCTTTGTAGTAAGGATTGTAGAGCGTGTTGATGTCTACGGCCAGCCCACGGGCATGTTTAGAGAGCTTGGTGCTTCCTGCAATAGAGCGATAGCAGAAACACGACGAGTTGTTGTCGCGCATTTGCGTCTCGTCGTCAGCATCGTAGACGTCCGGCAAAAGCATCCGTTGGATGGGGTATTTTGCATCATAGAGCTGGCGCAGGATGCGTGCCACTCGGTCGGCAATCATAACGTTGCAAATCATTTCACCCACATGTATCTTCTGGTCGTAGTCCCAATGTAGGGCACGGATGTGGCGCAGGTCGCTGCGTCCGATGTAGGGGTTATCTTTATAGGTCTTTCCTTGCATGCGATTCCACACATTATCAGGGATAGGTTCGGCTGCGAAGCATTTGTCAATGCCTCCGAAAGCTTCTATTTCCTCGTCTGTCACCGTCTTTCCGGCTTGCCACTCGGTGAGTGCCCGTGTGTCAACGGGGAATGTGAAATCGGTTTTCTCTACGCCTTCGCCATAGATGGTCTTGAAGTCGTCGCGCATGGAAATGACATGATAGCCATTTTCGTGCCATTGTGTGCCTAAAGATAGTGCTTTGTCTCGGTCGGCATGGTCTCTGAGATCATCGTCGGCGATGAGCATGAAGGCCGCAGACTTGTAGGTGGGATTGCTGAGGCAATAGTTATGCATGGCACAATCGCCGCTGCTGTTGCCAAACGAAAGAACGGGAACTTTGCCAATCTCCTGGGTGATTTGAAGCACTTTGTTGGTTTTCAGGTTCTTGATGATAAGCTCGTCTGTGCGGACAAGGTCCTCCTCCTTGCCCATGGTGTAGTTGACGCCGGCCTCAGAGCCTTGGCTGGAAGAGCGGAGCTTTACGTCCATGCCAATCACACGATTGGGTTCGATGCCGATGTCGTCGACAAGGGCGCGGCATATAAACCTGTCGGAGCCGGAAACGACGTAGTAGGTGAAGCCATTAGCCTTCAGGTAGTCGAAAACTTGGAGCATGGGTTTGTAAAAACTTTGGCCGTAGGTCATGCCGCTGAAGCCGTTTGCCTGTTTGGCTGCATACGCTTTAACGTAGTCACGGAACTGGGCAAGCGTCATGCCTGCATAGGCTTTTGCTGCGGCCTGGGCATGCTTCAGGTCGAAGTGCGACGGGAGCTTTTGGCCTTTTCTGACGAAGTCGCGAATCTCCTGAGCTGTCTCTTTGACATCGTCTGGAGCAATGTCTTTGTATGTTTCATCGTCCAGCACACGATATTCCAAAAGGTTGTACTCGAAATAGGTGGGATAGAGTTCGCCTATGAAGGTGCCGTCCATGTCGAAGGTGGCAATTCGATCCTCTTCCTTGATGAAGTTCTTTGAAGACGGGTCTGTAATGTCCTTCATGTAGTCCTGTAAGGCGGTAACAGCTTCGCATGAATTCCAAAGTGTGAAATAGTCCTTGTTGGCAGGTGTTACGGCAACATCGTCGCTGCAACCGCAGACGACTGCAGAGAAGGCTATAATCAGGGTGAAAAAGAATTTCTTCATTATGGTGATAGGTATCAGTTGGTGCTTGTCGTGGTTAATTAAAAATGGTGCCCGCTTCAGATGGAGCGGGAACCATTGTATACACGTATATAAATTGAGCGATTCGTATTAATTCTTGCAGCACAGCGGTTTTAACTGTTTGAAGAAATCATTGCCCTTGTCGTCCACAAGGATGAATGCAGGGAAGTCCTCGACTTCAATCTTCCAGATGGCTTCCATGCCGAGTTCGGGATATTCGACGCATTCAATAGATTTGATGCTGGACTGAGAGAGCACTGCAGCCACGCCGCCGATGGTTCCGAGGTAGAAGCCGCCGTGTTTCTGGCAGGCATCGGTCACCTGCTGCGAGCGGTTGCCCTTGGCAATCATGACGAGCGAAGCACCGTGATCCTGGAACTCGTCAACGTAGGGGTCCATACGATTGGCTGTGGTCGGCCCCATGGATCCGCAAGGATAGCCATCGGGCGTCTTGGCGGGACCTGCGTAGAGGACGGGGTAGTCCTTGAAGTACTGCGGCATGTCCTCGCCTGCATCCAGACGTGCTTTCAGCTTGGCATGAGCAATGTCGCGAGCCACGATGATAGTACCCTTGAGGTTGACGCGGGTCGATACGGGGTATTTAGTCAGTTCGGCACGCACAGCGTCGATGCCCTTCGAGAGGTCTATCTCAATGCCCTTGGTGCCTTCGCCCGGACGACGCAGTGCTTCGGGGATGAGCTCTGTGGGGTTGCTGTCCATCACTTCCAGCCAGATGCCGTCGCGATTAATCTTGGCCTTGATGTTGCGGTCGGCCGAGCAGCTGACGCCCATGCCGATGGGGCATGATGCACCGTGGCGCGGCAGGCGGACGACGCGGATGTCGTGGGCCATGTACTTGCCGCCGAATTGTGCGCCAAGGCCAATATTGTGTGCTTCCTTCAGCAACTTCTTCTCAAGGTCGATATCGCGGAAAGCACGACCTGTTTCGTCGCCGGTGGTGGGCAAGCTGTCGTAGTACTTGATGCTGGCGAGCTTGACCGTGAGGAGGTTCTTCTCTGCCGATGTGCCGCCAATGACGAACGCGATGTGATAAGGCGGGCAGGCAGCGGTGCCGAGGCTCTTCATCTTCTCAACGAGGAAAGGAATGAGCGTACCCTCGTTCTGGATGGTAGCCTTGGTCATTGGGTAGAAGTATGTCTTATTGGCTGATCCGCCACCCTTGGCCACCATGACGAAGCGGTACTCTGCGCCCTCGCAGGCCTCGATGTCGATTTGTGCGGGCAGGTTGCAGCGTGTGTTTACCTCGTCGTACATGTTCAAGGGAGCATTCTGGGAATAGCGCAGGTTGTCCTCGGTGAAGGTGTTGTAGACACCGCGCGAAAGAGCTTCTTCGTCCTCGAAGCCCGTCCACACTTGCTGACCTTTTTCGCCGTGGATGATGGCGGTGCCGGTGTCCTGACAGAAGGGAAGTATGCCTTTGGCAGCCACCTCCGCGTTGCGCAGGAACTGCAGGGCAACGTATTTGTCGTTTTCAGTAGCCTCGGGATCGTTGAGGATAGCAGCCACTTGCTCGTTGTGCTCGCGGCGCAGCATGAACTCCACGTCGTGGAAAGCCTGCTGAGCCAGCAACGTCAGGGCTTCGGGTGAGACCTTGACGATTTCTTTCCCTTCGAACTCAGAGGTGGTCACGCCCTCCTTCGAGAGGAGGCGATACTGTGTTTTGTCTTCGCCCAGCTGGAACATAGGGGCGTACTTGAAGTCTGGTTTGTTTGCCATGTATGGTAGTTTTTATTGTTTATAATTTTTCATCGACATCATAGTTCTGATAGAGGAAGTCGTTGTAGGGATACTTTTGTACGTGTAGTTCACGCACTTTGTCATAGAGCGCACGCTTGAGCTCATCAATATTTTCACGTTCGCGCGCACTGATGAAAAGACAGTCGCCATTCATCTTCGCCATCCATGTTTTCATGAGGTCGGGTAGCGACATGTTTTCGCGCGTGGCTGGTGTGAGGTCGTCCTCGTCCTTGGGGACGAAGGTGTAGGCATCAATTTTATTGAACAGAATCATCTGGGGCTTGTCTGCACAGCCGAGATCGGCAAGCGTCTTGTTGACCACTTTGATTTGTTCTTCGAAGTCGGGGTGAGAGATATCTACGACATGCACCAGCAAATCGGCCTCACGCACCTCGTCGAGCGTGCTCTTGAAGCTTTCAATGAGGTCGGTTGGCAGTTTCCGAATGAACCCTACGGTATCAGACAGAAGGAAGGGAAGGTTCTCAATGATTACTTTGCGAACGGTAGTATCCAAGGTGGCGAACAGCTTGTTCTCGGCGAAGACTTCGCTTTTGGACAATAGATTCATGAGCGTGCTCTTGCCTACGTTGGTGTAGCCAACGAGCGCCACACGAATCAATCGCCCACGATTGCTGCGCTGGGTGGTTTTCTGTCTGTCGATATCGGCCAGACGCTGTTTGAGGAGACTCATGCGGTTAAGGATGATTCGTCGGTCCATCTCCAGCTGCGTCTCACCCGGTCCACGCAAGCCTACACTGCCCTTGCCTCCACCCGAGCCTGAACCGCCACCTTGACGTTCGAGGTGAGTCCATAGACGGTGTAGACGAGGTAGCATGTAGCGGTATTGTGCCAGTTCGACCTGGGTCTTGGCATTGGCCGTTTGTGCCCGCATGGCAAAGATGTCGAGGATGAGCGATGTGCGGTCGAGAATCTTTACTCTCAGCACTTGTTCAATGTTGCGTAGCTGTTTTGCACTGAGCTCATCATCGAAGATGACCATTCCCACTTCTCGCTCGGCGTCCTCTTCGGCTTGGATGAAAGCACGTATTTCGTCGAGCTTTCCCTTGCCCACGTAGCTCACTTGACTGGGACCTGCAACGCGTTGTGTGAAGCGTTTAATGGTAACGGCACCAGCTGTTGTGGCAAGAAATTCCAGTTCGTCGAGGTATTCATTAGTCCGGCGCTCATTCTGCAGTGGAGTGATGAGCGCTACGAGTATCGCTGTTTCGGCTTTAGCCTCTGTTATGACAAATTCTTTCATGTGTATGATTTAATGATTCTATGTTAAGGAGTAGGTATGCCAGTAGTAACCAAAGGGCTCAAGGCGCTAAGACTTTCCCTGAAACATAAAATCTTTAAATCCTATTAATGTTTATTTAACCTGAATGACAAGGTACTTGCTTGCCCCCCAGAACTTGTTTGGATCGGTGATGCGGAGTACGTATTGTCCCTTGGCGTCTTTGGCCAGTACGTAGCTGCCGGCAGGGTGATTGGTGAGAATCTCTGCACTCTTGCTGTAGAGCTTAATCTCCTTGTCGATGCGTGTGTCAATCTTGGTGAAGTAGTCGCGATTGAAATTGTTTGATTTCAGCACGTCGCCTTTTTGGAGAATCTTTTGCTCTTTGAGCTCAGCCTTGGTGCCAAAGACGAACCATGCGCTGTGGAGATCCTTGTCTTGTGCGGTGATGGTGGCCTGTTTTTGCTGGTTGTCGGCTTCGAGATTTGTGACGCTTTCGTTGAGCGAATTGATTTGGTCGCCCTGCTCAGCAATCTGGACGTCCTTTTCTGCAAGCTGAGCTTGCAATTCCTGGATGTGTGCGTTCTGTTCTTCGAGCTGAGCCGACAAGTTCTCGATGGTTTTTGTGAGTTTCTCTACGTTGACAGTGGTTGTCTTCAGGCGCTGTTGCAATTGTGCCACCTTCTCTCTGTTCTGACGTAGAGTTTCTTGGATGAACTGCATGTTCTCGCGTATGACTTCACGTGAGGACGAACTCTCAGGGTTGCCATTGGCTACTGTTATGCGGCCTTCAGCTTCGTTGATGAGGCGGAATCCCTCTTGGATTTCGTTTACTGAACCCATGATTTCGTTGAGTTCTACATCTTTCTCGTCGATGAGTTGCATTAAAGAGTCGCGCTCCATCTGAGCTCGTTCGTTGGTCTTACCGAATTCGTTGCAAGATGCCAGTGTCAGCAGACACAAGGGCACAAGAAAAATCTTTTTCATATTGCTGTTGAATTAAATATGTTGCTTCAAGATAGTTTGTTTTTTTGAATAGTAGTGTTACGCCTGTTTGCCACCTACCACAATGACAAACTCGCCGCGTGGCTCGTTCTCCATGAAGTGGGCAAGCACCTCTGCTAACGTCCCTCTGACGATTTGCTCGTGGACCTTTGAAATTTCACGGCAGGCTGCAGCAGGTCGGTCTTCTCCGAAAATCTCGGCAAATTGCTGCAGGGCTTTCACAACGCGGTGAGGTGATTCATAGAATACCATTGTGCGGGTCTCGTCGGCCAGCTGTGTAATTCGCGTCTGGCGCCCTTTTTTCTGCGGGAGAAAGCCTTCGAAGCAAAAGCGGTCGCAGGGCAGGCCAGAGGCTACCAAAGCTGGAACGAAAGCGGTGGCACCTGGCAGGCAACTTACCTCCACACCGGCGCGAACGGCTTCGCGGGCTACAAGGAAGCCGGGATCACTGATGGCAGGAGTGCCGGCATCGCTTACTACCGCAATGTTTTCGCCCGTCTGCAGACGCTCGACAATCCGTTCCACAGTCTGATGCTCATTGAATTTATGATAGGAGAGCATGGGCTTGTGGATGTCGAAATGCTTAAGCAACAGACCACTCGTGCGGGTGTCTTCCGCAAGTATTAAATCTGCTTCACGCAACACTCTGAGCGCGCGCATCGTGATGTCTTCCAAGTTGCCTACAGGCGTTGGTACGAGATATAGCATAGGGCAAAGATAGTTATTTTTCATGTAATGGTTCAAGATTAGGCATTAAACTTTGTCTTTTTATATTTTATTTGCGTTTGGGGCTGGTTTTTCTTCCGTTTTCTTTGGCTGAAATACAATAAAACCGTACTTTTGACACAAAATACAGAAACAAACAAATGAGGAGCGAACGAGACTATAACGGTGAAATTATGCGCCGCGGCCGCGTGGAGGTCGTGTGTGGCTCTATGTTCTCGGGAAAGACCGAGGAGCTCATCCGGCGTATCAAACGAGCCATGTTTGCAAAACAGAAGGTGGAAATCTTCAAACCTTCGATAGATGTGCGCTACAGCGAAGAAGACGTCGTCAGCCACGAGGGCAAGGCCATTCCTTCAACGCCCGTGGAAAGTGCTGCCAGCATACTGCTTATGGGGTCAGATTGCGATGTGCTCGGGATAGACGAAGCGCAGTTCTTTGACGACCAGATCGTAGACGTCTGCAACGAGTTGGCCAATCGTGGTATACGCGTAGTGGTGGCAGGGCTCGACCTTGACTTCCGCGGTCAGCCTTTCGGGCCTATGCCGAAGCTCTGTGCCATCGCCGATGAGGTGACCAAGGTGCATGCGATTTGTGTTCGTTGCGGTGCCCTTGCCTACGTTAGCCACCGTATTGTTGCAGGCGATAAACAAGTGCTCTTGGGCGAGACCCACGAATACGAACCTCTATGTAGGCAGTGCTATGCCGAAGCGTTACAGGCCAAATGAAGATAGTTGACAATATTCATCTCAAATTATAGATTAATGCTCAAGCAACCTATTACATTCGATAGCTTTATCCGAGGAACGCTCATTGTGCTTTTGCTGGTACTTATAGGGTTCCTTATCAATAAACTCAGCAACGTACTGTTGCCTTTTTTCATAGCGTGGCTGCTCGCTTATCTCATCTATCCTTTAGTCCGTTTATTGCAATATCGCTGCCACTTGCGTTTCCGCACGCTCAGCATCTTTGCGGCACTGGTAATCGTGATTGCTGTTCTCACAGGGGCTCTGTTGTTAGTCATTCCGCCTATTATCTCGGAATTCTCTAAGGCTAATGGTTTGTTTGCCAAGTACTCAGAACGTATTCTCGGCGGAACGAACCTAATACCTTATATTCAGGATTTTCTCAACCAATACGGTTCGAAATATCAAGCCGATATTGTGGATCTGGTGAAAGAGAAAAGCTTTATGGATGCCGTGCAGTCGTTGCTGGGTCAGCTATGGGAACTGATTTATCAGACTTTCGATTTTGCTGTCGGCATCGTGGGGTCGCTGATTGTGCTTTTATACATGTTTTTCATTCTTCAGGACTACGAGAAACTGAGCGACGGTTGGTTCGGTCTACTGCCAGAACGTGCCCGTCCGTTTGCGTCGCAGCTCGTAGACGACTTAGAGCATGGCATGAATAGTTATTTCCGCGGTCAAGGCCTTGTGGCACTTTGTGTAGGGATACTCTTTTCCATAGGCTTCCTCATCGTAGGCTTCCCTATGGCTGTTGGTTTAGGCCTGTTCATGGGCTTCCTTAATCTGGTACCTTACCTGCAAACGTTGGGGTTCTTGCCCATGATGCTTCTTGCCTTGCTCAAGGCGGCCGATACGGGTGAGAATTTCTGGTTCATTTTTCTGCCGGCCGTAATCGTAGTGCTGGTTGTACAAATGATTCAAGACATGGTGCTTGTTCCAAAGATAATGGGTTCGGCTATGGGGCTGAAACCTGCTGTGATCCTGCTTTCGCTGTCGATATGGGGCTCGTTGCTGGGCTTTATTGGCCTTATCATAGCTCTGCCGCTCACCACATTGCTAATATCGTATTACAAGCGTTTCGTGCTGGAAGAAAAGGTGGAAAATCCATTCGGCTGACACCTGTTGTGCCCACTTATTGCGGCTGAGACGCAAAAAAGTTGCCCAAAAGTTTGCGTACTACATAAAAAGACTGTACCTTTGCAGCCGCAAAATGAGAATTAAAGCTCGTTTTCGCATTAGGTAGATCCGTTAGCTCAGCTGGTAGAGCACAACAC
>DGSC01000069.1:0-25391 GCA_002391275.1 Prevotellaceae bacterium UBA4372 | reverse complement strand
GTTCGAGCCCCAAACGGATCACTTTTCAGAACAGAAGGCCGCAATCCTGAAAACGTCGGGACGGGCAGAAATCCCAAACGACACAGCGGAAAAGGCTGGAGATTCAAGAGAGGACATGCAAGTCCTCTCTTTTCTTTTCAATAGATATTATATCATGTTGATAGATTCGCTTATTGCAACCACATTATATATATTGTGGTTTTTGGTTGGTTGCCCTAAGCTGCTTATGCATCCATCATAGGTTGAGCCGCCTTTTTATTGCTCTGTTTCGAAAAACTGATTGAATAGTTGTCGGAGAAGAGCTTCGTCGAGCATCATTTGGCGAAGCATCTCCAGCCGGTGTGCATTGGGCGAATCGGAGAACCAGAGGTGGAGGTAGCCGTTACGGCCATACTTTTCGTGCAGGTGGCTCAGCATGCGTTGGAAATGTTCTTCGCGGCTTAGTCGTGGATAATGTTCTAACCCGTACTGGACAGTGCGACGAATGATGGTATGTGGGTCGATAAACCGGTCGGCTTCGGCCACGATGCGCCCATAGATACTGCGGGGCTCATGCCCAGCGGAGGCACGGTGATCCTCGGCTGCCTCGGCCATGATGGCAATTTCATCTTCGGTGAACCAATCGCGTAAACGGGCGTCCGCCCTGATGATTTGTGCCGAAACCTCATGATGATGCTCTCGCCCTTCGCACAGCCCTGTGTCGTGGTAAGCTGCTATGACGTAAGCCATGTCTTGACGGACGTTGAGCTGTTTGGCCAACTGCATGCTTTGGCTGATGACCATTGTCACATGGTCGCGTCGGTGGGCTTTGTCGAAGTGGTCGTAACGAGGGATAATCTCGGCCTCGACATACTCGATGATGGCTGGCGAGATGTTAGCGTGTTGCTTCATAGCGGAGGGGTGGTATGATGCAAATATTGCGCACCCAACCAATCATAAATGCTTGTGAGTAAGCATGCCGACGGAGGTTGTTGACATCGCTCTGGCGTATGTCGATAAGGTAGCCAATGCGGAGGATAGATTTACGACAAGGAAAGTCTACCGTGAGCCTATCGCTGAAGCTTGGTGCATTGAATGGGTGCGTGGCGCGTATGTTATGGTCGGTGTGGCCGAGTGAGAATATTTCGTAATAGCTTTGACCATAGGCAGGAGTGAACATGGCTCCAAGCAAGGGCACGCCCAATTGGTTGCTTATGGTAATAGGGTAGTGCTTAATGCGTAGGGAGTAGGACAGTTGTAGCGCAGCACCTAAGTTCGTTTCCAGATAAACCTGGGCTGGATTGTTGCCGTTGCGAGTGTTGTATAAACCTCCGACTAAACCTGCAAGTTGTGGTCCGGCACATAGCTTAAATCGTTGGCTTAAGGTCCACCCATATAGCCAAGCGGCTGTGTAGCCAAGAGTGCCACCGAGATATGTAGCATTCTCTTTGCGTGGCTGTGTCGAGGATATGTCTGCGCGAAATTCTCCGTGAAACAAAACCTTGCTGTCGAGAAGCCTTGTTGGCCGTTCCAGACTTCGGAAAATGAAAAGTTGCGGCCCACTATAGTCGAGCGGTGAAAGGTAGGTGTCTTGTAACCTCACGCGTCCAGTTCCGAAAAGCGTAGCGTGGGTGGTGACATGCATGTTTGTACCAAGGGTGTTGCTGCAGGATGAGTCGGTAAAAAGCTCATTTGAGTACTGGGCTGCAACTGGAGTACAAGCTACCAGACCTAAGAGAATGAGGCATATAATCGGGCGTAGCGTGTGCATCAGTCAAAGAGGTTAAATTGGCCTGTCTCAGGGTCAAGGCTGGGATGTGTCAGGGCCTCGTCTTCTGTGCCTGTCTCATTGAGCCCCTCGTCGGAGGTGACTTCGATAACAGACTCTTGCTCCGAGTTGCTGTCCGTTTCGTCGCTGACTGCTGAATCGTCTGGTTCTTCGGCTTCTCTGTCCTCGTCAGCTTCAGGCATTCGCAGGGGCGTTAGTTCTTCTATTTTAGCAAGAGCGAGCGTTGTGATGCGTTTGCCTTTAGCCTTGAAACTCTTTTGCCCGATGAACTGTTCTGCATCAATCTCTATAGGCTCGCGGAAGTCGTCGGGAGCAGCAAAACTGACAAGCAGGCGTGGATATACTGTGTCGGTTAGTAGCAACAGGGTGCTGACGTTGTTCTTGGCCGCTTCGCTGATATCAATCGGGCTTGACACGCGTTCTCCAAGGAAGTTCTGGTGGCGTGTTGTGGCTTCAAGAGAGAAACGTTTAAGGTAGGGGTAACCTTGGTCTGCATCGTAAAGAGCAGCAGTCCATACCTTGTCTGGGTCGTACTTCTCGATGAACAGGATGTTTTGCTCGTAATGGTTGTTTAGGTCGAAATTGGTGAGATAGAACTCACCATTGTCAAGGATTACGAGTACGCTGTCATCGCTGTGAAACTCGCCGAGGTATTGGCCATGGTCGTCGTAGTTGAGGCGCTTAATGTCGTGGTCAAACCATACTTTACGCCCACCCAAGGTGCTTGCCCCATGGCTTTTGAGCCCGATGCGCTCCACATCCAGTTTAGTGAGAAGGTTGCCCATGGAAGCGCGGCCTTTAATGCGTATGTCGCTAAAATCTTTGTCGAGTGAGACACGCTTGAGCTTAGGTACGGGCTTGAATGTTACTTTGATTATTTCAGCTTCTCCGTTGGGGTTGGCCGTGAAGTAGGCCACGCGACTACCAGGCTTACCCTGGGTGAGGTCATATTCACGGTCGCGGGTGATGCTGGTAACGTTGAAGCGTTTGATGAAGTAGGCTCCGTCGCGCCCATCGCGATAGACGCAATTGTAGATGGTACGTGTGTCACCTTTTTTGAAGATGGCCACATGGATAATCTGGCATTTGCGCTTCTCGGCTTTTGAGCGTTCTGTCTCGCCTACGAATACTTTCTCGCCAATGCGGATAACTTTGTAGGTGCCATCCTTGTAGAAGATGATGACGTCGTCGATGTCAGAACAGTTGCATACGAACTCATCCTTCTTCAGAGAGGTGCCTATAAAGCCTTCCTCACGGTTTATATAGAGCTTTTGGTTGGCTTCTACGACTTTTGAGGCTTCGATGCTGTCAAAGCTGCGGATTTCGGTAAGGCGTGGATGGTCTTTGCCATACTTCTCTTGTATAAACTGGAACCATTCAACGGTCACTTCTATCATGTTGGCCAAGTCGCGGTCGATGTTGGCTATTTCCTCTTTCATGCGGGCTATGGCTTCGTCGGCCTTGTCCTTGTTGAATTTGGCTATGCGCTGCATCTTAATTTCCAGAAGGCGGAGTATGTCGTCCTTGGTAACCTCACGTACAAACTGAGGGTAGAATGGCGTCAGACGCTCGTCGATGTAGTTGCACAGCTCGTCGGTGCTGTTGGCATTCTCGAATGGTTTGCCTTTATATATGCGTTCTTCTATGAAGATACGCTCGAGTGATGCAAAGTGAAGGGCTTCCATTAACTCGCCCCGACGTATGAGCAGTTCTTTGCGCAAGAGTTCTTTTGTGTTGTCGACAGAGCGCTGTAGAACTTCGCTGACCGTGAGGAAACAAGGCTTGCGGTCGTCGATGACACAGCAGTTGGGCGAGATGCTCACTTCGCAGTCAGTGCAGGCATAAAGAGCATCGATAGTCTTGTCCGACGATGCGCCTGGCATCAGGTGGATGAGAATCTCTACGCCTGCAGCAGTCATGTCTTCCACCTTGCGTACTTTAATCTTGCCTTTCTCGGCTGCTTTCAGTATGGAGTCGATGAATTGTGATGGCTTCTGAGGTGAACCTGTTGTTTTACCGAACGGGATTTCTGTTATGGCCAGCGTTTTTGAGTCGCGTTTTTCAATCTTGGCCCTCACGCGCACGCTGCCGCCACGCTGGCCGTCGTTATACTTTGAAACATCGATACTGCCTCCTGTGGGGAAGTCAGGGTATAACTGGAACGGCTCGTTGTGGAGATAGGCTATGGCTGCTTCGCAGAGTTCATTAAGGTTGTGAGGTAAAATCTTGGATGACAATCCAACGGCAATGCCTTCAGCTCCTTGGGCTAACAGAAGTGGAAACTTCACGGGTAAAGTGATGGGCTCCTTGTTGCGCCCATCGTATGATAGCTTCCATTCGGTAGTTTTAGGGTTGAACACAACGTCGAGAGCGAATTTCGACAAGCGTGCTTCAATGTAACGGCCAGCAGCCGCGTCATCACCTGTAAGGATGTTGCCCCAGTTGCCTTGGCAGTCGATGAGCAATTCCTTCTGCCCCAGCTGCACGAGTGCATCTTTGATGCTGGCGTCGCCGTGCGGGTGGAACTGCATCGTATGGCCTACGATATTGGCAACCTTGTTATAGCGTCCGTCGTCCATACGCTTCATGGAGTGAAGGATTCGACGCTGAACAGGCTTGAAACCGTCGCTGATGTGAGGTACGGCACGTTCAAGGATTACGTACGAAGCATAATCCAAGAACCAGTCTTGGTACATCCTATTCAGGTGATGGGTAATCCCATCCTGCATCACAATCTTGTCATCCATAAAGTTTATCTCTTTGGTATGTAGAGTTTCTTGTTTTCGTGAATGTAAATACCTTCAGTTTCAGGCGAGGTTATGCGTCGTCCGGATAAATCATAGAGGGGCCAATGAGCTGAGGTCTTATTAATAGTTTTTATGCCGACAGTCTCATTCGAGGTTAAAACGACATTGTCCCAACCGATGATTTTTTCGGAGCCGGCGCTGGTGTGGGTGGCCACAAGCTGAATCGTTGTTGAAGCTTCGCCGTCGCTCTCGAAGTCGAGGCTCAGCTGCTGCCATTCGGTCTTGTTCTCCATAGTCTGAGACTTGACGGTTGCACCGCCTTCGGTTTGTATGTTGACATAGGCATCGCCGCCGAGGCCGCTCTTCCAGATGTCACAGGTCAGGGTGTACTTACCGGCGGGTAGGCGCAGTTCCTGCGAGAGGGTCAACGTGGGTGTGCCCCAGTTCTGACGAATCCAATAGGTCTGTGCACCGTTGCTCTCGGGCTTAGCCAATGAGCCGAAGAAGTTGCTGAAATATTTGTCACCGTCTTTTAGGGCTGTTAGGTCGTTGGCGTCGCCATTGGCGCGATCCACGGTCCAGCCTTCAGGAACGTAGATGGCGCGATCACTGCTGACACCGCTACCAGTAAGCACGCTGTAATTGCCTTCGAAGTCGCCATTGACAAGTTCAGTGGGCAGCTCCTTTTGCTCAAAAGGGATGTCTTGCAGCTCGCAGATCTCCTTCTGCGTGAGGCAGATGTCGTAGAGACGCAGACCGCTGATGGTGCCGCAGAAGTCCTGGTTGTCGGCGGCGTACTGGCCGTCCCACCACTGTGTGCGTCCGATGTAGTTGCGGGTGTCTGCAGCGATCTCCTCGAGTTGGTAGGCTTCAGTCTGGTTGGCCGTGCCGCTGACGTCCTCGACACCATTTATATATATAGTGGTCTTGCGCGAGGCTGCGTCGTAAGAGACGGCGAGCTTGTAGTCGGTAGCGGTCTTGAGCTTGGTGGTGCTGGTGACCATGGTCGTCGTCCCGCCATTGTACTTGATGCCGGCCGAGAGGGCGTCGGCGCGCAGGAAGAGGCTGTTGCCCGAGCCGGAGCCGAAGTCGTAGAGGCGTGGCTGCTTGAGCATCTTCGTAGCGTTGGCCGTGAGCAGTACGGTGTAGGAGCGGAGCCCTTTGAGCAGGCCTTGGGGCGCAGTGCCATATTTGTTGGTAGCAAAGCCTGTGGCTGTGTTTTTTGTCTGGTCGAGGGCTTTGGGCAGCTCGTAGCGCAGGTTCTTGGTGATGTCGCGCGCTAAGGCTGTGACGTCGAAGGTGCGGCTCTCGCCGGCGATGGTGGCGGTGAGGGTGACGGGGGTGTCTTCGGCAATGCCGAAGAGTACGCCAAGCGAGGAGATGACTTGCTCGTTAGAGCTGCTCCAGGTGATGTCGAGGCCAAGCTTCGTGGTGGGCAGGACGAGGTCGGTGCGCGTCTCGGCGGGGAGGTCGAGTAGCATAAGGGCGTTCTTCGCGGCTTCGGCTTGCATCTGGTCCTGTGCGATTTTGGTGAGCGATTGGACCGTCAAGGGCGACGCTACGCCATAGAACTCTTTGATGGACAAGCATGTGTGGTGATAGCTATCATCTGTCGCATAGATATCACCGCCAAGGTTCTCGGTCGTCTCGATGACCTGATCCACAAGTCCATTACGATAGGTGATGAGCCGCTGACCATCATAGGTCATCGCAAAGACCCATGTTGTCACCTTTGTAGGATGGTTATCGCCGCCTGTTCCGGATGACCCCGTTGCCCAGTTGTCGGAGGTGAGCAGGCGGTTCTGGCTCTTGTAGCTCTTGCCATTGATGGTCATGACGGGATAGTTGTCCGTGCCGAGGCTATAGGTCAGCACATGTCCGCCATCACGCGTGTCTCCAATCTCAAAAAGCGTGCCTTCGTAGTTATTCTCGTCCATAGCAAATGCCATCACCAACGACTCTCCGTTGGCAAAACAAACGCACGGAACACGTGGCTCTGCAGGCTCTTCCTCCGGCGTCAGCTCTTCCTCCCATGCATAGTTCACGCGAATGCCCGTTGGGTAGCCCTTGGGGTAAGCCTTCTGTACCATCCAATAGTAGTAGTCGCCGTTCATCCAGGCGAGGCGCATCTTGGAGTTCTTGGAACCAGGGATGATGAAGGGGCGGACGTTGTTCTTCTCGGAGTTGCGGGTAATCTGCTCGCTGCCTGCAACCTTTCCCTCGTCGTCGATGGTGTACTTCCATATCTCGTAGACGCCGTCCTTGTTGTACTGTCCGTTCGTCGTGGGGATGCTCAGGTAGAGGTCGTTCACATGGTCGGGGTCTACAGCCATACCGCCGCTGTAGCAGCGCTCGGTGCTGTTCCAGTTCTTGTGGAAGGCGTGGCCGCCATATTGCACCCATGTGCGGCGCCATTCGCTGCCCGTCCAGCGTGCGTACCAATAGACGTGTGTCGTCTTGGCATCGTCGATGTGGGGATAGGCGATGACGGGATTCTCGTTCTCATCCAAGGTGATCTGCCACACCCAGTTGCGGATGCCAGCCGTGTTGTCAACGATAGCTGCCGGGTGGGCGCTGGCATAGCTGCTCTGTTTGTTGACGTTGTGAGCGCCATTGGCGATGACTGAGAGTTGGTTACCCTTGATGTCGCGCAGGATGGGGCCGTTGCCGTGGTTGATGTCGATGACGTTGAAGTAAAGCCAGTCGGGCATCTCGTTGTCGGGGTGGCCAGTTGTGTAGGAGAGGTAAATCTTGTCCTTGCCGTTGCTTTGGTATTTGGCGTAAGGCCGGGCGCCGGTCGATTGCACAATCTGCTTCGGCCCAAAGTCGAACTTACAGTTGCCTTCAGCATCGGGCATGGTCAGGCGGGCGATGGTCGGGTGCCAGTTGATGCCTCGCCAGCAGAGATAGATGTGGTCGGGGTCGTCCGAGAGGATGAAGGGCGAGGGATAGGTCGTGTTGTTGGCCGTGGCCAGGCGCTTCTCGTCGCCGAGGGCGGTGATGTCGCCGGGCTTCTGGGATACGCGATACCAGATGCAGGGCTCGTCGGTGTGGCGCGTGTAGAAGATCATGACGCGCTCGTCGGGCAGGACGACGAAGGTGGGGTTGTTGTGGTCGTCGGGCTGGAAGTAGGAGCGGATGAGCACGTCGGTCTTGTGGCCGCTAACCCAGTCGTACTGCGTAGCCTTGACGTTGCCGTGGACGTCGATGTAGCCGATATAGGTGGCATTGATGGTGCCGTCGGTGTTCTCATAATGCAAGGCACGCGGGTCGGCAAACCAGCACCAAGCACCCTCGTCGGCAACGACCGTGCCGCTGTACGTTTCCTGAGCTATGGTGCTGCAGAAGGCAACAGCCATCAGCGAGATAGTCAGAAGAATTTTTTTCATGTGTATGATGTTCTTAGTTTTGGTCACTTTACAATTACTTTCTTTCCATTGACTACGTAAATTCCTTTGCGTAGAACGTTTGTCTTGCGTCCTGCGAGGTCATAGATAAGGTCAGACGTGGGACTTTCCACACCTTCTTCCAAGATATCGTTAATGGCATCCGTCTCGTCGAAGCGAATGCGCACTTCGGTTGGACTATTCCATTTATTAGTGGAGTTCCCACTGCAAAGCAGGCGTACGTAGCGGGCTTCGACGGGTTGGATCCGATAGCGCTCCATCTCGTTTGTGAGGCCGCTGCTGACGAGGTCGCCAGAGGCATCAGTCCATGTGCGATTATCGTTGGAAGTTTGTATCTTAAAGTAGAACACGCGCGTGTCACCATTGTAGAACGCTACGTCAACAGCCCATACACTCTTTACCGACTTGAGGTCGAAACGTATCCATTGGTTGGTGCCTTCTTGACTCCAGCGTGTGGAGAGCTTGCCGTCGTTGACGTTGCTGTAGGGGTTGCCCGTCTGTGAGCCGATGGCAGTGATAGTTATGTCTGTCTGTTTGTTGTCAAGCGGCACTGTCCGCAGAAGTGTCCGCTGTTGGTTCTGAGCCAGCACACCGCCTTCAGCGCTATGAAGGTTCTCAACGCTGAAGCGATAGAGACCGTAGTCGATGCTGTCGGCGAGGTGAATGGTAACCGCGTTGTCGAGCACTTCAATTTTATCTGCATTCAAAGCAATACCGTCGAGAAGGTAATGAGAAGCTTCTGCAGCCTCTTCTTCAGCCGGCGGCATATTGAACGTCACGGTGAGTTGGTGTGCATCGTTGGCCTCAAGTGCAACATTCGTCATGCGTAGTTTCGGCAGCTCGAGGTCGCTTACAGCCATACGGCTCATCTCCGAAGCCGCCAAGAGGTAGGCTCCAACGCCGAAATCGTGGTAGTCGGTGGGCTTCACGATAGTGTTGGGACTGGCATTCTCTCCGATAGGCTGAATGTAGCCTACGGTGCCATCTTCCTGCAAAGCTATGGTGGAGAGGTAGTTCCAAGCGCGTTCCAAAGTCTCGCCATACTCGAGTTCGTCCAAGATGCCATTGCGAATGCCCCATGCGTAACCATAGCAGAAGAGTGCCGTGCCTGATGTTTCACGCCCGGGAGCTTGAGCAGGATCGAGCAGCGAACGCGTCCAATAGCCTTCTTCTTGCTGACAAGATTTAAGCGCAGCAGCCAAGCGACGGTAATAAGCAATGTACTCATCGCGGTGTGAGTCGGTGAGCGGGAGGTCGGCCAGCACTTTGGCAAAGGCTGCAAATATCCAGCCGTCACCGCGAGCCCAGAAGTCCTTCTTTCCACTATTAGTCTTGTGTGCGGGATAGACGTATTTGGCATCTCGGAAGTAGAGACCTGTCTCTTCGTCGTACATGATAGAATTTGCATACTGCCAATAAGCATACATCTTGTCGAGATAGTTGGCGTCGCCAGTGATATTGTAGAGCTTGGTCATGATAGGCATAACCATGAACAGGCCGTCTACCCACCAAAGATAATCTGTTTCATCGGTTGCAATCTCGTATCCCATAACCTCGAGAGCACGTTCTATCTTTTTCTGCTCATGAGCGGGATCGAGGTTGAAGAGGTCTATGTAAACCTGGAAGCACACTTGATTGTCGCCGAAAAGCACCCAGTTTGCTCCCTCGCCATAAGTCTTGTATTGCCATTTTGTCTTGTCTGTACCCTTGGCGCCCCACCAGTTTGACTTCTTGGCCCAAGTTGTAGAGAAGTCCAGGTATTGCTGGTTGCCGGTGACGTCATAAGCAGCCATGTTGCCGATGTGGTAGACGGCGCGGTTCCAGAAATAGTCGCCATGCGAAGCGTTGCGTGTTTGCCATGTCTCGTTGACGGTGTTGAGAATGTCGAGTACATCGTCGCGGTTCAAAACGTCGTGCATGGAGGTGAGTGCGAGCGGACTCTCGATGGCCTGCTTAAATTGGTCGAGGGCTTCAAACCACTCGTCGTCCTGCGTGTAGCGTCCTTCCGGGAAAATGCTCCATCCGCCGCCGAAGTAGAAAGTCAGTTCGGTGCCAGCCTGATAGTCCACTACGAGGCAGAGGTGGTCGTCGATGACTTCCGTGGTAGGGTTGAATTGAGCAGGGACATAAGCGCCTTGGAAGAAACGAGCACCCGCAGAAGTAACGGAACCTTCGCTCTTAGCCTCAGCCCATCCGACGAGACCTGGTATTTCGGTGTAGGCCACACCCTCGACGAGGTGGGTCATATCCGTGTGCTGATAGATTGCAACAGCCAGTCGCATGGTGGCCGAGGGACCGTCGAGGCGCACGGTAGCTTTGTTGAGCAATGCTCCGGCCGTGGTTTCCACGTTGAGCGTTTTCGTATATTTCTGTCCACCAGCGACAACGTTGTTGTAAGTAAGCTTAAACGCTGAGCGAAGTGCGTCTTGTTGGGTAATCTCACAAGCGTCGTAGGGATTGTGCATCACGAGGTGCCCATTTTCTACCACTGCTGTGCCTCCGCAGCCGAGTCGCTTTCCGTTGACCGAATACGCATCAACGCCATACTGACTTTCGTTGTGGTAGTTCGACAGCTTATACATCTCATTGATGACCGGAGTGGCCCGCTTCTTGAACCACACATCAACGCCTTGTGCTGTGTTCGGCTCGTTCCTCAGGAGTACGGAGCTATACATGCGATAGGCGCAAAGATTGTTTTCCCAGGCGATGTCGGCACGGTTCGAAGGCATCATCACAGCCGCGTAAGTCGCTTTTGCAGGCGATAGTGGCGTTCCTTCGCGGAGGGTATAACCTGAAGTGCTACCGTGGGCAACTGTTGCGCAAAAACGAATGTGGTCGGAGCCTACCACTTCAAAAGGAACAAGCTCGCCGCCGTCATTGCTGAGTGTTACTGCACTAAGGTCGGTGCCGGCAGGCACGGGTACTTCCACGACTTCGTTCGTACGGGCAAAGCCGAGAGAATTGCGAAGACGGAATGTATAGTCGGCAGCGACTGCCGAAGCTGATGCCAATGTTATCAGAACAATTGGAAATAGCTTTTTAAGATCCATGAGTTCTTTATATTTTAGATATGTAAAAAATCTCTTAGGCGTGTTGGCCAATTCTCTTAGGTGCATCGGCCAATACACTTAGGCGTGTTGGTAAACACGCTTAGGTGCATAAACCGGCACACCAATAGGAAATCGCTTGCAAAGATAAGACTTTTACTTAATAAGCGAGCCGCTTTCAGCTTTTTTTTATTTCACTTTCCCATCCTTGTTTAGCTTTTCAGATGTTGGGCGCATCGGACGGTGTTGCTGTGTTAAGGACAAGCCCGTCATCGGTGATGGCGATGAGGTGACGGCGGTAAAGATCGCCTATGGCTTTCTTGAATACCTTCTTGCTCACGCCGAAGAAAGCGTAAATCTCTTCGGCTGGAGTCTTGTCGTCAAAGGATGTGAAACCACCGCTGGTCTGAATATGTTCAAGGAGAATTTCGCTGAAGTCTGCCACGGCCTTTTGCCCTTTCTTTTGTAGTGAAAGGTCTATTTTCCCGTCGGGACGCACTTGCTTGACATAAGCTTTCAGGCGGTCGCCACTGTGTAGTTGACGGAAGATTTCGTCGTCGAAAAGAAGACCAGAGAACTGGTTGTCTACGATGACTTTAAAGCCGAGGTCGGTTTTCTGCCACACTAAAGCGTCCACTTCGTCGCCACCGTGATAGGGAGGCCAGTCATTGGAGAGGTAACGTTCAACTTTTGCCGAGGCCATGATTCGGTACGTCTCGGGGTCGAGGTGCACATGTACGAGATAGCTCCGTCCTTTCTGCATTTTCATCTTTTGCTCGCGGAAAGGCACGAAAAGGTCTTTCATAAGTCCCCAGTCGAGAAATGCTCCGAACTGGTTAACCCACGCTACTTGCAGCCAGGCAAAATCTCCAACCTGGGCATAGGGCTTTTCCGTTGTCGCTATCAATCGCTCTTCGTTGTCGAGGTACACAAAGACCTCAATATCATCACCGATGCCGGCACCTTCGGGAACGTAGCGATTGGGCAGGAGAATGTCTTCTGGCCCTCCGCTGAGATAAAGTCCCTGTTCGGTGCGGCGGGCGATGTTGAGGATGTTGGTTCTTCCTAATTGTAGTTTCATGCGAGAAAAGTTTCGGATGTGGCCGTTGGTGAGAAGGGCTGTTTAATAGTCCTGTCGTAGTCGTAGGGCTGAAAGGCATCCACCACTTGCCCGTCGCGCAGGTGGATCGTACGGTCGGTCTGGGCTGCCAGGCCTTCGTCATGAGTGACGATGACGAACGTCTGCCCGAATTCGTCGCGCAGACGGAAGAACAGTTGGTGGAGCTCGGCTTTGTTGGCACTGTCGAGGCTTCCGCTTGGCTCGTCGGCAAGCACTACCGAAGGCTTGTTGACGAGCGCTCGTGCTACGGCTATGCGCTGCTTTTCGCCTCCCGACAACTGTGCGGGCTTGTGCTCCTCTCTTTGCTCGAGATTCATGAAGGACAGCAACTCTTTGGCCCTGTCCTTAGCTTGGCGATAGCTTTGTCCTGCTATGAGCGCTGGCATCATGATGTTCTCGAGAGCCGTGAATTCGGGTAATAGCTGATGGAACTGGAACACGAATCCTATATGTTGCCCGCGGAAACGGGCAAGGGCCTTTTGTCCCAACCGTGTAATGTCAGTGTCGCAGATCCTGATCGTGCCGCTGTCGGCCTTGTCTAAAGTACCCATTATTTGCAGGAGGGTAGTCTTTCCGGCACCGCTCGGACCAACGATACTTACAATTTCGCCGGCCGAGATGTCGAGGTCTATGCCGCGTAGCACTTCTAAGGTTCCAAAGGTCTTATGTATATTCCTAATTTCTATCATAGTTGCAATATTAATGAATCTGTGTTGAGGGTGTGTTGACGCGTGATGTCATCTTCTCACGACCCTTTTAGTTTCTATGCGATAAAACGCAAGTTCATATAGTGATGCGATTCTTTAAGCGTTAGGAGTTCTTGAGTCGCAGTAGCAGTTTGTCGAAAAGAATCTGTCGCTGCGTAACGCTCTGCCCGTTCGGAGCAAACACAGAGAGGCTCTCACCAGGGTCGCCGAATTGGTCAGGGTAGAGCAGGATCACGTTGGTGTGGTTGAAGTGGCGGGCCAAAACACCAGGTAAGGTATTCAGAGCGGGAGTGTGGGAGATGAAACCCGGTCTGGATGAGATGACGACAAAGAGGTGATCGGCAGCCACTGTGTTGGGCAGCGAAATCAATGTTGAGCCAAACCCTTTTTCCACGGTCACTTCCTTGCGGACGTTGGGGTGCTGCTCTTCTATGTAGCTCTTGATGTAGAAGCCGGTGTTGCCGCAAGTATGGAAGTGCAAAGGCATGCCTGTGCGCTCTCCGATGCGGCAGATATGTTCGAGCCATTTGTAGAACCCAACCTCGAATTCCGCTTTTTGGGGTACCACAATCGTTGTCCTGTTCAAGGTCCCTGGCGACATCCGCAAGCGCACAAGTAGGACTTCTCTGTGGGTGGTGTTAAGCACGCTCTGTGCTATGACGCCCAAGTTGCCGGCCAGGTTGCCTGTTGCCGATTCATGAAGGCCCAGAAGCACTTCTCCAGCGTCCACTTCACGCATAGTGTGAACGATGGCGCTTGCTACGTTGGAGCTCACACGACTCATGGTGGACATGGTGACATCTGCTGCAGCTGCAATGACTTTGGCTTTTTTCAGATTCAGCTGTCCACTCGCCCTTACGGCATCGTCGGGGTCGTCGTCCAGCGAAATAGCCAATCCCATCAGGCTGTCTGGAATCATCGGATTGCGAATCATGATGGCCAATTGTGTCAGCGCGTCAACGGTTTGCGGATAAGCATAGGCAATGAGGCACTTCCCGTGGTAGCTTCCCCTGTTGCGTTCCAGCTCGTTTGTTTCCATGGCAAGCTTGCGTGCTCCGAATTCTGTAGATAGGGAACTGATGAGGCACGACACTAAAATCAGTAGAACGGTGGCATTCAACATTTGGCTGTTCATTAGCTCCACGCCTGGCGCTGTGGCTATCATGACAATCGCCAAGGCTCCGGCTGCGTGAGCATTGGTCAGACCAAATAAAATGAAAGCATCGGCTTTTCCTCCTTTTGAGAGCCAGCTCATCAGAAAAGCTGCAATTAACTTACTGACTACGGCTGTAACCACGATGTCAATACTTAACCAGATGGTGGAACGGTCTGCCACAACGCTAAGGTCTATGAGCATGCCCACGCCTATCAAAAACCATGGGACAAAGAGAGCGTTGCCCACGAATTCCAAACGTCCCATGAGCGGGCCTCCGTGAGGAATGATGCGGTTGAGAACAAGGCCGCCCACAAAAGCACCGAGCAATCCTTCGAGACCCACAAACTCGGCCAGACAAGCGCTGATAAATACTAAGGCGAGAACGAATACAAATTGTGTTACCGCATCTTCATTCCTGCGTAGGAACCAACGGCCGATTTTGGGGAATGTCCATGCCACGGCAACAATGTAGAGAAGGATCCCGGCAGCAAACTGTAGCCAGAAAACTCCACCTCGTTCGCCATTTTGCATTTGCACGACTATGGCAAGCATCAAAAGGGCTAAGAAAGAAGCTAAAACCGTGGCTACAATAGAGTATACAACACTGAAATGTTTGCCCAGCCCATAGCGGCCGATAATAGGGAAAGCTACTAACGTATGCGAACCTAAGAGACAGCCAACAAGAAGCGAGGTGGCACCGCTGAAATGGAGGCCAAACCTTGCCACGACCACGCCGGAGACAAAAGGAATCAGGAAGGTGAGCAGGCCAAAGCCGATACCTCCTCGTCCATAGCGACGGAAGCTGCCCATATCCATTTCCAAGCCGGCCAAAAACATAATATAATAGATGCCTACTTCGCCGAACAATTCGAACGAAGCATCACGGGCAAGCACGTTGAAACCATGCTCGCCAAGCATTATGCCGGCAAGAATCAAGCCAATGATGTGCGGAACTCGTAGGCGCCGGAGCACAATCGGTGCCAACAATATCACCAGCAACATCACCAGAAAAATCCAAGTAGGGTTAGTGATTAGAGCTTCCATTGCAGCCGCAAAGATAGGGAAAAAAGAGTAAGGGGAAGTGAAAAAAACAAAGTTTTTGTACCATATTCATAAAAAGTTGGCTGTTCATTCGTTAAAATCGTGATTATTTACATACCTTTGCGCGCACAAAAGAAACAAGATAACCTTTTATTAATAAAGCGCAAAGCTCTTAGAATTAAAACAAATGAAAGTAGCAATCGTAGGTGTAAGTGGTGCCGTGGGGCAGGAGTTCCTCAAGGTACTTGATGAACGTCAGTTCCCAGTCGATGAACTTGTCCTTTTTGGTAGCCAGCGCAGTGCTGGGCGTAAATATAATTTCAGGGGGAAGGACTATGAAGTCAAGTTGCTGCAGCACAACGATGACTTCAAAGATATTGACGTGGCATTCGTAAGTGCCGGAGGCAGCACCTCGAAAGAGTTTGCAGATACCATTACCAAATATGGCACAGTGATGATAGATAATAGTTCAGCTTTCCGCATGGACGACAATGTGCCCTTGGTTGTGCCCGAATGTAATGCAGAGGATGCCCTCAACAGGCCCCGTGGTATTATCGCAAATCCCAATTGCACAACCATCATGATGGTGGTATGTCTGCAACCGTTGGAGCGCTTATCGCACATCACGCGCATACATATTGCCTCTTATCAGGCTGCAAGCGGTGCAGGAGCTGCCGCCATGGCAGAGCTCGAACAGCAATATCGTGAGGTCCTCGACGGTAAGGAACCTACCGTTGAGAAGTTTGCGTATCAGTTAGCTTACAATGTCATTCCTCAGATAGACGTCTTCACGGATAACGGCTACACCAAAGAAGAAATGAAGATGTTTAATGAGACGCGCAAAATCATGCATACAGATGCCACCTGTTCTGCAATGTGTGTTCGTGTGCCCTCGCTGCGCAGTCATTCAGAAGCTGTCTGGATTGAGACCTTGCAGCCCATTGACCCTGATGCCGCACGTGAAGCTCTTTCCAAGGCTCCAGGCATCACAGTCATCGACAATCCTGCGGAGCAACAATATCCGATGCCATTGTTTACGGCTGGTGAGGACGATGTCTTTGTCGGTCGCATCCGCCGCGACTTAGCCAATCCTAACGGCCTGACGTTCTGGTTGTGCGGCGACCAGATTAAAAAAGGTGCGGCGCTCAATGCCGTTCAGATTGCTGAGTACCTCATCAGTGTCGGCAACATCAAGTAATAGCTTAACCCTTTAAGACCTCTCGGACATGGACGCTTTTAAGCTTTCCCGGATTACGCTCTCGTGTGTCCTTGCGTTGTCGGTTTCGTCGCTCAAGGCTCAGATCTTTACGGCCGAGGCTCCTTCGGCTACCATCCCAACCGAGAAATCAGATGTTCTAAGAGTTAACAATCGTCCAGCGGAAAGTCAACGGCTATTCCGCTCGGATGCTGTTGAAAAACAGATAAGGGAAATCGTGAAGCAACTGACGAATGTTCGTCTTGCATGGATGTTTGTCAACTGTTTCCCTAATACTCTCGACACAACGGTCCATTATACGGAATCTGACGAGCAGGGTCTGCCGGACACATTTGTCTACACAGGTGACATACATGCCATGTGGCTACGCGACTCCGGAGCACAGGTTTTTCCTTATGTTCGCTTGGCACCTCAGGACAAGAAACTGGCCAAAATGTTGGCCGGCGTTATTCTCAGACAGTTCAAGTGCGTCAATATCGACCCCTACGCCAATGCGTTTTATCAAGAACCTAATCCCAATGGTGAGTGGCAAAAAGACCGTACCCGTATGCGTCCCGAACTGCATGAACGTAAGTGGGAAATTGATTCGCTCTGTTATGTCTTGCGTCTGGCTTACGAGTATTGGCGTGTGACGGGAGACACCAGCGTCTTTGGCGACAGCTGGTTGCGCGCTGTTGAGAATATCCTTGCCACATTCCGCGACCAACAACGTAAGAACGGGCACGGAAGTTACTCGTTTCAGCGAATGACCGACCGTGCAACCGACACGACTATCAATGATGGCCTCTCGGCTCCGGTTAAGCCTGTGGGCCTGATTGCTTCTGCTTTCCGTCCATCAGACGATGCTACAACATTGTTGTTCCTTGTGCCTTCAAATTTCATGGCCGTTACACAATTAGGACATGCCGCAGAGATTCTGGAAAAGGTAAATAACCGATCTGACCTCGCGACCCAGTGCAGGTCTCTTGCTTCCGAGGTACGTGAGGCGCTGAACAAGTATGCTGTCTACCAACATCCTAAGTATGGTCCTATTTACGCTTATGAGGTTGATGGTTATGGCAGTCAGATTCTCATGGATGATGCCAACGTTCCTTCGCTCTTGGCTATGGCATATTTAGGCGATGTGCCTGTTGACGACACCATCTACCAGAACACGCGTCGCTTTGTTTGGAGTGAAGATAATCCATATTTCTTCCGTGGAAAGGCTGGCGAAGGCATAGGTGGTCCTCACATCGGATTTGATATGCCCTGGCCGATGAGTATCATGATGCGGGCTTTTACCAGCACGAATGATGCGGAGATACGTACGTGTGTGAAGATGCTGATGGATACAGATGCCGGCACGGGCTTTATGCACGAGTCGTTTCACAAAGACGATGCCAACCGTTTCACCCGCAAGTGGTTTGCATGGCAGAATACGCTATTTGGCGAACTTATTATTAAGTTAGTCGCAGACGGCAAGTTGGATTTGCTGAATAGCATAGAATAAATGTAAAAAGGAGATAATGACAAAGGCATAGTTCCCTGTCAAGACTCCAGGACCCCGATTAGGAGCGGAGGGGCAACTTCGCTGACAATATTATCATACAAGTAGACTGCAAATAAAGTTTGCCTGCCTACCAGCTTACGGTGCGTGTACCATCTTCTTCGACGAGGATGTGTACGCGCACCGTTTCTTTTGGCAGTAAGTCTTCGATGAGCTCGGGCCATTCAATCAGGCACCATGCACCGCTGTAAAGATAATCCTCGAAGCCCATGTCGAAAGCCTCTTCCACGCGCTTAAGTCTATAGAAGTCGAAGTGATAGATTGGTCCGGCATACTCGTTGACGATAGCAAAGGTGGGAGACGTTACGGCTTCGTCCACTCCAAGAGCTTTGCAGATGGCTTTCGTGAAAGTGGTCTTGCCGGCCCCCATTTTGGCATAGAAAGCGATGATGTGTGCCGGCGCTACGCGCTGCAGAAATTCTTGTGCAGCGGCATCAATCTCTTCGAGTGAGGTTATTTTAAGTTCATTTTTCATAGTCATCAATTCATGAGATAGTAGTGTCAGACGCGGTTAGTGTGGCGCTGTTGACTGGTGAGGAGCTGTGTGTCAGCGTCTTTTTGGCGTCAATTCGATAAGTGGAACCAGCATTTCTTCCATGGATATGCCTCCGTGTTGGAACGTGTCGCGGTAGTAGCTGACGTAATAATTGTAGTTGTTGGGGTAGGCGAAGAAGCTGTCGCCACGAGCGAAGATGTACCGTGTAGACAGGTTGGGGGAGGGTAGCATGGCACGGTGTGGGTCGGCTATTTCAAAGACCTCTTTGAGATTGTAGTCGAGGTTCTTTCCCAGTTTATATCTGAGATTCGTGTTCGTGTTCTTGTCGCCTTTGACCTTGATGGGAGTCTGACAACGTATGGAACCGTGGTCTGTGGTGAGTATGACCCTATAGTTGGAATTTGCCAGCGACTTGAAAAGGTCTCCGATGGCCGAGTGCCTGAACCAACTCAGTGTGATGCTGCGGTAGGCAGCCTCGTTGGATGCCAGTTCCCGAACCATGCGACTTTCCGTGCGTGCATGAGAAAGCATGTCGATGAAGTTGAGCACACACACGTTGATGTCATATTTTGCGAGCTGTGGCAAGCGTGCCACGAGACGCTCTGCAGCCGTGGAATCGTTTACTTTGTTATAGGAGAAAGTATGCTGGCGGCGGTATCGTTTGAACAAAGTCTGTATGAGCGGAGCCTCATTCAGGTTCTTGCCTTCCTCGCTGTCTTCGTCTACCCAAAGGTCGGGGAACATTTCAGCGATGATGTTTGGCATGAGTCCGGAGAAGATGGCGTTGCGTGCATACTGTGTGGCTGTAGGGAGAATGGAGCAGTAGAGGCTTTCGTCGATATTAAACAGCTCGCTGATTTCCCCTATGATGGTTCGCCATTGGTCGAAACGGAAGTTGTCGATGACGATAAAGAACACTTTCTCGCCCTTGTCTAAGAGCGGGAATACGCGGCGTTTGAAGATGTCGGGGCTCATCAGCGGGCGGCTTGCAGACTCATTGTTGGCCATCCAATCGAGGTAGTTGCGCTCGATGAAACGGGCGAACCGGCGGTTGGCTTCCTCTTTCTGATTGGCCAGGATTTCGCCCATGGCACTGTCGGCGTCGCTGAGCTGAAGTTCCCATGTTACTAACCGGCGGTACACTTCCTCCCAGTCGTCCATGTCCGTAGCATCGTCGATGAGCATTCCCAACGTGCTGAAGCTTTGTTGATAGGCGGCTTGAGTATGCTCCGCCACTATTTGTCGTTGGTGAATGTTCTTTTTCAGGGAGAGAAGAATCTGTGTAGGGTTGACTGGTTTGATGAGATAGTCGGCAATCTTGCTGCCGATGGCCTGATCCATGATGTTCTCTTCCTCGCTCTTGGTGACCATCACGACAGGCGTTGTGGGTGAAATGTCCTTGATGCGGTTCAGCGTTTCCAAACCGCTGATTCCCGGCATATTCTCGTCGAGGAGTATGAGGTCGTAGGTGTTTTCTGCGCAGCGGTCAACAGCATCGAAACCATTGGTTACGGTGTCTACCTCATAGCCTTTTTTCTGCAGGAACAAAATATGCCCTTTGAGCAGCTCTATCTCGTCGTCTGCCCAAAGCAGGTGTCCGTTAGTCGTTGTCTCGGTCTTCATGTTCATGTGTCTGTCGTCTGTCATTGAACTTTAGATTTAGAGGTGGCCGAAAGGTTAGAATCAGAACATCCAGTCCTCGTCGTTGTTATTCTCGTTGCTGTTGCCCTCCTCTTCCTCTTCTTCTTGTTGCTGTTTCTCTTCACTCAGCGGTACGTCGTCGATGTCCTTGGGGAAGTTGTCGGTAGGTTCGTCCAAGATTAATTCCTCTGGCACCTTGAGAGGTGAGAGCTCTGCATCATAGAATTCGGCATAGTCATCATAGCTGTAGCGTGTGCCAAGTAGCTTGAGGTTGTGCTCGCTGATGAGTATTGCTCTTATTCCTTCAAGGCGCTGTCGCATGTGTGCATCGCTGTAGAGCTGTTGTGCATAGGCGTGCACTTCGTCGTAGCTTTGGAAACCGGTCACGCGTAGCTGACTGATGATGCCAGCCTCCACAATCTCGATGTCGAAGTTGCGTGCCATGAACGATGTGAAGTTGTAGCGAGCCATCTCGAAGAGCAGCTGGTCGGTGTCTAACTCGCCCGTCGGGAAGGCCAGCACGAATACGTAAGGCTTGGCCAGATCGACTACGAGCGTGTCGGCAGTGGCTGTGCTGTCGGGGCTGGTTGTCAAGTCGGAGCGCATTTGCCAGATGTTTGACGAATCCCATTTGTCTGTTACCAGCAGGCGTCCTTCCTGTATGCCTTTGACGTACGCCTTTGCCAGTTCGGCTATTTCATCCTTCGAGTAGTTCTCGGCCACCTTTTTCATAGTAACGAGGAACGAGTCGCGATGCCCTGTGTACAGTTGTGTCATAGCACTTATGAACAGGAACTTGGCTCTATGTGCACCGTCTTCGAAGTCTTCGTTGCTTTGTTTCACGTTTTGTTCTACTTGCCAGTAGCTGCCTTCTTTGTACGCTTCGTAGGTGTTGGCGTAGAGCGAGTCTTCGAGGTGACGTCCGTTTGTTGCCAGTTCTATGAAGCGAGGGTTGGAAATCGTGCGGGTCAGTTTGCTCTCAGGGTATTCGCTTAGCAGGAGATTCATGTAGTTCTGCATCTCTTCTTGGTTGCCGTCTCGCATGGCCAGAAGGAAGAGATGGTAGTACACGTCGTCCATTTTCTCGAAATCCGGGAAGTTGGTGATGAGCCTGTCGAAGGTCTTGCGGGTCAACGCATAGTTGCCTATTTTCTCCATCATCAGCACGCCGCCGTTGTAGAGGCCGTCGCGAATGAGGAGGTTGGACTGTTCCACCTGTTCCTCTGTGAAAGGTATTTGGCGTAGATAGAACTCGCGTTGGTGCGGATCGTTTTCGAGCGAGTCTTTCAGCCGTTGTTCCTCTTCGCTCATCTCGTCGTCAAGGGTGCCGAAGTCGCCAACCAGTGAGTCGGTAAGTTCCTCCTCGTTCATGCCGTCGACGCCTTCTCCCATAGTGGCACTTTTCTGGCTGAGGCGCCAGTTGTCCTCGTTGGGCCGGTTGCCCCACCTGCGTTGGAAATCCTGTTTGCCCTGTGCTACGGTCTGCGGGTTGTAGAAATAGAACGTGGCCGACTGCGTTCCACGTCGGACGGCTCCTGTGGCACCGGCCGGGTTGGCCGCCATGTTTGTCTTGGCCTGCGACGTTGAAGCACCCATAGCCCCGGTTGCTTCACGTTTTTCTTGCTCTTTCTCTTTCTTTTTCAGTTCCGTGATGACCCTGTCGATGGCCGCGAGGTATTCTTTCTCGGGTAGCTTGGCCAGTGCCTGGAGGCTGTCTTGCAGCTTCACTGTGGAAAGGTGCGGTTCTATCTCTGTCAGCATCTTGCTGCGTCGCTGTATGGCCTCGTAGTCGTCGCGTTCCTTGTCGATTATGGAGGCCAGCTGGCTGTAGCATTCCGTGGCATCGATATAGTTCTCCCTGTTCCAATAGAGTTCTCCGAGATGTTGCAGCACAACAGCTTTCGCGTAGCCGTTTTGCTTGCTCTCTTCAATGCCTTTCTTCCAGGCGTCAATTACGTGTGCTGTGTCGCGGCTGGCCAAGTAGATGTTGCCGATAGCATAGTAGATGCGGTCGAGGTAGTTCTCGTTGTTGGGGTCCTTGGTCATGCGGCGCAGTTTCCGAATCATGGCTTTGCCTTGCCCTTTGGCCATGACCTCGGTCTGCAGGATGCGTGCGTTGAAAGCCAGCTCATAGGGCGGGTTGAGTCGCGTACATTTCTTCAGGGCTTTGTAAGCCTCCTGATTGTTGCCTGCCTGCACGTGCAGCTGGCCGAGGAGGTAGTAGAGTCGTGCCCGTTGCAGCTTGTTCCGTGCCGTCTTGATGCTTTTGGCTAAAGGCTGTACGGCTTCGGCGTATTGCCCAGTGGCTATATAGTATGCGGCCTTGGAGGCTGCCAACTCGCGCTCTCCGAGGGGCGAGATGCTGTCGCGTCGTATTTTGTTGAAGACGTCTTCGGCATCGTATGGCCAATCGAGGAGGACGTAGCATCGGGCAAGTTTGGCGCGTGCTACGCTCACGATTTCCGGCTGGTCGGCATAGAGGCGTATGATATAATTGTAGCTTGATGCGGCCTCTATGAATTCGCCTTTGTGGAATTGTGCATCAGCAAAAAGCATCCATGCATGGCGCAAATAGCTGTTGAATTCGCGTCGGGCAAAGTAAGCTTTCTGCTTGGCCGACATTTTCCCGTTAGGTTTCTTGGGCTTGCGCTTGATGCTGTGTTTCTTGATAGCCTTTTGGCTTTTCTCGATGGCCGTTTCGAAATTGCTCTTGCCCATAGCCGCCGTCTTCTTGTCGGCTACGATATACATTGGCAACAGCTCGGTATAATTGTCGACATGCCCTTTTTGCTGGGCTTCTACGCCCTCGTCGAAGGCCACGCGGCCGTTGTACATAGTGTTGAAATGCGCAGTCGTGCGGTGGTAGAAGCGTGTGCCGGCAGTGTTCTTGTGGGTAGAGCACGAGAAAAGCAGCCCCGTCAGCAACAGGGCTATATATATATAATATGTACGCGCGCGCATCATGCTTCTGTATATTAACGTCCGCAGGGGCGTTTTTATTGTCTGAGGGCTATCTCAATTTTTTGTTTTTTTTGTAGCCTGTTGGCTATTCCCGCCTATCTTTGTCAGCCGCTCTTCTGGCTGTTGTCGCGAGCCTGGCTTACTCTTCTGTGAGCATCAGGGCTTCCTCCCTCAGCTGTTCGGGCAATTCGATTTCGCGGAGCTGCAGGCTGCGCAACCAGTCGGCCACTTCGTTTCGGAGCGTTGTGTAGAGCACTTCGCGGAATTCGTCTATTTCGTCGTCGGTGTATGAGTCGGCACTGCGTCTGCGAAAACGGTCGAGTTCCTCGTCGTCGAAGTACTCGATGGGCTCGGTGGCCGCTTTCATAAGCAGTTCCTTCTCACATACCGCATGTTGTCCGCAACAGATGAAGTCCTCGCTGGCAGTTCGTGTTTTTTCGGTCATAGGTGGTGTTACGATAGTTGAGTTATGCCAAAGCCGGCATTTTGCAGGTCGTCCCAGAAGCGGGGGTACGACTTCGCCACCACGCCGGCATCGTTGATGTCGATGCTTCCCAATACCATGGCCGATGGCGCGAAGGCCATAGCCATCCTGTGGTCGTTGTAAGTGTCGACAGCCATGCCGGCAGCTGGCTGGAGATATGCTGTTGATGCCTGCCGTTGGTGCAGAGAACCTTCCCAGTAGAGCACGTCGTCGCCGTCGTTTTCAATGGTGACGCCCAGCTTGTCAAGTTCGCGTTGGAGCGCGGCTATCCGGTCGGTTTCCTTGATTCGCAAGCTCTTGACCCCGCAGAACCGGAATGCAATGTCGCGCATGGCGCAAGCTACGACGAACGTCTGAACAAGGTCGGGCATACGCGTGAAATCCCACTCGAACCGTTGCGGGGCGGTGCCTCGGCGTGAGAGCAGGAAACGTGGGTCGCGTGTGCCCTGCGAGATAGGCATGCCCTGCACGCCCAGCTGTGCGAAAAGCTCCGTCAGACCGCTGTCGCCTTGCAGGCTGTTCTCGAAGAGCCCCTTCAGCGTGGCCGTCTCGTGCTCGTTGTCGCTCAAGAACACAATCTCGTACCAATACGATGCCGCACTCCAGTCCGACTCTATCGTGTAGGCCGCCGGGCGATAGGCCACAGGATCCACTTCTACCGTATGCTCGTCGCTCCATCGGGCCTGAGCACCGAAATGACGCATCATGGCCAGGGTCATTTCGATGTACGGACGGCTGGCGATGGTGCCGCTGAGGTTGAGGCGCAGCCCTTCCTCAAGCATGGGCGCAATCATCAGCAGGGCCGAGACGTATTGTGAACTGATGTCGCCGCGCACGGAGAGCGTCCCTCCATGCAAACGGGAAGGGGTGATGCGAAGTGGCGGCAACCCTTCTGCGTCGGCGTATTCAATCTGGGCACCCAGCTGTCGTAGGGCTTCTACGAGCACACCGATAGGGCGCTGGCACATACGCGCAGACCCTGTCAGCAATCTTGTCGGGCCCGCTTGCAAAGCGTCCTTGCCATTGGCAAGACTCAGCCAAGCCGTCATGAAGCGCATGGCAGTGCCTGCCGCACCAATGTCTATGGTGGAATCCTCAGACGTCAGGGCTGTGAGCATCGCGCGCGTATCGTCGCAGTCGGAAATGTTGGAGAGCGAGGCCACAGGTGCACCGCTCAGGGCAGCCAACAGAAGCGCCCTGTTGCTGATGCTCTTGCTGGCGGGCAACAGCACCTCAGCAGTCAGGTTGTCGGGCTTTGTGACGCGTACTTTCATCCTAAAAGAAGGTTTTGTGAATAATTTTCGGCACAAAAGTAGGAAAAAGTTTGCACGTATCAAAAAAAACGCCTACCTTTGCACCCGCAAAACAAAAAAAGATTTCTTTTGTTTCTGCAGGCACATTGATTCGGGATGTAGCTCAGTCCGGTTAGAGTACGCGTCTGGGGGGCGTGGGGTCGCTAGTTCGAATCTAGTCATCCCGACATCAAAACAAAAAGGCTTGTCATCATGGCAAGCCTTTTTTCGTATATATCCCATCCTCCCTGGCGAATGTCTTCCCTTCCTTGGCCTGGTAATCTTCACAAATCTGATTAAGGGTCTTTTTCAATGCGCCTAAGAGAATTGCTCAACGCACCTAAGAGAATTGCTCAATGCGCCTAAGAGAATTGTTCGATGCACCTAAGAGAATAGCCCAGCACGCCTAAGAGAATTGTTCGATGCACCTAAGAGAATTGTTCGATGCGCCTAAGAGAATTGTTCGATGCACCTAAGAGAATTGTTCGATGCGCCTAAGAGAATTGCTCAACGCGCCTAAGAGAATTGTTCGATGCACCTAAGAGAATTGTTCAATGCTCCTAAGAGAATTGTTCAATGCACCTAAGGGAATAGCCCAACACGCCTAAGAGAATTGTTTTGTACCATTGGCGGGTGTACCTTGGTGGGTAAAATAAAAAAGCGGAAGCCGTTTGGCTCCCGCTATTATTGGAGTGCGGAGAGAGAGGCTCTCTAACTTATGGTTTCTTGGAATATCATAAAATACACAAATGGCTGTATGTC
>DGSC01000026.1 GCA_002391275.1 Prevotellaceae bacterium UBA4372 | reverse complement strand
CGAACGGAAATCCGTTGCCGATGAACGACTTCACTCTTGAGAATGTCAGCGTTAGCGGTAGTCAGGATGCATCTCAGAGCTACAGCTACGAAGGCGAGCAGACTCAGTTCTCGCTGAAGAGTGGAATGACGATGTCTTACGCTCCCAGCCTCACAGGTACTCGTTCTTCCGGCGAAACGCCCGAGCTTACCCTTGTTATGGCAAATCCTCAGGGTATGGTCTATACGCTGCACTTCGCAGCCCCCGCAGATGAGCCTCAGCCCACGGAAGGAACGAGCTTCGACGGTGTGATCAAGCAGACGCTTTCTCATCCCGCCACCGGCGTCCAGGGCGAGTCCACCGACGCACAGACGGTGACCGTAACCAACAATGGCGACGGCACAGCCTCGATCACGTACTCAGGCTTCACAATACCTACTCTTGGCACCGAATTCAATGAGTTCACCATCGAAGGTGTTGAGGTGACAGAGAACGAGGACGGCTCTCTGAGCTATGCAACTCCCGAGGGCGGTGTTTCAGTGGTAGTACCTCGTGGCAGCGGTACGGTAACGTACAATGCAACGCTTGAAGGCACTCAGGCCAATGCCAACACGGCTCCTGTATTGAAGCTTGTTATCGGTTCTTCCTCAATCGATACTGTCTGGTTCGCTGCAGACGAGGAGGCTCTTGAAGAGGCTATCGAAACCGCAATCCGTGGTTTGAATGCTCTCGGCACCTCCGGCGATGTCTTCGATCTCTCCGGTCGCAAGGTATCCAAGCTGCATCGTGGCGGCATCTACGTTGTCAACGGCAAGAAGGTATCCGTGAAGTAAGAAGGTGACTTTGTTGTAGCGACACAGTCGCTACATACAGGACCATAATTAATGCTCTGGGCATCTCTTTGGAGGTGCCCAGAGTTTTTTTTTTGCTTTCAAAACTCAATCTCGCAGTCTTGTCGGTGTTGAGTAAAATAAATACAGAAGGAGCTTGCCGATGTCGTAGTTAATTGTTTATCGGCTTTGTTTGAACAAGTTTAGCGGCTTATTGATAGAATGGGGTAGGCGCTTTTAAAGGTAAATGCGATAAGATAAGTTTATCGGCTTAGTTGAAAAAAACAAAAAGGGCGACATCTTATCGGATGTCGCCTTTTGTTTTGGTTATGTCAAAAAGATAACTAAGCTTGACTATGATGGCACCGTTGGCTGAGCGTTCAAACGGGTCTTTCTTTCCATTGTGGAACATATCAGAGAGTCCGTAGAAGTAGCGCCCGTCAAGGATGATATGTCCGGCTTTAGTGCTTAGTTCTACTCCTAATCCACCTGTGATGCCATATTCGAATTTGTTCTGCACGGTCATGTCATATTGCTCGGTTACGCCGTTGAGGCGCTTACTGAGCGTAGCTTCGCTCCATTCTCCGCCTCGGTGTTCCTGTTCGCTTAGGCAGAAACCAACTTGTGGGCCCACTTGAATAAAAAACTGTCCCCCTTTGCGTTCTCGTCCCCAGCCTAACCGTGCAAGTATGGGGATTTGAACGTAGCGAATGTCGCGATAGTATGTGTCATCGCTCGTTTCAATGAATTCTTTCCATCCCAAATTGGCGTAGTTCACTTCGGCCACAATTGCACATACCGCAGAGAAGTATTTTTCACAGGTATAGCGAAGACTCAGACCGAATGTTTCCCCGCCCTTCCATTGTTGCTTGATTGTAGGATTGAACGAAGCTTTGTTGATAAGATATCCTCCGTTTACACCCACAGCGAAATCATTGCGAGGCTGCCCCACCTGAGCCGACAAGGCTATAGGTGTAGCACACAAACATAAAAAGGCTGTGAAACGAGACAGGAACATGGATTATTGGTTGCGATAGAGTAGTTCAACAGCTTGGTATTTGGCATAATGGACTACAAAAACAAAGCTGTTAACATAGCCGTCGTTGCTGTTGGCTCGGTCAAATCGTAGCGGGTTCTGAAGCGGGTTGGTGATTGTAGCTACGAGGTTTGCCTCGAAATGTTTGCCAAATTGTGCCAGTCCATGTAGGAAATAGTAACCTATATCAAAGCCTAATAGCCCGTAGCGTGGGTATGTGCGTTGCATGGGCCAACGGAAGTTGCGCTCAAAGCTTTGTTCCAGCTTTTTCACCTCCTCACTTTCTGGGTTGCGATAGAAAGTGGTGTAAATATAGGTGTCAAACTGAAAGAAATCGGTTTGCATCTGAGAGGCGTAAGTTTGCCATGCAGGATAACCGAAGAGTGAGATGTTGAAACCGGGATTTGCCATGGTGAATGAGCGCAATCGTTCACGCAGTTTGTTCAGTGCATCAAGGCTTGCCGAGTTGGCAATGATGAGATTTTTGGTGTTGCGTTTTAACGATTGTGCCAATTCTTCGTCGGTAGCGTTGATGTTCACCTGCTGAACAACGGTGCCGAGCTGATCCATCACTACACGCACACGTTCGGTAAAGGCGGTTCCTTCGTCGTTATGCTCGTTGCACTCGATAAAAACGATGTTGTCCTCAGTGAAGAGATTTTTCACGAACCATGCAGCTTCTTTCTGGACAACGCTTCGTGGAGCATTCACGATATAATGATAAGGTCGTCCTTCAATTTGTATCGTTTGTGGGCTGAAGGGTATGACAAGCCGAATATTTTTGAGGTTGCAATAGTCGGCCAAAGCTGGTAATTGTGCGGCGTCGAGAGGGCCAAAAACGATGTCGCAGTTGGCGAAAGGATTAGTAGCGAGCAGCGAGTCCATCTGTTCAGCCGTGCTGCCAGTGTGGTGCGCCACGAGGTCTACGGTGCAACCTTGGTGCTTGACGCTGTCCACAGCCAAGAGTAATCCTTGATAGAATTCAACCATCTTTGCACCCCGAGGCGATTTCTCTTTCAGTGGCAGGGCAATGCCCATGCGTACATAGTTTGTTGTCAGTTGTGCTAGGGCTGCAGAAGCCGCAGTTGTCAACAGCAGGGTAAGAGCGAAGATGGTGCGTAGATGTCTCATGCAAGGTGAATACTTTGTTTAGCGCAGACGGTCGAGGGATCGAACGAGCATTTCGTCTTTGAGAATAGCCCTGAATGCGAGGTAGCTGCATATGCAAGCAATAGCAGGCAGGGCTGCCCATGGAGTGGGGAGGAAGTCAAGGTTGAGATCTTTGGGCAAGATGAAGGCAAATGCCGTATAGACAGCGTACCAGCCAATCAATAGTATCATGCAAAGCATGACGAGGCGCGACTGCACTAATCGTTGCTTATAGATGAAGATGCTGAAGGCCAGCCCTGTTGCAGAGAGCAAAAGCACAGCGAAAAGAGCCCACGGCGTGAAAAGGTGATGCCCGGCTGCAGTCTCTGCTAAAACGGGTTCGCTGTTTTGAGCTGTCAACTGTGTGTTGCCCAGTGTGTCACCTATCTGCGACGGGAGGTGAATCCACAGGTTGTAAAGCGTAGCCATAGGTTCCCCCGTGGTAGAAGCTACGAAGGTGCCAATGGGCAGACAGAGACAAGCGACAAGAGCCAATACGGCAACCAGGATATAGATTGTCTGAATTCGCTGAATCATAATTGTGGATTTAGAAGTCTTCCTCTTCGTTTTCCTTGGCAGGATTACGGAAGTAAATCTTGCCATCACGGAACTCTTGTGTTGCTATCAGCGAAGGCTTAGGCAACTTCTCGTAGAAGCGGCTGATTTCTATCTGTTCACGGTTCTCGAACACTTCGTCGAGGTTGTCATTTGTAGATGCAAATTCCTGAAGCTTCTTTGAAATCTCGCTCTTGAGGTCGGCCGATATTTGGTTGGCGCGTTTAGCGATAATGGCTACGCTCTCGTAGATGTTGCCTGTTTCCTCGCAGAGCTCCATGATGTTTTGAGTAACCGTGTTGGTAGGAGCGTTTGTCTTTTTGTAGTCCATAAAAAATATTTTACGATTTAATGATTTTGCAATTTATAGGTTTTGTAGAGACTTTATCTCTTGATATTATCAGTCTTTCTTCTGTTTTCCGATTTAGTCGTCGTCTATCGGCTGTCCTTTCAGTGCCTTCTGACTTTTGTTGAAGTAGTTTTGTGCTTCCTTGAGGTACTGCGATTCAGGGAATTCATTGGCAAAAGCATAGTAGTCGTCTATGGCCTGACGGAATCGTTCAGCTTGTTTGGCATCTATGCTTTGACGGGCCAGATAGTAGCGAGAACGCAGGATGAGCAGGAGGAACTGCTCTCTTCGTTCGGCTTTGGCGAACGGAAAGTCGCGGAGCGCATTCTCAGACGTCACGATGCAAGCCTCATAGTTCGAGCCTCCCTGCAGGCTGTTGAGGATGTAGTTGCCTAAATCGTAATAGAGCTTAGCTGAGAGATACTCTTTCTCGACGAGATGATCTTGCAGCTGTTGAATCATTTCTTGGGTCTGATCTTTCAGTCGCGTGTAGGGATAGTTGTCGAGAAACCTCTGCAGCTCATCAATGGCCTGATTGGTCGTTGTCTGGTCAAGGCGTGGGTCAGGCACGGCATCGAAGAGGGCACGGCCGCAATAGTAGTGAGCATCCTCAACATAGATGCCGCGAGGATAGCTCTGATAATACTTGCGAAAAGCCTCGGCAGCAGCGGTGAGGTCCTTGCTATGGTAGGCACTCAGGCCCATCAGATAGAGACTTTCTTCGCCATAGCCACTACCTTTCATTGCGGTGACTATGCCGCTAATCGTCTCATAGGCACGTGTGTAGCGGCCTCTGACATAGCAGGCTTTCGCATATTCGTATTTGTATTCGGTGTCGCCATACTTCTGAACGGCATTGTATTCACCGCAGCTCACGCAAGCGAGCGTGGCCGTCAGAAATATGAGATATATGAATCTTTTCATTACATTACGTGATAATTGCTTGCAAAGGTACGCCTTTCTGCCGATATGGCCAAGATAAAATGCTTTTTTTTATATTATTTTGGATTTTATACAATTAATGTGTTGCAATAACGTTTCCTGGCGTGTCAACAAAAAGAGTGGGGCCGTTGTGGCAATGGATATTTGTTTGTGCTGGCGTTGAATGAACGTCATCATCTTTCCGACATCGGTTTCCGTTAAGATGGTGTGAGGCAGGAGCTTTTGCTCCTCTTTGTCTTGTGGGTATTTCAATCTGTTTTTAATAAAAACATTCTCTGATGTCAATTTCATTGCGATTTATTTTGTCAGATTGTGGAAAAAGGTGACCTTTGCAAAACTTATGTCTCCATTTCATCTAACATCCCAATACGAGCCTACTGGCGACCAGCCAGAGGCTATTGAGCAATTAACGTCAGGTGTGCTCGACGGTGTGCCAGCCCAGACCTTGTTGGGCGTCACAGGATCGGGCAAGACCTTTACTATTGCCAATGTTATCCAAAACGTAGGCCGTCCTACGCTCATTCTTTCGCACAACAAGACCTTGGCTGCTCAGCTCTACGGCGAGATGAAAGCTTTTTTCCCAGAAAACGCCGTGGAGTATTATGTCTCGTACTACGACTATTATCAGCCCGAGGCATACATCCCTTCCACCGACACCTATATAGAAAAAGACTTGGCGATCAACGATGAGATCGACAAGCTTCGTCTTGCGGCCACTTCAGCTTTGCTGTCTGGGCGCAGAGATGTCATTGTCGTCTCGTCGGTTTCGTGCATCTATGGCATGGGCAATCCAGCCGCTTTCTACGACAATGTCATAGCGCTTACCAAAGGGCAGACCATAGACCGCAATCAGCTGCTTCGTCGCCTTAACGATTCGCTTTACACCCGCAACGATGTAAGTCTTTCACGTGGTGAATATCGTGTTAAGGGAGACACCGTGGACATTTCTCTGGCCTACGCTGATAACCTCCTGCGTATCTCCTTCTGGGACGATGAAATTGATTCCATTGAAGAAGTGGAACCAATTTCAGGGTCTCGTGTCGGCACCTTCGACGAATACCGAATCTATCCCGCCAACCTCTTCATGACAACCAAGGACCAGACCCTCGCTGCTATCCATCAGATAGAGGACGATTTGGCTCAGCGAGTAAAGTACTTTGAGGAAATTGGTAAGCCATTGGAGGCCAAGCGACTCTACGAGCGAGTGACCTATGATATGGAAATGATTCGTGAACTGGGTCATTGCTCGGGTATCGAGAACTACAGCCGCTATTTCGACGGCCGACAGGCAGGTACGCGCCCCTATTGTCTCCTCGATTTCTTCCCAGACGATTTCCTGCTGGTCATCGACGAGAGTCATGTTTCGGTGCCGCAGATCTCAGCCATGTACGGTGGCGACCGTGCGCGTAAGACCAATCTTGTGGAATATGGATTCCGTCTGCCCGCAGCCATGGACAACAGGCCCCTGCGCTTCGATGAATTCGAGAGCCTTACCAATCAGGTTATCTATGTATCAGCGACGCCGGCCGACTATGAATTGGCTCAGAGTGAAGGGATTATAGTGGAACAAGTCATCCGCCCTACAGGCTTGCTCGACCCTATTATCGAGGTGCGTCCCACGGCAAATCAGGTAGATGATCTCATGGAGGAGATTCAGCAGCGCATAGAGCAAGACGAACGAACACTGGTTACCACGCTCACAAAGCGTATGGCTGAGGAGCTGACTGATTATCTGATGAACAACGGCGTATCGGCACGTTACATCCACAGCGATGTCGACACTCTCGAACGTGTACAAATCATGGACGACCTACGCTCCGGCAAGTTCGACGTTCTGGTCGGAGTCAATCTTTTGCGCGAAGGCTTAGACCTGCCAGAGGTGTCGCTCGTGGCCATCCTCGATGCCGATAAAGAAGGTTTCCTTCGTAGCCACCGTTCGCTCACACAGACGGTTGGGCGTGCCGCACGAAATGTGCATGGAAAGGCCATCATGTATGGCGACACCATCACAGGCTCTATGCGTCAGACCATTGACGAGACCAATCGCCGACGTGAGAAACAGCTGCGTTACAACGAAGAGAACGGCATCACGCCTACACAAATACGAAAGGATCGCACCATGACCGATCTCGTGGCAGCTCATCAGGAACAGACATCCGAACGCGACCGCCGTGCTTATGTCGAACCGGAGCGTCCTGTTATCACTAATGTGCGCCTTGTCGACGACAAACATTATCCGTCGATGGCCGCTGAAACGCTGAGCGAGAATGTCGGTGCAGTTGCTGAACCTGAAGTGGAATATCTGACTCGCGACCAGATGCGCCAGCGTATCGACCAACTGCGACGTCAGATGCAAGAGGCTGCAAAGAAGCTTGATTTCATCACAGCAGCACAGCTGCGCGACCAAATGCTATCGCTCATGGCTCAGTTCGACGAATCGCCTGCAGAATGAAACCCTTAGTCCCTTAGTTCGTTCGGTCGTGACCGAACAAAAAAAACGGCCAGTCGAGTCATACAACTCGACTGGCCGTTTTTGCTTTTTCTATTAAGGAAATTCGTGTATTTCCTTTATCGATTGTTGAAGAACTGTGTGAAGGCACGGACGGCGTATAAGTGGTCTGCTACGGCTCCAGTCTCTCTGCAACTGTGCATCGCCAGTATGGGGTTGCCCATGTCTACGCCGCGCAGAGGCAACGAGGAAGCAAGAATGTTGCCGAGGGTGCTGCCGCCAGCCACGTCGCTGTGGTTGACAAAGCGTTGGCAGGATACGCCTGCCTCGCGGCAGAGTTCAGCGAAGACGGCTGCAGATGAGGCGTCGCTGGCGTATTTCTGTGCAGCATTGAACTTAATGACTGGCCCACCGCCCAATACAGGGTGATTAGTAGGGTCGTACTTCTCGCTGTAATTGGGATGCCAGGCATGAGCATTATCGGCCGATACCATGAAGGAACGTTCCACTGCCTGATAAAAGGCCTCCATACCTAATGTGTCACTTTGCGACATGGCTATGCGTTGAAGGATAGAGGCCAGGAAGGGACTGCCAGCTCCTTGCTTGGTTTGCGATCCAGTCTCTTCGTTGTCGAAGATGGCAAGTACGTTGGTGGTGGCAGGGGGCACTTCGGAGCGGGTCGTTGCCAGTAGGGCTTCGAGACCAGCAAAGCACATGGAGAGGTCGTCGAGGCGGCCTGATGAGATAAACTCATCGTGGATGCCGAAGGTGCAGGCTGGAGTGGCATCTGCCAGATAGAGGTCGAAGTCGAGGATGTCCTCTCGGCGAACGGGCTGCTGGCGATTGAGTTCTTCAACAATAGTGTTCATCAGCAGATTGCCTCGTTCAAGCTCATCTGTAATCATGCCGATAATAGGCAGCATATCCTTTTGCTTGCTGAGTTTGACGCCATCGTTGACCTGCCGATTGAAATGAATGGCGAGATTGCTGATTTGCAACAAGGGACGCTTTACATGTAGCAGTAATGTGTTCGGATGTAGAGCATCGTTACCACGAACGATGACCCGACCGGCTATGGTGAGAGGGCGGTCGAACCATGTTGACATGATAGGGCCTCCGTAGACTTCCGTATTGAGCTTCACGATGCCACCCTCGCAAGTAATCTCGGCATTGGGCTTGATGCGGAAGGTGGGTGAGTCGCAGTGGGCGCAAATCATGTGGAATCCGGCATCGGCTATAGGTTGCTGACCAATAATGAAAGCATAGACCGAGGAATCGTTTTTGGTGACATAGAAACGGTCGCCGGCACGGAGCGTTCCCAGAGGTTCTTGTGGATTGAAGCGTCGAAAGCTTGCACTTTCAAGCTCGGCACAGATGTTCTTTACTGCAAGAAAGTTGACGGGCGAAGCGTCAAGGAAGTGGAGTAGACGTGGTAGCATAGTTTATGTTGTGGAATTAGCTTGGCGACATTACTCATTCAGCTGTGGAAGAGGATTCTTTTCGGATTGTTTGGCACCAAGTTTTTGCAGCTTGGCACAGGTCTGTAAGATGCTCTGACCGGTAGGAGAGAGCTTGCGTTCAGCTTCATCGTATGATTGCTGTGCCTTTTGTAAGGCGCTGCCGATGGCCTGATATTTCTTCATGAATTGTCCCACGCGGTCCATCAATTCACCGGCGAGGGCATACACCTTCTCGTGGTTTTCTGCTTGACGGATTTGTGTCCACGTAAGGTTGATAATGCGCAGGGCAGCAAAAAGTGTCTGCTCGTCGGCAATGTAGACGCCGCGTTCCATGGAACGTCGCCAGAGATCGGGCTGTGCACCGAGCGCCGTCCATAGTGCGCCAGCGTGGGGCACGAACATAATGACGTAGTCCATCCTCACCTTCGGGGGCTGAACGTAGGCGCTATAATCTTTATTGGCGAGTCGATTTACTTGCTCGCGTATACTGTTGACGTGAGCCTGCAGGCAACGTTGACGTTCACCTTCATCTTGCGCGTTCACATAGTCCATATAAGCCGCCAAGGATACCTTGGAATCGATGATGACATCGCGTCGCTGATCGAGGTGCAAGATGATGTCGGGGCGCAGCCGAGCTCCTTCATCGTTAAGAACGGCATTGCCTGAAACGTCGCGCATGGTAGGTTGAACATCGTAGTGGATTCCCCGAGTGAGGCCTTGGCTCTCCAGCAATTCGTCGAGTACCGTTTCGCCCCAAATGCCTTGAACATTGTTGCTACGACGGAAGACGCGGGTGAGTTCATCGGTGCTGCGCCGTGCTGCTTCGCTCGATTGCATCATTTGTTGAATGATGGTCTTGATGGCTCCGCTGTCGGCGCTTTGCTGGTTTTTGTTCTCGGCCAAAGTGCGTTTGAGCTCTTCGATGTTTTCTTTAAGTGGATTGACAAGCACGCCAATGCTTACGCCTGATGCTTCAGCGAATTCCTTCTGCCGCTGCCGTAGCATTTCATTGGTGGCGTCTTTCATCTGTGCCGTTACTTTGGCAATGGTTTCGTCAAATCGCGCTTGTTGAGCCGTCAGGGCTTCGGCGTGGCGCTGTTCCTGTGCTTCTATGGCTTCACGTGCGGCTTGCTCTTTAGCCTCAATACTTTCTTGGCTATGCCGCTGCATGTCGGCCAGTTGGTTGCTGAGTACCTCAACACGTACAGCCAGCTGCTGGCGCTCATCAGTCTGTGCTTTCAACGCTTCTTCTCGCTCATGAAGTGCTTGCTGCAAGTCACGACCTTCAGCTGTGCGCTCATCAAGGATGGTCTGGACTACGTTTAGCCTGCCACGCATCACCAGCCATACAATAAGCGCACCAAGTGCACTTCCGCACGCTATATATAATATAATCATTTCCATATTCAGATATTACTTGATACCTTAGCCCTTAGCTGCCATAAGTATGAACGCTCACGCCTTGTGCACTGGGTAGGTAATTGATACCCCACCAGCACATCTGAAGGAGGATGAAGGCAACGAGCAGCATGCATAAGGCCACGCGTGGCTTGTGCCTTGACAGAAGTCGGTAATGAATGTAAGTAAGATAAGCAAGCCAAGTGATAGCAGCCCATGTTTCTTTAGGATCCCACGACCAATAGTGCCCCCAAGCCTCTTTAGCCCACAATGCACCGAAGAGCATGCCAAACGTAAGAAATGCCAATCCGCTACGAACGAGCTGGTCAAGTTCGCGCATCTCACGGGCATGAGGTCGCGATAACGTATGAGGTTTGTGGATGAAAAGGTAAAAGATAGCCATAATTGTAGCAGCGCCCATGAGGGCATAGGCAAACATATATACAATAACGTGCGGCGCAAACCAAGGGCTTTGCAAGGCTGGCATAAGTGTCTGGGTGTGGATCTCAGGCTTGAAGATGTTGACACATATAAACACGGTAGCTAAAAGCGTAGAGAATGTAAGAATCCATCTATAACGCCATCGTAAATAGATGATGAGGCCAACAAGCGGTAAAAAAAAGGAATACCACAATCGCGTTTCTCCCATAGTGCGCAAGGGAGGATGCTTCAGTGTGAGCCATATTCCAAGTATGAATATAAAGAAAATGGCTAAGCCTGATGCTGTGAATAGTACGGCTGAAAGTCTGATTCTCCCCTTGGGCGCCTTCCCCGACCATGCCATGCCTGCACCAAGAGTCCACAGGATGATGGCGACCACTGCGAAGTAGATGAAATAATCCCAAATCATAAGTTGCTGTTGTTATGGCTTTTTGAGAAACGATCGAAAGTAGAAGATTCATGCATGCCCGTGCCAGGGCCACTTCCTGTGCCGAGGAACATGAGCAATGCTCCTGCAAGCATCATGAAAATGCCAACATAGACAGAGGGTAGCCATGGGTCGCGAACAAAAGCAAGAATACTTGTTTGGCTCTTGCTGCCTAAATCAGCATCGTAGTCGAACTGATAAATTTTCCATCCGTCGACTTTCACAGGATGGTTGACATCGACAGTAGCACAAAAGTCCTTGCCGGTGCGAGTTACGATTTCAATATCCGAAGCAAATCGTTTTGGGGTGCCGTCGTCGTATTCTTCCATGATGAAACGCTTGAGCTCTATGGCAATTGGCATATCCATGACACGCATTTGCTCGTCAATAGCACGCCATTGCAACGTGTGAGTGGCGGTAATCATTTTAAGCCTTCTGATATCTGCATTGCCCAAAGTAGCACATACAATAGCAATGAACAATCCAGCATGGTTGAGTATGAAAGCAAGGTTGTGTAGCGAGAATCGATGGGGGGAATTCTTGCTAAACATAGCATTTAGTCGCTTTAGCGTTACCATTCCAAGAATGAAGGCCATTTTGGCATAAATAAGTACAAAAGGCCAGAAGGTAAGCATATTGCTGAACCATGTGCCTTCCTCTTTTTGTCGTGTCAGTCCCATGACAATAGTAAGCGCAAGGGCGTAGACGAGGGTTGACACTGAAGCATGAACCGACGATAGATATTGTAGCGCAACACTATGTTTACTGAAGAAGTGGGCGAGAACGATGAGAACAACGAATATCGAAAGAGTAATGGCATTAGTCGGCCAAGCGAATGCAGACCATTCGACAGGCCCAATCGTGAGTTGAAGAATTACTCCAATTGCAAGTAGTATGGCTCCTCTGACGTAGCCTTCGGCTAAATTGCGATGTATATGTTTCGCCATAGTGTTTACTTATTTTTCTACCACTTGATTGTAAGAATGCGTGGGTTGATATTGATAGAAATGAAAGCCCAATGTTGACGGATGTTATCCGCAGGACTTTGGATAAGCTGCATGGTTTTAGTGCCAAACATAAACGAATAGCCACCAGACAGAGTGATGTCTGGTAGAATGCGTGCATTGATGTTCAGGTCTAACTCTTGTCCAAGTGTGGTATCATATTTTACATACTTCTCTGCTGTGAGAAAGTAATGGTAGTCAGCAGAGATGGTCACGGGATGTCCTATTCCAGATCGTTGACGTCCAATGTTGAAACACAATCCTGCTTGAGCATCCTGAAGGCCGCAGTTAACAATCGGGGTAAAGTAGTCCATAGCACCGTTAAAGTTGTGGTGGGTGCCGAAGAGAGGATTGAATGCGTGTTGATTGATATTTCGTTCGTTATTTCCGCTGAGATAGTCGTATGCGATATGTGCACCGAACATATTATGTGTATAAGCAGCCTTGACGCTTGCCATAAAGGCTGCGATATCCTTGTTGGTTATTGCTTCAGTTCCTCGCTCAAAGTAGGCAGAGGCAGTTAATGCGAATTGTGCGGGTGAGTATGTTAGGTGGGTCCCAAAAAGTTGAAAGTATTTAGTTTTACTTTCTACGGTTTCGGTAGCTTCGGGCTTTACCCCAACATTAAGCCCGAGAATCGAAAAGTTTACGGGAGCCTTTTTCGCCTGGAAATGGTACCAAAGGCCAGTGAGATTCTTATATGGCATGGGGTGTGTATATATCTGCGTCGGGGTGTTTGTAGCCGTTTGACTTATCGAAGCCAATAGGTGGAGCTTGTGGGTGTCAGAGTCGAGTCCGAAGCGCAACGCATCGTGGCTGTTGCCAGCTACGTTCCAATCGGAACATCCAAGGATACGTTCGTCGTCGTAAGATAGCACTTGTCGGCCTACTTGGAGAAATAAGCCTTTGTTGGTAAATGCTTTAGCCCAAGCTTCGCTCATCGACACGCGTCCGTTCTTGCTCGCAATTTGATCTTGACCCCATAATCCTGTGTGCTGTACCGAGGCTTTGAATTGCAGGTTCCGACGTAAGTATTCTAACGTGATTCGTGCTCGCTGATTGATGAGCAGATTGTGGCTTTGTTCAGGCGATGGTGATGGGGTAGAAGGGTTTAAGTATTCACCCCGAGCACGTATCTGAGCATCAATAGTGAATGTTGAGGTGTCGAAAGCAGACTTTTCTTCGCAAGTGATAGTAGGCGTTTGGCCTGTACGAACGGGCGATTTAATTGCGAAGGATTGTTCGGCTTGTTCCTCTTCCATTGAATTTAGTATTTGTATGACAAGACTTTTCTTACTTTCAAGAGAGTCAGTACTTTGTGAGTAAGAGGGAATGCTTAATAACGCAAATGGAAGTATGAAACAAAATCTTGATTTCATGAAGAAGATAATTGTATTTGTTCTATGAGCCGAAAAGGAAGATAGCCGGTGTTTTGGAGAGATCGGGCAGGTTGAGATGTCGCCACTCGCTTATGGTGTGGGTGTGAATCCATTCATCGTCGGTAGTTAAGCCGGCAGCAATGCAAAGTCGGGTTTGCGGGCGTAACGTCTGACAAAGCATGGCAAAGAGCTTTTGGTTACGATATGGGGTCTCAATAAACAACTGCGTTTCGTGTTCTCTTACAGCCCTTTCTTCCAATTGCTTTAGTCGTTTGATGCTATCTGTGGAATCTTTAGGTAAGTAACCATGAAATGCAAAGCTCTGTCCGTTCAATCCAGAAGCCATCACAGCCATGATCATTGATGACGGACCGACTAAGGGAATGACTCTATACCCCTTGCGTTGGGCAATTGCCACAACGTCGGCACCAGGGTCGGCAACAGCAGGGCAACCAGCTTCAGAGATGACACCTACGTCCTCGCCTTTTTCCATGACCTTCAAATATGACGCGAAAAGTGATACATCAGCATGCTTTCCCATTGGATAGAATGAGAGCTCATCGATGTTGATGCCGCGGTCTACACGCCTCAGAAAACGACGAGCTGATCGTATATCTTCAACAATGAAATGTCGTATTCCGAGGATAACGTCCCTGTTGTAGGGTGGCAACACACGTTCTTGGGGCGTCTCGCCTAATTCTACTGGTATGAGGTATAAGGCAGCCACTATATATAATTAATGTATCTTTTGGTTGATGTAAGCGTCTATGGCATCATTCACGATGTCTGAGCGGTTCATGTGCGATAGCTCGTCGTCGGTGAAACGACCATGATAGAGATGGTTGTCAGCCCCGAGATATTTGTCGAGACTGATTCCGATGAGTGTGTCGTTGACCACGATGCTCGGTCCCAGACGGCCTATTTGAGTGTAAATATGTGGCCTGCGGAAGTTGGGATCTTTTTTCTCGATAGCGTTGAATGTCTTTTCGAAATGTTCTTCCAGATCGCTCAAGTCTCCATATTGTTTATGGACTTCATCAAGAAGGAGCTGCATTGTAGAATCAAGATAAAGGTATCTCATGCGTTTCTCAATATCAGGGTCCATGGCACTGCCTAATTGAAGAACGTTTTCGATGAGCATGGTTGTTTGGGCCGTGTAATCGGTATTCATTTTATGTAAGGCAGTGTAGCTTCCAAGTGACACATATTCGTCAAGAACACGGTCATAGCGTTCTATGACAACGCGTTGTCCTTGTACCTTACTTGTTGAAGACTCTATATACCATCCTTCCCAAGGGCGCGCCAACCAACTCCACACCCCTACGATGCAGAGTAGCAATAAGAGTATAAAGAGATAAAGATAGCGCTTCAAGAGTCTTTATGTTTGTTAAAATCAGCGGCAAAGATAGTAAATATTTGTTTAACCGACAAGGAAAATGCTAAAAAATTAAAAATTATATTACTTCGATGCCTTGTTCTTTACAGAGTTTGAGACTGAGTTCTTTGAGCTTGAATTTTTGTATTTTGCCAGAACCTGTCAAGGGAAACTCGTCGACGAAGAATACATATTTGGGGGTCTTGTAACGTGCTATTTTGCCGCGACAGAACTCTCGAACATCTTCTGCTGTCATCGTGACTCCTTCTTGTAGGATAATGAAGGCTCCGACCTCTTCGCCATATTTCTTTGACGGAACGGCAGCAACCTGTACATCCTTTATGCCAGGCATGTGGTAAATAAATTCTTCGATTTCACGTGGATAGACATTTTCTCCACCTCGAATGATCATATCCTTTATACGCCCGGTGATACGATAAAAACCCTGCTCGTCCTTGATTCCAAGATCACCGCTGTGCAGGAATCCATTCTTGTCAATAACCTCAGCCGTAGCTTGTGGGTTTTTGTAGTAGCCCTTCATGACATTGAAGCCTCGGCAGCACATCTCTCCTTGTACCCCTACAGGGCATTCTTCCCCTGTCTCAGGGTCAAGGACCTTCACTTCAACGAACGGATAATCTCGTCCCACAGTGGTGCAGCGTTGTTCGAAGCTGTCATTGAGACAGGTTTGTGTCATCCCAGGAGAACTCTCTGTCAGGCCATAAACAGAGGTGATGGTCATAAACATTTTCTCGGAAACTTGTTTCATCAACTCCACTGGACAAAGTGAACCAGCCATGATGCCTGTGCGCAAAGAGCTCATGTCAAACATGTCGAACATGGGATGGTTGAGTTCTGCAATAAACATCGTGGGGACACCATAAAGTGCGGTGCATCGCTCCTTGTGGACGCTGGCCAAGACAACCAGCGGGTCGAACTTCTCGACCATTACTTGTGTACAGCCGTGCGTGAGACAGTTCATCGTAGCCAGCACAACGCCAAAGCAGTGGAAAAGGGGCACGCATACGCAAAGCTTGTCGTCATCGCTGAATCCCATGTTTTCACCGGTGAAAAAGCCGTCGTTGGCAATATTGAAATGAGTGAGCATAACACCCTTGGGAAATCCGGTTGTACCTGATGTATATTGCATGTTCACTACGTCGTGACAGCTTACGGACTTCTTTGCCGATTCGAGCACTTCGTCTTCGATGTTTTGTCCCAACAGGAGCAGTTCAGCAGTGTTGAACATGCCTCGGTATTTCTCCATGCCGATGTAGACGACGTTTTTCAAGTGTGGAAATTGTTTGCTGCTGAGATGTCCCCGTTCGGCTGTGCGCAACTCTGGTAACATGTTATAGGTCATATCCACGTAGTTGGCCTCCCACGTACCGTCGGTAATGCAAAGTGTGTGCATGTCAGAATCTTTGCATAGGTATTCCAATTCACTCTGCTTGTAATTGGTGTTGACGGTCACGAGCACCGCTCCGATCTTAGCTGTTGCATAAAGGAAAGTGAGCCAGTCAGGAACATTGGTTGCCCAGATGCCAACGTTGTAGCCTTTCTTTACCCCTATGGCAAGCAACCCTTTAGCCAGATTATCGACGCGCTCATTGAATTGCGACCATGTGAAACGCAAGTCGCGGTCGCTATAGACGAGATATTCTTTGTCGGGGGTTGTCGTAGCCCAGTGTTCAAGCCATTGGCCGAGCGTACGTTCAGAGAGTGTGTAGCCTTCACTGCCTGTCTCGGCGGGATATGTTCGTTTTTTGTTATCCATTGTCAATCTTGTTTTCACTAAATGTAGAACGGTTATTTACGTTCACAAAGCTGATAAATATCGCTTAGCCCTGTTGAGAGCAGAGAACCAGCAAGGTCGTCGGTGAAACCGTATTCGATGCTGAAGGTTTAAATCGGTATATAAACTACGGCAAGGATTTTAGCTGATTTTCCAGGAGCACCATGTACGTGGTGCTTAACAATGCTGTCGTAAAAGATACTGTCGCCTTGATTGAGCTCATAGACAGTCTTGCCATAAGCAATTTCTATTGTGCCTTCGAGGACGTATATAAATTCCTCACCCTCATGGGCTGAGAGCTTGAACTGTTGAACCTCGTCGGGCTTGATGTCGATAACAAAGGGTTCCATGTGTCTCCCCGCTTTCTGACGAGCCAGGGAATGGTAGATCATGTTTTGGCGGGCTTCAGTCGAGTCATTGGAAAAGCTTATGCTGCTGCTTGCTTCCTGAACCTCGCGCCTACAGACGACGGGCCCAAGCTCGTCGTTGTCATCAAGAAAAGTTCCCAGCCTTACGCCAAGAGCCCGGGCTATCTTTATCAACGGCCCAAGAGAAGGCAGGAACTCATCATCCTCAATAGATGTGACTTGTTCCACCGACAATCCGCTACGTTCAGCGATTTCTTCTTGGCTCAGACCTTTCGATTCGCGCATGGAACGAATCTTAGCGCCTACGGCAGTACGTTGTTTAGACATAAAAATGTGTGCTTGCGTTAATTAATGTTTTTAATTTCGGCCGCAAAGTTACACACAAAAGCACTTTTGTCCAAGTAAAAAACTTAAAAAGGAGTGTTTTTTTCTCATTCAACGGAATAAAATTGACAGAAATATGCTATCTTTGCGAATAAAATATTATTAGAAATGGTGCAAAACATAGCAATTTATACCCTTACGTCCGACCTGCATGACGAAGAAGCTATCAATGTTTCAACTCATGAATTTCTTTCTGGTCTTGATATAGATTACGACTATTGTGGAGCTTGTTACGATGATTTTGGTTCTCATGCCCTGGATCTTATTTTTGTAAGAACTGGTGGTACCGAAGGGCTTTTCCTCAAGCTCCTTCCATTCTTGCGAAGTCGTAGCTCTCGTCCTTTCCGTTTGCTTACATCCGGAAAGAGTAATTCATTAGCAGCTTCTATGGAAATATTGTCCTTCTTGCGACAGCAGGGGATGAAAGGTGAGATTCTTCACGGTTCTGCCAGTTACATTTCTGAGCGTGCCAAAGTGCTTGCACAGGCAGAGGTGGCACGACGCCAATTACAAGGAATGCGCTTAGGCATTGTGGGGCATCCCTCTGATTGGCTCATTTCGAGTAACGTAGACCGTGATTTGGTGCAACAACATTTAGGCATCGAATTAGTGGATATCAAACTCCCGCTGATGGACGATGTTGCCAAGGCTCCATCGGCTAAAGCTGGTGCACTTCTCATCTACGATCATTTGTCTTCCCTTGTACGCCAACATCGACTTGATGGTTTCACGTTACGCTGTTTTGATTTGCTAACCGCTGTTCACAATACTGGTTGTCTGGCTCTTGCCCGTCTCAATAGTGAAGGCATCATCGCGGGATGCGAGGGAGATGTTCCGGCTCTGCTGTCTATGGCTATTGTAAAAGCGATAACCGGTGTTTCTGGCTTTCAGGCTAATCCTGCCCGCATCAATCCCCAAACGGGGGAATTATTGTTTGCTCATTGTACCATACCGTTGAATATGGTTGAGAGCTATGAACTCGATACTCATTTTGAATCCGGTATTGGAATCGGTATTCGGGGATTTATGAAACCAGGACCAATTACCGTCTTTAAGATTGCTCCTGACCTTTCGCGATCTTTTGTTGCAGAGGGCAATCTGCTACGCAACCAGTCAGAGCCTGATTTGTGTCGCACTCAACAAGTCCTGCTGCTGAAGAATCCTCATTGCATATCTTACTTCCTCAATAATCCAATAGGCAACCATCACATCATTGTCTCCGGACATCATAAAGCGGCTATCGATGCGCTCCTCCAGACCATGGAACAAGCAGCATCATAGTCCCAGAACGAAGCTTTCGCCCCAGTCGGTTAATAGGTTGTGCCCTTCGTCATTCAGGTGGGCTGTGTCGTTTATCCCTTGAAAGTACTTACGCCTAAATTGCTCGTCTTCCACTCTGATTCCGCTTGTCGCAGCAGCGTTCAGAACAGGTATATGGTGGCTTTTACATACTTCGAGTATGACATCCGTTACTTGTTTGAAGCCCGCCCTTGGCACGTTCCAGGGGGTGACAAATGCTATTTTCGAGCTTGGGTATTTGTTGATGAGTCCCCGACATAGTTGCTCAAGAGAATCGCGAAACATCTTTAACGAGTCACGGCTGTTCTTAATCTTGTCTGCATCGTTATGACCCGCTATCACAAGAATATAGTCGGCCGTATCAGCCATCTCATTGTAGCGTTGAAGTATGGACTTTCCAAAACCTTCCTTTGAGCGGTCAAATGCTATGCTGCTGCCGTTTCGCCCGTAATTGTTGTATTTAAGGCCTAATTTCATGGCTACTTTGTAATGCCATGTCTCAGTAAACGGGCGTCGATGGTTGCGGACATAGCTATCGCCAATGACGTTCATTACCTTCCCCGTCAATCTGGCAGGCGACTTGCCTTCCCCTGAAGCCTCTCCAACTACAATATCCTGTGGCAAGATATGCTTCCTGACAATGTCATAGACAGCCTTTCGTCGGTAGTTCTTGTCAAACAGGAGTGGCGAATTATCTGCCCCAAGCCACGAGTCGCGGTCCGAGAGATTCCAAAACGTAACACAGTCGATGACGTCTTTATGTTTGTCAAAGACGTTAAAAAGCGATGCATATTGTTTCTGCTGTTGCTGCACTTTTACCTCGTCGAGTTGCTCGCTCTGACGGCTATGCCTTAGTTGGCCTCCCATCTCGTGATTTACACGGACGTCAAGTTCTGTGACATGTATGTGTTTCACAATCTGTCTATACTTGTTGATAGCTGCGTCCACCTCCTGAGCTGAGGGGCCGTAGATATTGTAATGACCTTGCATGCCAATACCGTCAATAGGTACACCTTCAGCTTTCATGTTACGCACCATTTCTGCGATGCGTTCGCTCTTCACAGGGTCACATTCGTTATAGTCATTATAGAACAGAAGAGCCTCGGGGTCTGCCTCCCGGGCTGCCTTAAAGGCCTCCCTGATGAAGTCGTCGCCGGCAATCTTGTAAAGACGTGATTGCCGATAAGGCGATGTCGCATGGGCATCATCCGTGACAGCCTCGTTCACGACATCCCAGCAATAAACGATATCCTTATATCGCTTCACTACCGCATGTACGTGCTCACGGATGCGCTTCAGCAGCAAGTCCTTCGATACCTCATTGCCGCTGTTGTCTGAGAACATCCAAGGGCCTATCTGGTTGTGCCAGACCAGACAATGTCCCCTTAGACGGATGCCTTTGTTACGACAAAAATCTGCAATCCTGTCAGCTCCCTCCCAGTCAAAACGATCTTCGGCTGGATGCGTCGATTGAGGTTTCATGTCGTTTTCTGCTGTGATGCTGTTGAATTCCTTGCAAACCAAGGCAGCCTGAACAGAATCGCTGATATTACGTTGGTTGACAGCCACGCCTATAAGGAAACTTCCATCAAAAGCTTGTTTCAAGGTTCCCATGGTGTCTGTAGAGATGTTGCCATTCGCCCGTGATACGCCGTTGTCTGCCTGAGCATATACTGAGATAAGAGACAAACAAACAACCAGGTAGAAAAAGATTGATTGATAAGACTTCATGTTCATATTACTTTATATTCGTAACTAAATAATTCTTCCTACGGCTTCCATACCGCTGATGCGTCGCGTCAAGGCGCGGATCTCCCGCCATCTTGGGAAGTATTGATCCATTAGCGCATAGAATCTTGGACTATGATTGGGCTCAAGCAAATGAGCAAGCTCATGAACTACTACATGTTCAATACACAAATCGGGCAAAAGCAGAAGATACAGGCTGAAGCAGATAGCATTTCTTGTTGTATAGCAGCAACCCCATCGAGAGATTGTAGCACGAAAGAATATCGAAGGAAATGCAACCCCCATTATATCGACATACTTTTTCACCAACGGTTCGATGATTCCATTCAACTTCGTCTCAGCTACCTTCCATTCGGCTTTTGTATGTAATGGCAGTTGGGCAAAGAAAGAGTCGCGTGTCATATATTTTTGACGTAACCGCTCGCGTGCCCTTTCAATCCATTCTGAATGCTTGTCTATGAACGCATAGACCTCCTCTTTGCTCACATTGAATGGAACAGACACTCGCACATCGCCATTCTTTGCAATCCTCAAGCTCATTCTTGAAGTGCGGCGACGTGTAATCAATAGGTTGTATTTACATAAATGTCTATGCTCCATTCGTGAATTTCAACTTCTATTCTAAATTTTTCTGCAAATATATAAAAAATAATAATCTATGCAGTAAAATAGCGTTTTTTATTGTGCCTATACAGTAGAACCCAACATCATGATTTTGGTGACCAAGTGTATGTCATCTACGAAACGGTTATAAGAGATGACATGAGCAAACTCTTTGCGCATATGCTGGCAGATGTAGCCTAGATAGAACGATTTGAGGTCACGGAAGCGACTGGTGTGGAACAGGACGAGGATGGTCATGATTTCGCTGTCAGACATACGTCCGGGACGGTTCCGATGCAGCTTACCGGAGGTGGAAATCGCACGTTTTTTAAGTTCTGGTTCAAAATATTTGCAGAATTCGTCGAGAAAACAAAAAATTCCAATTATATTTGCAGTCGTCATAGGAGTGTGGATTGATTGTAACTTGTTGTTTAGCAGCTACAAAGATACAAAATAATTCGCACTCCTACAATTTTTCAAGCATATTTCTTATACCGAACTCACGTAATAATTATGAAGATTCCATTCCACATCATCGAACTCTTGAAGCGCAAGTCAGGCAACGACTTGCGCTTGCCTTCCGATTGCGAATGCCTGTCGCTCGACATCGAGTCGAAGACAGGCATCCGCATCGGTGCCACAACCCTGAAGCGACTGCTCGGCTTTGCACAAGACGAGCGGACGCCCCACACCTCGACGCTCGATGCCATCGCCCAATATTTAGGCTTTGCCCACTGGGCCGAGCTGCAAGCCATTGACGACAAAGGAAACTCAGGCTTCGACACCCCCGAAGGTGAACTACGATCAGACCGTTTACAGGTTGGACAACAGGTAGAATTCACATACCTGCCCGACCGCAAGGTCCGTCTGCGCTATCTGGGCGAAGGCCGCTACGAGGTCGTTGAAAGTCTGAACAGCAAGTTGCTGGTTGGCGATGAAGTGGAGTTGCAGAGTTTTGTGCTTCATCATCCTTTGTTCGTCATTAATGTCTGGCGCGATGGCAAACCTTTGGGCCAGTTCACTGCAGGGCGTGTCTCCGGTCTTTCCTCCCTGAGGCTTATCTGATTCTTCTCTTTTCACTTATCAAGCGGTAGCAAATTTTTCACTTTTCACTTTTCATTTTTCACTTAACTATGGAGTCGTCGCAGTTTTCTGATGATCAGCCTCGCTTTGAATCGATGGAACCCGTTGACACCAACGGGGCCACCAGCGACACCTTCCGCGTAAAACTCTATGGCAAGCTGCACTTCCTTAAACGACTAAAGCCTCAGTACGTTGGCGACATTCGTTATCAAGAGGCGTTCCGCAAGGAGTTTGAGACGGGCTATCGCCTAGAGCACCCCTACTTGGTGCGTTATGTTTCCCTCACCAACGACGGCATACTGATGGAGTATGTCGACGGCGAGACATTATCAGAACGGATCGCCTCACACCCAGAGTACTTCAACAAGCAGAACAGCGACAAGTTGTTACACCAGCTACTCGACGTCGTTGCCTATCTGCATGCCCACCAAGTGCTTCACCTCGACCTGAAGCCCGACAATATCCTGCTCACCCGCATTGGCAACGATGTCAAGCTGATAGACCTTGGCTGCTGCTATACCGACACCTTCACCGACACTATAGGACACACCGAAAGCTTCGCCGCTCCCGAGCAATTGTCCATTATCCATAGTCCATTATCCATTCAGACCGATATCTACGCCATCGGCAAGATAATGGAACTCTTGCCCAACCACCATATATATAATAAGGTGATCGCTCGCGCTACGGCAGCTGACCCGGCACAGCGTTATCCGTCGGCAGAAGCGATGATGAAAGCGCTCGTTACCCCCCGAACATTCCTTTGGGCTGTCCCTGTGGCCGTCCTGGCTGTCATCATTGTCGCAATCGCTATCTTTTCAGGACATCCAGACAGAACAGTTACGGAAAGCATAATAAAGTCCGAAGACTCCGTCGATACACAGCTTACCGTTGTTTCCCAACACCCTGACAGCCAGCAACTACCCTCCACTCCTTCTGAAAAGTCTGTGGAGGCATCCCCACACCCGTCCTCCTCTCCTTCTGAGGGGTCGAGGGAGGCTTCCATTCACCAGATGGAGCGTGAAATGGATCTTCTGTTGGACACAGCCTACCACGCTACCGTCGCCACCTTCTGCGACTCCGTCTTCCCGTCATCGACCGTAGGCGAGCATTGGAAGAGGCAGTCAACGGAGTTCCACGCCCAAGCGCTGCAGGTCGCCGCCATATTGTCGCGGAAGTACACCGACATTCCAAAGAGCGTCATCCAGCAGCATGTCGAGTCCCGTTTCCAAGCCCTCGTTGGCTTTGTCTTCAACCAGATGAGGGATAACGGTATGGAGACTACAGAATAGGCTGTTTCTGCATCCAGAGCACAAGACAGCTGATAGAAGGAATTGAACAATTGGTAAGAAGTTCAAAGTTTACTTATTAGCCAATCTTTATGAAATGGAAGAAATGGTCGCACCGTTTCTTCCATTTCTCTTTTTCTTCATTTACCTTTGCCGCCAGAAAGAATGTCAAACCCCTAAATAATGACAAAGAAGATGAAACGTATTATGTTACCCTCCGTCCTCTGCGGCATGATGACCACCGCCAATGCCGACTGGATCTATGGCGCCGCTTACTTCTCTGGCTGCCAACCTTCCAACAGCCTAAATCACGAAGGAGTGATAATCTGGTATAACGGCCCCCTGCCACAGACGAGCCTCAACGGCGGCGTAGAGATCTGGGAAAGGCTACGGGTAGACGAGCTATGCTCGGGAATGGGCACCGGCGAGACCTGCATGGTCTATCACAAGGACTACAAAGGCCCACAGATGCGCTTTATGCCTAAAAGCGGAAGCATACATATACAGTCATTACGTTAAGAAACCTTAAAACACAGCCCACAGTGAACGTTGTTGTAGAATAATTCATATCTTTGAGGTGTCGTTCATCATTTGAGCGGCAAACATTGAAGGAAGCGTTTAGCTTTCAT
>DGSC01000005.1 GCA_002391275.1 Prevotellaceae bacterium UBA4372 | reverse complement strand
TACAAGAAGCTCTACACCATCAAGATCGACGAGAGCGGCGAAGAGGTTTACTGGGAGAAGGTCCACAACGCAGCCAAGGCTGAGATTGCCCTGCGCCGCGTTCTCAAGGATGAGGGCGCTACAGCCTTCACCACCAACTTCGATGACCTTGGCGATGCAGACATTGACGATCCCAACTTCTGCGGCTTCGACCAGATTCCTGGTCTCGCTTCACAACGTCTGATGACCGAAGGTTATGGCTTCGGCGCCGAAGGCGACTGGAAGACGGCCTGCTTGCAACGCACCCTCTGGGTCATCTCTCAGGGCCTTCCCACCGGCTGCTCGTTCCTCGAGGACTACACACTCAACTTCGCCGGCGACCGCAGCTCGTGCCTGCAGAGCCACATGCTTGAGGTATGCCCCCTCATCGCTGTCGACAAGCCCAAGCTCGAGGTACATTTCCTCGGCATCGGCATCCGCAAGCAGCAGACCGCCCGCCTCGTGTTCACCAGCAAGACAGGCCCCGGCATCAAGGCTACCATCGTGGACCTGGGCAACCGCTTCCGCCTCATCTCGCAGGAGGTAGAGTGCATCGAGCCTAAGCCCATGCCCAACCTGCCCGTGGCCAGCGCCCTCTGGGTTCCCCAGCCCACCTTCGAGATCGGCGCCGGCGCATGGATTCTTGCAGGCGGTACACATCACAGCGCCTTCTCCTACGACCTCACCGAGGAGTACTGGGAAGACTTCGCTGAGATCACCGGCATCGAGTATGTGAAGATCAACAAGTGCACCGAAATCAGCAGCTTCAAGCAGCAACTTCGCAACAATGAAGTTTACTACATGCTGAATAAGGCTCTTAAATAAAACAAGTAATCCCCCTAAGTTCTTTCCTTGAACTTAGGGGGATTTTTTTTCTCAAGATTTCTATTCTTTTTTATTACTGTCCGCTGAACACAAGTTTGGCCGTTCTAAGTTTTTGCGGCATAGTATATTGGATTGCCGACGATAACTGATAAGCCCCCAATTTACCTACTACGTTAGGATGGACGACGAATTGAGTCTGTCAACTATACCAGACAAACCCTTTTTCCCCTCTTTATTGACGTTTGCTTATAAGTATAGTTGGACACGCGCCCAGCAGATTTGATTATTCCATGGCCTTGGAACAATCATTCAATGGTCATGGAATGATTGTTCCAAGGCCATGGAATAATCTACACACCTGTATGTGTCGCTGTCTATGACCAAGCCAAAACCCTTAAGGGACCTGACTTAATGCCCTCAACGACGGATGACAATTCCATTCTTATAGTGGACAACAGCACGGTGCATACGAATGAAATATTTATCGGACAGCAATAATTCAATTTACTTATCCGTTCTCTTCTCAGAATGGGCTTTTGTGAACTTTAATTATTTCTATGGTGGCTGCCTTCTTATGACCCTTCGAGTCTAACTTAGTGACACGAATATCCTATCCTTTTAATTCGTACTTTTAAGCCTTCCTGTTGGCTATTCAATGGTTTGCATCTCTATTTAAGTATTACTGAAAGCAGGTTGTTTTAAAATTCTTATTATCTTATAAATAAATACAACCAATCATTTATTCGTTTCGCCTATGTATAGATATCCCCAATCTATATTTTGGTTCTCAAATACTTTAGGCGCTTTATTGATAAATTTAATATCCTCACAAGCTCGAATCATGAACTTAATTATAAGTCACCACTCATGATTTTCTTTATGAACAACCACAACTCTCACTGATTACGTAGATAGTTTACATCCTCTAATCCATGTGTTTTTTTCTATTGAGACTTTAAATCATGCAGAAATTATAACCCATAGTGAAAATAAATCTCCTTTTTGTTGATTACCTTTTCTTTTAGTATTATTTTTGCAGCCAAATTGTTAGCACTTGTAAAAGTGCAATACTTGCAGAAGAAATATTCACTTTATAACCAAAAGAAATGATAAAAAACTTACATGTGAAAGGCGGCAAGCGATTTACTATGCTTGTCATGGCCTCGTTGTTGGCTATGGCAACGTTTGCTATACCCGCAAAACCAGGCCTAAAACGTACTCTCACCCTCAGCGATGGCAATACTATCAGCGCCACTCTCATTGGTGACGAGCATGCCCACTACTGGCTCGGCGCAGATGGCAAAGCCTATCAGTCAGTGGGCAACAACATTTACCAAAGCATAGACCTGCAAGCTGTTAAACAGCGGGCAGCCTTGCGTCGTGCTGCAGCCAACCAGCGCCGTCTGCGTCGTCTGGCACCACGAAAAATTGGCGAAGTGGGAAGTATCACTGGCAAGAAGAAGGGACTTATCATCCTTGTCAATTTCACAGATGTATCGTTCAATGCATCTAACAATAATGCCCTTTACAAGCGTATTGCTAATGAGCAGAATTTCTCGTATGGGAACTTCAAAGGTTCAATGTACGATTATTTCTATGCTCAAAGCGAGGGACTATTCGAGCTGACCTTTGATATAGTAGGCCCTGTCACCGTGTCAAAGGCACAATCTTATTATGGAGGAAACGACAGCGATGGAAATGACCAGCATCCTGCCGCTATGGTGATTGAAGCTTTAAAGCTGGTTGACTCTCAAGTAAACTTTGCCGACTACGATTGGAACAACGATAAAACTGTTGAACAAGTCTATGTTGTTTATGCAGGTCAAGGCGAGGCTGACGGAGGAGCTGACGAAACTATTTGGCCGCATGAATGGACCTTGTCGTCGGCAAGCTATTATGGCGATGGCTCCGGAACCCAAACACTCGACGGAGTTAAGATTGATACTTATGCCTGTGGCGGAGAACTGAATGGTGACAATAACATTGCCGGCATCGGCACTATGTGCCACGAGTTCAGCCACTGCCTCGGCTATCCAGACTTCTACGACACAGACTACAGTGGTGGCCAAGGCATGGGCTATTGGGACTTAATGGACAGCGGTTCCTACAACGATAATGGCTATCAGCCTGCAGGTTATACCAGCTATGAGCGTTGGGTGGCAGGATGGAAAGAACCAATTGAACTAGTCAACACCCAGAGCATCACTAACATGGCTGCATTGCAAACCTCTGGAAGCAATAGCTATGTCATTTATAACAAAGCCAACAACAACGAGTACTACCTCTTAGAGAACCGCCAGAAGACAGGCTGGGATGCCAGCCTCCCTGGCAAAGGTCTGCTCATACTCCATGTGGACTATAATTCTACGGTATGGAACAACAATGCTCCTAACGACGACCCCAGTCATCAGCGCATGACCTGGGTAGCAGCCGACAACAATTATCAATATACCACTGACTCTGAAGGTTCGAAATCGTACACCTTCGCAGGGATGAAGAACGACCCGTTCCCCTATGGCTCGGTCAATGCCTTTGGCAAGAGCACTACACCTGCTGCTTCGCTCTATAACAACAATTCAGACGGTACCAAGTATCTTGATTCTTCCGTTGAGAATATCACGCAGAACGCCGACGGCACCATCTCGTTCGACTTCGTGGGCATCAGCAACATAGCTACACCGACCTTCTCGCCCGCAGGCGGACGCTATGCAGAGGCTCAGACGGTGACCATCAATTGTGCTACAAATGGAGCATCCATCTACTACACCCTTGATGGAAGCACGCCCTCGGCTTCTTCCACCCCCTATACATCAGCGTTGACCATCAGCGAAACAAAGACCGTCAAGGCTATCGCCATTAAGGATGGTGAGCAGAGTGCTGTTGCAACAGCAACCTATACTATCGGCGCAAGCAGCAGCGACCCCAGCACCAAGACGTTCAAGCTCGTCACTTCAACCGATGACCTCGAAGCTGGCCTGCGCTACATCATCGCTTGTGGCAGCAAGAATATGGCGGCTGGAGCATTGAACAGCAGCTACCTCAGCAACGTTTCAATTACTTCGAGCAACGATGTGATCACTATCAACGATAACGTAGCTGTGTTTATTCTTGATGGCGATCAGGATAACGGCTGGACGTTCCAGAACGAAAGCAGCAATCAGTATCTCAGGTCAACAGCTGCTAAGAACGTTTCCTATAGCTCAACAGCCAGCACATGGACACTGGCAAACGGCACGGATGGCGTCACGATGACAATGGGATCTTATGGCACCATGCTCTACAACAGCAGCAGTCCGCGCTTCACTACCTATACCAGCACCCCGACATCTTCCATGATCCAGGCTAATCTGTACATGGAATATAGCGATGGGACGACACCGGCCACGCCCGATCCTCTGATCGTAGCAGATGAGTCTTTAGCCTTCGAGACTACCGTCGGCACGCCTCAGACAAAGACCTTTGAAGTACTGAGCGAAGGTCTCACAGAAGACATCACGGTTAGCCTTACGACGAACCCAGACAACGTGTTCTCCCTCAGCTCAACAAGCATTTCTCGTACGGCTTCAGAAGAAGGAGCAACCGTCAGCGTGACGTTTACACCTACTGTGGCTGGAAGCTATACTGGTTCTGTCACCCTCTCGAGTGCAGGCGCTGAAGCTGTCACCGTCGCTCTTTCTGCTACAGCTACTGCAAGCACGACGCCTGACGAGCCGACGCCCAGCGAAGGGACGTTGCTCTATGAAGGATTGAGCGGCTATAGTGGCAGTGACGGAACAAGCAATCTTGCTTCAGATTATCAATATCTGGATTACAAAGGTTGGCAGACTCTAACTAAGATTTATGCTGGAAGTAACACTGGTGCTCACAGCAATGGCGGTTGCCTTAAATTTGGTAGCGGTAGTGCTGTTGGTTCCATGACCACTAATAGCATTGCACTGACAGGCACTGGCACGCTGACCTTCTATCTCAAAAAATACGGCAGCGACACTGGCAAACTGAACGTGACCGTCACAGGCGCTACTGCTGATGTAACAGAGTTCACACCAGCTACCGATTGGACGCTCTGCACCGTAAACCTCACCAATGCGTCAGGCGCTGTAACCATCACCTTAGCTACAAGCAGCAAACGTGCCTATGTCGATGAAATCACATTGATTGGCGGCAGTTCTGGCACGGGCGACGACCCAACCCCAGACGACCCGACAGACGATTACTATAAGAATGCCGATGGCAAGAAGGGCGAAGCGCTGAAGACAGCGATGTGCGGAATCATCTACAACCGCACGGAGAAGAGCTACGACTACCTGTGGACAGCTTTCAAGACCACCGACGTGCGCAGCGATGGAAAGATTTGGGATATGTACTCCAATATCACCAACTACACACCTGTAACCAGTGGCTCAAGCTATTCAAAGGAAGGCGATTGCTACAACCGCGAACATTCATGGCCTCAGAGCTGGTTCAATAGCAATACTCCGATGTACACTGACTTGCACCACATCTACCCCACCGACGGTTTTGTCAATGGAAAGCGTTCCAACTATCCCTTCGGCGAAACGAACGGTGAAGACTATAAGTCCACGAACAATTTCAGCAAGCTCGGCACCTGCACCTATCCCGGCTACACTGGCACAGTCTTTGAGCCTGCCGACGAGTACAAGGGCGACTTCGCGCGTACCTATTTCTATATGGTGACTTGCTACGAGGAGAAACTGGCTGACTGGTATGCAGGAAATGCTGACGGCATTCGTGCCACCATTGACGGAAGCACTTATCCTGGTTTGCAGGAATGGCAACTGAACATGCTGATGGAGTGGGCAAAGAACGACCCCGTCAGCGAGAAAGAGATCAACCGCAACAATGCCGTCTATGCCATCCAGAACAACCGCAACCCCTTCATCGACTATCCTGGCTTGCAGGAATACATCTGGGGTATATGCATCAATGATGTCTTCGACTACGACAACTACGTGGAACCTGTCTATAAGCAGAATGTAACAATGGCCTTCAATCCTACTGAGGCCACAGCTACCATCGGAGAGGACTTCACAGAGCCGACACTGACCACCACGCCTGCCAACCTGAACGTCACCTATAGCAGCAGCGACCAGACCGTAGCAACAATTGATGTCGCTACTGGTGAGGTCACCCCTGTTGCAGCAGGTACAACCGTCATCACCGCCACATTCGCTGGCAACAACAGCTACAACAGTGGCTCTGCATCCTACACGCTGACCGTCTCAGAAGCGACAACTCCTGATCCTGTCGTTGGTTCTGGCACTTATGCACTGGTCACCGATGCCAGCACACTCGCCGACGGCGATAAGATCATGATAGCATACGTCAATGATAACTCCAGGTATGTGCTCAGCACAACGCAGAACAGCAACAACCGCGCAGCCACAGATGACGTGACGATTAACGATGACGGCACGCTGACACCAGGTGATGCCGCACAGGTCATCACCCTGGAGAAGGATGGCACGAACTACCTCTTCAACGTTGGCAATGGTTATCTGTATGCAGCAAGCAGCGGCAGTAACTGGTTGAGAACAAAGGAAACAGCCGACGCTAATGCTAAGGCAACAGTTTCTATCAGTTCCGGTGATGCTACCATTACATTCCAAGGGTCGAATACACGCAATATCATACGCTACAACCCGAATAACAATAGTCCTATCTTCTCCTGCTATTCTGGTACGAGTACAGGTTCTGCACCACAGATCTACCGCGAGGTGTCTGTAACCATCCCAACGATCACCCTTGCCAACAACTCTGACAACGCCAGCGTGATTGAGGCAAACAATGGCAAGCTCGTCAACGTCACCCTCGCTGACCGCACCCTTTGGAAGGATGGCGATTGGAACACCCTCTGCCTGCCGTTCGACCTGAGTGCCGAGCAGATTGCAGAAAGCGACTTGGCTGGTGCAGACATCCGAGCCCTCAATTCTGCCGAGTTCAATCAAGGAACTCTGACACTGAACTTCACACCTGAAACAGGCAACGGTGCAGTCACCTCCATCACAGCAGGCACACCTTATATTGTCAAGTGGGGTGAGAACAGCAACAACATCGTGAATCCCACCTTCTCGGGGGTCACCATCGACAACACACGTCACGACAAGAGCTGCGACCTCGGCGATGGCAAGTCCATCACTTTCTGTGGCACCTACAACTACCGCGAGTTCGAAGACGCCGACAAGAGCATCCTCTTCCTTGGCGCAAAGAACACCATCTATTATCCAGAGGCTGGCGCAAAGATAGCTGCCCAACGCGCTTACTTCACCCTCGAAGGCCTCACCGCCGGCAACGCAGCTGACCCCAACACGCTCATCAAGTCCTTCGTCCTCAACTTCGATCAAAGTGCCGATGGAATAGAAAACGTCAGCAATCAGCAGGAAACTGGCGTCTGGTACGACCTCAACGGACGAAAACTCACCGGCATGCCCAGAGCAAAAGGCGTGTATATGAACAATGGTAAAAAAGTATATATTAAATAATTATACTACAATGAAAAGAAATTATTTAGCTCCAGAGCTGTATTCCGTCAAAGTGGAAGCCACGAATCTGATAGCTGAGACCATCACTGATATAAGCAATAAGGAAAATATCAAGTATGGGGGCGGCTCAACCGAATCTGCTCGTGTCAAAGGTGGCGGTGTCTACAACGTGTGGAACGAAGACTGGCAGACCGATTAACAGCCTCTGTTAACCACTTTCCACAAATAGGATAATAATACACATAGGTGCACGCAACTACACCTATGTGTATTTTTTGTTCTTATATTAGTTTAAACAATAAATCACGAAAAAGTTTGGCCATATACAGAATTAAATTTAACTTTGCCGACAGAACCCTATAAACTAAATTAATAACAATGACTGCAAAACAAACAATCGAATCCGGCAAGGCCATCCTCGGCATTGAGTTTGGCTCCACCCGCATCAAAGCCGTTCTCATCGACCCCGAGAACAAGCCCATAGCTCAAGGCTCCCACACCTGGGAGAACCAGCTCGTCGACGGCCTCTGGACCTACTCCACCGAAGCCATCTGGTACGGCCTTCAGGACTGCTACGCCGACCTTCGCAAGAACGTGCTGAAGGAGTACGACTGCGAGATTGAGACCCTTGCTGCCATCGGCTTCTCGGCCATGATGCACGGCTATATGCCCTTCAACGAGCGGGGCGAAATCATGGTACCCTTCCGCACCTGGCGCAACACCAACACGGGCAAGGCAGCCGCAGAGCTCAGCGAACTCTTCAACTACAACATCCCCCTGCGCTGGAGCATCTCGCACCTCTACGAGGCCATCCTCGACAACGAGGAGCATGTGCCCGCCATCACCTTCCTCACCACCCTCGCCGGCTACGTCCACTGGCAGGTGACAGGTCAGAAAGTGCTCGGCGTAGGCGACGCCTCCGGCATGATTCCCGTTGACCCCGCCACGAAGACCTACGACGCCACCATGGTCGAGAAGTTCGACCAGCTCATCGCTCCTCGTGGCTTCTCGTGGAAGCTGCTCGACATACTGCCGCGCGTGCTCGTGGCAGGCGAGAATGCAGGCTTCCTCACCCCCGAAGGCGCCATCAAGCTCGACGTCAGCGGCCACCTCAAGCCCGGCATACCCGTCTGTCCCCCCGAAGGCGACGCAGGCACCGGCATGGCAGCCACCAACGCCGTACGTCAGCGCACAGGTAATGTGAGCGCAGGCACCTCCAGCTTCTCCATGATCGTCCTGGAGAAACCCCTCACCAAGCCCTACGAAGTGCTCGACATGGTCACCACCCCAGACGGCTCGCTCGTAGCCATGGTCCACTGCAACAACTGCACCAGCGAGATCAACGCCTGGGTGAAGCTCTTCAAGGAGTACCAGGAGGCCCTCGGCGTTAAGCAGAACACCATGGACCTCTACTCCACCATCTTCAACATCGGTGCCCAGGGCGACCCCGACTGCGGCGGCCTCATGGCCTACAACTACGTCTCTGGTGAGCCCGTCACAGGCCTCATGGACGGCCGTCCCCTCTTCGTACGCTCAGCCTCCGACAAGTTCACCCTCGCCAACTTCGTGCGCGCACAGCTCTACGGAGCCATCGGCGTGCTCAAGATCGGCAACGACATCCTCTTCAACGAGGAGCATGTCAAGGTGGACCGCATCATGGGCCACGGCGGCTATTTCACCACGCCCAAGGTAGGCCAGCAGATGCTCGCCGCAGCCTTGAACTCGCCTATCTCCGTCATGGAGACGGCAGGCGAAGGCGGCGCATGGGGCATCGCCCTGCTCGCAGGCTACATGGTGAACAACCCCGAGCACCTCACCCTGCCCGACTACCTCGACAAGGTTGTCTTCGCTGGCAACACCGGCGTGGAGGTAGCCCCCACAGCTGCCGACGTCGAAGGCTTCAACCGCTACATCGAGAACTACAAGCAGAACCTCGGCATCGAGAAGGCTGCTGTTGAGTTCAAAAAGTGATTGAAAAGTTGGTTGACGAGTTGGTTGATGAGTTGACTTCCAATAAATAAAGCACACGAACGGGTTGATTCCCGCTCGTGTGTTTCTTTTTAGTGCTCACTTGGCGACGTAGCTTCCCGTCCACAAGTGACTTTCCTACTTCGCGACCTTCACCGCTCGTTCCCCGATTTTCACTACAACGACCTTCTCACTATTCAGAGCTTGAACGCGTGTTGTTTCTGCAGTTGCTGTTGCACAACCAAGAAGCTGGCCGCTGAGGTCATAGACTGCGATGGGTGTGCCGGCTGGAGCGCCTGTTACGGCAATGCCGTTGCCGCTGCGCTGAATCAGCACGGGCTGTGCCTTCATCTCCTTCACGCTTACAACCTCATCATCGCTGATGCCCTCTTTCTGCGGCTCCACGTCAATCCAGCAAAGCGTTGCCGTGGCCACTTCAGAGTCTCTGTAGCCATCGCGTGTGGCATAGACAGAGATATTGTAGGTCACGCCGAGGGCTATCTCGCTGTCATAGAACTTCTTCACGTCAGCATCCTTGATCTCCGATACAAACGTAGCGCCTTCCGTATCACTTTTGAACGACAGCTTGCCGCTATTATAATAGATTGTCGGCGTAGCACATTGCTCATCGCCATCCAATGCCACAATCTTACCAAACCCGCTCCACGGTGCCGTTGTCCTATAGCTTTCGATGGCAGATGCTGGGACGTGGAGAGTGGAATACTCAATATAGGAGCCATCAAATAAGTTTGGATAAGTGCTTGGAGCCGTTTCGGCATAGCAGTACACATACGTCAACTCGGAGCAGTTTTGGAAAGCAGAGCCCCCAATAGAAGTCACTGAGGAGGGTATTGTGACGGAGGTGAGGCCGGTACAGCCAGCGAAAGCAGAACCATCGATGTAGGTGACTGAGGAGGGGATGGTGACGGAGGTCAGGCTGGTACAGCCAGAGAAAGCATTGTACCAGATAGAAGTGACAGAGGATGGGATAGTGACGGAGGTGAGGCCAGTGCAGCCGCGGAAAGCATACTTCCCGATGCTCGTCACAGTATTTGGAATAATGAGGTCTTTAACTTCTTCTCCATTTAGATAGAGGTGATGAGCATAAGAAAGAGGGTTGCTAGCAAAGCCAAAGGAGATTTTACACCAAGCTTCCAAATCTGAAATATAAACGGAGGTGAGGCCGGTGCAGCCTGAGAAAGCATACTCCCCGATGGAGGTGACAGAGGAGGGGATGGTGACGGAGGTGAGGCTGGTGCTGCCCTTGAAAGCAGACTCCCCGATAGAAGTGATAGAGGAGGGGATGGTGACGGAGGTCAGGCTGGTGCAGCCAAAGAAAGCATAGTCCCCGATGCTCGTCACAGTATTTGGAATAATGATGTCTTTAACTTCTTCTCCATTTAGATAGAGGTGATGAGCAAAATAAAGAGGGTTGCTATCATAGTTGATAAACGAGATTTTACACCAAGCTTCCAAATCTGAAATATAAACGGAGGTCAGGCCGTAGCAGTTTGCGAATGTACCTACATAAATATTTCCTTCGATAGATATTACAGAGGAGGGAATGGTGATGGAGGATAGGCCGTAGCAGTAAGAGAACGCAGACTCCCCAATAGTCGTGACACTGTAAGCCACCCCTTCATACTCCACCTCTGCCGGTATCACAATATCGCCAGAATAAGGAGTGTCTTTATATTTTATTACTTTCGCTCTTTTCATATTCGCTTTACTGACCAATTCATACCACAGCCCGTCAATCTCAGCTTCGACAGCCATCAGCGCTACGGGCATAAGCGCCATCAGGCACAATAAGAATAGTTTTTTCATAATATCAAAATTAGTTGAATGTTAGATTATATTTCGCAGGCAGGAGTGCCATGGACGTTCGTTGAAGAACACGCTGCAAAGGTACTCATTAAATCTTAAAACAAAAGGGAAAGATGTAGGAAAAAGATAAAAGGCAGGGCAGACCTGCTGCTGAGGCCTGCCCATGAACCCTCATTCTCGACAAATATTTGATGGCCTGAAAAAGGGTGGTATTGATATTGTCAATTGAGAGTTTGAACTCCAAGATATTACCATTATAGATGCCATCAGTGTAGTCTACCAAGATAGAATTGTCATCTTCAAAAGGAATAGTATAATTCTTGAAGAATTCTATTTGACCATCTCTTTCAATAGAATAAGGTGTATTAAAATTTGCCATATTGATTAATAGTTTTGCTTCAAATATGCATCGACTATTAATCGCAAGTGCATAGAGAAAGCGTGATGCTCCTTATGCGTTAAGCTGGGGTATGCCTAGGAATTGGGCCCCATCCTACCTGTAAGAACGCATCACGCCTGAGGCGTGGATGCATTGCTATATATCAGGTAGGGAGGGCGTGCATATTCCAGCGCCCCACGTTTCTATTATTTCCGAGCGTTTCTTATCCCAATTTGTTTCCTAGGCATATTGGCTTAACGCGAAATAATAGCAAATGCTTCAGTTTCCAATAAGATTTGATCGGGCCTCTCCGTTGAGCTTACAGGCATCGCGAGCGACACTTTCGTGCCCTTTCGGACGCAAAGATAGGTCGAAAAGAGAAAAGAGCAAAATTTTGGGACAAAAGTTTCGGCTTCTCGATGAAGATAAGTAATTTTGCTAGCAATAAAAGCCTTGTAGGTCTTATGAAGAGCAGAGAACAAATAGAGGCGAAGAAACTATATGCCGACAATAAGAAGTCATCCATGAAACGCCGAGATGACTATAATGACTACCATGGACGTCGTATGTATATGATTACCATGGAGGTTGAAGGTCGTCTGCCGCTATTTGGGATGGTCGTTGGCAACCCGGCCGCATCTCCTGACAACCACGATGCCCCGCACATCGAGCTCTCACCAATAGGGGCTATGGTAGAGGCCGAGTGGCATGGCATACCGCGCTACTACCCACAAATCGAGGTGTTAGGTCTCCAGATAATGCCCGACCACCTCCACGGCATCCTCTTCGTCCACGACACCCTCCCCATCCACCTCAGTCACGTACTGAGCGGCTTCAAGAAAGGTTGTGAACGGAAATGGCGGGCCATGACAGCTGCTGCAGGAAGCCCTTCAATAAATGCTGCGGCACAGCCGCACCCTACACCCAACGACCCCTCCTCGTTTAAGCCCCCTTCCGTGCTTCAGCCACCTTCCGTGCAGGCAGCGGCTGGGCCGCAGCATTCCCCTGCATCCCCTTCCTCGCCTCAGCCACCTTCCGTGCAGGCTGCGGCTGTGGCGCAGCATTCCCCTGCATCCCCTTCACGCCTCTTCGCCCTCGGCTACAACGACCTGTTGTTGAAAACCTTCGATGAGCTGCAAAGGTGGAAACACTACCTCGCCGACAACCCACGCCGCCTACTCATGAAACGCGCTCGCCCCGAGTTCCTGCGCCCACGCTTCAACGTCGAGAGGTGCGGCTATACCTTTACCGCCATCGGCAATCTCGCGCTGTTGGAGAGGCCATTCCGCCTGCAAGTGCGAGTGTCACGTCGCTGCAGCCCCACCCAGATTCAGGAGGAGGTGGCGCGCTATCTGACAGCCGCCCGCGAGGGTGCCGTCCTCGTCTCCCCCTCCATCTCGCCCGGCGAGAAAGCCGTCATGCGAGCCGCCTTCGATGCCCACCTGCCCCTGATTGTCCTTGTGGAGAACGGCTTCACGCCACTCACCAAGCCCCAGGGCGAGCAGTTCGATGCCTGCGCAGCCGGCCGTCTCCTCCTCCTCGCTCCCTGGGAGCACCACAACGAAGGCCGCGCCATCACCGCACAGCAATGCCAGCAGCTCAACCTGATGGCCATGGAGCTTTGCAGGTGAGAGGGGGAAGGGGTTTGACATTGATGAGTAAATTCAGATGCCATGATAAGGCTGATTGTAGTAAGAGTAAATAATTAGAGCCCAAAAGTTTCGCCTTCTCGATAAAGATAATTAATTTTGCAACGTGAATATTAAAAACCGTATCAGGATGACTACTAATACCCAAATCTTACCGCTATACACCCTCGACCAACTCTCAGAGCGGGTGTGCTTGAAACTACCTCTTTTCAGTTATTCCTATAATGCCGGCAATATGTGGGAAGGCATAATAGAACGATGCCAAAAGATTGAAGATGAACCACGAGCCGTGGACAGCGTGATTGCAGAGGCAAAGAAACTGACTAAGGAAATGGCTTCAAATCCCCGGATTCGTTTATACCACTTTATCCTTACGCGAGTGTACATTATTCTCTACTATCGTCACAGGGATGACCAGATTTATAAAGCTATTATTTTTCCAGAGCTTAAAAGATATATGGGCTTTTATGCAGAAGAGAAGCAACTTGCGGAGATTATTCATGCCGAGACAAACAAGATTATTGAGCTTGACAAACTGGTCGAAGAAGCCAAGAAGAAGGACGTAACGCCCGTCTTTAAGTTCGAGGCATTGAATGGTGACGAGCGAGACCACTTGTATATCGATTACAGTGAAGAGCAGCTTTTCCGCAATATGTCGGGCGTAGTTAATGAACTATGTGGAAAATACGGTACTCGTCTCGACGAGGCAGAAGTCTGGTACAATGCAAAAAAGGTGGTGCTTACGCTACGCGACATCAAACGCCCAGAAATGATGATCGAGCGGGCTGTCAATGCTTTGACTATAGGACAGGTATTTGAAGGATATGAAGGTGCGCAGATCATCCTCTTGTGCGTCTACATGATGGTACGAGAGTCTCCTCATCACGAGCATTTCGACGCCTTCATCACCGCAATGGAATCATACGCGCTGAACGACAATTCCAGCATGAGAGTTTTCAAGAATGTCCGCCCCATCAAAAGTAGGCTTGACGAAAACCTCCCCCTTGATGACTATGACTACATCGGGAATTCTGCCCTCAAGCAGGAAACCTTCACAAAGAAAGAAATGGAACGGGCCTTCGCGGAATACGAGAAAAAGATTCAAGCGCTGGAAGAGGAGAAGAACGCAAAGGAAGAGGAGAACAAGAACTTGCATGAGACAATTCATAGATTAGAAACGCAGGTAAAATCTCCTCAAGAAGAATCCGAGGATTCGTCTGAACCGTCATTAGGTATTTTGTTCAATAAAGTCAAATTTGAATTATTCCTTCGCTTCCTTGAACAGTGCGATTTAGATGTTAATCAAGCCAATAAGACAGACATAGGTGACCTCTGGCACGCTTTCACGGAGAAGTCAGCTGATGACTGCCGCAAGTATTGCAGCCGTCGGAACTACAAAAACAGCCATACAAAAAAGAATATTGAGGACTTGAACAAACGGCTTTCCGTCTTAGGTATTACATCAATTCAGCTATGAAAAAGTAGGGACAAAACAAGCCAAAAGTAGGGACAACAAAAATTGAACAACCCCAATAAGTTGGGCAAGCAATGCTCAGTCATTGACAAATAGGCTAATAATTTTATCTTTGCGCTCGGAGAAAACCCTCTCCGGGCGCATGTTGTATATGTGACGGGTCGGTAATCCTCTACACACGTAATGCTAGCTAAGTGTGTTAACTTTATTGTTAAATCTTTAAATCATGACAACTATGATTAAAGAACAGCACTTAGCACAAGTCTATGCTGCCTCAAACAGCGGACTTGACATCATCCTGAGCGTTTGCCCCCAAGCGGCAGACGCAGTGAACAGTAAGCGCAACTTCAAGCTTCGGCCTGATGAGCGCACCGCGTCGGCACACCTGTATTCACCGGATAACAGGTGCGACTACTACCGCGTCGTTGACTACGGTCTCGGTGAGGGCGAGCGTTGGCTGTCGCCTATCGACCTCTACATGATGGACCGCGGCTATGCCCAGTCGCAGTTTGCCCTGGCGCTGCACGAACTCATGGAGGAGTACGGCGTGGCGGAAGAACTCTCGTCGAAGGTCAACCGACCAGAGATTGAGCGGCGGCAGGCAACGGCCGACGAGGTGGGGCAACCGCCTCGGGTGACGTTCTGCGAAGGCTTCACGGCAGAGGAACTCATCTTGTGGGGACCTCGCGTGAAGGCCGAGCACCTGACAGAACTCGGTTGGAAGGCTGTGACGGCTGTAGCCCGCACCAAAGACAACGAGGTCATCACGACGAAGGCCACACCGACGTTCCCCATCTTCGCGCAGGCGTGCACGTACATTGATCATCATGGCGTGCAGCAGTCGTTCCTGAAACTCTACGAGCCCAAGAACCCGAACAAGGCGTTCCGCTTCAGCATCGTAGGCACAAAGCCGCAGCACTACCTCTTCGGCCTCGATGCCCTGCGGCGCAAGTTCAGCGAACGCGGCGAAGAGAAGCTCGACGAGGTCGTCCTGGTCAGCGGAGGCAGCGATGCCGTCAACTGCCTGAGCATGGGCTATCAGCCCGTGTGGATGGGCAGCGAGACGGAGGAGCTGCGCGAAGAGGACCTGCACCTGTTGCTGAAACATGCCAAGCGCGTCGTCAACATTCCCGACATCGACGCTACGGGCACGAAGGTAGGCCGCCGGCTGGCACTGCGCTATCCCGAGCTCTCCACGGCATGGATGACGCCCAAGGACTTGGGCCATCTCCACGACAACCGCGGCCGACAGCGCAAGGACCTGAAGGACTTCATCCAGCTGCACCCCGACCGCAAGGCGATGGCTCAGCTCATCAGCCGTGCACAGTCGGCACAATTCTTCACGCAGTTCGAGGACAAGAACGGGAACAAGCAGTATGGCATCCTGCGTACCCGCCTCGACTATTTCCTCGCACTCAACGGTTTCTACACCGTGAAGGACGACCAGCGCACTGAACCCGTCTATGTTCGCATCAAGGACAACATCGTCAGCCGCATCAAGGCCAAGAGCATCGGCACGTTCGTCAACCGGTGGTGCGAGGAGCAAGGCATTGACGAGCACATGCGCAACAAGCTGTTGCGCAGCCACGACCTGCCCAACAACCAGTCCTCGACGCTGCGCGAACGCGATGACCTGGATTTCACCAAAGCCACGTCCACGTCGGGGCGTTTCTACTTCCAGAACGGATGGGTGGAGGTGGACAAGGACAGCTGCACGCTGCATCGCTACAATGAGCTCTCCGACCGCTACGTCTGGGAGGAGAGCATCATCGGCCACGACTATCGGCAGATGCCGCCGATGTTCACCGTGGAGCGTGACGCCGATGGCACTTTCACCGTTCATCTCCCCGAGAACCCGCCCAGCAAGTTCTTGCAGTTCGTCGTCAACGCCTCGCGCCTCTACTGGCGAAAGGAAGATGAGCGCGGCATGGAACTCACCGATGCCGAGCGTGCCGAGGAGCATCTGTCGTTGGTCAGCAAGTTAGCGGCCATCGGCTACCTCCTGCACGCCTACAAGTCGGAGTCGGCAGCATGGGCCATCATCTGCCAGGACACCACGATGGGCGAGACCGAGGACGAGTGTAACGGCCGTTCGGGTAAATCGTTCTTCCTCAGGGCGGTGAGCCTACTGCTCATCATGTTCTATATCGATGCCCGCGTGCCATCCATCGTGGACAACCGCTTTCTCTTCGACGGCGTGACGGAGGCCACCGACCTCATCATCGTCGATGAGTGCCACCAACGTTTAAACTTCGACTATTTCTTCGGTAAAATCACGGGCGACCTGCGTTATGAGGAAAAAGGCAACCACCCGATTCTCATCCCGTTTGCGCGGAGTCCTAAGTTCGCCTTCGCCACCAACTACGTCCTGCGCCGCCATGACCCCAGCACCGAAGGCCGCCTGTGGCCGCAGGTCTTCAGCGACTACTACCACGTACAGACCAAGACGAACGACTACCGCGAGACACGCACCATCCGCGACGACTTTGGCTGCAACCTCTTCGGCACGGAATATCCCGAGGCCGACTGGCTGGCCGACATCGCCTTCATGTTGCAGTGCCTGCAGTTCTACCTCTCGCTACCCATCGAAGAGCGTCGCATACTGCCGCCGATGAACAGCGTAGAAAAGCGCGAACAGCGTGCCGCCGTAGGCAAGGACTTCGAGCAGTGGGCCAACGAGTACTTCGCGCCAGACAGCGGCAACCTCGACCGCGAGATCAAGGCCAACGATGCGCTGAACAGCTTCAATGCCGAGACGCGCTACAACTGGTCGCTCACCAAGTTGACACGCCACCTGAAGGCTTACTGCGAGTTTGCGGAACACCTCAGCTGCCTCAATCCTAAGTCGCAGACAGGCAAAGAGGGCGATGGCGAACCGTTGGTGCATCGTGAGAACGGTCAGCAGGTACGTTTCTACTATGTACAGTCGGCCCAGCCAGAGTCTTCGTCCGAAAGTGCCACTGCAACGAAGCCCATCACCGAAGCACCCGAAAGAGACATCTTTGATGAGATAGCTGAACAGCAGCAGGCTTCATCGACTGAAGGAACTGAAGAGACCACATAGTCTGCCTGATTATCACTACGATAAAGACCCGCCGCAACGACGGGTCTTTTCTTTTGTGCTACATTTTCTGATGCTACACTTCCATTCCCCCTTCTCATCCCCCACTCTATTCATTTCCATATTATATCCTCATTTTTTCCTTATTCAAAGTGTAAAAAAGTAGCAGAGTATATTAGAGCAAGGATATCATCGTAGTTATCAATATTTTATCCGCAATTATTCAGTGCTACACTTCCGTTATACTTCCGCTACAGATTCTGAAAATCCTTGAATGTGTGTCACCTACGAGGTAGGCTACAAAGCCCAAAGCGACTTGAAAAAGTCTCATAAATTATCGCGAAAAATATTGTCTTAATATTTGGAGGTTCCGTGGATTTTTGCTATCTTTGTAACGTCAACAGGAAATGGTTGAACGGCTTAGCTTATAAGGCGATAAGCTATACCGCAAAGCCACATACGCTATACCGCAAAGCGCTATACGCTATAGCGTGTGGAAGACGCGAAAAGTTACGACACTCAAGTCGGAGATTGGCGGCGCCTCACTCTTTCCCCTTGACACCGACACAGACACATCCTTTCATTAACCTTAGACTCCAATGCCCCGACACGGGTCGTCCGAAACACAAAACGAAGTGAAAAACACACGGATTCAACAGGGGGCACACAGATGATTATGAAAAAGATTCAGTACAGCGTGGCCATGCTGGCCAACCCCACCAAAAGCGATGAACCTAAGAAGGCGTATGCCTCTATGCAGCTCACGGGGGTGCTCAACATCAACGAGCTCTCGAAGCACATCCAGGAACACAACAGCGTTTTCTCACGTGGCACCATCGTGGGCTGCATCACCGAGATGGTGGACTGCATCCGTGAGATGTTGCTGCAGGGCTACAAGATTGACCTCGGTGATCTCGGCAGCTTCGTGCCGTCGCTGACCAGCAAGGGGGCGTTGTCCAAGGAGGAATTCACGAACAACAATATCAAGGCGCTGAACGTGAACTTCCAAATCGGCAATGGTCTGGAGAACCTGCGACGCGATGCTCAGTTTGAACGCACGATCTCGCGTAAGGCGCAAGCGGCTGCTCAGAAGGCTGAGAATGAGGGCAAGACGCAGGCCGACTGGACGTCGTTGCCCGACGACGAAGAGCCTACGGAACCTTAAGTTGCGTGCACAACGTGCTTTCTCTTAGCTGGAGTAACGATTGTCCGCCCTGTAAGTCGAATGGAGCTTACGGGGCGGAAGTGTTGTTTTTAAAGAGTGGAAAGTGAAAAGTTGAAAAGTCAGTTGTGCGATGTGGGGGGGGAGGTGCCTTACATGGGGATGGCTGCTGCGACGAGGATGGCGAGCAGGGTAAGGATGAACGTGGCAACAAGGAGGTTGATGTCGGCCAAGCGGAAGCCTGTTGCTGTTGTGCCTTCAAGGTGCGTTATGGGTTGGCCACTGGGGATGAAACGGGCACAGAGATAGTTGTAGAGCCTGTAGCAGCAGAGTCCAGTGACGACGCCCCACAGGACGCCTACGAGGATGTCGCCCGGGTAGTGGAAACCGAGGTAGATACGTGAGTAGGACGAGAGGATGGCCATCAAGAGAAGACATGCCGTCAGGCGACGCGAACGTATGATGCTGCCTACGAAGGTGACGACGCCAAACATGTTGGCCGCGTGGCTTGAGAAGAAGCCATAGGTGCCCCCGCGTTTGTTGTTGACTAAATCCACCAAGCCCTCAAGCATCGGTTCGTGGCTGGGGCGGAAGCGATGGAACAGCGGTTTGCAAACGCCGCTGGAGAAGCGGTCGGCAATGAGGATGACCAGTGCGAAGCAGACGATGAAGATCAGCGCTTGGCGCCAGTTCTGATTGCGGAACAGGACGTAGAGGAGAACCACAGCGAGCGGAATCCATGTGCGGGTGGAGGTTATCGCGAGGAACACGTTGTCGAGATAGACGCTCTCGCTGCCGTTGAGAAACAGGAACAGTTGCTGGTCGAAATGTATGAGGTTGTCAAGCATGGGGTTGATGATTTCTACGGGGGTTTAGCCTCCTTGAGACAGGGGACTTGAGTGAGCGAGTGCTTAGATGATTTCTATTTCCTTGCGGCTGAGCCACCCCTCTTTACCATCGCTGACGTGAATTTCCACCCATTCGCGCATGGAGCCGTCGATGATGTCGACATGGGTGCCTTCGTGAAGGATGAAAAGGTCGGTACCCGACTGGCTGGGTGTGCTCTTGACAACGGCCGAGGGGGACATCACCACCGCTCCCGTACGATGCTGAATATGGTCGCGTTGGCGGAAGGCGGCAATATTGGCAAAGATGGTGACGAGAAGCGCTACGATAGCGAGCGTGAATCCCACTTTCTTGGCACCGATATGGGGGACGAAGAAATAGACCAGCAGCAGGCACAAAGCAAGCACAAAGGAGATGACGGCAGCCGAAGCCCATTGATTGATGCTGAACGAGAGGACCAGTTTGTTGAAGATGGCGACGAAAAACATTTCGGAAGCCGGCACCACCTTGTCCACGGTGCGGGCCCGTGCCATGTCGAGATTGAAGCGCGCATCGCGGTCTGACGGGTCGATGAGCAAAGCACGCTCGTAGAAGAGGACGGCCTGCGCAATGGAATCCATGCGATAGTAGCAATTCCCGATATTGTAGTAGAGCTGCGAACTTTCGCCTACTGAATCAATGATACTTTGGTACATACGGACCGCTGTAGCAAAACGCTCGTGAGCGTAGGCCGAGTCGGCCTTGGCCTTAGCCGTTTCCGAGGAAGCCAAGAGGGGCACAGAGACAAAGAGCAGAAGGACGGAAAGAATATACTTATGCATAAAACGATTCGAATTCATAGTAGTAAATCAAAAATAGTATTACTTGGATTTTTCCATCTGGCTGATTACGTATTCAGCCGAGGCGTAGGTCTTCTCCATGTTTTCAGCCGGGTCGCCAGGTGCATAGCGGGCAAACTCGCAATCGTCGAGCGTGCTCACGAACTGGTCGATGAGAGCTGCATCGACATGATGTTCGGCAAGCCGTTCGCGTACGTTCTCTTTCGAGAGATCCGAAGTGGCGATATTGAGTCGGTCGGCCACATAACCCCACAGCGCTCGCATCGTCTCGTCGTAGAAGGCATTGGTGTCTTGTTTCGACAGCAATCGGCGCGCTTGCTTGAGGCGGCGGGTGGCCGTCTTGTTGGCCCCTCTGCCACGTCGGCGGGCAACATCAGCCTGCAAGGCAAGATGCCGTCGGAAACCTATAATCAACGAAACAAAAGCCACAAACGCAAGCAGATAGATAAGCCAATAACGCTTTGTGGCAAAGAACGACGAGGCACCTGTCTGGTAAACGGGCTTGCCTGTATGAATATAGCGGATATCAGAATTGAGCAGCTCAATGTCCTCCTTCGAGAGGTTCGACGCCGTGGAGCCACCCTTGCCCTTGGCCACATCAACCGAGAACTTGTCGCCTTCGAGCGTACGGTACTGACGTGAATCGGGGTCGAAGTAGCAGAATTTGACGGGAGGCACCTCATATTTCCCCTGGTGACGAGGCACTGCAATGAAATCGTAGATAATCTTGCCGGACGAACCGTTAGCGCCAATCGACGTATGCTCCTCGGTCTTCGGGTCGTAGCTCTCGAAATCTTTAGGCCACTCTACGGCTGGCGCTTTTATGAGCTTCATGTTGCCGGTGCCGCTGACGGTGAGCCGAAGGGTGGTGGCATCATTGGCTTTGAGGCTCTGCGGCGTCAAAGAGGTAGCAATAGTGAACCGTCCCACTGCACCCGAGAAATTAGCAGGTTTGGGCTCTGGCAAAGCATCCACGTGCAACGTAACAGCCGGAGCCATAACCGTTTTCCTCACTTCCTGAACCATAGAACCTCCGCCGAAGAAGATGTCGAAGGGGTCGGCCGAACGGTTCTGCTGCATGACAGTAGCTTCGTATTTAATCTCAGGTATGGTGAGCGTGCCGGTCTGCTGGGGGAATACTACATACTGGCTCCAGACTACCGTGCCATAGTTCTTGCCATTATAATGTTCCATCTTGAGCTGAGGCTGACGTTGACGGTTCAGCTCCTGCACATGGAAGCCGTCGAGTTCGGGCATCTTACCCTCAAGACTTGAAACGTTGACCAACGTATAAAGCTTATAAGTCAAGAGCACAGCCTCCTGCTCGAAGACACGCTTCTTCGAGGCCGTGACAGCAATGAAGAGGTCCTTGCCGGTTATCCTGTCGCCAACGTTTTGGGTGTGCATGCGGTCAGCCTGCGCGTCAGAATGTCCGCCCCCCTGAACTTGGTTCTGCTGGCCACCGCCATGTGAGGCAGATCCCGCCGGCAGGATAGTGATTGAGGGCGATGCCGACTTGTAAGCCTTGCCTCCGGAAGAAGCTGTGCCGGCAGGAATGTGGAAAGAGCCCGCCTTCTGTGCCGTTACGGTATAAGTGAAGGTAGTGCTGGACGACGAGGTGGTCTTACCATTGACCATAGAATAACTGGACGAACGGCTCGTAGAGGGCCCGAAATCCACGCTAAGCCCATGGAAATCACCTACGGAAAAGTCGTCGATGTCCTGAGTGTTGACAACATAGGACACACGGAAGCGATCGCCTTCGACAACCTCCGATGGTGCTTGAACACGCACCGACACTTGCGCAAGCACGGAGCCCAGCGCAACCATCCATAACGAAAAGAAAGAGATGAACCTATGATTACTCATTTTTATATGAAAAGCACTAATCATTGTATATGTATTGAGTTTTGGGGGAGAAGCCCGTCCGTCACCATTGCTTCTCAAGCTGGCGGCGCTGCGGACGTTGTTGAGCTTTGTTTACCTTGTCCTGAGTCTGCCGTTCCTCCTGCTGAGCTGCACGCAAGAGCTGCTCGGCATTCTCCTTTGACATCTTAGGTTGCTCCTGCTGCTGTTGTTGCTGGTCTTGATCTTGTTGTTGCTGCTGCTTTTGCTGTTGGTCTTGTTTTTGCTGCTGCTGATCCTTGCTATCTTCGCCTTGATTGTCGTCGCCACCATTTTGATTGTTGTCGTTCTTCAACTGGTGCATGCAAAGGGCTAAGTTGTAGCGTGTCTCATCGTCCTTAGGGTTGCGGCGTAGAGCATTCTGGTAGCACTGGATAGCCTCCTTGTACTGCTTCTGACTCTGAAAGATGACGCCCATATTGTGGTAGCACTGGGCAGCACGCAGCTTATCGGTTTGTATGCGGGCAGCAGTCTCGAAGCTTTTCATGGCATCTTTAGGCTGTCCTTGCATCAGATGGGCATTGCCAAGATTGTAGTGGGCTACGGCATTAGCGTTGTCCTTCTCAATGGCTTTCTGATAGTCTACCTGCGCCTTAGCGTAGAGGCTGTCGCGATAGAGACGGTTGCCATGCCGGATGAAATAGCGGTCGTTTTTCCTTTGTGCCATAGCTGTTGCACCATCAAAGGCCGAGGGCATAAGCGCAGGCAATATGAAAAGAGCCAACAAGGCAGTTGCCTTAGCCGAAGGGAACAGACGGAACCTTCCGAGCCAGTGATTGCGGCGAGCCAAGATCAAAGCCTCGATGATTAGGAGGATGAGTGCAGCCCAGGCGAAATCACGGAAATGCTCGTCAAACTCGCTGTAAAGAACCGACTCCATATCGGCCTTGGCCAATTTGTCGACATGCTTCTGAAGAGCAGAAATAGCCGATGAGCTATTGTCAACATAGACGTATGCTCCCCCACCCGCCTGCGAAATCTGGCGGCACATGTCTTCATTGAGCTTGGAAACAACGGTGTTGCCTGAATTGTCGGTGATATATCGGTTCGTTCCTGGGAGGGGGATAGGACTACCTGCGGCAGAACCTACACCAAGGACGTAGACCTTCATTCCTTGCTTCAGGGCTTCTGCTGCTGCCGCTTCGGCTCCGCCTTCGTTGTCCTCACCGTCGGTGATGACAAAGATGGCACGGCCAACACCTTCCTGTTGCGTGAAGCTGTGAGTAGCCAGCTCGATGGCTCGGGCAATATCAGTGCCTTGGACATTAATCATCGACGGAGAGATATTGTCGAGAAACATCTTAGCCGATACGTAGTCTGACGTGATAGGCAGCTGCGTGAAAGCATCTCCGGCATAGACTATGAGACCTATCTTATCATCAGTCATGCCGTCGACGAGGCTGCTTACAAGCATCTTGGCCTTATCCAGGCGGCTGGGTGAGACATCAGTGGCAAGCATAGAATTGGACACGTCGAGAGCTACGATAGCCTCGATGCCACGACGCTTACGGGTATCTATCTTAGTGCCATATTGTGGCCGGGCAAGGCACACTATCATCATAGCCAATGCCGCTTGCAGAAGCCAGAACTTCAGTTCGCGACGCCAATGAGAGACGTCGGGCATTAAAGCCTTCAACAAATCCAAGTCGCCAAACTCACGCATACGACGCCGACGGCGATAATCTGTCCAATAATGCAGAACCGCTATTACAGGGATAATGGCCAGGAGATAAAGATAATATGGTTGATCGAAACGGAACATAAGATTATGTGAGCCCCTGCCCGACCTCCCGGAGGGGAGAAGACTCTTTGCTTTTAGTTAAGTGATTCTTCTGTTTCTACCCCTACTCGCCCTCGAAAAGCCGGGAGGGGGTAGTTGTTTAAGGGATATTCTTCAATATAGTTTCACGAAGCAACAATTCGATGAGCAACAAGAAGCAGGCGGCAAGTGCAAAGGGAGCAAAAGCCTCGTAGCGCTTTGAGTACTCCTTCACATTCATCTTCGTCTTCTCCAACTTGTCAATCTGCTGATATACCTCGCGCAATTTATTGTTGTTTGTAGCTCGGTAGAACTCACCGTTTGTGGCGCCTGCAATAGATGCAAGGGTCTTAGAATCAATCTCTACGGGAATGTTCACATACTCAATGTGGCCACCAACAGGATAAGGATAGCGAGCCGTACCATTGGTGCCTACGCCAATCGTGTAGACGCGAATGCCGAAGCTCTTGGCAATCTCAGCTGCCGTAAGTGGCGAAATATCACCGGCATTATTGGAACCGTCGGTAAGGAGAATGATCACTTTCGACTTGGCTTTCGAATCCTTCAGGCGAGTGACGGCGTTGGCAAGCCCCATACCGATAGCCGTTCCATCATCCATGAGCCCACGTTGCACCATGTCGCAACTGAGACTATTGAACATATTTAGAAGTACGGCATGGTCCGTAGTCATAGGACATTGGGTGAACGATTCGCCTGCGAATATCGTCAAACCGATATTGTCGTTCGGGCGACCAGAGATAAACTCCGAGGCCACCTTCTTGGCCGCTTCAATACGGTTAGGCCGCAAGTCTTCGGCAAGCATTGACGTGGAGATGTCTACGCATAGCATGATATCGATACCCTCAACCGTGCGGTCGCTCCACGAGTTGCTCGTCTGTGGACGGCAGAGGACGATGACAATCATCACATAAGCCAGACAGCGCAACACGAAGGGAGCATGCACAAGATACATGCGAAACGTCGCGGGTGTATTTTTGTAGGCAAGGGTGGAAGATATCTGCAGGGAAGGTTCATTCTCGCGATTCTTGAGCACATACCATAATATATAAGGCACGAGCAGCGCAAGAAGCAGAAGAAGATATGGATAAGCTAACTGCATAATTCAATGGTTATCTTAACAAATCAATAGAGAAATAAAGGACTGCAACGAAAGCTGCAAAAGCTACGACAGCCAAAGCTATCATCGTTATCTTCAAGGTCTTAGAACGTGCCTGGCGCTGCTTCACTTCCTCGGGAATAATAACTTCTTCCTCCAGGGTATTCGGATCTACCTCAAGCTTGGTCTGGTTGATGAATTCTATAGCACTCACCAGATTGGCATCGTTCTCATTGATCATCGTAGAATACTTTGCAAACTTCACAAGGTCAGCAGTCTGGAACAACGTACGCAGCTCGGCAAGCGCTTGTTCGTCTTGCTCTTGCAACAAACGTTCGATAATCTCCGTAGACGTCATCTCCATGGCATTGAATCCGTAACGCTCATGAATGTATTTTCGGAGAGTGTCGGTCAGCTCGGTGTAGTATTCCTTGCTGTCCTCTTCTGTCCACTTCCTCTCATTCTTGATACGCTCTATCTCGCTCATAGCCACTTGGTGGGCCGGGAGCTTACGTTTACGGCGAATAAGTTGGATGAGCGGCTTGTTCTCACGCCAATGGCCATAAAGCCAGAGAAGAACCAAAGCCAGAATCTGATTGACAACTACGAGCCAGATGACATCGCGCCAGTCGGACCATGAGAAAGGATTGTTCTGTATGTCCTTTGGCGGGAAATAAGTGTTGAAATCCGTGGTGTCGACAGGGACCATCATCACCTTTAAAGCCAATGACTTAGACTTATATGGTTTACCATTCACTTGAGCTTCAAAGGGAGGCAAAAGGGTAAACGTTGAGTCCCAAGCTGTGATGGCATACCTATCTACGACCTGCTTGCGCTTACCGTTGTCGATGTCTATGGTATCAGACCCCAGACGCTCAACCACTTCAACTAAATCGGTCAACGTTTGGCCTGGCAGCAACTGAGGCATCCTAACTTGCTGATTAGCATCGCAGGTGAGGTCGAGTGTAAGCTCGCGTTGCTCACCTATCAGCATGATGAGCGTATCTATGCGTGCTTCGAAAACGACCTGTGCGCCGGCAAGAAGCGGCATTACATATAATAAAATTAAAAGAAGAAGTCTTCGTGTCATGATCGTTGTGCAAATAAGCTCTTCAGAGCTACTACATAATCCTGGTCGGTGCGAACACTGACATAGTCAACATTACTTCGAGAGAAAGTATCAGACAATATGTTCTGGCGCTCACGCCACCATTGTGCATGGGCATTGCGGACACGCTTGCTCGACGAATCAATCCATTGCAGATGTCCTGTCTCAGCATCTTTGACGCGCATCAGACCTACATTGGGCAACTCGGCAATGCGGCGGTCGTACACCTGAATGGCTACTACATCGTGTTTGCGGTTAGATATTGTCAGAGCCTGACGGAAGTCTTGTTCGTCGATAAAATCACTCAAGAGGAAACAGGTACACCTGCGCTTAATCACTTGCGTCAAGTATTCTACAGCCATTTTTATGTTCGTACGACTGCTTTCTGGCTTGAAATCAAGCAACTCACGAATGATATACAAGATATGCTTCCGCCCTTTCTTGGGTGGTATGAACTTCTCAATCTGGTCAGAGAAGAAAATAACACCAATCTTATCGTTGTTCTGGATAGCGCTGAAAGCCAAAGTGGCTGCAATCTCTGTCACCATCTCACGTTTAGTCTGCACGGAGGTGCCAAAGTCATGGCTGGCACTCACGTCAACCAAGAGCATAACCGTAAGCTCACGCTCTTCCTCGAAGACCTTGACGTAAGGCTTATTGAAGCGGGCCGTAACATTCCACTCGATGTCGCGGATATCATCGCCATATTGGTATTCGCGCACTTCACTAAAGGCCATACCACGACCTTTGAAGGCTGAATGGTATTCTCCGGCAAAGATATTGTTGGAGAGGCCGCGAGTCTTGATTTCGATCTGCCTTACTTTCTTAAGGATATCGGATGTTTCCACTATTTTAATTTGACAATTTTACGTTTTACTATTCTACAATTTAAAGCGATTGATCTCCAATAGCAAAGATGTACAATTGTGAAATTGTGCAATCGTCAAATCAAGGCACTTCAACCTTATTCAGTATCTTAGAGATGATTTCTTCAGAAGTTACATTATTGGCTTCGGCCTCATAGGTAAGGCCTATGCGATGACGCAGTACATCATGGGCTACGGCGCGTATGTCCTCGGGAATAACGTAACCGCGGCGTTTGATAAAGGCATAAGCGCGACCGGCCAGTGCCAGGTTGATGCTGGCACGAGGTGAACCGCCAAACTCGATATAGTCCTTTATCTCTTTCAGACCATACTTCTCAGGAAAGCGCGTTGCAAACACGATGTCGGCAATATACTGCTCAATCTTCTCATCGAGGTACACCTGACGAACAACCTTACGTGCCTCCATAATCTCGTTCGTAGAAAGAACTGGACGAACTGCGGGACGCTCACCACCGATATTTTGGCGAATGATGCGCTTTTCCTCTTCAAGCTTGGGGTAGTCGATAACCACTTTAAGCATAAAGCGGTCGACCTGAGCTTCAGGAAGCGGATAAGTGCCTTCCTGCTCTATGGGGTTCTGAGTGGCAAGAACGAGGAAAGGAGAAGGAAGCGAGTATGTCTGTTTACCGATTGTGACTTCACGTTCCTGCATTGCTTCAAGCAGCGCGCTCTGCACTTTAGCGGGAGCACGGTTAATCTCATCGGCAAGTACGAAGTTGGCAAACACAGGGCCTTGCTCTACCATAAACTTCTCATCTTTCTGAGAATATATCATCGTACCGGTGACATCTGCAGGCAACAGGTCCGGAGTAAACTGTATGCGGCTGAACTTAGCATCGATGAGCTGAGCTAAGGTTTTTATAGCCAACGTCTTTGCCAGTCCGGGAACACCTTCGAGAAGAACGTGACCGTCGGAGAGAAGGCCTATAAGAAGAGATTCTACAAGATGACGCTGACCCACAATCGTCTGGTCCATGCCTGTCATCAAGTTTGTGACAAATGCGCTTTGGCGCTCGATAAGATCGTTTAGAGCGCGAATATCTATTGATTCTGCCATGATGATATATAGTTTTTATTAACTCCTAATTAATAGTTTTTATGTTATTTATGCTTTAGCTCAGGTATTTGTAATTCTTTATCAAGAGGAACGATATCGGGATTCTCTATACCGTTCAACTTACAGATGTAAGGTACAAAGTCAGTGCTCTTGAAATACTTCAGCGAGATGTTCAGGAGCGTCTTGCCCGGCGACATCACTTCTGTGCCTTGTACGCCAACGATCTCGTAATCTCCACCTTCAAGCTGTGGATAGTTCTTGGCGGGTGAAGGCTCGGCTTTGATAGCCTTGATGGAGTCTTCTGTCTGTTTGGCGGCCTCAGTCGAAGTCTTATTATCCGTGGCAGGACGTGCTTTTTCAACGGCATTCTCCTGATGAGCTGGTGTAAGCGTAGGCAACTCAAACGGCCTGAAGTAATAACACATGGCATATCCAATAAACATACAAAGGATGGCTGCCAAGGTATTCAACAAAATATGGCGTATCATAGTGTTTTTACTTTCGTATACGGGTTCATTTCTTGTTTCTTTTGTAACGATAGGTTCTTCGTTAGGTGTGGTTGCTCCCTTGGCGGGTGCCGAGGGCTCTGACACAACAGATTCTTGAGCATTGGCGGGTGCCAAGGGCTCTAATACAACAGATTCGGCAACATTGACTGGAGCAGCAGAATCAAGAACAACAGATTCGGTAGCATTGGAGTGTGCTGAAGGCTCATCCATAAATTGTGAGGCCACAGCATGTCCAGCCCCTGATTCAGCATCTTTCGTTTCAACTACTGTATCAGGTGATGCGATCTCCGTTATAGATGTAACTGCCTGAGGTTCTTTAATAGGTGCTACGTTTTCCTCAATCTCCTTAGCTGTATCATCTATTATTTCCTGCAAATCGTCAGCGACATCCGCTACATCTTCCGAATGGGGCATCTGGATAGCCTCTTCCAACCCTTCAGTATTAGTTTCGCCTGCTGAAATTGGCATATTTGCATTATCCTCATCTTGGACAAGGCCGCCCTCAGTCGTTTCCATCTGTTCAGTCGGAGTACCCTCGTTAAGTATCACGGTTTCAAAATCAGCAAATGGCCTATTGATAGTATCACGAAGGGTTGCGTCTGGCGTGAAAGTCACTTTAGAATGAGCAGCTAAAAGAATGCGTTCACCAGTGTTTACATCAACACTCTCACGTGGCTCCACATCAACTAACTTAAAAGTGCCAAGGCCTTTCACCTTTACAAGTTTCTCACGAACAAGGGCTTCTTCAATCAAGTCAAAAACAGCTTGAACGAATTTTTCAGCATAGCTCACAGGAATAGTGGCTCTTTGAGCAACACCATCTGCCAACTCAGCCATATTTATGCGTTTTGTCGTCATGCGTCACCTCCTTTCTTCGTGTTGCCGCGAAGGGCGGAACTGGCACGGAAAGTCAGTGCAAGCCTTGGCGGTACCAACATTCGTTGACCTGTACTTGGGTTGACGACAACGCGTTCCATACGCTTCTTCACCTCGAAGGTTCCGAAATTCGGAATCGTCAAGATATTCCCGTCTTCAAGCTCGGAAGAGATCTCGTCGATGAGATGTTTCAATAACATTTTCGTATCGCGCAAGGGGAAATCCTCACGTTGAGACAACTCTGCAATAAATTCCTTATTATTCATACGATATTCTTTATCTCTGTTCTGAGTATATCTATGCGGGACTCACGATTCGGCCATATAGGTCAAAGCTCTCTGCTGATGTGATCTCCACATTGAAAAATCGGCCTATCATATTATTCTGGTCCCCCACGGGAACAAGAACCTCTGGATCTACTTCAGGCGAATCGAACTCTGTGCGACCTATGAGGTAATCTCCTTCAATGCGGTCGAAGACGACCTTCATAATCTTTCCTATTTTCTCTTCCTGAAGCTCGTCAGCAATGCGCTGCTGAACACGCATAAGTTTCGACAAACGGGCTTGCTTGACATCATCCGGAATCGAATCCTCGTATGCCATAGCGCTGTGCGTCCCCTCTTCTTCGCTGTAGGCGAATGCTCCCATGCGGTCGAAACGTGCCCATTTCACAAACTCAAGTAATTCCTCGAAGCCTTCCTCTGTCTCACCCGGGTGGCCTACCATCAAAGTCGTACGGATGCAGATTTCGGGTAATTCACGTCGAAGTCGTTCTACGAAAGCGTATGTCTCTTCCTTCGTAATATGACGACGCATAGCTGTAAGAACAGGGTCGGCGATGTGCTGAAGGGCAATATCGAGATACTTGCAGACGTTGTTGTGGCGGCGCATAACATCGAGGAGCTCCCATGGGAAATCCGTTGGATAACCATAGTGCAGGCGTATCCATTCAACACCTTCGATATTTGCCATTTTGTCGATAAGTTCTGCTATAGCTCGCTTATGATAGAGGTCAACACCATAGAACGTCAGTTCCTGAGCAATCACATTGAACTCTTTCACGCCATTGGCTACTAACTGCTGCACCTCATCGAGAATCTCCTCCATCGGACGGCTCACGTGCGCACCCGTAATTATAGGTATTGCGCAATATGAGCAATGACGGTTGCATCCTTCAGAAATCTTGATGTAGGCATAATGCGAAGGAGTCGTGATTGTGCGGTTGGGCGTTAGTGTCCTATCCCATGCATGGCCGAGATCTTCAATGAGTTTTGTCCAATCGAACTTGCCATACCAACCATCTACTTCAGGTATTTCAGCCTTTAATTCACCAAGGTAGCGCTGCGACAGGCAACCCATCACATAGAGTCGGCCAAGCTTTCCATCGCTCCTGCGTTGCCCCTGCTCCAGAATGACATTGATGCTCTCCTCTTTGGCATCACCGATGAAACCACATGTGTTCACAATACATATTTCGCCCTCGCAAACATCAGGGTCATGATGTACGGTGTAGCCTGCATGACTCAGCTGTGCCATTAGCCGTTCGGAATCTACGAGATTCTTCGAGCAGCCCATCGTGAGGATATCTATGTGGTGCTTCTTCATTTGTTTCCGAACAAGCTGTTTACGAAATCACGACGGTTGAACGGCTGCAAATCTTCCATGCCTTCACCCAGGCCGATATAGCGGACGGGAATCTTGAACTGATCGGATATGCCAATCACCACGCCACCCTTGGCGGTGCCGTCGAGCTTTGTGATAGCCATAGATGTCACATCAGTGGCTGCCGTGAACTGCTTAGCCTGCTCGAAAGCATTTTGTCCAGTGGAGCCGTCAAGCACAAGCATCACGTCGTGTGGAGCATCGGGCACCACTTTCTGCATGACACGTTTAATCTTCGACAGCTCGTCCATTAGGCCCTTCTTGTTGTGTAGACGGCCAGCTGTATCAATGAGGACTACGTCTATATCGTTGGCTACAGCACTCGAGAGAGTGTCGAAAGCCACGCTTGCCGGATCGCTGCCCATCTGCTGCTTCACGACGGGAACTCCAACACGCTCGCCCCATATAACAATCTGCTCAACAGCGGCTGCACGGAACGTGTCGGCAGCACCAAGCATCACTTTCAGACCAGCCTGTTTGAACTGCCAGGCGAGTTTACCTATCGTCGTAGTCTTACCAACGCCATTCACACCTACGACCATTACGACGTAGGGCTTCTTGCCTTCAGGTATCTGGAAACCTTCGGTATCCGCGCTGTTGTTCTCAGTCAGCAGAGAAGCAATCTCGTCACGCAGAATGCCGTTAAGTTCACTCGTACTGACATACTTGTCGCGTTCGACACGCGCTTCAATCCTGCGGATAATGTTCAACGTTGTGTCGACACCGACATCAGAAGTCACCAGTACCTCCTCCAGATCGTCGAGGACGTCGTCATCCACCTTACTCTTGCCTGCAACCGCACGCGTCAGCTTTCCAAAGAAGCTTTCCTTTGTCTTCTCCAGTCCGTGGTCGAGTGTTTCCTGTTGTTGCTTTTTGTTTTTAGAAAAGAAATTAAAGAATCCCATTCTTTACGTTATAGATTATATACTAATATGCCAAAATTCAAAGCGAGCGCAAAGATAGCTATTTGTTCCTAAAGGAACAAGTGATTAATAAAATATAAGACAAGAATTAAACATCTTTATAATTTAATTACCATGCAGGATAAAAAAGTAAGAAATATTTTTGTCGTACCGAGAAAAATGTATACCTTTGCAGCCGTTTCCGGGGTGTAGCGCAGTTGGTAGCGCTCCTGGTTTGGGACCAGGCGGTCGCCCGTTCGAGTCGGGTCGCCCCGACA
>DGSC01000068.1:10214-10491 GCA_002391275.1 Prevotellaceae bacterium UBA4372 | reverse complement strand
GCCATCATGATGTGGTCGTACTTCTCGTTGGAGACATACGTGCCTGCAGGCCAGCGGAAAGGTTCGCCACCCATCACCGCACGAATCATCTCGACGGAGCAGTAAGCGGGGCTCTGCCATGAGCTGCGTCCACGCAACTCGATGATCTTGGCACCACCCTTGGTGACGTCGACCTTCAGCTGCTCCCATTCCTCCTGAGTGCAGGCAGGTGTTCCGATGAGATCGTGCAAGGGCTTGCCGGCAACCTTCACGGCGCTGCCGAAGACAGCCATCTGCT
>DGSC01000068.1:0-10162 GCA_002391275.1 Prevotellaceae bacterium UBA4372 | reverse complement strand
CCATCTGCTCGCCGTGGCCACCATACGTGGCGCAGCCGGTAACCTCGTACTGCTTCACACCGAACTTCTTGGCCAGGGCGCTCTGCAGACGAGTAGAGTCGAGGGCTGCAAGCGTAGTCACCTGTCCGGGCTTCAAGCCGCTGTAGAGCAAAGTGACCAGACCTGTGAGGTCGGCAGGATTGAAGATGATGACAACGTGCTTCACGTCGGGGCAATAAGTCTTGATGTTCTTGCCAAGCTCCTCTGCAATCTTGCAGTTGCCGGCAAGGAGGTCTTCGCGAGTCATGCCAGCCTTACGGGGTGCGCCACCGCTGGAAATGATGTACTTGGCATCCTTGAAAGCCTCGGCAACATCGGTGGTTGCAGTGAGATTCACGCCATCGTAGCCACAGTGGAACATCTCTTCCATCACACCCTCCATAGCGGGAGCGTAAACGTCGTAGAGACATACGTTAGGAGTGAGGCGCATAGTGAGCGCTGTCTGCACCATTGTAGAACCGATGGCACCGCCAGCACCAACGATCACAAGCTTGTCATTCGTTAAGAAATCCATTGTTGAATAAGTTTAAAAGGGTTATATAAATAGGTTGATTCACTCAAAATTTTTTACGTTCACTCGGCAAATGTAGTTCTTTTTTATGGATTGCAACTACTTTTTATAAGATTATTTTTGCTCCATAGCCTCTAACAGCTATATTTGCAAAGCAGAATAAACATAAAACACTCCTTCGAAATGGAAAAAACAGCCATCATCAATGCTCGCGTCGAGGCCTTGCGGTCGTGGATGCGCAAGCATGGACTTAACGCCTATATCTTCCCCTCCACCGACCCCCATGCCGGAGAATACGTGCCCGACCACTGGAAGACACGCGAATGGATCTCGGGCTTCAACGGCTCGGCAGGCACAGCCGTGGTGACGCTCACTCGCGCCGGACTGTGGACCGACAGCCGCTACTGGCTCGCCGCAGAAGAACAAACTGCCGGCACAGCATTCACGGTGATTCGCTGCACACGTAACGTGGCCACGGCCGACGAGCTGACCGCATGGATCAACGCGGACAGGGCCAATTCAGGCGATGGCTATGCAGACGACGCAAGCTACACGGTAGGTTTGGATGCCTGGACCAACACGGCCGACAGCGTGGCTGAACTGCGCAAAGCCCTGACGGCACGCAAACTGAGACTCGTAACGAAGGTGGAACCTGCCACCGAGCTATGGAATCCGCGTCCGGCCCTGCCCGAGACGCCTGTTGAGCTACAGCCCTTAAAATACGCTGGCCGCAGCGCCAACGAGAAACTGGCAGACGTGCGCGCAGCACTACATAGCAACGGCACACAAGCTACCCTCGTCACACAACTCGACGAGATTGCCTGGCTGCTAAACCTGCGAGGCAGCGACGTCCACTGCACGCCAGTGTTCGTGTCGTACCTCCTCATCATGCCTGACAAAGCGATATTGTATGTCAACCCATCGAAGTTGACGACGGAAGTCTGCGACTATCTCAAAGCATTGAACATCGAAGTGAAAGCCTACGAGGATGTAAGGCACTTCGGACAATTCATCGAAAAGGACTGGACCCTGCAATTAGACCACGGCATCGTCAACGAAGCGCTATGCATGCCCGGGAGCATAGATGCACCTTCACCTATTCCAGCCCTGCGAGCCGTGAAGAACGAGACAGAGATAGCCGGCTTCCACAACGCAATGCTCAAAGACGGCGTAGCCATGGTGAAATTCCTCCGGTGGCTGACGACAGGAGAATGGACAAAGAACGGCGGAGAATGGGTCATGAACGGAGAAAAAGTGACAGAAATCACCATCGACCGCAAGCTCACAGCCCTAAGAGCCGAGCAAGAGGGATTCCGCGACATCTCGTTCGACACCATCGCCGGCTATGGCTCACATGCCGCCATCGTGCACTATGAAGCAACGCCAGAGACAGACATTCCGCTGGAACCACACGGGCTGTTGCTGCTCGACAGCGGCGCTCAATACCAAGACGGCACAACCGATATCACACGAACCATCGCCATGGGACCGCTCACCGACGACGAACGGCGCGACTACACCTTGGTGCTAAAAGGACACATACGCCTGGCAATGGCCGTATTCCCCGACGGCACATCAGGCACACAGCTCGATGTGCTGGCACGCTATGCCATGTGGCAAGACCATAAAAACTATGGACACGGAACAGGACACGGGGTAGGCTCGTACCTCAGCGTCCACGAAGGACCCCACCAGTTCCGGATGAACTGGATGCCCGCACCGCTTCATGCAGGCATGACCATCACCATAGAACCGGGCATATACATTGCCGGAAGCCATGGATGCCGCACTGAAAACACCATGCTCATCGTAGAGGATGGCAATGGCTGGCTACGGTTGGAACCCCTGACATGCTGCCCTATCGACACCACACCTATCGTGAGGGAATTAATGACCAAGGACGAAATAGACTACCTCAACACCTACCACCGGCATGTGTGCCAAGCCCTGGAACCACTCTTGAGCGACGAGAAGGACAAACAATGGCTGAGGAATGCCACCAAGGAATGGTGAAAAAACTGGCATAGACAGACTAATCGCTCCTTTCACTACAACCTAAAAGGAGGAGCATACTTGAGCTTACAAATGAAAAGCCTCAGACACGGATAAATAACAGTCTATAAGATTTAGCGTCAACATCAAGCGCTTCATTTTGATTTATGTCAATAAAACATCAAATTGACACTAAATGTTAATAAAAAGTGTAGATAACACACCGTAAAGTGCTTACCTTTGCAGCGTCAAAGAGATGACATAAACGTCTCGTGAGAGACGAATCAATAATATACGGTTTTTCATGGTATTAGGTTAGTTTTAAAGGTTTTCATCCAGAGTAGCTTATGCTACTCAACTTTAGGTAAGTTAGTTAAGGTAAGTTGATTGCAGGATTGCTCTTGTACAACGAGAGCACCCGCGGAATAACACAAGCGCAACTGTCGCAGTGATGCGGTAGAAAAAGCAAAGAGACACATATTCATTGTTATGTGTATCTTAAAAAAGTTATTCTGAGAGATTCAACAAAAAGATTTGTTCATAGCTTGAGCGCGGTTCTTCGTGAGAAGAGCTGCGTTTGTTTTTTTAAAAGGAAACTGAATACACTCGCAGAACAAACACAAAAAGAGCGAAAACGTCAAACGCTAAACCTGAACTTTATCATAAATAAATCTTCATTAAGATTTTTTTTTGACTTTTCACTCAATTAATTCTTCATTATTCATTCTTCATTCTTCATTTCTTTGTACCTTTGCCCCCACGAAAGTAATCGAGAACCGACACCCGATTACGAACAGATAAAAGTGATATTGATATGAAAACATTAGAACAGATTTTTGCGGCCAAGCTCCTAAAGGTTAAGGCCATCAAGTTGCAACCCACCAATCCTTTCACTTGGGCCAGCGGATGGAAGTCGCCCTTCTACTGCGACAACCGCAAGACCCTCTCATACCCCGAACTACGCTCTTTCGTAAAGATAGAGCTCTCGCGCATCATCCTTGAGCATTTCCCCGAAGCCGACGCCATTGCAGGCGTAGCCACCGGCGCCATTGCGCAGGGAGCCCTCGTTGCCGACACACTCTCGCTGCCCTTTGTCTACGTCCGCTCAAAACCCAAGGACCATGGCCTCGAGAACCTTATCGAAGGCGAGCTGAAGCCAGGAATGAAAGTCGTCGTGGTAGAGGATCTCATCTCTACAGGCGGCAGCAGCCTCAAGGCCGTTGAGGCCATCCGGCTCGGAGCATGCGAGGTGATTGGCATGGTAGCTTCCTATACCTATGGCTTCGACGTGGCCACAAAAGCCTTCAAAGACGCCAAAGTCGAGCTCGTGACCCTGACCAACTACGAGGCCGTAGTCAGCGAAGCGCTCAGAATAGGCTATATCAAGAAGGAAGATGTAGCCCTGCTCGAAGAGTGGCGCAAGAACCCTTCTGAGTGGAGAAAGGACTGATGAGAGATTTAAGATTTAAGACAAGAGATTTAAGAACGAGATGACAAAATACGAAAGCACCGTCAAACAGGTGCACTACCCGCAAGCTTCTATCTTTGCGAAGCTTGCCGACATGAGCAACCTCGAAACCATTAAGCAGCGCGCTGCCGAACCCGAATTTATCGACCGTCTGCGTGCCTCAGGACAAGTGCCAGAGGACAAGATCGACAAGATAATAGAGGTTGCCTCGAAACTCGAACTCACACCTGATGCAATCAATATTCCCGACACGCCGCTCGGCAACATAGCACTGAGAATCGTGGAACGCGACGAGCCCAAATGCATTAAGTTCGCCGTTGAAGGAGCTCCGGTAGCCGCCAACCTCTGGGTGCAGCTGCTGCCCTCATCACCCTACGAAAGCAAGATGAAATGTACCGTAGGCGCCGAACTCAACTTCTTCATCAAGCAAATGGCCAAGAAACCCTTGCAAGAAGGCATAGAGAAACTGGCCGACATGCTGGCGATGATCCCATACGGATATTAATTGAATTAGGAATCAGAAAAATATTGATCGAACAGATGGCAAGCAAACTTTGGGAAAAGAATGTCAGCGCCACCGCTGAAATAGAACGCTTCACCATAGGCCGCGACCGCGAACTCGACATTTTCCTGGCCGAGAGCGACGTGCTGGGCTCAATGGCCCACACCACCATGCTCGAGAGCATCGGACTGATACAGCCCGACGAACTGACAGCTTTGCTTGCTGAAATGCGCAACATCCTGACAGACATACGTGCAGGACGCTTCGAAATCGAGGAGGGCGTCGAAGACGTACACTCCGAAGTTGAGTTGCTGCTCACACGCCGCCTGGGCGACATAGGCAAGAAGATACACAGCGGACGTTCGCGCAACGACCAAGTGCTACTCGACCTGAAACTGTGGACACGCCGCCAACTGCGCGAGGTGGTCGGGCTCGTCAATCAGCTCTTCACCGAGCTGCAGGCACAAAGCGAACGCTACCGCGATGTGCTCATGCCAGGCTACACCCATCTGCAAGTGGCTATGCCGTCAAGCTTCGGCCTCTGGTTCGGAGCCTATGCCGAGAGCCTTACCGACGATGTACTCTTTCTGCAAGCGGCCTATCGCATGGTCGACCGCAATCCGTTAGGCTCCGCCGCCGGCTATGGCTCGTCGTTCCCCCTCGACCGCGAACTCACCACACGCCTGTTGGGATTCGAGTCGATGGCCTACAATGTCGTCTACGCACAGATGGGTCGCGGCAAGATGGAACGCAACGTGGCCTTCGCCCTCGCCTCCGTAGCCGGAACGCTGTCGAAACTGGCCTTCGACGCCTGCCTGTTCAACTCGCAGAACTTTGCTTTCCTGAAGCTGCCCGACGACTGCACCACCGGCTCCAGCATCATGCCCCATAAGAAGAACCCTGATGTCTTCGAACTCACACGGGCCAAATGCAACAAAATCCAAGCCCTGCCCACACAGCTCACCCTCATAACCAACAACCTGCCTTCGGGCTACTTCCGCGACCTGCAAATAACCAAGGAAGTGTTCCTGCCCGCTTTCGAGGAGCTGAAGGACTGCCTGCGCATGGCTATATATATTATTGAACGCGTACGCGTAAACGAGCATATCCTCGACGACCCGCGCTACGACCTCATGTTCTCCGTTGAAGAAGTCAACCGGCTGGCAGCCCAAGGAATGCCATTCCGCGACGCCTACCGCAAGGTGGGACTCGACATCGAAGCCGGACGCTTCAAGCCTGTTAAGGAAATTCACCACACCCATGCCGGTAGCACCGGCAACCTCTGCAACGCTGAAGTACGAGCCATCATGGAACACCTCATAGCCGACTTCCATTTCCAGCGGGCCGAGGATGCTGAACGCAAACTTAGTGAAGGATAAAGCCTGCTTACCACTACACAAGCTGAAGCAGGGAATGAACAACAAGCAATGACCGTGTTTAGCCTCCATAAACCTTTGTACCATAAACCTTCGTTTATACGACGAAGCCTACTCGCATTCCTCATCCTCTGTTGTTCATCTCTCATCCTCCTATCCTGCGATAAAGCTGACAACATCTACTATCGCGGAACAAAAGCCAAATTCTCATACTCCTTCACCAACACCATACCGGAGCTTAATGCCGCACTCAACGGCTACGGGGAGTTCTGCACCATACGCACCAACGGCGACACTTTCATCTTCGCCAACCTGAAAAGCAGTACCATCCGACCCTACACCAAAGCCGAACAACAGATAAAGCCTATGCTCGGCCTCAGCGGATTCATCGTGGGACGCACCAACATGCCGGATATCGGTGCCGAAGAGCCTGCAATCGTAGCCTTCGACCTCGCATGCCCATGCTATGATGAATACGCAACCACCCGCAACCTGCTACTCCAGGATGGCGGTCTCGCCATCTGCAACCGATGTGGCCGCACCTACGACCTCAACAACGTCATGGGCGTCGTCGTCAAAGGCCCTACCGGTCGCGGGCTCTATCGCTATCCCGTAAGCTACAACGCGATGGGAAACACCCTCAAAGTGATGAACTAAAATCCTGAACACTTCCCGCAGGCTGCATCATCATCGCAGCCACGGACAAATAATACAACGACTATGAACACCATCAACTTTGCCCAGCAAAACACCATCATCAACCGCTACGTGGCCGAGCTGCGCGACGTCAACATCCAACGCGACCGCATGCGCTTCCGCCGCAACCTTGAACGTATAGGCGAGGCCATGGCTTTCGAGATATCCAAGACGCTCACCTACAGCACCAAGACCATAGAGACACCCCTCGGCACAGCCAGCGCCTCCACCGAGGACGACCGCATCGTCGTCGGAACCGTGTTTCGCGCAGGACTGCCTATGCACGGAGGATTCCTCAACGTCTTCGACCATGCCGACAACGCCTTCGTCTCGGCTTTCCGCTACTACAAGGACAAAGAATGCCGCGAAGTGGACGTGCGCATAGAATACATTGCCACCCCCGACCTCAACGGCCGCACACTGATGCTCGTAGACCCCATGCTTGCAACGGGCGAGTCCATGGAACTGGCCTTCCGCGCCTTCACTACCAAAGGCCAGCCCGCACACACCCACCTCTGCGCCGTCATCGCCTCAGAGCAAGGCGTAAAACACCTGCAGGAAACTTTCGGCCAACGCAACGACATCACCCTTTGGTGCGCTGCCATCGACCCTCAGCTCAACGCACGTTCCTACATCGTACCGGGCCTCGGTGATGCCGGCGACCTTGCCTTCGGAGAAAAGCTGTAGGAGCAAGCATCTGCGCAGCTTTCCGATTCTTCCAACGCGATGAACCCGGACAAGCCCAAAAGGCTTTTTTAAAAAAGAGCAACACTGGGCAGCCAAGTATCAAACTGTTTAGCGGCAACACCGTTTCAATTGCGAAAGCCCCGCCTCATCGTCACGACGAAGCGGGGCTGAGTCTATAGGACTTACTAACTGCGATAATGAAATCAGGCAATACGCATAGTCAATCTATCTTCTCCAGTTCGTCAAGTGCCATCTTAAGGTACTGACGATTGGTTTCGCTCGTGGTTCGGTTCTGCATCGAAGTGATTTCCTTTTTCAGTTGTTCCAACTCTTGCTTGGAATTGTTGTTGGTAAAAAAGTTATATTCACGGGCGTGCTTGCAGAGCGAATAGACGGAAATGGCGTTGAACTCGGCGTTCTGACCTGCGAGATATTGTTGTTTCAGTTGCGAGAAGACGAGGAGGATGAGATCGTTGCATAGCAAGTCATTGGCATCGACCCTTTCTCCCTGCTGCAGACGTTGTACGACATCCGTCACAGGATCAGTTTCGTGCTCAAGCGTGTCATTCCAAAGGACAAGAGATTTGCCCGTTTGGTATTTCTTTCTGAAGCGTCTTACAGTTTCTTTCATTTGTTGTTCACCCTTCTTCACCCGCTGTTCCGCTTCGTTAAGAAGACTATCGAGCGACTGTACAGGGTAGTCCTTGCCATCCCAATGCACGCGAGCATTCCCCTGAATGAGGGCAGGCTTTCCCTTGCTCTTGACAATGCGCGACTTATCGAATTTCAGGTAGGGCCAATCCTGCTGGATGAGACTGGTCTTGGCAGAAGGAATCTTAGCGTAGGTGACGATATAGCGGACGTCGGTCTTCCCTTTGCCGCCGTTGCGCCATTCAAGGGCGTAAGCGTAGCGGTGAGTCTTGGAGGTGTCGACATCGTCGAGTATGTTCACATTCAAGTAGTTGTTGTAGTCCTTACCTATTGTTACGTAGCGGAATGGATCTTCACCAATCATCAGGTTTCGCATGTCGCCATAGCTGTGACCATCTGAGGCTTCGCTCATGCTATTAATACCATAGCAGTTGGGATTTTCACGACTCTGAGTTTCAAAGACCGCTATCATCTCGTCCAAATGCTCACGGTATTTCTTAGGGAGAGTGAAGGAAAAGATGTCGCAGCGCCATGCGAGGGGCTTACCTTCTTTGTTGACGTCGCGCTCCTGCCCTAAGCTCTTGGTTACTTTCACTTGGTGGTCCACTGCCACATTGATGATATTTCTCATTTGCTTCTCGATGCTCTCCACATGCTGTGCAGAGGAAACGGTGGCGGCAAGTAACAAGCTCACCGTAATGATGCTTCTCAGAATAGTTTTCATAGTGGGTTATGTTTTGATGTTTAGAATGCGATGATGGGGCGTTCGTCCTCTGCTTCGTTACCAGACAGACTGGCGGCGTATGCGCGCACTTGTTTCTGCACAGCCTGGTGCTCATAGGCTACCTGCAAAACCATTTCGGCAAGATAGATGTCAGCAAGGGCTTGCTTGTCGGCAGGAATTGGTGACTTTGTAGAGGGCACGGCGTCTATTGCAGGCCGTTCTTTCTTTTGGGAGAGAGGTTTAGTCTCGACAGTGATGGGTTGTACCTCTTCTTTTTTTATTATAGTAGCAACCGCTTGCGCTATGCATTTCTTTGCCTTCGGCGGCTGCGAATGGGAGGCAGTAATCGTCTGCGTTTGCGAAAGAGGCGGTTCTACCTCAACGGTCTTTGAGGGTATATTTTCAGACAGGTTGGCTTCGGCAATGGCAGGCGGCTGTTGCTCTGGCAGCTTAATGGTTGTTTCGTGATTCTTAGGCCAAAGGAGTAAGGCAGCAGTCAGTATAGCGGCTACCGCCATCGTCCAGCCCACAATCGGGACTACGTTTCTATTCCTTGGCTTAGGCTGCGCTGCCATCTCTTTAGCTGCTGTTTCAGCAGCAGTCAGCGCCTCATACCACACAGCCATCTCAGGGTCGTGAGCCAACTGCATCAGTTCCTCCTCTGAGAATCGTTCGGGATGGTCCGTCATCTCGAGGAAGCTTTGGAATTTATCGTTCATCTTCATATCTGTGGTAACTTTTATTTTTCGCTTCTCACTTCTCACTTTTTCATTCTTTATTTCCTTATCTTTTTCCTCAGCCTCTCCAGCGCACCTCGCAAGTGTTTGTAGACGGCCACTTCACTGATCTCTAACGTCTGTGCAATCTCGCGATAGCTTTTCTCTTCTTGATAGCGCATGAGCAGGGTGCGTCGTTGGGCGGAGGTGAGTTCGCTGTCGATGGCTTCGCTGACGGCTTGCAGACGTTGTTCTTGCTCGTCTTCCTGTTGCCAGGAGGAGAAGTCAGCCTCAACCAAAGGCAGTCGTCTCCGCACTCGCTCGGCCACTCTCATCTGGCGGATGCGGTCGATGCATCGGTTGCGAACAGCTGCAAGGAGCGCTCCTTCACTTTCGCTCACCGAGATAGCGGGCGAGGAGCTTTTCATTATCCTTTCAAACACCTCGCTCACGACGTCCCTTGCCTCCTCCTCGTCGTGTAACATCGCTGTAGCCAGACGGAGGAGGCGAGGATGATGGGTAGTGAACAATTGTTCAAAGGATTGGCTTTCGTGCATTTTTTTATTTTAGTTTTCTGCTTTTATAACGAACAAGTCCACTATTTCCTAACCTCTTTTACGTTAAAAAAACAAAAACGATTTATTATGCATCCAACTGTGTGGGGCGATGCAGCCTGCCGTGTAGGACGATGCGCCCAACCGTGTGGGACGATGCGCCCAGCCGTGTGGGACGATGCGCCCAGCCGTGTGAGGCGATGCGCCCAGCCGTGTGGGATGATGCGCCCAGCCGTGTGGGACGAT
>DGSC01000065.1 GCA_002391275.1 Prevotellaceae bacterium UBA4372 | reverse complement strand
TACGAGGCCGTAGTCATGATAGCTTACGTCGAAGAGATTGTTTGCCTCTGCATATATTTTCCAATGGGTTCCTTTCCATGCCAGGCGAGCATCGGTTAGGAAGTATGGCTTATATTCGCTCACTGTGTTGTCGAAGCCGGTGTATGATCCTACGCGATCCTGCCATCTGGCGGAGATACTGAGCTCAATTTTCTTGGCCAACTGTAAGTTGAGATTGCCAATGAACTTATGGCGAAGGTATTCAAGGGCATACTGTGACACGATGTTTGCTTCCTGCTTCTTGTCTTGGTCGATATAGCTGTAGCTGAGTTTCAGACTCTTCAGCATGCTTTGGCTGGGCAGCAATTGGCGGAAGTCCAGTCCTGCCGACACTTCCAGTCCGACGCTGTTGATGGTGGTGTGGTTGACGCTTTCCCATATTGCCTGGTCACCTTTGGAGGTGTCCATGATCCAGTCGATCATATTCTTACCATGATGGTGCCAACCTGTGATAGAGGCATCAAGTCCTTTATGTCTCCAGTTGATACCAACTTCCACAGCTTGCATCTCCTCGGGTTTCAAGTGTGGGTCTGCACTGTATCCCTGCACTTTGTAGTACATCTCGGTGAAGGACGGCATGCGGAGCGATGTGTTATACGAGGCATGGAGTCGCCAGTCGCTGCCAGGCCGGTAGCTGATGTCGATGCCAGGATAGACGGTCATGTTCATATTGCTCCAGGTATTCTTCACGGCTACAAATCCTGCAGAGAGCGTGAAATGGCGGAGCAGAAGGTTGTGCTCAAGATAACCGCTGATGTTGGTGCGGTTGATGCCCAGCGTGTAGTCGCGGTCTGTACCTTTGATATGGTGCGGCTGGGAGAGGGGTTCGCCCAGGTTGCCGCTGACGAGGTCCTCATTTCTGAGTTCCGCTCCGAAGGCTGTTCGGCCTGCAGCCCAGTCGAAATAGCTGTTCAGGTTCACGCCATAGACATCTGTACGGTTGTAATTGTATTTCATTTTTTCTGCCTGTCCACGATAGCCTTCGTAACGGTCGCGGTTCTGGTTCCAGTAGATGCTCGGGGCAAAGTGCAAACGACCTCGTTTTGTTCTGGCTTGGATGGCTGTATATAGTTTCGTGGTATGTTCATATTGGTTGTCGGCCTGCCATTTGGGTGAGGCATAGAAGGTGCTGGAGCCCCAGCCCTTGTCGGCGATGCCGAGGTGCCAGTGGATGTTCACGTCGTCATCGTCGTACTCGCCCTGATAGAAGGCCTTGCCACCGCTGAAGTCCGTATTCAGACTGCCAGCCTTTGAACGGCTGTATCCGTCGCTGCGGCTGTAGCCTGCGCTCACCTGGTTGTTCCATCTGCCCTTGGCCAAGTTGGCCCTGCCGCTGGCCTTCAGGTAGCCGAAGGAGCCGCCTTCCACTGTGACGTCGGCACTCGTGGTGCTCGCAGGCCGGGTGACGATGTTGATGGCGCCGACGAGTGAGGATGTGCCGTAGATACGGCCGGCAGGGCCCTCAAGTACTTCAATGCGCACAATCTCACTCAGATCCACGGGCAGATCCATCGCATTGTGACCTGTCTGTGGATCGCAGATGTTGATGCCATTGAGTAGGATGATGATTTGTTCGCTGGTTCCACCTCTCACCGAGATGTCTGTCTGCGCGCCAATGGGCCCTCGCTGACGGACATCTACGCCGACGGCGTATTTCAGCAGATCGTTGATACTTTGTACTGGGGCCTGCGCAATGTCTGCACGATCCAGTACGGTTACCATTCTCGCAGCCTGACTTCTTGTCAGGGGCGCCCTGGAGCCGGTTACGGAAACCTCCTCCAATTGCATCTCCCGTGCCGTTGTCATCGCGGTGGAGTCGGTCACGACGGGATGTGTCGAGACACTTTCCGCTGAAGCATAAGTCAGTGTTGCTACGGAGAGCACACTGCATACGACTTCACGTCCAAGACAACTGAACAACGAGTAGCCCTTGTTTCTGAAATGACGGAAAACCAGGACCTGGCGCTTCATGTTGAATGTTGGTTTGTACATGTGTTAAAAAATCATTAATAGTCTTGCATTATTGCAAAACGCCTGCAAAGGTAATGCTTTTTTTGTGATTTTTGCTATCTTTGCACCGCAAAAATTCCAAATGAGAAGTATGATGAAACGTATTTTCTTGCTTTTGTTAGTATTTGTGCTTGTTGTTCCTGTGATGCCTCAGAAGTTGTTTGAGCATCCTTGGCAGGGAAAGCGAGTTGCCTACTTTGGCGATTCCATCACTGATCCGCGTAATAACGGGTCGAAGAAGAAATACTGGGGATTCCTCCAGGACTGGCTGCAGATTGAACCCTATGTGTATGGGGTCAGTGGACGCCAATGGAACGATATTCCTCGTCAGGCGGACATGCTGAAGGCTGAGCATGGCGACAGCGTGGATGCCATTCTGATCTTCATGGGGACCAACGACTATAATACGGGCATCCCCATCGGTGAGTGGTTCGTGGAAAAGGATGAAAAGGTGATGGCGGGTATTCATGAGCAGAAGCATCTCGTCGATCGCAAGCACCGTTATCCCGTGATGTGTGATTCTACTTATCGTGGGCGTATCAACAAGGCACTGGACTATGTGAAGCGGATGTACCCGAAGAAGCAGATCGTGCTGTTGACACCGATTCACCGTGCTGAGTTCTATGCCAACGAGAAGAACTGGCAGCCCAGGGAGGACTATACCAATAAGTGTGGTGAATATATAGATGCTTATGTGCAGTCGGTCAAAGAGAGCGCTAATCTGTGGGCTGTTCCTGTCATTGACCTCAATGCGCTCAGTGGCCTCTATCCGCTGATGGACGAGTATGCCCAGTACTTCCATCATGCAGACAACGACCGTCTGCATCCTAATGATGAAGGTCATCGGCGTATGGCTCAGGTCTTGATGTACCAGCTATTGTCGATCCCTTTGTTCTGAATAGAAATAATCATTTATTTGCATGCAAAAACTTAATTAGAATTGATTCTAATGTGGAATAAACCATGGACAATGAAGGAGGGCTTCCTTATCGGAGGCGGACTCATTGTGATAGGGTTGATACTGGAACTGTGTGTCGGACCAGTCGTATGGGAGACATTTGCCTGGCCTGTTAATGGCATCGTGCT
>DGSC01000057.1 GCA_002391275.1 Prevotellaceae bacterium UBA4372 | reverse complement strand
GGGTGAGTTTTGCGCAGCACCATCATCTACTCGTCTGCCATATTCCTTATACCGAACTCACGTAATGGTTAAGGATTGAGGATTGAAGAATAGTAAGCAATAAACGCTAAACGCTAAATGTGTCCTTGAAGGTGGTCTGCGCGTTGGAATCCGGACGGAAGATGTCGAGGTAGAGCTCGCTGGAGTCCTTGACGGCATAGCGATAGGTCTCCTGCGCCTGTGCGCAGAGGCTTAAGAGCAGGGCGACGATGACCCACGAGAATCTGTGCTTCATGGGGGGAATGGCTATTTGCCGACGGCAATCTTACGCGTAACGACGGAGCCGTCGCTTGCGATGTGGCGCTGGATGTATATGCCGCTACGTGGAGGAGCGGCGAGGATGATGCCCTGGAGGCTGACGTAGCGGGACGCGGCGCTGGGTGCTGGGCGCTGGGCCGTGATGCCTGTGGCGATGGGCGCCACGGCAGTCTGCTCAATAACCCAGCGCAGGCGCGTGCGGTCGGCATGGAGAGCGAAGATGGCAAGCGGTCCGCCCAAGCCGTCGGCGTCGGGGTTACCAACGTTGAAGAGACGCTTGCCGTTCTCGTCGGCATCGAGGAAGAAGGCCGCGTGGCCGTTGTCGTGCTTGGCATAGCGTGGGTAGATGGTTGCCGGTGCGGCGGAGAGGTAGTTGTCGATGACCATATATGCTCCGCTCTGCTGGTTTCTAACATAGTAATATCCGTTGCCGGCATCCTCCAAGGTCCACAGCGCTGCGGGGTTGGAGGCGAGCGGGTCGGAAGCTCCGTCGATGATGGCCTGCTCGGCGAGGCCTATGCGATAGACGATGGAGTCGCGACGGCCGTCGGCACAGGGCACATCGAAGAGGTAGCGACGCTGGAGGTCGGGGCCGGCCACGCTGGCGCCCGAGCCTGACATGGTGCCGTAGCTGTAGATGGAATAGGTCTTGGTGGCATCAAAGCCTGCGAGCGCCACGACCTGCGAGCGGGGCACTTCGGCAAAGGTGAACACCATGTCGGCGCGATCGTAGGTGCCTGAGCCCCAGATCCAGTCGTTGCCAAAGCCGCGGGCACGAATCTGATAGCCCTTGAACGAGGGGCAGTTGATGCGATACATGGACACAGCCGTGGAAAGGCCCGTCTGCGAGGGCTGCTGGTCGCCCGTGTAGGTGATGGTCATGACGGTAGGGTCGGCGCTGTTGCCTATGCGGTCGTCGCCGTCGCCCGTGGTGGCGTTAGTGGGTGCTATGTAAGTGCCTGTGGCGCTGTTGCGAATGTGAAAGCCGCCCTCGACGGGGATTATCTCCCATAGCTGCGAGGGGCTGTCCCATTGGAAATCCTCTGTGGCGCCGAGGCTGCCGCCCAATGTGAACGTCAGGTATTTAGGCACGCCGCCCAGGCTGGTGCCAGAGTTGTAAGGGATTGTGGCGTAGTTGATGATGCGATAGAGACTGCCTTCGCGCGGCTTGAAGGTGGCGCTACCAGCCGCCGTGCCACGACCAGGCTGCATATACTCGTTGTTGACGGAAACGACAATGGAGTAGCCTGATTCGGCATCAGCGGAGATGGCTTTGAGGCGAAAGAAATAGACCTTGCCGGCAGTGAGGCCCGTGATGGTGGCTGTCGTGGCCTTGCCGCCCAGGCGCTTCACCTCGGAGAACGAGCGTCCGTCCTCGGACTGCTCCACGATGATAGCCTTGGCATCGGCCTCGCCATTGGTCCATGTGAGGCGCACGGAGGTACTGGTGAAGAGCTTCGCCACTACGTTCTGCGGGCACACGAGGAAGGTGGACTTGACGGCCAGGCTGTTGACGTAGTGCTCTATGTTGGTGTAGCCGTCGCCGAGGGTGTAGGCGTTGGCATCGTTGGCGCTGGGATTCAGGCCGTTGGCACGTTCCCACTCATCGGCCATGCCGTCGTTGTCGCTGTCGGCAGGGCGCGCAGCACCAGCCAGGGTGCCTATGCCGCCCACGTCGCCTTCGTTGGCGATGAAAGCGCCCTTGGTGCCGAGCGACGTCAGCTGCTCGATGCAGCGGCGGTCGTGGATGTCGCGCACACGCGAGGCTCCCACGTGGTCCACCACGGCGGCGTAAGCCTTGGCAGCCGTCTCGAGGTTCATGGGATGAGTGACGTTGAAATAAGGCTTCTGCATGGGCGTGGCCTTGTGGTAGTCGGTGATCAGACGGCCGTCGAGCACTCCGTTCTTATTGCCGTCGTAGTAGTTGCCGATGCTGTAGAGGTGGTCTGTCTCGGTCCAGTCGTCGAAGTATTTGTCGCCTGTGGTGTTGGGCCCTGCGATGAAGTAGTTGTTCATCACGTCCTGATAGTTGTCGGCTGCCGAGTGACCTCCGATGATGCCCATGGCGTAGTTGTAAACCACGTTGTTGTAGTACTGCAGGTAGCACTTCATCTTGGGGTTGCGGCTCTTGTTGTCGATCCACAGGCAATGGCTGATGGTCCAGTTGCGGGTGCCGTCGGTGATGCTGCCGAAGCGCTGGGGCTCGATGCCTTCGGCGATGATGCAGTTTTGCCAGGTGACGTTGTTGGCGTCCTTGATGTGGACATCGTCCCACGGCCCCCACGACACGCTGCAATGGTCCATGATGAAGTTCTCGCAGTTGTCGAGCGTGAGTGTGCACTTGCTGCTGTCGATACTCTTGCCTCCACGCATGCGGATGTAGCGTATGATCACGTTCTTCGCCTTTGAGGCTATTACGCGCCCGCCGTAGATGGTGATGCCCTCGCCGGGAGCCGTCTGGCCGGCTATGGTGATGTTGCTGGCTATGGTGATGCTGGCACCCGTGATGTTGATGACACCGCCCACGTCGAAGACGACGAAGCGACCTGGCTTGCTCACGGCATCGGCCAGCGAGCCTGCGCCTGAAGCGTTGAGATTCGTGACATGGTACACGGAGCCGCCGCGGCCGCCTGTGGCATAAGCGCCAAAGCCCTCGGCACCTGGGAACGCCAGCTGCTGCGCCAGGGCAACGGAACTGCAGCACGTGAGCACGGCGAGTATTGTCAAATGTTTGAGTAGCATAGCTATAGACAGTCTATCGTTAATACTTAATACTTACAGAAAAGAGCACAGATGTAAGGCTTGAGCCTTGGCAAGCAACTAATGCAAACAGGTTCACGGCTTATGGCTCTTTAGTTTTTTCACGAACGCGGCCACGAGCACGGCCGTGGGCACGATGACAGGCGCTGCCACGAGGATGGCAGCTGCTGCGCGCAGGAGATTCTCTTTCTTGGTCATAGTATAAACTTTTATTCCTTGAGTCAACTTGATAATGTCAGCTATTATTCTGTCGCCCCATCAGGGCTCGATATAACTGCCTGATTCTCAAGAATGGGTTTCACCTCTCCCTGTATTCTTTCGTCCCTTCACGACTTTTCACGTGGATTCATACCCTAAACCCTAAACGCTAAACCCTAAACCATAAACGCTAAACCCTAAACCATAAACGCTAAACGCTAATCCGCGGCCGCAGTCCGCTTCGAGTAGCGCTTGATAAGGTTGTAGGCGCCATAGAGGCCATACTCGCCAGCCTGCGAGAGGTCGGAGAGCCCGAGCTGCACCTGTCCGTCGAGAATGCAGGCAAGACCGCGATTGTAGTAGGCATCGGGGAAACGGGGCTCTATGTTGAGGGCTTTAGAGAAGGACTTACGCGCCTCAGAATAATCATGCAACTCCATTTGAATGCAACCTATGTTGTACCAGGCATAAGCCAGATCAGGAGCCAGCGACAGAGCTTGACGCAATTCATCGGCTGCACGCTGGAAACCTAACCTCACGGTAGCTATCGAAGCGTCGGAAGCAGACTGCTGCACTTGCATCATGCGGCAGCGGACTTGAGCTGTGCAGAAAGGAATGAGAGCATTCTGAGGTTCAAGGAGGGCTGCACGGTCGAGATCGGCTAAAGCTGCCTCGAAGTCACGAACGTGGTAGTAGTCTATTGCCCTACTCATGAAGAGTAAGGCGTTAGGCTCTTGTGCCAGTTCAATGGTTTGTGTTGTCTGGGCAATGGCTTCAAAATGCAATTGCAAATCGCGCTCGTCGAGCTGCTGCTCGGTGTTGGTGAGCATCAGTGGTCGCTTGAACTCTGGTTGCACATTCAGCAGGTCAACAAGAGTATGGAAGGGCACATAACGATTTGTAGGACTGGGTAATGAATGTCGGGCAAGCACAATAATAGGTTGTGGCTGTTCCTCGACCTTACGATCTTGTACACGGCCTCTGTAGGCACTATCATACTCGCGCTCGGGTTCGGAGGTGTCGTCCTCGACGATGCTGGCGTAGTCTTCGATGTTGCGGGTGCTCTTCTTGCGCGTCTTGGTGGGCTTATGCTTTATGCCAGCCCTTGAGTTGAGACGTGATTTTAGGACGCGAAACTCGTCGCGCTCGGCACCATAGGTATCGCCAATCTTTCGACGAATGGCGGCTCGCTGCTGATACCCCACGAGGAAGTCGGGGTACTCGTCGAGTACGCGCGAGATGTCGCGCAGAGCAGCACGGTAGTCGCCCGTCTGATCCAGGAGGATGGCGCGGTTGAAGAGCGCAATCATATTGTCCGGCTCCACGGAAAGGACGAAGTCGAAGTCCTCTATGGCGCGGTTGTCGTCGCCGACTTGTGCACGCATAAGGCCACGATTGAAGTGGCCGAGATAGTTGCGAGGATCAATCTCGAGGGCCTGATCGTAGTCGGCCATGGCACCACGGAGATTGTTCTGATGATAGCGTGCCAGGGCTCGGTTGATGAAATTGCCGGCCACGCGAGGACGCTGAATGATAGCTTTATCTATTTCTGCCTCAGCCTGAGCATACTGTCCACGGTTGAGACTTATCATAGAGCGCATGGTCCAAGCCTGAGCATCGAAAGCATCGACAACGAGGGCGGAATCGACAAAGGCAAGACCGCGCACGGTGTCGCCCTGCTCGATGGCCACCTGAGCTTTCATGGTCAGGTTCTCGGCATCGTTGGGCCAGTAGCGAATCATCTGATCGAGGGCTGAATCGGCCTTGGCGTACTGCTTTAGTTGGAAATGGCAGAGGACAAGGTTGTGCCACGAAGGACGGTTCTTAGGCTCCATGGAGATGACGCGACGATAGTCGGCTATGGCGCCTTCGTAGTCCTTACTGTTGACACGGCAAAGGCCGCGCAGCTGGTAGCTGTCGGCAACGTAAGGGTTGCGGTCGATACTCTCGGAACAGTCCTGGGATGCCCCCGTGAAATCCTCGAGATAGAATTTTGCTAAGCCACGAAAGAAATAAGGCTCGTGGAGATAGGGCTTGGCATTGATGACCATGTTGAAGCGTTGGATGGCCAAGACGTAGTCCTCGTAATAGAGGGCGTTGCGCCCCATGAGCATGACGCGGTCGGTGTTGATTTGGGCCAACACCGTATTAAACGAGAATTGAAAATTGAGAACTGAGAATCGGCTCAAGAGCATAAAGCTGGCGAGAACAAAAAAGCGCAGGAAATGTTGTTTTCCAGTCTTCGACATTTCAATCTTCAATTTACAATGTTTCAATTTTCTATCCTCATTTTTCAGCCTAACGCTTCACCTTAACCTTGTAGTCGCATGAAAAGCGACCCTTGATGATGTCGTTGAGCTGGCCTTTAATCATCTGCTTGCGCAACCCCACGATATGGTCGGTGTAGACTTTGCCGTCGAGGTGGTCGAATTCGTGTTGCATAACGCGAGCGAGGTAGCCTTCGACCCACTCGTCGTGCTCTATGCCGTTCTCGTCTTCATAGGAAACGCGTATGCGAGTAGGGCGCTTCACTTTCTCGCTCATGCCAGGCAGCGAGAGGCAGCCTTCGTCCATCGTCTCCTGATGGGTCTTGTCGTACTCTTCGATGTAGGGGTTGAAGAAGACGTGACGGAAGCCATCGTACTCAGGGTAGTCGTCCTTGATGGGGTTGAGGTCGATGACGACAACGCGGATGGAACGGCCCACCTGAGGCGCAGCGAGACCTATGCCACTGGAACGGTCGAGGGTGTCGAACATGTCTTGAACGAAGGTCTTGATTTCAGGATCTTGCGGGTCAATATCTTCTGCCACTTTACGCAGCACGGGCTGACCAAGGGTATAGATGGGTAGGATCATATATTTAGAATAGAAATTAAAATAGATTGTTAAAATTGAGATTCTTATGTCAGAACATTAAAGTTCTTCGCAAAGTAGAGCGTAGCAGTCGTCGAACGGAGATCGGTTGGTTTTCTATGTTTCGATTTCAATCATCTATGCCTCGCCTCCATCCACCCTTGGAGGATGATAGTGGCAGAGATTTCATCGACAAGGGCTTTATTCTGACGCGCCTTGCGGCTGATGCCGCTCTCAAGCATTGCCTGGTGAGCGAGAACGCTTGTGAAGCGCTCGTCGAAGAGTTCCACGGGCATGTCGGGCAGTAGCTTGCGCAGGCGGTTGACGAAGGGAGTGATGCGACACATGTTCTCGCTGTCCTGACCATTCATCTGGCGGGGCTGCCCGACGACGATGCGCTCCACGGGCTCGCGACGTACGTAGTCGAGAACAAAGGTTTCGAGGTCTTTCGTCTCGACAGTGGTCAGGCCGTTGGCGATGAGCTGGAGCGGATCGGTCACGGCCAAACCCGTTCGTTTCTTTCCGTAGTCTATAGCGAGGATGCGCATGTTTTGGAGAATGGTAAATGAAGAATAATGAATTGTGGATTGTGAACTAAATTAAAAAAGAACAGGGGTTAGCTTCACAGCCTACCCCTGTCGAAAAAAATCTTACATATATTCACTTTACCAAAAAGAAATGCCTTAAATTTGGTTAGGATGCGCAGGCTTACTTGCGAAGCAGCCAAGCATCGGGATATTGCGAGCGCAAGTTATTGCGGCTCTGAACTGCTCCGCTAAGATCGTCAAACGTAGAAGCGATGACACGGAACATACCTTGAGGATTAGTAGCAATCTGTGCTGAATAACCGCTGTTAGCAAGTGTCTGCTGCAGCTTATCTGCGTTGGCGCGAATGCTGAAGCTACCAACGACTACGCTATATGCTTTGAGGCCGCCACCGCTAACGAGGGTGAGGTTCTCAGTGCGTGTATTCTCGTTTGTAGCGACGGGAGCTGTGGTAACGGTCTGTACGGGTGTAACGGTTGTAGGCTGAGCTACTACTGTAGGCTGAGGTTGAACAACAGTTGCAGTCTGCTGAGCTTTAGCCTTCTCATAAGCTTTCTTGTAAGCACTCTCGCTGCTCTTGCAGGATGCCATAGACAATGCCACGCATACGGCAGCACCCAAAACGAAATAATTTCTCATTGCTTTTTACTCCTTTATTTTGTTTATGAATAATAATTTCGCCACAAATGTACAAAGAAATATGTTTGTACAAAAGACTATTCACAAAAAAAACGTTAAATGTGTGAATTTTATCCTTTATTTTTCAAAAAAAGAGCTTAAAGACATCACTGACAACCAAAAACGTGTATATTTGCACTCAGAAAAATAACCTTTGAAGTATAACCTGTGTATTCTCCTTTCCAGGGATTGCACATAACACATTAGAAAGAATGAAAGCACTCAATTATCTCGTAGCCTTCCTTGGTGGTGTGGCTATTGGCTCAGCTGCAGGTCTGCTGCTGGCTCCAGAGAAAGGTTCCGACCTCCGCGAACGCATCGTAGAAGCTTTGCGCAAGCGTGGCATCCGCCTTAACCGAAAAGAGATGGACGCCCTCGTTGACGATATCACAGAAGAGCTCACCAGCGCCACTAACGACGAGGCATAAGCCCATACTTACCAGAACATTCTGCACATGCTTTTTGAAAACGGACAGACGACAGAGCAATTGACGAACCTTTTCACCGAGGCTCGCAACTATTGGCAGTTGCAACGGAAGAACCTCTCGTTCGAAACGGCAGAGGTGCTTACGCGTTTGCTCGCAGCCATAGCTTTTTGGGGAATCGTCATCCTCATAGGCGCCTTAGTCTTGCTCTTCGGCAGTTTCGCCCTCGCTTATCTGCTTGGCAACATGTTAGGCAGCTCTGTTTGGGGATTCACGATTATCACTGCAGTGCTTCTGTTGTTAGGTCTGCTGATCTATGCAAACCGAAAGGCGTGGATAGTCGTTCCCGTAGGCAAGTTCATGCTCAGCCTCTTTGCCTCCCAGCTGAAAACAACGACCAGTGAAGCCGTGGCCATAGAGAAGGCTCAGGTTAAAAGCAACCTTGACGCAAGCCAAACGCAACTGCGTCAGTCGGCCAACGCTCTTTTCACACTGGCTCCCGAGTCGAAAGATCGTTGGGAACGGGCTTCACGACTGGTGTCAAACGGCATGAGTATTTATCGAGCCCTACAATTGGGTCTCAGTGCTGTAGCCGCTTTCCGCACCGTGTTCGGACTTGGCCGTAAGCACCGCCGCAGATAAAGCCCAATAATAAAAAAACGGATTTCACCAAATACCCCGCTTATCCTGTATCAATGACGATACAAAGAATGAACGGCATGAGTAATCGGTGAAATCCGTTTTTTTGTGCCCCTAACCGACTTATTGCGGCATCAATTCAGGTAGCCGAGACCTTCTGAAAGCCAAGGCTGTTTATTTCCATTGAAATTCTTCACGGTTGATGTTCCATTTGTGATCCTTTGGAAAATCATCGCCCTCCCATGCTTTTTTCGATGTCCATTTCTCAGGTTCGGCCGTCCAGAACGAATCTGTTGGTGCCAAGCCAAGGGGCATGAAAGCAAGCGATGCCATATAGAGCGAACCGTTATTGGTGTATGTGTCAACAGGCGTTTGCGCGTTATTGCCCACAAAGCCAATGGTGAGAAAACCGCCCTCATTGTAATTGCTGCGAACGTCGAACATGCGATGCATCACGGCCGTAAGTGCAGCTCGCACCTGTCCCTCGTGCAGCTCATCGGGCAACTGCTTTTTCCATGCCAGCAGTGCCAAAGGCTGCAACACAGCCATGCGATAAGGGATGCTTCTACCCACGACTGGGAAGGTACCTTCGGGCGAGATGAAACGTTCGAGGATGACGCTGTACTTCTGCATGCGCTCCAATATCTGCGCTGCACGTCGTGCACCTCCGTCATTAGGACCAACACGATGCAGCAGCCTGTAGCTGTCGCCTTTTACTTGGCGTATTACATCGACCACCTCTTGATACATCGGTTGAATAACGAAGGAATTATAGTAGTCGAAAGCGAAAGCTTGCCCATCGCTATACCAGCCATCACCCACATACCACTCTTCAAGTTTGTTTACGCCTACGTGAACACGGTATTCATCATACTGAGCCCCGACCTTCATCAGAAAAGCCTCTTCCATAGCAACGAAGATGAGCCAGTTGGAATACGGAGGGGCGTAGTTGCGAAGCTTCTGCAACTCTTCAATATACCTCGCTTTCGTTGTTTCGTCGAGGGGAACCCACAACACATCGTAGGCACGCAAGAAGCTTTCAACCAGATAAGCAGCATCCACAAGCGTCTGCGAACCACTTCCCCACCCTAAATAGTCGGGGCTTGCTGGGTCTACAGCATTCTTGTAAGCTTGCAAAGCCCACTCACGCAACTGGCGACGCTTCAGCCCCTCGGAGGTATCATCGTCGGGCAGCGCCAGCCATGGGGCTATACCCGCCATGAGCCTGCCAAAACATTCGAGATAAGCAACCTTAGGGTCGCGACCATCCCAAATCTTAGAGGTTTCCAGTACAAAGTTCTTTTGCAGCGTGCCTTCCGCCATGTTCTTGAGCACTGGAGTTGCCATGCGGTAAGCCTGTTCCACCCAATAAGCTCGGTCGGAAGAACCATTGCCGAGAGGATTTTTGTCAGTGCGATTCACACGGGCGTTGATCGGTAAGCAACCGAATAGCGCCAACAATGAGAGCAGAATGAGAGTAGTCCTTTTTAAGAGCATATAATTTATATTAATGTTAATGTGTAAGACTATTTAGCGGACCAATCATTGAGGTCACGCTTTATTTATGGCTACAAAGTTACGATTATTAGCGAATTCCCCATAACTTTAGCGTTTTTTTGTTACCTTTGTAGCATTATTTTTATTTTCCCGATATGGAACACACTTCACAAGGTCTCATGCGCACGGCCGTCGTAGGAGGCGGAGCAGCCGGATTCTTTCTGGCCATCAATCTCAAGGAGCTTTGTCCGCATATGGATGTCACCATCTTCGAACGCAGCAACCGTGTGCTTCAGAAAGTGAAGATCTCTGGCGGAGGCCGCTGCAATTGCACCAATAGTTTTGCCGATGTGGACGACCTAAGTGCTGTGTACCCACGTGGCCACCGGTTGATGAAACGTCTGATGCAGCAATTTGGCCACCGCGAAGCCTTCCGTTGGTTCGAGCGCCACGGTGTAGCACTGGTAACACAACCCGACCAATGTGTGTTCCCTGCCGTTCAAGACTCGCAGGCAATAATAGACTGCTTTCTCACGCAATGCCGGTGCTTGGGCATAGAAATACGCACAAGCAGTAGCATAGAAGCACTCGATGCCCTATCAAATTTCGACTTCATAGCCTTAACCATAGGTGGCCAGCCCAGCATGAACCGACTGCAGTGGCTGGCAGACATGGGACATGAGATTGTTGCTCCAGTCCCCTCCCTGTTCAGCCTTGGTGTTGTTGACGATGAGCTCCATAGCCTCATGGGCACAGTAGTCGATAATGCCAAGGTGTTCATCCCTGGCACTAAGCTTAAAGCCTCTGGAGCATTGCTGATTACGCACTGGGGACTCAGCGGTCCGGCCACATTGAAATTGTCGAGCTATGCGGCACGCTACCTTGCCGATGCCGACTACCATGCCCCATTAGCTATAAACTGGACTGGTCTCGACGAAGATCAGGTGCGCTCCAAACTCATCGATGTCATCAGCAGCAACGAGCGAAAACAACTGACGTCACTGCATCCGTTCGACCTTCCGACCCGTCTGTGGGAACATATCATCCACAAGGCTTTAGGCGACACACGCTCTGCAGCAGACAACTTGACAATGCCGGCAGGAGCCATCAACAAAAAGCAGCTCAACCGCCTTGTGGCCACACTCACAGCTACCCCTTATGAAGTGACGTCGCGCGCTCCCTTCCACGACGAGTTTGTCACTTGTGGCGGCGTCAGCCTTGCTGCCGTGAATCCTGCTACGCTTGAAAGCCGTCATAGACCACACCTTTTCTTTGCAGGGGAACTGCTCGACATCGATGGCGTTACAGGCGGCTTCAACTTTCAAGCAGCCTGGACTACGGCTTATGCTGCAGCTAAAGGCATAGTCGCTGCGGCTAATGACGAAGAGCTGAAAATGAAAGATGATAAATCCAGATGTGCTTAGGTTGAGGATTGAAAGTTGTAGATTGGAAATAATAAGCTGCTACAAGAAAAGGGGCTGTGCAAAGTATTTTATTTGCACAGCCCCTTTTATTATTTCGGAAGTAACAACTATTCCCAATAAAGCATCTGGCGGTTTATGTTCCACTTGTGATCCTTCGGGAAGTCATCACCCTCCCAAGCCTTCTTCGACGTCCACTTTTGGGGAGCATCTGTCCAGAAAGGATCATCGGCAGGAAGTCCTAAAGGCATAAACGCAAGCGACGTCATATAGAGTGAACCGTTGTTGGTGTACCAATCGGCAACATTGGGATGCGAACCCACAAAACCTATCGTCAGATATCCATCGGGAGTGAAGTTGGTCTTGCCCTTCCCTTCAAACATACGCTTCATCACGGCTGTAATGCCGGCACGCACCTGCCCATTTGTCAGTTCTTTGGGCAGTTGCTTCTGCCATGCCAGCATAGCCAACGGTTGGAGCACTGCCAGACGATAAGGGATGCTTCGGCCCACTACGGGGAAAGTTCCCTCCGGCGAAATGAAACGTTCGAGGATGACCGCATATTTTTGCATACGCTCTGTCACTACACCGAGGCGGTTCTTAGCACCGTTGCGGTTGTCGCCATGCGAACGAATGAGGTAGGTATTATTGGGTTGCTTGGCTGCAATCATCTGCAAGCACTCACTGTACATAGGCTGAATGACGAAAGCATTATAGTAGTCGAAAGCGAACGAGGGACCATCGCTATACAGGCCGTCGCCAACATACCATTCCTCAACCTTGCTCATCGCCATCTTAATGCGGAAGGCATCAAACTGTCCGCCAACATACATGAGGAAGCTTTCTTCCATACCGCAGAAGAGCAACCAGTTGGTATAGGGTGGATCGTAGCGGCGCAAGCCTTGCAATTCCTTAATATAACGTTGTTTAGTGATGTCATCGAGCGGTTCCCACAATGCTTTGTAACCACGGAACAGGCTCTCTACAACATATGCAGCATCGACCAGCGTCTGACCGCCACTGCTCCAACCGAGATAGTCGGGGCTTTCCGGATCAACAGCATTCTTATATGCTTGCAAGGCCCACTCGCGCAATTGACGTCGCTTCTGCCCCTCTAGAGTATCGTCATCGGGGAGCGTAAGCCAAGGTGCTATGCCAGCCATGAGGCGACCGAAGCATTCCATGTAGGCTACTTTCTTGTCACGATTGTCCCATGTCGGAGAGAGTTCCAGCTTCATGTTCTGCTGCAATGTTCCCCTTGCCATATTTTCAAGTACGGGTGCAGCCATCTTATATGCCAGTTCAGACCAATAAGCACGATCTGAAGGGCCGTCGCCCAGAGGATTAGCAGGCTGTTTTTTGGTTTTGGAAAATGCGGTAGCTGAGAGCAACAAGCATGTCAGCATAATGAGTGATAGTCGCTTCATGAGTAAGGTATGCTAATATAGTTTGAAATGCAGGAAAGAACACGTTGACTTAATACGTTATTCCGTCATCGTGCCCTCGATGATGAGACGCGGTGCCGGGCTGTTCTTCACATTGGTGCGAACTGTAATGTACTTGCGGAACTTGCCGGGGAACTTACCTTTACCATTATAGGTAACGTCTATCGTACCCACTTGTCCTGGTTTGATAGGGTCTTTAGTATAGCTGGGCACAGTGCATCCACAACTTGCAACAGCCTGATGAATAATCAATGGGGCTGTGCCTGTGTTCGTGAACGTGAATGTACACTTAACGATACCATCCTTCTCGGAAAAGGTGCCAAAATCATGAGTCATAGTGTCAAACTGAATTTCCGCAGCCTTGGCCGACGACGCCTGTATCTTGTTTACCTTGACATCTGTTTTCTGCGTCTGTGCCTGAGCGCCCATCATTGTTACCACAAGTAGAAGCGCTGAAAAGATTAGTTTTTTCATGTAAATATATAAAATATTAGTCTTTTAATACACATTTGACTGCAAAATTAATATCTTTTGCTGAAACAAGCAGTAAAAGAAATCTAAAAAAGAGTGAAATATGCAATAAAGTCGTAGATAATGCTTACTTTTGCATCATGATTCTCTACAATACTACCTACCAAATGCCTGTGGAAGATGCCCGTAACTTTGTTATATGGGTAACGCAAGTGATGATTCCACAACTCCAAGAGTCGAAATATGTTTCTTCGCCACGTCTGTTGCATATCTTATCTCACAAGGAAGAGGACAGTGAATGCTTTGCCCTTCAGATGGAGATGGAAAGCACCGCAACGCTTCACGCATGGTTCGTCAAGCAAGGACAAAAGCTCAACACTGAAATGCTGAAAGCGTTTGACAACAAAGTCGTGGGATTCTCTACCATGATGGAAGTGATTTCCTATGATTAGTAGTGGAAAGATTTGGAACTACGGATGGCAAAAGATGGAAAACGAGCGCATCATATTAGGCATTGACCCCGGCACGACCATCATGGGATATGGCGTCTTGAAAGTAAGCGGACGAAAAGCGGAGATGGTCACCATGGGTGTAATTGACCTGCGCAAGTATGCCGACCACTATTTGAAGTTAGGCCGTATTTTTGAGCGTGTTACAGGCATTATCGAAAGTTACCTGCCTGACGAATTGGCCATCGAAGCCCCTTTCTTCGGAAAGAATGTACAATCGATGCTCAAGCTTGGACGTGCCCAAGGAGTAGCTATGGCTGCAGCTATCAGTCGACAAGTACCGATTCACGAGTATGCTCCAATGCAAATCAAAATGGCTATTACGGGAAACGGTTCAGCATCCAAGGAACAAGTAGCATACATGCTGCGCCAAATGATGAAAATTCCTGACGAAGCCATGCTTCCTTGGTTAGATGCCACCGATGGATTGGCTGCGGCTTATTGTCATTTTATTGAGAGTTCACGTCCGACCAAGTCTGGCGGAGCCAAATCGTGGAAGGACTTTGCACTTAAGAACAAAGACAAGATTCATGGTTTGTAAGTGCTCATTTCCACCTTTTACAACTTACATACACCAAGGTGTTTAATGTCACAAAATAGCTCCTTGACACAGCTAATCAAGACGAAATGAAAGTTTTATTGGAAAAATATTAATAAAAGGTCGCGCGTGCGCGACTTTTTTTTTATCTTTGCGCCCAAAATTCTAAACAGGCATACCAAGAAACCCTCTTGTAGGCACCCTTAAAGCACTATGAAAGTAGCTATCGTCAAATATAATGCCGGAAATATCTATTCGGTGGTTAATGCATTGAGAAGGCTCGGCATCGAGCCCGAAGTGACCGACGACGCCAGGCTTTTACAAAAAGCCGACCGCGTAATCTTCCCAGGGCAAGGCGAAGCCGGACAGGCCATGAGCTACTTGAAGGCGCATGAACTTGACAAAGTAATCTGTTCACTGCGTCAACCCGTGCTGGGAATTTGTATAGGTCAACAACTCATGTGCCGCCACTCCGAGGAATGCAATACCGAATGTTTAGGCATCTTTCCCATTGACGTACTTCGGTTCAAGCCACAACGCCATGAGGACAAGGTGCCACACATGGGATGGAACACTGTTTCTACTGATGCCACCGACGAACTAATGAAGTCGAGTGATGGCAAATTCTTCTATTTCGTCCACAGTTTCTATGTGCCCGTATGCAAATTCACCACAGCTACCACCAACTATATCCTCGACTTCAGCGCAGCACTCCATCGCGACAATTTCTATGCAACTCAGTTTCATCCTGAGAAAAGCGGTGACGCAGGTGAGGTAATGCTTAAACGTTTCTTAACCTTATGATAGAACTCATTCCTGCCATAGACATTATCGGAGGACGATGCGTGCGCCTCACCAAAGGCGACTTTTCAACCCAGCGCACTTACGCTGACGACCCTGTGAGTGTTGCCTCAGAGATGGAAGCCCTCGGTTTCACACGCCTTCATGTGGTTGACTTAGATGGTGCCAAATCGAAAACCGTGGTCAATATCGACACACTCCGACGCATCACAGCCACGACAGCACTCCGTGTAGACTTCGGAGGCGGCATCAAGAGCGAAGAAGACTTACAGAAAGTGTTCGACGCCGGAGCTGCTATGGCAACCATTGGCAGCATCGCCGTGAAAGATCCGCAACGTACGACAGACTGGCTTCACGCCTATGGAGCCGAGCACCTCATCCTCGGAGCCGACGTCCGCGAAGGGTACATCAGCATTAATGGCTGGAAAGAGGACAGCACACTGAAACTCGAGGACTTTCTTGATGCCTATATGAAGCAAGGGTTCAAGACAGTGCTATGCACCGACATCAGTAAGGATGGAATGCTGCAAGGACCGGCTACAGATCTCTATATGCGTATCATGCAGCAACAGCCAAACTGTCACCTCATAGCTTCCGGTGGCGTAAGTTCTATTGACGACATACGCAACCTTGATGCTGCAGGAATCCCTGCCGTAGTATTCGGGAAAGCTATCTACGAAGGGAAAATAGATTTAAGGCAATTGCTCAACGAGTTTCCTCAACGCTGAACACAGCGTCAATTTATTAACAGACTAAACATCAATAAGCACGTGTTAGCCAAACGCATCATACCATGCCTTGACGTGAAGAACGGACAAACCGTCAAAGGCACCAACTTCGTTAACCTTCGGCAAGCCGGAGACCCCGTTGCTTTGGGAAAAAGCTATAGCGAACAAGGTGCCGACGAACTGGTTTACTTAGACATAACAGCTTCACATGAAGGGCGCAAGACGTTCACAGAAATGGTCAGTCGCGTTGCTGCCGAAGTGAACATTCCTTTCACCGTTGGAGGAGGTATAAGTGCCTTGACCGATGTAGACCGCCTGCTCAATGCCGGTGCTGATAAGGTTAGCATCAACAGCGCTGCCCTTCGTCGGCCAGATTTGATAGACGAAATTACGAATCACTTCGGGTCGCAAGTGTGTGTCGTTGCCATAGATGCACAACAAGGCGCAGACGGAGAATGGATTTGCTACCTCAATGGGGGACGCATTCCAACCGAGCGTTCACTCTTGGATTGGGCTCACGAGGCTCAGGAACGAGGCGCTGGAGAGATACTCTTCACCTCCATGAACCACGATGGTGTGAAAACGGGATTCGCCAACGAAGCCCTTCGCCAGCTTGCCGACACACTCACGATTCCTATCATTGCTTCAGGGGGAGCTGGAGCCCAGGAACATTTCCGCGATGCATTTATTCTTGGACATGCCGATGCAGCGCTTGCCGCATCTGTGTTCCATTTCGGAGAGATTCCCATCCCCAGATTGAAAGAATATCTGAGGCATGAAGGAATAAATGTTCGCTAATCATTACGCCGACACCCTGATTCGAGATGCTATCACAAGTAACCATCGTAGAACAAGAAGTCTGGCTCAAACCAAACACATAACAACCCAAATAAAAAATAAAGTATGGGACCAACCGAAATTGATTTCGAGAAATCTGGCGGACTTGTACCTGCCATCATCCAAGACGCCGACACTCGTCAAGTGTTGATGCTCGGATATATGAATCGCGAGTCCTACGACAAGACTGTCGCAGAAGGCCGCGTTACGTTTTTCTCACGTTCACGCCAATGCCTGTGGACGAAAGGCGAGACGAGCGGCAACTACCTGAACGTCGTAAGCATCAAGGCAGACTGCGACCAGGACACACTACTCATCCGTGTGCATCCAGAAGGCCCCGTTTGCCACACAGGCACAGACACCTGCTGGGGCGAGGAGAACACAAGCTCTCCCCTACTCTTCTTAGCAGAGCTACAGGATTTCATTGAAAAGCGTCACCGCGAGATGCCCGAAGGTTCATACACCACGAGTCTGTTCCGCGACGGCCTCAACCGCATGGCACAAAAGGTTGGCGAAGAAGCTTTGGAGCTGGTCATCGAAGCATGCAACGGCACCGACGAGCGTCTGATCTACGAAGGTTCAGATATGTTCTATCACCTCATAGTATTACTAACCCACAAAGGCTTGCGCATTGAGCAACTTGCCGCAGAGCTCCAGACAAGACATAATCCAGGATGGAAAAAACACTAATAATCAACTTTAGGGAAGTTGACATTCAGCGCGAGGAGAAGACCATTCTCTACAACGTGAATTTCAATGTCGAAGAGGGCGAATTCGTCTATCTCACGGGCATCGTGGGCAGCGGCAAATCGTCGTTGCTGAAAACGGTTTACGGGGAACTTGACATTCACAACGGCACGGCCGAGGTGCTGGGTTATGACATGCGCCAGATCAAGCGTCGCCACATCCCAGCGTTGCGCCGACAGTTGGGCATTGTGTTCCAAGACTTCCGCCTGCTGATGGACCGTAATGTCCGACGCAATCTCGACTTTGTACTCCGTTCCACGGGATGGAAGAATCGTACCGAGCGCGCCGAGCGCATCCGCCAAGTGCTCGAAACCGTTGGCCTTGCAGACAAGCAAGAGGCCATGCCTTTCGAACTCTCGGGCGGCGAGCAGCAACGCGTGTGCATTGCCAGGGCGATACTCAATCAGCCGCGTCTTATTCTTGCCGACGAAGCTACGGGCAACCAAGATGCCGAATCGGGAATTCAGACAGCTCAAATATTATACGACCTGGCCAAGAAGGGAACGGCCGTCGTGTTTGCAACACACAACAACACGCTCATAGAACGTTTCCCAGGTAAGGTATATGAGTGCAAGAACAACCAGTTCTCGTGCCTTAATCAAGCCGCCGCACGCGATGAGCATGCATCAGTCAACGCGGATGGCAAAGCAAATAAGCCAGAAGACATCACGTCTGCACGTGAAAACGACGAGGAAGACGAGATTCCCATGGCTACCATAGCAACAACAGAATAATATAAACAAACTATAAACATACGACAAGAAGAATGAAAGTACTGAAATTCGGTGGAACAAGCGTAGGGTCTGTCCAGCGCATGAAAGAAGTTTCGAAGCTCATCACCTCTGATGGTGAGCCAAAGTTTGTTGTACTATCAGCCATGAGCGGTACAACAAATTCCCTCGTAGAGATATCCGACTATCTTTACAAGAAGAACCCGGAAGGAGCAAACACTGTTATCAATCAGCTCGAATCAAAGTATATGACGCACATTCAAGAGCTTTACTCAACCGATGAGTGGCGTCTACGTACCGAAGAACTAATAAAAGAGATCTTCACTTCGCTAAGAAATATCACAAAGACGCTCTTCACTTCATTTGAAGAGAAGGTGATTCTTGCACAAGGAGAAATCATGTCTACCAACATGGTTAACAACTACATGCAGGAACAGGGCATTCACTCTATCCTCCTGTCGGCCCTCGACATTATTCGCACCGACAAGAATGCTGAGCCCGATTTCAACTATATTCGCGAGAAAACTGTTGCTCAAATCGAAGCCAACCCTGGATATGAAGTCTATATCACACAAGGATTCATCTGCCGCAATGCTTACGGGGAAATCGACAACCTTCTTCGAGGAGGCTCCGACTACACAGCCTGTCTGCTCGGAGCAGCCATCGAAGCCGAGGAGATACAGATCTGGACCGACATTGATGGCATGCACAACAATGACCCTCGCATCGTAGAAGGCACAGAACCCGTGCGGCAGCTTTATTTCGAGGAAGCAGCCGAGCTGGCCTATTTCGGTGCCAAGATTCTGCATCCCACTTGCATTCAACCGGCCAAATTCGCAGGCGTTCCTGTAAGGCTCTTAAATACGATGGATCCCTCGGCTCCTGGAACCATTATTAACAACCGCATGCACCGTGGCACCATCAAGGCTGTTGCTGCCAAGTCCGGTATTACCTGCATCGGCATCCAAAGCTCACGAATGTTGCTTGCCTCTGGTTTTCTCCGCAAAGTGTTTGAGATATTCGAGACATACAAAACCAGTATTGACATGATCACGACCTCCGAAGTAGGCGTCAGTGTTACGGTCGACAACCTCACAAACATCAATGCTATTGTCGACGAGCTAAAGAAATATGGCACCGTGAGCGTCGAAAACGACATGTGCATCGTGTGTGTAGTTGGCGATCTGTCAAGTCAGAACGTTGGTTTCGAGACCTTGGCCACCGATGCTCTTAAACAGATTCCAGTGAGGATGATCAGCTATGGAGGTTCTTCTCATAACATATCATTCGTTGTGGCCGAATGTGACAAGCAACGTACCCTGCGTGCCCTACAGCAGACATTGTTCACTTATAACGACCATGTCCGTCGTCCTTCCTAAGTTTGCACTACCACATCATGTCTTTCAATACAACACAAATGAAGGGGTTCTCGACACCAGCTTACGTCTACGACACCCAACTGCTGAACGACACTCTCGAGAGCATCAAAGCCGAGACGTGCAACGACCCCGCTTTCTGCGTCCATTATGCCATTAAGGCTAATGACCAGCACGACATACTAACGATGATAGCCAAACAAGGATTTGGCGCTGATTGTGTCAGCGGAGGAGAGGTTCGCGCCTCCATAGAAGCCGGGTTCCCGGCTGAGCTCATCACTTTCGCCGGCGTAGGCAAGGCTGATTGGGAAATTGTTCTGGCACTTGAGAACGGCATAGGCATGTTCAATGTTGAAAGCCGCGAGGAGATGGAAGTAATCAGCGAAATAGCTACCGCTATGAACAAGGTTGCACACATCAGTCTTCGCATAAACCCTGACGTCCATGCCAACACCCATGCTCACATCACCACGGGGCGTGCGGAGAATAAATTCGGCATCGCGAGTGAAGATATGCTGGAGGTGGTCCGTCTGAGCAACGATCTTCCAGGACTTAGCTTCGAGGGTTTGCATTTCCATATCGGGTCGCAATTGCTTGACATGTCGGACTTCGAAGCGCTTTGCCTTCGCATCAATCAATTGCAGGACAAGCTCGAAAGTGCTGGTTTCCATGCAAAGAATATCAATGTGGGCGGGGGACTTGGCGTCGACTATGAGCATCCACAGGAGCATCCGATAGCCAATTTCAAGGCTTATTTCTCGACATTCCGCCAACATCTCCAGTTGCTTCAAGGTCAACGTCTGCATTTCGAGCTCGGGCGTTCTATCGTTGCCCAAGCAGGCATACTGCTTTCAAAAGTACTCTATGTGAAGCACACCGCCACAAAGAACTTCGTCATCTTGGATGCAGGCATGACCGAACTGCTTAGGCCGGCTCTCTATGGAGCTCTTCACAAGATAGAAAATCTTTCGGCAGAAGAACGACATACAGACGAATCACCCGAGTGTGTAGACGTAGTAGGCCCTATTTGCGAATCCTCGGATGTTTTCGCGCGCGACTATCTTCTCCCTCACACCCAACGTGGCGACCTCGTAGCTATTCGCACGGCAGGAGCTTACGGACAGACAATGGCCTCAACATACAACCATCGTCCTTTGCCCAAAGTTTACTTCATATAAAAACATTCAAGAAAAACCTTTTAATCCATTGGTTGCAATAAAGATATATCTTATAGCATTTCTCCTCATTTGGCTTCTTGCCATGATAGTTGCCTACGGCTATGGCTATGTAGGCCGCAAGATGAACACCCGGCAGACTTTCCCGAAAGTCACCGATCCGTTGCCTCCGTTGAGCATTGTCATTACAGCACATAATCAGGCGGCATCGCTTCGACGTCATCTGCCTGTGATTCTGTCACAAGACTACGACCTCTTCGAAGTAATCGTGGTCAATGCCGGGTCTACCGACGAGACCAACGATGTCTTGGAACGTTTCGAACTTCAGTACGCCAATCTCCACCACACTTTCACGCCCCAATCGGCTCGCGACATCAGCCTCGACCGCTTAGCCCTCACGCTGGGCTTCCGTAGTGCAGCATACGAATGGGTTGTGCTCACCCGTCCCGACTGTGAACCTGTATCGCCTTTCTGGCTCACTCGCATAGGCGAAACGATTGTAGCTCCACAACGTTCGGCACAGAACAAACGGCTCAAAGGCGAACCTGACATCATTGTCGGGCAGGTGCGCTATGGCGAAAGCCGCCATTCATGGTTAGGACAGAAAACGGCTTATAGACGCTTATGGGCCGATTTTTCGAATTTCGAACACATCCTGACCGGGCACGCAGCAGTTCGCGCCGACGGTTGCAACCTTGCCTACCGCAAACAGCTATTCATAGAGCATCAAGGGTTTGCCGAACATCTCAACCTAAAGATGGGAGCTGAAGAACTGCTCGTGAATTACACTTCCACTCCTACGAACACTGCTGTCATGATGGCTACCACTGCCACCATAATACAAGAGCCGTTGCCTGATGAACGCACATGGCACAAGAACCGAATTTTCGAGCGTGACACACGTTCGCATCGGCGACATACCTTTCTCTACAACTGCCGCCAGCACTTGCGTCTTGCCATTCCTTGGTTGCTCTTAGCTATATCTGTTGCAGCCGCTATAATTCCTTTCGTTGTAGATTTGTCCTCATATCTGTCAGCGCTATATATCGGAGCTATAGCTATGGGTCTGCTCCTTCTTATATATATTATTGTGAAGGTGAGGTGCTTTAATTTCACAGCCAAAGCCTTGGGCTATCCATCGTTCTACCTCACAGCACTAATCTTAGAACTCAAAATGCCTTTCTGGAACCTTGCCGATGCCATTGGCCGCAAGAAAGCTTCGCGCAATGAATTCAGAAAGAAGTTTGTATAACCATCCATTAATCATTTCATTTCAGATTACATCCTTAATCTTTCGCAGCCAATGTCTTCGTTTATCACTTGGTGCCTTGAGCACCTCAACTATTGGACCATAACATTTTTGATGACCCTTGAAAGCACCGTTATCCCCATCCCGAGCGAACTTGTTGTGCCTCCCGCAGCTTATCGTGCAGCCACGGATGGCTCAGACCTCAACATCGTGCTGGTAGTTCTCTGTGCAACCCTTGGTGCCAACCTTGGCGCACTCATCAACTACATTGCAGCCCGCTACTTAGGCCGCCCTGTCATCTATGCATTCGCCGAAAGCACCGTAGGCCACCTTTGTTTGCTGAACAAGGAGAAGGTGGAACACACCGAGACCTATTTCAACAACCACGGCGCTGTAGCCACCTTGATTGGCCGTCTGGTGCCTGGTATCAGACACCTCATTTCCATTCCTGCCGGACTGGCACAGATGAAGCTGTCTCATTTCCTGCTCTATACCGCCATCGGCGCCGGCCTCTGGAACATCATTCTGGCCGCCATGGGTTATGCGCTCGCAAGCATAGTGCCGGAGGACCAATTGCTTGACACGGTGACCCGCTACAGCCATCAATTAGGCTATGCCATGATAGCCTTAGGCGTCATTGTCGTAGGCGTTCTTATCTACAAGGGAAGGAAAAAGAGACAGTGACCTAAACCTTCGTCACCACCCTCTCAAAGACTTCGAAGTCTGTGTCTATATTTGCCAATTCGTAAGCCTCGATGGCTAAAGAGAAAGTGCCGCGCACATCTGGCAAATCGAAATACGAGCGCAGCAAGCTTGCCATATTATAGCTCAAGCTATCCTCGTGCTCATTAGCTCCTGCTTTATTAGCCGCCCGCCTCACAAGCTCTTTGCAGACGCTTGTGAGGTATTTTTTATCATGCTCTTCGTACCGCAACGTGCGCAAGAGCACAAACGAAGCATTCAGGTTGCCTATACGCAAGAGGTAATCGACGCGCCGCCGGGCATCAACTATTCCCATTGTATCGAATAGCGATTCCACAGCCTCAAAGTCTGGCATACACGGCAGCCATTGCATCAGCAGCTTTTGCCGGTCTATCACATGCCCTTCGCCTTGCAGCGAATCAGCCAGGCGCTTGAAGCCTTCGTCCGTGAGCTGCAACGAGCCTGCCTTGAATCGAAGCGCGGCAGCCTTTGCCACCGTCACCGTGAAAGCCTTGGCATACCACAGAATCAAGTGCGAACTTAAATCCCAGAAGTCCTGAGTCTCCAATGTCGGCATCAACCGCTCGCCCAGGATATAACCGGCAATACGGAAATGAGCATTCGAGAGGCTCTCAAGATACTCCTGCAGAACGTCCCAGTCGCGGCCTGCCAGGAGCACTTTCAGACGCGCAAACACCACGGGATGATAATGCCTGTCCATCAGCTTTTACTTTTTCATATTCAGTGCCTCAGACGTCGTGATTTGCTTGTCGCCAAGGAAGGCTACGATAAAAGCCTCGGGGAAGGTTTCGCGCACTTGCGAAAGCTCATTCTTGGCCACCTGATAGTCGGTCCATCGGCCAAAGAGCACCTTGAACCGGTCGCCTGCAGCGAGATAGGTCACGCCCTTGAATCCTTTGAGACGGTAGTCGCCCTCCTTGAGCTTCGAAGCCGTATTCATCAGCTGGATAGCGAAATATGGTTTGTCTGTCGGCTCTGCTTTTTCATTAGCTGTTTCTTTTGTCTCTGCCCCACTTTGTTTTGCTGCGGCCGCAGATTCAGCCTTCTGTTGTTCTGCTTCTTTAGCCTTCCGGGCCAGCTCTTGCTCAGCCTTAAGCTTGGCTTCGCGCTCAGCTGCCAGCCGTGCTTCTTCCTCTATTTTAGCGATGCGGGCGGCTTCTGCCTTTGCCTCAGCCTTCGCCTTATTGTCTTTTGCCACCTCTATTGCCTCTTGTGCGGCCTCTACTTTTGCCGCTTGAGCCTGGGCCTGGGATGTTGCTTCGGCTATTGGTTCACAAACAATCTCCGTCTTCGGCTGCTGCTTCGTTATACTCAGCGGTGCATAATGGCTATAGCGCAGATTGCGCAGCTGCTTTTTGTCGACCGTACCATCTTTTGTCAGTTCGGCATATTCGGCAAGCGCCATGTAGATAGCGTCTGCCAGCTCTTTCTGCCCAGCCTTAGAAACGAGATAAGCTTCCTCTGTGGGATTGGTGATAAACCCTATTTCGGTGAGCACACTGGGCATATTCGTGTTCTCACAGACATACAGTTCGCGCTGCTTCACTCCCCTGCTGATTTCCCGTCCATGCGCTAAATACTGGCGCTGCAACAACAGGGCCAGCAGCTCGCTCTTTCCGGCTTGCGTCCCGGAGAGCGGCACGTTCGTGGCATAAAAAGACTCGGTGCCACGCACATACTGGTTGGGGGCAGAGTTGACATGAATAGAGATAAACAGTGCGGCACCGCGTGCATTAGCCAACGCACATCGTTCGGCAAGCGTAGGATAGGTGTCGCGCTCACGGGTGTAGACCACACGAACGCCCTTGATGTTCTTCTTCACCAGTCGGCCCACCTCCTTGGCAACGTCCAGACATATCCCCTTTTCATTGGCGACACGTCCTTCACATCCTACATCGTGACCCCCATGACCAGGATCGATGACCCACGTGACTTTCCTCGCACCTATGACAAACACAGGCACGAAGCACAGCAATAGCAATGCGATGCGTTTCATGTTTTCTACTCCTTATACGGAGGCAAAGTTAATAAAAACCTTGAACTGCCATCATTTATCTGTTATCTTTTTTTACAAAAACAACAACTTTTTGTACTTTTGCCATCGTAAACAAGACTTTAACCCTATGAGCGACGGAAATTTCAACAGAGCTTTGCTCCCACATACGCCTTATGCCAGCGGACTCAAGGCCGGACGTGCCATGGCACTGGCCAAGGCCGAAGAGGCTTTCAAACAATGGCTGAAGACCGAGATGCCGACATTGGACAGCGACACGCTGGCTCAAAAACTGGCAACCTTCAAACGGCTGCTAAAATAACTCCTAAGCGCATCGGCCAATTCTCTTAGGAGAATGAGCCTTTTCTCTTAAGAGAATTGGCCGATACGCATAGGCGCATTTTTTCACGCACTCTGCTGCAACAAAAAAAGGTTAGGGCTTTTGAGACGAATCACCATGGTGGTTCAGCTCAAAAGCCCTAACCTTTTTTTGTAGGTTTGCCAACAGGATTGACAGACACGCGTTCAGGCACGCCCCGTCACCGCCAGGCAAGCTTGACGGCACGAGCCGCTGAGCCATCACCTGCAGGCATACAAAAAGCCGCATCAGCGATGTGATGAGAACTCCGAGAATAAATGATTTGAGTGCCCGTCTCCTTTGTAATCTGCCGGCCTCCGAAAAAAGAGGTTACCCGCAAGGGGCGCAGCCCGCCATTGGACAACGAAGCGTCCTCGGTTTTCTTGATGTAATTGATGAGTCTCCCAGTCGAACTGATGCGGCTATATTCGTGATGCCCCCGATTTGCGTCTTCGGCATCTCCTTTTCAAAGATCACATTGCAAAGATACACCTTTTGCCTAACCTCTGCAAATTTAAACTATGGAATTTGTAAAGTTTGCACTTCGCCCAAACTTTCTTCGGAAAAATTTGGAAACCCTCTGAGATTTTATTTACTTTGTCCTCAAAATAGGGTCTTTTCCCGCGCGCGTACATTTATAATATATATAGTCACCCGAGATGCTTAGCGCCAGTTATGTCATACTTGCAGCTGCGTTGTTACCCGCCGTTGTGCTGATGATCATCATTATCATCCGCGACAAGGAGCAGCCCGAGCCTCCCCGACTACTGGCCAAAGGCGTGTTCTTCGGCATCTTGTCAGCATTTGCGTCGCTGGCTATATCCACCCCTTTGCTCGCGTCTGGCCTCGTGCCTTCAACCTACCACAACTCCATCGAAGCCGTTTTCCATTCCTTCGGCGCAGCCGCCATCCCCGAGGAAACGGCCAAGCTGGCATTCCTGTGGCTGCTGCTACGCAACAACAAATACTTCGACGAGCATCTCGACGGCATCGTCTACGCCGTCTGCATAGGGTTAGGCTTTGCCGCTTTCGAGAACATCCAATACGTCTTCAACGCCGGCGACAACTGGGCCTTCACGGCCATCCTACGCGGACTGCTCTCTGTGCCTGCCCATTTCTTCTTCGCCGTTCTCATGGGCTACTACTACAGCCTTGTTCATTTTGGCCACAACCCTCGGCGCAATGCCGTCTTAGTCCTGTTTGCGCCCATACTGGCACATGGCATCTTCGACACCATAGCCATGGCACAGGAAGTATCGCCCGGCCTCGAAGCCTTCTTCGGCATTGCCCTGCTGCTCTTCTGCAATGAGCTGCGTAAACTATGCTCACGACATATCCGCGAAATGGCCTACGCAGACAAAGATCACTACTCACGTTCAGAATATTAATTTTTCTGCCGCTCCTGGGGGTCACTTCTATCCTGCGGCTAACATTAATGTGCAGAAATGCAAACATTGACTGACATAGGCATGGTCGAAGCCGTCGTGCAAGGCAACAACTCGCAGATGGAACACTACTACAACGACTGCAAGCGGTACTTCATGACGCATGCAGCTGCCATCTTCGTGCCCGACAGCAATGCCAACGACATCTTCCAGGAAGCCCTCATTCACCTCTGGCGCGAGATTCAGACCCATCGCATCGTCGTTTTCGAAGGAAGGCTCTGCCGACGAACCGACGGGCACCTGATACCGATGAAAAGCTCACTGCACACATTCCTCATGGCCATCGCCAAGCGAAAACATTGGGAACAAGTGAGACTGCAACAGCGATGGACGCTCACCGACAACGACCGCGTGCTGGAAACTCTCGACAACAATCGCTTCGACACAACACCGGACGACGCCGACGATGCGGAAGTGAAACAAAGCATCATCACCGATGCCGTGCTCAACATGACGGAGCGATGCAGGCAGATACTGACCCTCTTCTACTACGAACACCGAAGCCTCGACGAAATACTTGCACTGCGACCAGAGAACAACACAAAGATGGGGCTAAAAACCAGTAAATACAAATGCATGCAAACCTTGAGGCAACGCGTGCGACAACAATTCGAACGACTGAACATAAGTATATGAACACACAGAACCATCACAACGACGAGGAGCGCATTGATGCGCTCGACCATCTCATCTTCCGTGAATTAGGGCGACAACAACAGATGAGACAGCAGATGCAGCAATGGGACAATCGCCAGCGACAACGATTGCGCTCACGCCTATTGCCTGTCGTGTCCAATGTCGCATCCGTGGCCGCACTCTTCGTCATGGGACTGGTGCTGCAAGCTATGCTGCCCACGACGAAGGTTACCACAGAAGTAAAAACGCCCATCGGACTCGCCATCACCGACTCCACCTCCGTGGAAACCGACTCTTTGCATATCCAAGAGTGAAGAATCACACGATCCTTCACTCTTTTTTTCTATTATTCTTTTGCCGACACTTGTTTTTCTGCTACCTTTGTAGGCAGAAAAAACATTTTAGACCAAACGTTATGAAATACCGTCACATGCTGTTAACCACAGCCTTACTACTCTGGTCACATGCGAGCGATGCACAGGTAATCTCCGGAGCATCCTCTGCCAAAGCCTCTCCTGTGCCACATGTCTCCGTGCCCTATCTTATCGATGGCGAAGGCACCAAGCTGCCCGATATCGTATGGGGACTCGACCTCGCATGGATCAGCGAAGGCAACATTCGCCGAGGTGTCAACTTTGCAGGAGCCGACATGATAGACATCGTCAGGCTCAGCTTCCAGACGACAGACCCCGTAGGCGACGACCTAAAGCTCAGTGCACGACAGCAATCTAAACTAAACGAACGCGTCAACCTCGCTAAGAAATATGCCCCACAAGCCACCATCAACCTAAATTCCGATCAGGAAGCCGGCGTCGATGAGTGGTATCACGTTTATGGATCGCAAAATAAGGTCAACACTTTCGCCCCACGGTGGGCGGCCCTTATTGCCGCTACGAAAAAATACGTAGAAGACAGCGGCCTGAAAGTGGTCAGCGTGTCGCCATTCAACGAGCCCGACTACGGCGAGGGACAAACATGGGGATGGCAGCAAGGTTCCAAGGCCGAGATGCTTGAAATATGCCGCCTGCTCCGTCAGGATGCAAAATACAAAGAAGCGTTCGAGAACGTGCTCCTGTGCGGAGGCAACACGCTCAACAACGACTATGCCCTACCCTGGTACAACTATTGCAAGACCTACCTCGATGAAGGCAACACCCACCAACTGGCAGGCTCCTTCGACAACTTCGCAAAATTCTTCAAGCAGGTAGTAGCCGACGGCAAAACAGGCGTCGACGATGAGCTGCACAACACCATGGAAGCCATGGTAGGCTCAGAGTATGGAATGACAAAAGGTATCTGGTGGGGAACATGCGCCCACACCCGCAGCCAGTTTATGAAAGCATCTCGTGGCCGTAGGCTCGGCTATGCCGAACACAGAGCCAACTGGACCGCCGCCAGTGTCTATCGCCACACCGATGGCAGCGTGCAGGCTTTTGTCGGAGCATCCGAGCGTCAGGCAACAGAGACGACCTACCGCTATGTAGCCCTCGACCATGATGTCTTCTACAATGGTGTAGGCCCCACACGCGAATACATCCTGACGATTCCTGGAGGAACCGGTTACAAAGAGAACCAACCTAACGCCGAAACCCTCGTCAACATCCAAGGGGGCGACGACATCATGCCGGCCCTGCCCACCGCCCCAACCAAGTACAAGATCATCAACCGACATAGCGGCATGGCCATGTCGACAGACGCTAACAACGCCACATCAGGCGCACAGCTCTCGCAGCAAACGCCCGTCAGGACCAACAAAGCGCAACACTGGACCATCTCGCCTGTAGATTCACGCTCCGGCGGCGACTTCTGTCCTTATATAATCAACAATGTGCAGTCGCCACGACTTATGCCCGATGTGCTCAACTGGACTCTGGAAGACGGCGGCTCAATAGTCCTGTGGGCCGGCGACGGCGGCGACAACGAGAAATGGATCTTCGAGTATGCCGGCGACGGGTGGTTCTACATACGCAGCCAGCATAGCGGCCTCTACCTACAAATACAACCAGACACGCCCGAGAAGATGAAGCTGGCCAAGCGCTTAATCGTTCAAGGCACGTTCACAGGTGAAGCCAGCCAGCAATGGCGACTGCTCCCTGAGAACACCGCCTACAACGCTGTCGCCCCTGGACAACCAACTGAACTAACGGCTACGCCCCAGGCTGCAAGCGTAGCTCTCGCATGGACGGCACCTGCCGACGCTGACCTCAAGAGCTACACCATTCAGCGCTCCGACGACGGAGGCAGCACGTGGCACGTCATCAACAAGGACATCGAAGGCAATGCCTACGTCGACAATACAGCATGCGAAAGTAAGGAATATCAGTATCGGGTAAGGGCGATGGACAAAAGCCTCAACCTCTCGGAGCCCAGCGCCATAGCCAAAGCCCAACCAACGGGCGAGCCTTCACTCGTGATGTATCTCACAGCCGATGCCGATCTCTCCGATGCCACGGTCAATGGCAACCATGCAGCCCTCTTCGGCGACCTGACAATGCAGGAAGGACATGCCGCGCAGGCCATCACGCTCGACGGCACAAACAACTTCATTCAACTGCCGGCCACCATTGCCAACTCACGCGACCTGACCCTTGCCACTTGGATTTACTGGGAAGGAGGCAACTCGTGGCAGCGCATCTTCGACTTCGGCAACGACACAGACCACTATATGTTCCTTTCGCCAAAGCCAAGTTCTTCAAACCGTCTTCGCTTGGCCATAAAGAACGGAGGCAGCGAGGAAGTGCTCAATGCCACGACAACCCACAAGGCTAAACAATGGATACACGTGGCCGTGACCTTCTCTGCCGATGCCGTTACCTTATACCTCAATGGCGAGCCTGCCGGTTCGTCCACCTCTATAGCTGCCCGCCCGGCCGATTTCAAGCCTGTGCTCAACTATGTCGGGCGCAGCCAATTCACCGCCGACCCCATGCTCAATGCCGCTATCGATGACGTGCGAATCTACAACTATGCACTCTCGGCCGATGAGATAGCTGCCCTGTACAGCTTCACCGACGGCATCCACGACATCAACAGCCAGACAACAAACAAGCTACAGCCGACCAACATGCTCTACGACCTCGGCGGCCGACAGATCAGCACGGGCGCTCATTCCACCTCGAACGCTTCTCTTCCACAAGGTATTTATATCCTCAACGGACGGAAAATCAAGGTGAAATAAGCAGGATACCTGGTGAGACAAACAGGATAAAACAAAAAATCCCCGCAACGCTGCCGTTGCGGGGATTCATTCTTGAAGAGGTGCCTAGCAGATTCGAACTG
>DGSC01000063.1 GCA_002391275.1 Prevotellaceae bacterium UBA4372 | reverse complement strand
TGGCTGCCGGGGCTTCTTTCGTTTTGGGAAAGGGGGGGCTGCCCTTTCCATTACTGGTTGTTTCCCATTCATTACAGGAATACTTTCCTTTCATTACAGGAATACTTTCCTTTCATTACAAGGTTACTTTCCTTTCATTACAGGAATACTTTCCTTTCATTACAGGGTTACTTTCCTTTCATTACAGGATTACTTTCTTACATTACAAGGTTCCTTTCCTTACATTGCAGGGTTCCTTTCCTTACATTGCAGGGTTCCTTTCCTTTCATTACAGGATTACTTTCCTTTCATTGCAGGGTTTCTTTCCTTTCATTACAGGGTTACTTTTCTTACATTACAGGTTTTTTTTCCTTTCATTACAGGGTTACTTTACTTCCATTACACGGTTAGTTCCTTTCTTTACTGGGTGTTTCCGTTGGGCTAAAAGCAATGATGATTAGCGATTGTCCGGAATTCCGTAATCAGTCCATTGAACTTGCGGACAATTATTTCCAATTGACTTATCAGATTGAATGTGTGCTTGTTTCTTTCTCTTGATTGGAAGGGAGTGATAATCCAAGGTTAAGGGAAAGCATTCTATTCACCTATGGTTTATATAATTTGCCTTAAGGTGAAGTGGATAGACGTTAGCAAGAAAGGATTATATGCACCTATGGATTATGAAGATTAGTACAAACTATAAGGCCAACCGAAATAATTTGTATGTTCATGAACCTTACTTTTGTATGTTCATGAACCTTACTATTTCGGTTGGCCTTTATATATCAGTTTATTATTCTATATTGTTGATATAGTTTACTATCCATTGTCCTACGTCACTTGTCCCGTAGTGTTTTCCTCCTTCAACCTGAATGTCGGGCGTCCGCACCTCTGCATCGAGGCTTGCTTGAACAGCCTTCCGAATGAGACGAGCTTCATCAGTGAGAGAGAGGTGGTCAAAGAGCATAGCTACAGAAAGTATTTGAGCGAGAGGATTCGCTATATTGAGTCCTTTAGCTTGAGGCCAGGAACCATGGATTGGTTCGAAAACCGGTGTATGTTCTCCGGTTGATGCTGAAGGTAATAATCCCATAGAACCTGTTATGCAAGAGGCTTCATCAGTGAGGATGTCACCGAATGTATTTTCAGTAACGATGACATCAAAGAAGCGAGGTTCCTGAATCATTCTCATAGCAGCGTTGTCGACGTACATGAAGTCGGTGGTCACGTTTGGATATTGTTGGCTGATTTCCTGAGCTACTTTGCGCCATAATCTGCTGCTTGCAAGGATGTTGGCTTTGTCGACAACGGTTACGTGATTACGTCTGCGTTGTGCATAGGTATATGCAACGTGCAGTATGCGTTCTATTTCTTTGCGTGTATAGATATTTGTGTCGTAGGCTTTGTCCTCATCGCTGTATTTTTCTCCAAAATACATTCCTCCTGTAAGTTCGCGAATGCAAACAAAATCTGCTTCACTTACGATTTCATCTTTAAGTGGTGAACGGTGTACGAGGCTCGGGAATGTTTCGATGGGTCTTATATTGGCAAAAAGACCGAGCCGTTTCCTCATTGCCAGCAGCCCTTGCTCAGGACGAATGGTGGCTGTGGGATCGTTGTCGAAACGTGGGTCTCCGACGGCAGCAAAGAGGACAGCGTCGGCTTGCATGCATGTTTGAAAAGTTTCTTCGGGGAAGGGATCACCGACTTTATCAATGGCATCGGCACCACAGATGGCATAGTCGTAAGTGACTGTATGGCCGAATTTATTAGCAATGGCAGTCATGACGTTGACGCCTTGTTCGCAAATCTCTGGTCCAATGCCATCACCTGGCAGGACAGCAATCTTTAGTTTCATAGAGGTTGTGTGTTTATGTTTTATATGATTCTTTTGCTTAGATGATCGAGTATTTCTGCAGCTTTAGTTCGAGTGGCTTCATCTGCGAGAAGCAAGTCTTTGATGTTTGTTACAAGTTGCAGCAGCGTATCCGTAGTGGAGGTTTCAGCTATTGTATGCTGCGCATTTTCTGTTGTGGGCGACAACACGTTGTTTTTGTTCTGCTCGCTTTCGGCCTCTGCGGACGGAAGAGCTTTTGAAAGTGTCGTTGCATCAGCGCTGCTGCTCACTTCTTGTTCGGTGTCGCTGTTCTCATTGATTACCGTTTCAAGGCCTGTAATGAGGTCGTCGAACTTATCACTGGCAAGGAATACGGCATCTTCGCCGCCATCGAGCACCCCTTCAAAAAGAGAAGCCTTGAAACGCAGCCGTGAACGCATGTCGTCTTCAATGGTGCCTGCAGCGATAAGGTTAATGACCTCTACGCCACGTTGTTGACCGATGCGGTGTAAGCGCCCTATCCGCTGCTCGATAATCGCGGGATTCCAGGGCAGATCCAAGTTGATAATCACATTTGCAGCTTGGAGGTTCAGTCCCACAGCTCCTGCGTCGGTAGATAAAAACACTCGGATTTGTGGGTCGCTCTGGAAAGCGTCTACGCGTTCTTGTCGGTGTCGTGCGGGTACATTGCCATGGAGATAGACGAAATCCACGCCGCTCTGTTCGAGTTCTTGGGCCACAAGACGAGTCATTCTTTCCCACTGGCTGAAAATGACCACTTTGGTGTTGCCCGTTTCCATCGGAGTCGCATCCTCTGTAGCAGTGAGGGGCGAGGATGAAGTACCTTCTCCGTTGATGGTGACTCCACATTCGTTGAGAATGTTCATTGTTTCTTCGACCTTGGTGTCGAAACGGCTATGCTCGTCGAGCAGGAAGAGACTGTCACACGCCATTCGCATCTGTTGTAGTGTAAGCAAGAGCGTGCGACGGTCAATCTCGGAGAGGAAATGTTGCCTGTGCCATTTGCTGACAAGACGAGCAGCACTGATACGTAGCTCTTGATGGGCCTCCGACTGTTGGCGTGTCATCGGCACGAAAAGGTTCTTGTCGATGCGAGGTGGCAACTGCATGGCTACGTCGGCCTTCCGTCGTCTAAGCATGATTCCTTTAAGCCGCTGGCGTACCTCATCGAGAGCATGATAGCCTATTGTGCGTCCGTCGGCATCGGTGAGGATGTATTTGTCTCTGAAAAGATAGTAAGGTGCAAGAATAAATTGGTCTACGAGTTCTACGATGCTGTAGAGCTCTTCAAGCCGGTTCTCAAGAGGTGTGCCGGAGAGGATGAGTGTGTAGCGAGAACTTATCTTGCGGACAGCCTTGGCCATCTGAGTGTTCCAGTTTTTCAATCGCTGCACCTCGTCAAAAATAAGCATGTCGCAGCTTAGGGAGTGATGCCTTTTTGCATCTTCGTTGAAGGCGTTGTAAGATTGGATTTTGAATGCAGCTTCCGTCTTAGCCAGTTCCTGTCGCCGTTCAGGTGTGCCGTCTACCACGATGACGCTGCGATCAGTGAAGCGCTCAATCTCTCGTTTCCATTGGTAGCGTAGCGTAGCCGGACAGAGCACGAGAACATTGTTGATAAAGCCTTCGCGCATTAATAACTCGGCTGTGGCAATAGCTTGAACGGTTTTTCCCAGCCCCATCTCGTCTGCCAGAATAGCTTTTCCCGCTTTCGCCGCGAAGCGTACGCCTTCCTTTTGGTAAGGGTAGAGAGTCGTGCGTAAGAGTGTGTCAAGCCGTTGGTCGGTGTAGGTCTGCTCGATAAGCTTCTTTCGCGCTATGGCTTCGCGCTGTTCAAGTATGAAATCAAGAGCATCCTGGTAGCATCGGAAGTCCTCGCACATAGCCTTTGCCTGTTGCATAAACTCGCCAAAATGCTCAAACGCAGAAGGACGTAGCGTGTCGAGTTCATCGAAATACTTGGCCGCCATATCCTTGAACGCTGTTGAAGCCCCACTTCCGATGCGTATCTTCACTTCGCGCACATTGCCCCGATAGCTGAGATAGACGCTCGTGTAAGCAGGCAGATCCCAGTGGATGCGCTTGTGGTGGTCAGCTATCCACTGACGTGCAGCTTCAACATGCTTGCATGTACCCAATTGCGAGGTCTTGAAATCCATGCAGTCGCAGTAGTTCCATGGGCTTTTGGCTCCGCGAAACACCACCTTATAGACCCGTCCGGAGGTTGCGCTACTGACGCGGTATTCTCCGGGAGAGTAGCGCTCGCTAACGCATTCTACGTTTATTTTTTCGCGGCGGGCTTGCTGCATGCGAAGCATTACCTGCCATTCTTCAAGGCTCTTGTCGCTTGGCTTCACCAAATGACTCAGCTCTTTTTTGGGTAAATCGGCATACTTCATACAATATATGTTATGTCTAAGACAGCGTAAAGATATGTAAAAAAACGCATGTGGGTGTACGCTTGGCATGTTTTTTTCTTATATGGCGTTAAAAAAAGTGCGGCCGTAGCGTTTTTTCCGTAACTTTGCGACATGAAACGTTTCTGTTTTTTCTTTCTCCTATCCATGGCCTTTTATAGCCTGCATGCTCAGTCGGACTACGATCAGCTTGTCAGGCAGGGTATTACAGCCATGGAAGACGATAGCCTGCAACAGGCAGAGCACCTCTTTCGTCAGGCCCTGAAGACCAATCCATCGGCTCTGGGCAATGCCATCATCTGGGGGCATCTGGCAAGTATTTCTGAGCGAACGGGCCGCGAGAGAGAGGCCTTGGAGCAATACAATATGGCCTTAGGCCTGGCTCCATCGGTTCCTGCACTCTTATTGGGACGTGCATCGTTATTTATGAAGTTGGGCAACGAGCCTCGTGCCTTGGCCGACTATAACGATGTGCTCGATCGTAATCCCGACCACCCCGAGGCTTTGCTCATGCGCGCCGTCATACTTCAGCGCCAGCGTCTGTTGAAAGATGCGCGCACCGATTTCGAACATCTGCTTCGCTTGAATCCATCCCATGAACAGGCCCTTTTAGGTTTGGCTTTGCTAAATGATGACGATCGCCGTCCACAAGAAGCCCTTGAGCTCGTCAACCGAGTAACTGAGCTCTATCCCAACCATGCAGCCGGCTATGCCATCCGTGCAGGCATGGAATTTGAACGGCGTCAGTATGAGCGTGCCGAGGCTGACTACACCAAGGCTATAGAGCTTGAGCCCGAGTCAGCCACTTATCGCTTGGCCCGTGCTCAATTCTACACTTCGACGAAGCGTAAACGTCAGGCGCGTGACGATGTGCGTGCAGCCGCTCGCCTCGGAGCTTCGTCGGAAGAGGTCGCAGGGGCAGCAGGTATCCGTCCTAAATGAATCTAAAAGCATAGAAAAGCCCCCACGTTTAATCAAAAATATCAAACAGCCATGAAGCAACTATTATTGTTGGCATTCTTATTGCCACTCACATTCTTGTCATGTTCATCAGACAACGATGATGCAGCAAACATCAATGAGCAATATCTTATAGGTGTCTGGCAGGAAACGTTTTATTGGGACCGTACCGACTGGCACACATGGGGATTCGTCACACCACCTGTGTATGAGTTCAAGTCCGACAAGACGTACAACTACTACACTTCGCTATCTAACTTCCAGAACGGGAACGTAGAGTCAAGTGGAACATGGAGCCTCAGCGACAAATATCTCTCAACAGGTGTTCATGCAAGAAAATACTCATTCTCTGACGACAAACAGACATTCACTTGGGAGAATGTCGCTATCCTCAGAAGGTACAAATAGTGGAACTCAAAAGTTCGGGAGCAGCCCGATAACGGCTTCCCCGTGCAAACCCCGTTAGCCTCGTTAGTGGAAAAGCCTTCGTTCCACAACCAGCCCAACAGTCTTACTATCTTTCAGTAGTAGATGTCCGCCGTCGGCCTTCCTCGGTTCTGGAATTATTACCTAAGCACAAGTGTTCCCGCTCTACGTAATTGCTATACTCTTCGTCTTCCTGCTTTAAACGGGCCTCGCTTACAAGTGCTTTTCATTCTACTTATTTGCTTCACTCTTCGTCTTCCTGCTTTGCCACGAGCCTCGCTTACAAGTGTTTTTCATTATACGTATTTGCTACACAGCATTTAGGATGGTTGAGTCCCAGCTTGCCTTCTGCGCTCGAATAGGTAACGAACGGGGGCCGTCAACCATATCTGACAAGCCCTCTTCATCCTTCTTTATTGCCCTCCGCATATAAGTAAAACAGGCCACGCGCCCAGCCACTTTGATTATTCCATGACCTTGGAACAATCATTCCGTGACCATGGAATAATCATGCCAAGGTCATGGAATAATCAAAACACCCGTATGAATCTCGCTCTTTAACCAGGCAAAACCGCTTAAGGGACTTGGCTTAATGGCCTCACCGTCGGGTGATGATTCCATTCTTTACGTGGACCGCGGCCCGAGAGCCTAAGAAGAAACTTGCCAAACTTCTTTCCAACTCTCGGAACCAGCTGATGATGTAGTCCAGAAAGCATAAAAAGGAAAATGCCAAGCTCCGTCCAAGTTCTCGGAACCAGCTGACGATGTCGTCTGGAGGCATACGGCGGAATTTGACAAACGGCGGAAGTCGTGAACAAGGGAGTTAAGCTGTCTGGCGGACAATAGCCAACGTTCGGTCGCGCTTTCGCTGATATAATTATGTGGATTGTTATTAGCGGCAGCCGAATTATCGATTATGAATCTCTTTAGCAGGCAGTAATATTCTGAGATAAAAAAACACGTGCGGACGTATATTGATATTCGTCCGCACGTGTTTTTTTATGTCTATGCGTGTTTTTGTATATGTTCATACTGGCTGAAGGTCTATTATTTCTTCAGTTTTCTGATGAACTTCAAACCGATGAGCATCATGACGATGCAGGATATACCCTGCTGCCAGCTAATACAGATGCCATAGGAATCCACGTGTCAGGATATGGGTGAGATGTCACCATTAGGGCATATCCATAGGACTTTGCTTTCAGTTGTCGTGAAATGCAAAGTGACACGTCTGTTTGTATACGCTCTCGGCATCGAAGATGCCTCCGTCGCAATCAAAGAGAGCGTATGATAGTCTGTGCACGGTCGGGACCGACAGAGAGGATGGTGATGGGTGTTTGCAGCTCGTCCTCAAGGAACTTGATGTAGTCCTTGAAAGTCTGTGGGAACTGTTCCTCGGAAGTCATCTTGGAGAGGTCTTCCTGCCAGCCGGGGAGATCACGGTAGACGGCCGTCCACCCTTCGGTATCATAGGGCATGTCGGTGGTGCGCTGTCCGTCCTTCTCGTAGGCTACGCAGGCACGAATGGTCTCGAAACCATCGAGGACGTCGGACTTCATCATGATGAGTTGAGTAACACCGTTGATCATGATGGCATAGCGCAGGGCCACGAGGTCCACCCATCCGCAGCGGCGGTTGCGCCCTGTGACGGCACCGTACTCATGTCCGATCTCGCGTAGACGGTCGCCCGTCTCGTCGAAGAGTTCTACGGGGAACGGCCCGGCACCAACGCGGGTGCTGTAGGCTTTGAAGATGCCATAGACTTCACCGATCTTGTTGGGACCCACGCCCAGACCGGTGCATACGCCGCCTGTTGTAGTGGAACTGGAGCTGACAAACGGGTAGGTGCCGTGGTCGATGTCGAGCATGGTGCCCTGCGCACCTTCGGCAAGCACACTCTTGCCCTCGGCAAGCAGGCGGTTAATCTCAGTCTCTGTGTCGGAGAGCTGGAACTGGCGCATGTATTCCACGCCTTCCATCCAGAGGCGTTCTTCTTCGGTGATGTCGTAGTCGGTGAAGTGGAGGTCTCGGAGGATCTGCTCGTGGCGAGCCTTCAGGGCTGCGTACTTCTCGGGGAAGTTCTCGAGGATGTCGCCCACACGCAGGCCAGTGCGGCTGGCTTTCTCGCTGTAGGTAGGTCCTATGCCCTTGCCGGTAGTGCCCACTTTGTTCTTGCCTTTGGCCGCCTCGTAGGCGCGGTCGAGCACTCGGTGGGTGGGTAGGATGAGGTGGGCGCGCTTGCTGATGTGAAGGCGGCTGCGTAAGTCGTAGCCTGCGGCTTCGAGCTCCTTGGCTTCGGCCATGAAAAGGTCTGGGGCTATGACACATCCATTGCCAATGATGTTAAGCTTGCCTTCATCGAAAATGCCAGAAGGAATGGAGCGAAGGACGAACTTTTTGCCTTCGAAGATGATGGTGTGTCCGGCGTTTGGGCCGCCTGCGAAGCGAGCTACGACGTCGTATTGTGGTGTGAAAACATCAACGACTTTGCCTTTACCTTCGTCGCCAAAAACGATGCCGAGCAGGGCATCCACTTTTCCTTTTTTCATTATTGAGTGATTTTTTAGGTTGTCTATATGTGAGTTCCTTAGAAAATTCCTGTCAAGAAATGTCTGCCTGTGCCTTTTGGTTCAATAGTTTTAGTTGCTTTTCCATGGCACTTGCACACATGGCGCATGTTCCGTAGATATAAGCTATACGGTGGCTGACAGTGAACGAGCGTGTGTGGTAGGTCTCGAGACTTTGGGCCAGGCTCTTGCTTTTGATGCGTGTGATGCGGTGGCAACTGTTACATATCTGGTAGCTACGCGGGCGGTTGTCTGGTAGGCACTCAAACACAGCGGCCGATGTGGAAAAGGGGTGGCGCAGGAGCAGGTTAGCTTCAACGAGCAATTGTGTGGTGAGATAGAGTGTATTAGTGCTCACGTGAAACCGTTGTAGCTGCATGATTTCTTGAAGGTCCTCAATGGTGAACGTACCTTCAATATCGTAAATAGCATGCAGTATGGCAAAGCGTTCGCGTGTCTGTCTCAGCTTGTTGGCCGTCAGATATTGGCGAAAGCGTTCGCGTACCTGTTCTTGAAGACTTGTTTTCTCGCTCATACGTTTGCAAAGTTAACACCTTTGTGCGTGAACACATTAATATATTAACAGGTTTTTGTTTACATTAACACATTGATGAGCTTGCAGGACTTGCCATCAGCTTAGGAGTTTATCTATTTTTTTCTCCAGATGTGGGGCATTCTGGGCCAGTCGTAGCAACGTGTTGGCGATAGCTTTGCGCAGTGGCAAGTAGGACGTTCCTAACGACGCTTCTGCCTGGTCAATGAGCTCCGCTTCAGCTCTTGGCGAGAGTTGTGCCCCGTTCATGATCAATCGTGTTGCGGTGAGGAATCCACACAGTTGGAATATCTCACGTTCTTCTGCCATCCATTCAAAAGCCTTGTCGGTTGCATAAGCCGACGTGGCTATCTGCTCCATCACCAGCAGCCCTGCAAGGTCTGCCTCGTCGCGGCGCAGTTCTCCTACCCAAAGGTCGGCCATGTCGCTGTCGAACTCGTCGTGTGGGAACAACAGAACAGCCAGCATGCGTGTTTCGCGAATGTTCTCATTCCAAAGCGCCAATGCTAAATGTAGCTCGGGAGTATAGGCTGTGGCTATTTCGCGCAGTCTCGGCAGTTCCACACCATAGACGAGACGGTAAGCCGAACCGCTTTGTCGTAAGTTCTTTGCAGCGATGCCATTCATGGCTGCACGCAAATCCGCCTTGATGGCTATGATGGTATCTGAAGTAGTGTCAGTCATTGATGAGTGGTAGGGTAGCGTATTGTTGTGAATAGCGCAACATCTGGTGCTCGAATGTTTCGCCGTATTTTATTTGGACGTCGGAGATATTGCCCTTTTCGTCGTATTCCACGATATATTCAGGATTGATAAAACCCTTGTAAGGCGCCAGGTTGAGAGCCTTGTATCGCTGAAGTATCTCGTTGTGTAGCTCCTGATTTACGTTGATTCCGTAGGTCTCAACAAGTTGTGCAGCAGCTTCATAGTCACCTTCGCTTTTGATGCGTTGCACTTCGCTCAAGAGCTGGGCAAAGAGTTTGCGTAAGGCTTCGTAGTCGTTGATCTTGAGGAATGTCTTGCCCTGAATGGTTGTTAATTGAACAGGAGGAATAGCAAGAGAGCTGGCATGATGAAGGACCCAATGGGCAATGAGTGCCCGATTACGCATGTGAGCCTCTTCGATGTTACACCCAGGCTCGATTCGAACGAGCTGTGTGAGCAAGCCATTCATGAGATAGGTATAGTATTGGCTCTTGTAAGCCTTGGCATCGGGCGTCAATCCGAGTGCCACAAGTTTCGGGTCGGCAATATAGTATAGGGCAAAGAGATCGGCCCTTGCTTCTTCTATACAGCTGCCGTAGGCTTTCAAGGCATCAGGGTCTACACCCTCTGCCATACGCCCTGAGCCGTGCCCAAGACATTCGTGAAGGTCGGTGTGCAAGTCGTCACAGGCGTCGCCGTAAGTGTTGATGAGCTCAAGCGTGTCGGCGTCGATGACAAACTCGTCTAAAAAACCGTTGCCATGTGCAGCCTTGTTGTAGGCATCAGTAAGGTTGCCTATGGTTACGCTCTTAGACCCATGTTCGGCTCTCACCCAATTGCTATTGGGCAAGTTAATGCCAATGGCAGAGCTGGGATAAAGGTCGCCGCCGAGCATAGCAGCAATAATGACTTTGGCCGTGATGCCGCGTGTGGTCTGTTTCTTAAAAAGAGGATCAACAGGTGAATTGTCCTCAAACCATTGTGCATTAGCTGCAAGCGTTTCAGTGCGTGCTGTAGCTACAATATCTTTAAAGTTGGCAAAGCCTTCCCAGCTGGCTTTCAGCCCAAGAGGGTCGCCATAGGTTTCAGTGAACCCATTGGTAAAGTCGACGAAACTCTCTGTGTCGTTCACCCACAGAATGGTGTACTTGTCGAATGTGCGTAGGTCTCCGCTGCGGTAAAACTGAATAAGGCAGTCGATGACCTCAGCCTGTTTAGGATTCTCGGCAACTGTTTTTGCCTTATCCAACCAAAAGATAATGCGGTCGATGGCAGGTCCGTAGAGCTCTCCACTGCGCCACAGCCTTTCTTTGAGTTGCCCGTTCTCTTTTACGAGCCGGCTGTTCATGCCATACATCACAGGGCGTGAAGGATCGCTTGCCAAGGATTTTTGGTGTGCATAGAAAGCCTCGGCCTCTGCTTGTGTTACGTCGCTGCCATAGTAGTTTGCCGCTGATGTGGCAATGAGGTCGGCTCCTTCGGCTTGGTTTACACGCTTCGGCATGATTTGAGGGTTAAACAAAACCGGAAAGATTTCAGCCTTCAGCTGTTCTATGGTAGCCCCTGTTTCCGCTTCAACAACGTTGTTTCCGATGTTTTGAAGGGCCTCTTCGAGGAAATCGGGCGAGAACGTTGCCGGTAGTTTGTCGGTGCTGTAGTGGTGGTGGATGCCGTTGGAGAACCAAACGCGCTTCAAATATACAGAGAACTTCTTGAAATTGTCGCTTTCCCGGTTGCCCTGATAATGCGTAAAGACCAGCTCAAGCATCTTTCGTATGCGCAGGTTGTAGCGTCCGTTCTGGTCCCAGAGGATGTCCCTGCCTTCAAGTGCAGCCTGACTAAGATAGTAGATAAGAGTGCGCTGACGTAGTGGCAGTTTGTCGAAACCTGCTACTTTGTATCGCAATAGTTGTATGTCTGCAAAGCGTTCGTCGGTATAAATGAAGTCTTCTTGCATATCCTTTTATTCGTGTGACTTGCGGTTTCGCCTCAGTTGTAAGCTTTTGGCGAAGAAATTATCTTGGTATTCTTTAGGCGTTTTAGCATAGTTGCGGTAGAATGCGGCATAGAACGACTGCCTGTTGGCAAAGCCTACCATAGAGGCAATCTCAGCCATGGTGAGGTCGCGATTTCGGCGATCTGTAAGCAACGCTACGGCTTCACGCACGCGGTAACCATTGATAAGCTCGGTGTAGGTCTGTTGAAACCGCAGACTTACTGCCGCGCTGATGTATCGCGTGTTTGTGCCTATCTCCTGAGCGAGCTTGGCTGCAGTATAATGTGGGTCGCGAAATTTCTTTTCTACGATCATCTTTCGCATGAGTTGCTCGTAAATCTCATTGATTACTTCCGTGCGAATTGCCATCCTGTAGTTGGCTGCTTTCTCTGTTTTGGGTCTGATGTTGTACTTTGTCATATATTGTCGTGTTGCTTGGTTGCTATTGTTGAGAGAGGGTTTGCTGGTGGCGTCGAAGCGTTTCATCAGCCTTGGCAATTTCCATCAGAATGTCGCGTCGCTTGTTTTCAAGCTCCGCAATTTTCTGTTTTATTTGCATTTGTTCGGCTTCTCCATTCCCGCTGATAGGTCTCAGGCCATTTGCTTGTAGAGCTATGATCTGGGCCCTCAGGTAATCTACCCGGGCTTGGAGCACGGCAATCTGCATGGCGTTTTCCCTCACTTGTAAACGTGTTTGGTTCCAGTTCCTGCCATCTGCAAGTACGCGCTCAAGCTCGGCCATTTGTACGGGTGGGTTGTTGCTGTTGAAGCGTTGCATCCACATGTCGAGTTCCCTTTGCTCATTGCTTCTGAGCTGTTCGGCTTGCAGTATGTTGTCGTTGAGATATTGCTGCCTGGCCTGTATGGCGAGTAGCGTATCATGCTGTTTCGTAAATTCTGATGTAGCCTGACGTAGCAATGATTTTTGCTGTTCGAGTTTCAGCCGTGCCTTAGTGAAGTGGCTCTTTCCATCGTCTTTGTCAAGGATTTTGTGTAGGGCCGTGTTCGCTTTTCCGGCGTTGTTCTTTGTCCGCTCGGCAATGTTTTCGCAGGTCATTACGTCGGCCTGTGCCTGCTCTATAGCTTTTTTCAATAGCTCTTTGGCCGTGTTGAGGGTGCTCTGTTTGGCTTTTTGCTGCTCTATTTCTTCTGAGAGCTGCAGCCATTGGTCGGCCATGTTTTGCAGACGTTGTTTGAGCCCTTCGTGCGACTCTTTCCAGCTGCGATACCAGTCAGGAATAGTGATGATGGCTTCGAGAGTCTCGTATTGTCGTCCAAACTGTTGAGTTGTTGTGTTCAGTCTTTGGTTGATGCTTTCCACTTCCCTTGCCATCACTTGGCATGCTGTGTTTACTTCGTTGAGCTGAATAGCCAAGTCGGCAGCATGTTGTTGTTTCTTCTGTATCATCTCTCCGAGTGAGGCTATGGAGTCGAGGTGGAAGGTGAATGTCTCGAGGTTGCGTTCTGCCTGTTCGGCATCTACCGTAGTCTTGTCGATGAGTTGTTCGATGAGCGTAGTGCGTGCCTCACGGTTTGTCGACGCCGAGCAATCGATGAAGGAGCGGTCGAGCTGAGCAAATGTTTGCCATTCGTCGGTGTCTTTCTCCTGTCGGGCTATGAGGATGTCGAGGTTGTCGTTCTCGACTTTGAGCTGGCTTTGTGATGCGATAAGGTCGTCGCTCATTTGTTTGAGGTCGCGTCTTTTAGTCTGTAGATCCTGTCGTAGGTTCTCTACTTCTGTTTTGAGCGACGAAATGAGAGTTCCTTGTTCGATGATTCCTTCGCCTTGCCAAGGGTGGTGTGTGGCTCCGCACACGCTGCATGGCGTACCTTCTTCGAGGTCAGCCCTCAGTTCAATAACATTTTGGCTCTTAGAGAGCGTGAGGTGATACTGTTTCTGCTGAAGTAGCTGCTCGTCACGCCTCACCTGTTCAGCCAGTTTGTCGATGTTCTGGTTGAGGTGGTCTATGTGTAGCCTGAGTTGTGTGATTCTTTGTGTCTTGGTTTCAATGAGGTCGTAGCCTTGAGCGATGCTGCGCCAAAGTGAGAATCCTGTTTTCAGCATGAGCTTACGACTGCGCAGTTCCAGTGCCCGTCGCTGCATGGAGTAACTGTCTTGCCCGGCGATGTTGCGCCGGTGGCCTTCTACTTCTTCTTTATGCTTGTTGATGTCGGCTTGTAGATTCTGGTTTTCGGAGAAGAGGTGACCCAGCAGTTCGTTGCGTTCATTCTGTTGTTCGGTGGCGTTGCGGAGTTGTGAGGTGAGAGTTTCGCGCGCCTCCTGTGTGCTGTTGAGCTGATCAAGCAGTACTTTCACTCCGCTCACCTGAGCCATCATGCTTCGGTGTGGCTCGAGTGCTTGTCGCCGCAGTTGCAGCTCAACAATAGTTTTTGTTGCTGCGTCTGCTTGGGTAGTGTACTCTTGCAGCTGTTTTTGCAGCAATGTCAGGCGTTCTTGCAGTTGCGACAAGTTCTGCTCGTTGAGGCGATGTTCCTCTTCGGCCATTTCCATTTGGGCATTGTAGCGTTCGGCCTCGGCCATGGTCTGGGCAGCCTGCACGGCGGTGTCGGTGAGCTCGTCGGCTTTGGCTTGTTCCATGACCACTTTCTTCTCAGCCTCAGAGGTGCGTCTGTTGGCATCGTCGTGGCTGATGGCTATTTGGCTTATCGACTGCCGGCTTTCGGAAATAGTCTTGTTGAGGACGTAAAGGCGCTGGAAGACACCGTTTATCGACTCAAATTCTTCGAAACGTTCGAGCTGTCGTTGTTCGTTGAGGTATGCGGCTTGCTGTTTGTTAGCTTCATAGAGTCGTTTCTTCTGTTCGTCGAGCTCGGTGTTGATATCGACGAAGCGTTGCAGCTGTTCTATCTGTTTGCGTTGGGCTGCTATGGAGGCTTCTACGTTGTCGAGCTTGGTCTGTGCGAGGCGTCTGCTCTCGTGAACACGTTGCAGCGCGGAGTCGTCAAGGCGCTGCTCGTCGAGGCGTGAACGTCCGACTTCACGACGAATCATCGAGCGAAGCCATATCTTTGCATCTTCAGGTAAAGGCTCGCCAAATTTTTCGAGCCACCATTGTCGTGCAAGTTCCTCAGATGTATTATTGCTGTTGTCGTTAAACGATGTATATGATTCAGACATGTATTTCTTTTTTTGAGCGAGCAAAGTTACTTATTTTTGAAATGTTACCCAAGAATTTTGTATACTTTTTTTGGAGGATTATTTCCTTTATATTACTTTTGTGAGCAAAATACGACAAAATATTAATAAAAGTAGATGCTCGCATTTAATAAGTATTTTTATTGGCACAGAGACGCAGTGGCGCAGAGAAGAAAGATTGCTCTGTGGCACTGCGTCTTTTTGTCCTGAAAATAGTATCATTTCATTTGGATTGCTCACTTTAATATGTTTTATATTATGAAGCTAAAAAATCGTATCAAGCTGCTTTTCGCAGCATCTGTTGTGGCAATGCCTGTTGTTGCCCAACCCGTGGTGGACATCGACTACCAACATCTTGGGGCAACTGTAAGCCCCCGTCTCTATGGCATTTTCTTTGAGGAAATCAACCATGCCGGCGATGGCGGTCTCTATGCCGAGCTCGTACAAAACCGCTCCTTCGAGGACGATGAGGCGCGTCCTGTTCATTGGTCGGCGCTCTCTGGTGCCGAGGCTTCACTGGTTACCGACGGTATGCTCAACGATCGTCAGGCGCATGCGCTGAGTCTGAAGGTCGTCAGTGCAGGAGGCGGCATCCAGAATGACGGCTATTGGGGCATGGCTTTCCGTCAGCAAACTGACTATCGTTTCTCTGCATGGATAAAGGCAGCTGCCTCCTACAAGGGCGACCTTACTGTGGCTCTCCTCAGCCGCGACGGCCGCAATATAGGGCAGACCATGGTGCCGTTGAAGCTAAAAGCCGGCCGATGGACTAAGATCGAAAACGTTGTTGTTCGTGCCAATGCCTCCGACCCCGAGGGCAGATTGTCGCTCTCTTTCTCGCAGCCAGGCACGCTGACCTTGGATGTCGTTTCGCTTTTCCCGCCTACTTACAAGGGACGTCCTAACGGTTGCCGCATTGACCTTGCCGAGATGCTCGAAGCGCTTCATCCAAAATTTATGCGTTTCCCCGGCGGATGCTATGTCGAAGGCCAGACCACACCAAAGAACAATCTGCACAACCGTTTTGTGTGGAAAAACACTATCGGCCCTATTGAGCAGCGACCCGGCCACCTCAGCGTGAACTGGGGCTACAATATCACTGATGGCTTCGGCTACCATGAGATGCTGCAATTGGCTGAGGACCTTGGTGCCGAACCCTTGTTCGTCGTTAACGTCGGTCTCGGCCATGGCTGGCTGCAACCTTACGACCAAATAGAGGAGTACATTCAGGAAGCCTTGGACGCCATCGAATATGCCAACGGCGATGCCAAGACTACGAAGTGGGGTGCCGAGCGTGCAAAGAACGGCCATCCCGAGCCCTTTGGATTGCGGCTGCTTGAAGTGGGTAATGAAAACGCCAACTTCCACTTCGACAACAATAGAGACCAGAGTGAACACTATTTCGAACGATACATTCAGTTCTACAAAGCAATCAAGGCCAAGTACCCGGAAATGCAAATCATCGGCAACGTTGAGGCTTGGGGCACCGACGAACCATCGTGGCGGTCGAATCATCCCGTCGACCTCCTCGACGAACACTACTATCGTTCGCCGTCATGGTTTGAAAAGAACTTCAACAAGTATGACTCATACGACCGCAAAGGCCCGAAAATCTATATTGGCGAGTATGCCGTTACCCAAGGTTTCGGCGTGAACGGTCACCTCACCGCCGCCCTGGGTGAAGCTATTTACATGCAAGGTCTGGAGCGCAACTCCGACATCGTTGTCATGGGCTCCTATGCACCCATCTTTGTGAACGAACACAATCAGGCTTGGCGCCCCGACATGATTCGTTTCAACGCCTCAGAGAGCTTCGGCACACCGTCCTATCACGTTCAGAAGATGATGGCTAACAACATCGGTACGCGTATAGTGCCGGTGAGCGTCACGAACAATACTTTGGCACCGACCGTAGGGCATCATGTCGGCTTCACTACATGGGGCACGCAGGCCGAGTTCCGCAATTTGGAAGTCGTGGACAGCGAAGGAAAGGTGATTCTTAAAGATGATTTCGCGGCCGACAATGGGCTGTGGAACAAGTTCGGCGGCGAGGCCGACGGTCGTCGTCGCACGCAGAGCCAATGGGCATTCGAGGGCAACACCCTGAAGCAGCAGAACCAGCGCGCCGAAGGTTCGGTCATCCTTAACAATACGGTTTTGCCTGATGTCTATACCCTTCGTGTGCAAGCCCGCCGCATGCAAGGCAACGAGGGCTTCATCATTGTGTTTGGAGCCGAGGACGACGAGAATCTCATCTGGTGGAACCTGGGCGGATGGGGCAACTCGCAACATGCTGTAGAGCACATGGCCGACGGTGGAAAGAACACGCTTGCTGCCGCTCAGGGTCACTTGGACGAGGGCCGGTGGTACGACGTCGAGATTCAAGTCAATGGAGCTTCGGCCCGCTGTCTGCTCGACGGCCAACTCATCCATGAGTTTAGCTTACCCGAGCGTCAGAGCCTCTACGCCAATGCCACGCTGGACGAGAAGAGCGGCGAGATGATCGTCAAGCTCGTGAATCCCACCCGTGAGCGCCAGATAACCAAGATTAATCTCAAGGGCGCCCAGGCTTCACAAGGTCGTGCCATCGTGCTTGCCTCCGAAAGCGGCAGCGACGAGAACACCATGCGTGCGCAGCTGAATGTCTCGCCCGTGGAATATCCTATCGGTATCAACGAGCCCTCGAGCACCATCATCGTCCCCGTGCAGCCCTTCTCGCTCAACATCATCCGCGTGAAAACGAGATGAACATGAGCACCTAAAAAAAAACTCTTGGCCGCATCGCACGATGCGGCCAAGAGAAAATGCCAATACGGCCAGCTGCATACGCCGATGCAGCTGGCCGTATTTTTTTTAGCCCTAAAGCTACTTGTTGGAATATCCCTAATGAAAAGCTTCCAGGGGATGGTTGCAGGGTGTCAGTTCTTGAGCGAATAGGTGATAGTTGTCACTACGCGCACTTTCTTTATCCAAGGCGTGTTGGAATCACGGTCGTCGATGGAGAACTGTCCTTGGTCGGCACTAACGATCTTGTTGAGAATCGAATGGGAGTTCTCGGCAAATTGCTGAGCCGTTTTTTCTGCGTTGGCAATGGCCTCCTGCATCATCGCAGGCTTCATCTCGCGGAAAGCCACAAACTCATATTTCACGGGATTCTCGTAACCGCCGTCGACAATGGCCACGCCTTCCTTGAGCAGGTCGCCCTGTTTGGCTATGATGCTGCGCACCTTTGCCACATCTTGCGAAGTCACGGTAATGACCGATGTCACGATGTAGCGGTAGGGCAGGTTGCGTTCGCCGTATTCACGTGCTCCGAGGTCTGCCACCGAAGGTGCATTCTCTGTAAGCTCACTCTCTTTGATTCCTCGGGAGATGAGGAAGTTCTTAATCTTTGCCTGAGTGGCTCCGATACGGTCGTAGAGCTCGGGCAAGTCGTTGCCCACCTCTTTCGATACGATAGGCCATGTCACCTTGTCGGCTTTAACCTCTTGCTCGGCCAAGCCTTTGACACTTACGCGGCGGTCTTTGTCGACAAAATCATCGATGCCGGCCTTGATGAACCAACCGAGGACGCAGATACCTGCGGCAATGATTGCCGCTGAAATGATTTCTTTGTTTTGCATGATTGAATGATTTAATAGTTATTTGGTTCTTGTAAGCTTGAAACGTGTCTTCTCGTCCATTCGGCCCGACAGATATTTGCCGTCATCCGAAAGGGTGAGCGTGTCAGTTTCTTCGCCATCGTTTATAATCACGAGATTGTCTTTGACCACGTACTTGGCTTTCTCTGTTGAAGGCGCCACGGCAAGGGCCGCTTGCATGGCCTTGCGCTTGGCCCAGCCCACTCCGGCAGCTTTGAGGACATCGTCGCTTACGCTCATGTCCATTTTCATTACCAGCTCGCGGTCGGACTTGAACGTGACAGTGACCTCTGTCTTCATGCCTTTAGTCAACGCTTCCATGAGTTTCATGCCCTCGTCCACCTTCTTGTCGACCTCTTTCTTCTCTTCGGCCGTGAGCTTGCGCCCTTTCTCCTTCTCGGCCTTGGCCGCGGCTTCTTGCTTTGCTTTGCCGAGTTCTTTGCTTGCATTTTTCATCACTCTGTTGATCTCGTCGACCATAACGTTGGGGTTGTGGTAAACACGGCCGGCGAGTTTGGACTGTGCGCTCAGGTTCAGAGCCAGGGCGAAAGCTACAAACGCAGCAACGAGTCGTTTCGTAGTCATTGTCTGTCGTGTGTATGTTGATAATATTAATGCCGCCATCGCCCACGGAGGCGATGGCGGCATCACTTGCAGGGAATATTAGAGTGGATGATACTGAACGAATGCCTCCATGGCCTCGTAGGCAGCCAGACCAAGGCTGTTGTAGAGCTCGGCCGTGGCGTGGTTGCGGTCTTCGGCACGTTGCCAGAACAGACGCTCGTCGTTGCCCAAGAAAGGTGCGCTCTCCATTTGGCTGGCGTGCTTGAGGATGGCGTTGCGTTTGGTTCGCAGTTCCTCGGGACTGATGGGCACGGCCATCTCGATGTGCTCAATCTCCCACTCGGCCCAGGCTCCGCGGTACATCCAGATACGGCAGTTCTTCAGCCACTCGGCACCAGCTTCCTTCTCGATGTCGATGGCTGCCAGCACGGCGTCTGTGCAGACGCGGTGGGTGCCGTGCGGGTCGGCAAGGTCGCCTGCGACGAATATCTGGTGAGGCTTCACCTCGCGCAAAAGGTTCAGCACGATTTCGATGTCGGCCTCAGAGATGGGGTTCTTCTGTATCTTGCCCGTCTCGTAGAACGGCAGGTTGAGGAAGTGTACGCGCTCCAAGGGGATGCCACTGTACATCGAAGCCATGCGTGCTTCACCACGGCGAATGAGGCCTTTGACCTCGAGAATCTCGCGTGTGTCGAAATCCTCTGGCTTCTTTTTGTTGATGAAGTCGATGAACTCCTTGTAGCGGGCGTTGATGACCTCGTTCTTGCCCTCGTCGAAGAGCTCGTTGAAACCACGGATGAAGTGCATGAAACGGAATACCTCTTCGTCGCCGACGGCGATGTTGCCGCTGGTCTCATAGGCTACGTGTACCTCGTGCTTTTGTTTTACCAGGCGTTGAAGCGTGCCGCCCATCGAGATGACGTCGTCGTCGGGGTGAGGCGAGAAGATGATCACGCGCTTCTGAGCTGGCTTCGCACGCTCGGGACGATTGCTGTCGTCGGCATTAGGCTTACCGCCAGGCCATCCGGTGATAGTGTGCTGTAGGTCGTTGAATATTTTGATGTTGACATCGTAGGCCGAGCCATAGATGGCCAACAGTTCGCCGAGGCCGTGCTCGTTGTAGTCCTTGTTGGTGAGCTTGAGGATGGGTTTGCCCGTCTTTTGGCAGAGCCATACGATAGCGGAGCGGATGAGCTTGTCGTTCCAGTCGCACGACGTGACGAGCCACGGCCGGCGAATGCGTGTGAGGTTGGCGGCCGACGAAAGGTCGAGCACAACCTGCACGTTGTTGTGCATCTGCAGGAAAGTGGCGCTCTGGGCATCGGTCATTTCGCCTTCGACGGCGTTCTTGATGACATCAGCCTTCTCCTCGCCCCATGCCAGGAGGAATATCTTCTTAGCCTTGCGAATGGTGCTTATGCCCATCGTTATGGCGCATACCGGAACATTCTGCTCGGCTCCGAACACTTTCACGGCTTCAGAACGGCTCGTGGCATCGAGGAGCACGAGGCGCGTATGGCTGTTGCGCTGGGAACCAGTGACGTTCAAGGCAATATTGCCCATGCGACCTATGCCCAGAAGGCAGATGTCGATGCCGCCCATCTGTTCAATAATCTTCTCGTAGGCCATGCAATGCTCGGTAACACGCTCTTGAGGGGTGGTGCCATCGAGCGGATAGATGTTCTGAGAAGGAATGTCGACGCGGTCGAAGAACTGATCCTTCAGCATCTTCAGGTTCGATTGTATGCTGTCGGTGGGCAAGGGATAATATTCATACGTTACGAAAACAACGACGTTCTGGAAGCTGAGACCTTCCTCCTCGTGCATCCGCACCAGCTGATTGAATACTTCGGTAAGTGTGGCACCGCCGGAGAAGGCCATCGTGCAAGCACGTATTTCACGTTGGCGCTGGCGGATTGTTGCGGCAATCTTAAGTGCCACTTCTGTGGCTCCTTCCTCGGCTGAGGCATAAATGTCGGTAGGTAACTTTTCGAAACGAGTGAGCACCGAACGCTCGATATTCCCGCCTGGGCGGTAGTAGCGAGGCGACACTCTGTCAAGGGTGATTTGTGAACTTAGATTGGTTTTCATAAAACTTTAACTAATTCCTCCCTGCAAGAGAGGAAAATAGTTTCTTTTTTTAGTTGGTTAGGGTTAAATGTTTTCTGTTTTCGTTCTGCAGCCTTGATGTGTTTAAGCCACTTCTTCAGCTGTTAGAAAAAGGGAATAGGCTTCAGAATGTGAAGCCTATACCAATCTTCAAGCCAACAGTGCTCGCGTCAGAGAAATCGTTGAGTGACATCTGATAGTAGACGGAAGGCTCAATTGTGAGGTATTGATTGATAAAGAAGGCATAACCGATTTCCGGGGTGACGTATATATTGTCATACGTCTGCTCGTGGTGGGCATACTGTGCTCCCAAGCCTAAATAGATTCCGTTCTGCTCGATATAGTAGCGGCCACCGATACCAAGGAGCACCTCATCCTGATAAACCTTGCGACCAGTCCGTGTGAAGCTTTCATACATCAAGCGCTTGTGATTGTAAACAGCCTGAGCATAAAGCATCCAGTCGTTAGCTAAGAACACACCGGCCTGGGCGCCTAAATCGAAACGCAGCTTGTCGTTTTTGCTGTATGAGAGACCCAAACTGCTGGTCGAAAGATTGATGTACTTCTTGCCAGCTTCAAACTGAGCGTTGGCCGACATAGTGGTAAGAGCGAGAAGTGCGCCCAAAATGACTTTCTTTAGCATAGTTTTATTCTTAGTTTTAAGAGTTAATGAATATTTGTGCAAAGCTAATCGAAAAGCACAGAGCAGCCAAGGCATGTCGATAAGTTTTAGCTTTATTTAACTGTATGCGGCAACTCTTTTTTGTCAAAGACTTAGTTTTTCGCTATAATCATTGTCGTTTTTACTATTTTTACTATATCTTTGCGCTCGAAATATTATTGTAGCAAATGAAAAATATCAGACAATTTTTGACATTAACCCTCATTGCGGTTAATATGTGCGTATGCCTGGCGCAGCCAGTCTATACTCCTAAACGTGAATTTCGTGGGGCTTGGATACAAGCTGTGAACGGGCAGTGGCAAGGCATTGGACGGGATGCCATGCAGGCCGAACTTACACGTGAGCTCAACGAGTTGCAGGCTTGTGGCATCAATGCTATTCTGTTTCAGGTGCGCGTAGAAGGCGACGCACTCTACGCCAGCCAGCTGGAACCATGGAGCCGCTATCTGACAGGGCAGCAAGGAACTCCGCCTCAACCCTATTGGGATCCCTTGCAATGGATGATAGAGCAGTGTCATGCACGCGGAATGGAATTGCATGCATGGATTAATCCCTATCGTGCTAAGACTAAAGGAACTCCTGCGTTGGCAACAACCCACTATGCCATTCAGCATCCAGAGCGTTGCTTTAGCTACGACGGCCTGATACTTTTCGATCCCGGACTTCCCGAGAACCGACATTTCATCTGCGAAGTGGCGCGCGACATCGTGAGCAGATATGATGTCGATGGCCTCCATATCGACGACTATTTCTATCCCTATCCAGTGGCTGGCGTACCTATTCCTGACGATGCCGCTTACGCCAAATATGGCAACGGCCGCGACCGAGGTGACTGGCGGCGAGAGAATGTCAACGAGTTTATCCGCGAACTGCACGACGTCGTCCGTAAGGAGAAGCCGTGGGTTAAGTTCGGCGTGTCCCCATTTGGCATTTATCGCAACCAACGCTCCTGGCCTGATGGCTCCCGCACAAATGGTCTGCAGAACTACGACGACTTGTATGCCGACGTTCTCTTATGGATAGAGAAGGGATGGGTGGACTATAACATTCCCCAGATTTATTGGGAGATAGGTAATCGTGCTGCCGACTACGACGAGCTGATACGTTGGTGGAGTTCTCATGCTCACTCACGTCCTTTGTATATTGGTCAGGACGTCGATCGCACAGCTGCACATGGCGATATGGCGCGCAAGATGCTGCTCCAGCAAGGATTGCCCGGCATTAACGGCTCTTGCCAATGGTATGCACGTGCCGTGGCCGACAATAGGGGAGGATATGCCACGGCTTTGCGTAACCAATATCACACGAGACCTGCTCTGCAACCTGCTATGCCGTGGATCGACAAGAAGGCTCCGGGCAAGGTGCGTAAGGTTAAATTGCTGATGACCGATAATGGACCTGTGCTTTTCTGGAAGGCGCCCAAGGGCCGCAAGGAGATGAATGTAGCAAAGTCGTATGCCGTCTATCGCTTTGCCGAAGGTGAAGAAGTGAACATCAATAATGCATCGCACTTGCAGGCTATTACACCCAACACCTTCTTCGAACTGCCTTCAAGCGAATTGGGGCAGCATTGCACGTATGTGGTAACAGCCCTTGATCGTCTCCAGAATGAATCGAAAACCACAAAGGTGAAGGTAAAATAATGAGCGATAAGCAGACTATTTTTATAAAGAACGCGCGCGTAAACAATCTCAAAGGCGTTACGGTTGAGATTCCGCGCAACCAATTGGTCGTGATCACTGGCGTATCCGGCTCGGGCAAATCGTCCTTGGCTTTTGATACGCTCTATGCCGAAGGGCAGCGTCGCTATGTGGAGAGCCTGAACTCCTATGCCAGACAGTTCCTCGGACGTATGGGCAAACCCGATTGCGACTTTATCAGCGGCATACCTCCAGCCATTGCTATCGAGCAAAAGGTAATCTCGCGAAACCCGCGTTCCACGGTAGGCACCAGCACGGAGATCTATGAGTATCTGCGCCTTCTGTTTGCCAGAATCGGACGTACCTATAGCCCTGTCAGTGGTGTCGAAGTGAAGAAACACAGCACAGAGGATGTGCTGGAATGTATGCACAGCTATTCGCCAGGTACGCGCTTCTTGGTGCTGTGCCCGATACGATTGGCCGAAGGACGGACCTTGGAAGAGCAATTGAGGGCCTATATGCAGGAAGGTTACACCCGTCTCGATGTTGAGGGTGAGACCGTGCGTATTGAAGATTTTCTCGACAGCAAAGCGGCAGAGGGAGAAAGGCCTGAAAAGGCTCCGCTTCCACGCTTGCTCATCGACCGCCTCTCAGTGCCCAATTCCTCAGATGAGGCAGCCCCTGTCATCTCGCGTCTCGTGGATTCTGCTGAAACAGCCTTTTATGAGGGTAGGGGAGAAATGATGCTCCGTTTCCTGCCTGCAGGCATAGAACATGTCTTCTCGACACGCTTCGAGGCCGATGGCATGGTCTTCGAGGAACCGTCAGACCAGCTTTTCGCCTTCAACTCTCCAGTCGGGGCATGTCCCACATGCGAGGGCTGGGGCAATGTAACCGGAATAGATCCTCACCTTGTCATTCCCGATAGCTCGAAAAGTGTCTACGACGGATGCGTACAATGCTGGCGTGGCGACAAGATGAGCGAGTGGAAAACGGCCTTCATACGTATGGCGGAAGGAATACGCTTCCCGATCTTTAAGCCCTATTACGAGTTGACGAATCAAGAGAAAGACCTGCTGTGGCATGGCCGTTATCCTAAGGAAACTTTGGAACAAAGATGGCAGCACGGCGACGTATGTATAGACCTCTTCTTCGATTATCTCCGTGAAGGGCGTTACAAGATACAGAATCGTGTGATGCTTGCCCGATATACAGGTAAGACTGTTTGCCCTGAATGTCGGGGCTCACGTCTGAGGGCTGAGGCTTCGTATGTCAAGGTGGGAGGGCGTTCAATATCCGAACTCGTTGACATGTCGGTAACTCTGTTGAAGGATTGGTTCGACAATTTAAAGCTTAATGAACAAGAGACGAAGGTTGCAAGCCGTCTGCTCATGGAAATCAACAGTCGCTTACAATTCCTGCTGGACGTGGGACTTGGTTATCTCACCCTTGGTCGTCCGTCCAACAGCCTTTCGGGAGGCGAGAGCCAGCGCATCAATCTGGCAACGAGTCTCGGCTCTTCGCTCGTTGGTTCGTTGTACATTCTTGACGAACCGAGCATAGGTTTGCACCCACGTGACACGCATAGATTAATTAAAGTGCTCCGTCAGTTGGTCGACATCGGCAACACTGTTGTCGTGGTTGAGCACGACGGCGACATCATTCGTGCAGCCGACTACATTATAGATATAGGTCCCGATGCAGGTAGACTGGGAGGTGAGGTGGTCTGGGCCGGACGTTCAGACTCTGTCACGACCGTCGATGCGGCAGCGATCAAACGCAGTCACACCTTGGCTTACCTGACGGGAGAAGAACGCATTGAACGCCCTTTGAGCGTGCGCTCCTGGAATCGTTTCATAGAGGTTAAGGGCGCACGAGCCAACAATCTCAGAGGCATAGATGTCCGTTTCCCGCTGAATGTGTTCACCTGCGTTACAGGAGTGTCTGGTTCGGGCAAGAGTACGCTGGTGCGCGATATTTTGTATCGTGCCTTGCGGCGATCGTTGGATGAAGTGGCCGACCGTCCGGGCGAGTTCGTGGGCCTTGCAGGCGACTTGGATGCCATTAAGGCCGTGGAATTCGTAGACCAGAATCCCATAGGCAAGAGCTCTCGTTCGAATCCCGTTATTTATGTGAAGGCTTACGATGAAATCCGGCGTCTGTTTGCCGAGCAGCCTTTGGCCAAGCAGATGGGCTTCACGGCGAGTTACTTTTCTTTCAATACCGAAGGCGGTCGTTGTGAAGAGTGTAAGGGCGAAGGAACGGTGACTGTGGAGATGCAGTTTATGGCCGACCTTGTTCTTGAGTGCGAGTCGTGCCATGGTCAGCGCTTCAAGCGCGATGTACTCGATGTACGTTTCCATGATAAAAACATCAACGATGTGTTGTCCATGACTGTAGCTGAAGCCATGGAATTCTTTGGCGGACACGGTGAGAAGAAGATTGTTAAGCGCCTTCAGCCTCTCATGGACGTAGGTTTAGGCTACATACAACTTGGTCAGTCCTCGTCGACGCTCTCGGGAGGCGAGAACCAACGTGTGAAATTAGCCTACTACATAGGTATGGAGAAGACGGTGCCTACTATGTTTATCTTCGACGAACCTACCACAGGCCTTCACTATCACGACATTCGCCGCCTACTTGATGCTTTCAATGCCCTTATCGATCGTGGACATACGATAGTCGTCATCGAGCATAACGTCGATGTCATCCGTCAGGCCGACTATATCATCGACCTCGGTCCGGAAGGAGGAGCCGACGGAGGCAATGTCGTTGCAGTAGGGACTCCTGATGATCTTGCCGCCTGCAAGCAAAGCCATACCGCTGAATTCATCAAACAAAAGCCAGAGTGAGGGCAACCTCATTCTGGCTTTTTTTTGCTTAAGGGCGAAATAAGTTGTCAAAAGTTTGGCTACTTCGTCAGAAGGTGTTAATTTTACGGCGCAAAACGTTAATAAAACATATCTATTAACCTTTTAAAAAAACAAAAAGATGAAAAAGTATTTAGCAGAAATG
>DGSC01000022.1 GCA_002391275.1 Prevotellaceae bacterium UBA4372 | reverse complement strand
ATATTACATATCCATGGACGTCATTGTTGCTTTGTAAGTTGACTACTGTTTGTGAACTGCCAGATTCTCGAGTGTCAAGAACAAAGCGTCAAGTAACGCCTTTCCATATATAGCGACTCTTGTCCCCACCCTTCCGGCGCAGGTCGTTTCAACATTTAAGCAGTGAAAAGTACATTTTCGGTGCTCAAAGAGGTCAAAAACTTCAAGAGTCACTGCAAAGATAGTGATTATTTTGGTAATGTATCAGGAAAATCTAACTTTTTTAAGCAAATAGGTTGAAGAAAGTATCTTTTCAGAGCTTGTTCCGATACAGATAAGGGGATGTGGAGCCGATCTCTGTAATTGTCGGATAAGTATTTTAAGTGGATAAGAGTTGTATCTCTTTTATCCTGCAATTTGCTAAGGAATAGCATATTCGCCATAGCGGCTTTCGAAGTATTTGATAAAGTTTGGCAGCGGGTTGTATCATTGCAAATATCTGTAAAAATACAAAAGGCCTGCGTCACTCATTCCAACAGAGGCAACTGACATCATTTCCCACACAGGATGAATCTTGCAATGTTATATTGCATCTCTTGCTCCTTTACATCGCCTTTGTTGTATCTATTCTAATTATTTTCTGAGCTTACACACACACGAGGAAAGTGTGGATAAATGTATTGTTTCAAAGACTCAGTTGGATAGATGGGAAACGGACTCCGCCTAACGGAAAAAGTTTTAGTGGACAGCAATATTTTTTTATATCGTAAACATAAAGTCCGATGCGACTGGTCGAACCAGTAAATGCGACCAGTCGCGTAGCAGGATTCAATTGGGACTTTAGGTTGTTCGGTCGCGAGCGAACAAGGAAAACACTTAAGATAAATGCTCCCCTGCAAGGGCAGCTATCTTATCATGAACAAAGGCAACTATTGTCTATTCTTATGTATAATATACAATTTGACCTTTAATGCCACGAGGGAATGCAGAAATGGAATGGTCGAATACTGTTTTATCGCCATTAATAATGTTACGATTCTTTGTGATTATTTCATTTTGACAGATTAGTTATAGATATGAAAAAGCGGAGCTATGTCTGGCTGACATAGCTCCGCTTTATTTGTTTGGTAACACTTTGACCGATGCAGATGATGTCCGGTTTCATAGTGTTGATGTCTGTCGGTTGTTCATTAGCCATGCGAAGCCCCTGGCCAAGCGGAGCTCGGCATCGGCGAAGTGGTTGCCGGGGTTCCACTCGAGGGTGGTCTGTATGTTCTGTTGTTTCAACAGCTCGTGCTGCCTGCGGATGGCGTGGCCTACGTGCGCCATCGCGGCGTTCTTCGTCCGCTCTTCTTTGTCGCCAAGGCTGAGATATACGGCTGGGGCGAGGGGCGGGTGGCCGGAAGCGTAGTCTGTTCATCCGGCATACCACACCGAGGGCGAGACGGCTGCTACGCCTGCGAACAGATTTGTGTTGCAGGCCGACCACAGCGCGAAGAGGCCTGCTAAGGAGTAGCCGCCGAGCAGCAGGCGCATCGGCGTGGGCAGAAGTCCGTCTCCGGCTTCTTGCGTGGGGGTGGGTAGGGGCTTGTAGATGCCCTCGGCCTGCAGGTGGGGCAGCAGCTGCTCTGTCAGGAAAGCCAGCGTCGTGCCTGCGCCGTCGCCGAAGGGGACTTTGCCGAAGACGGCAGGCGCTGCCCAGGGCGTCAGCTGCTGCTGCCAGTCGTCGATCTCGAATGCCAGCAGGCTGAATTGCGCGCTGGTGTGAGCGCGAATGATTTCGACCTCCTGATCGAGGCCCTTTGCCTTGTTCGCGTCGACGGGCTGAATGAGCAGGTAAGCGGCCTCTGCGTTGTCGTAGAGGTAGCACTTGCGACGTCCGATGTTCAGTTCGCGTGCGATCATCCTATTTTTTTCTCCAAGTAGTCGTGGATGTCGATTGTTCCGGATTCCTCTTCGATGTTGAGGGCGGGCACGACGTCGACCATGCGCGTCTGTCCGTCGGCCTTGTTGACATAGAAATGTACGAAGGAGCCGGTGTAGCTGCGGAAGATGACTTTGTATTCGGCTTCTGTCTCGTCGCCCATGGTGTCGTACATCATCTCGGGATTCCCGTCAGCCACGCTCCAGTCGTATTCGTCGTGGCAATACTTGTTGACGCCTTCGAGGGCCATCTCTGCCGTGACGGCCGAGGTCTGCGCCTCGATGGTCTGGCCCTGACGGCAGGAGGCCAGGAGCATGAGCGAAAGTGTCAGCGTTAACGTAAGGTATTTCATAAGTGTGTTGAGTTCGGTTTTTGAGTGGTTAAGTGGTTAAATATGAATTGTAGCTGCGGCTACGCGATTAATGGTTGGGCAAGGCTGTCCTTGAAGGAGACTTTCTCGACATAAAGCTTTTCTCCGTCCCGGCATACGATCTCGCTTCTCAGCAGTTTGCCTTCCTTCATGATTCTTCTTGACTTCTTGTCGTCGACAATGATGGCAGCAACGACGAAAATGGCCAATAACGACAATATCATCAAAATCACACTCATAGGCTGCGCGGTGTTAGAGTTGCGTCTGATGGGCTCTGACCAGCTCGACGGCAGCCTTACCAGTCATGTGCTCAATGTCAAAACGAATCATCAGCATACGCGAAAGTCCATGTTCTATCTCCTTCTGAAGACTCTCCTCGTCATTGGGGTTATATCGGCGGCCAAGCAGGCGTGCCGTTTCCAATTTTTCCTTTTCATCCTCAATAATGTGCACTCTTCCAAAAGCTATCACGCTGCGGAAAAAGGTGGTGTACTGCTTTGGTTGAACACTATCTTGGCCGACGACGCAGAACGAAGCCTTTTCGCATGCTCTGATGGCATCCACCTTGTGCCCCGTCAATGCGCTGTGGAAATATAGCCGTCCGTCGGCATACACGTAACTGATGGGGACGGCGTACGGGTAACCACCATCACCCATGAGAGCCAGCGTGCCAGATGTGGATTGTTCCAATATACTAATAGTCTCAGCTTCTGAAAGCTGTTGGCGCTTGCGCCTCATTGCTCTGAATTCCATTTTTACGAATAGTTTTTAGTCTGATATTATTTTTCATATACTTCAATCGGCAACCCATCGGGGTCATGGAAGAAGAGGAATCGCTTGCCGGTATTTTCGTCGGTCCTCAGCTCTTCGTGCGATACGCCCAAAGCATCCAACTCTCGAACGGTCTGTGCAATGTCGTCAACCTCAAAAGCCAAATGGCGCAGGCCTGCAGCTTCGGGATTCGTCACTCGCTGTGGCGGTGAGGGGAAGGAGAAAAGTTCGATGACATAGTCTTCGCCTAAGGCAAGGTCGGTCTTGTAGGACATCCGAGCTTCACGATAATGCTCGGCAAGTACTTTTAACCCGAGTATGCGGGTATAGAAATCAAGACTCAGCCGGTAGTCTGAGCAGATAATGGCGATATGATGTATTTTGTTCAAATGTAGCATGGCTTATAAAGGATCTTGTTCAATAAGTTCGAGTCGGCGGACTATAGTCTTCGGTTTAAGCAGTGTTCCAGGTGAAAGAACGGCATTGGCACCTATGCGGCAACCGTCACCTACGAGCGATCCAAACTTGTGCAGTCCGGTAGAGATACGTTGCCCGTCAATATGAACAAACACTGTATCGTCCTCTCGTTCGTTGTAGTGGTTGCAAAGGATAGCCCCAGCCTCGATGTTCACATTATGACCTATGATGCTGTCGCCTACAAAGTTGAAATGAGCAATGGCACTTTCTTCGAGCAACACGCTGGTTTTTACTTCGCAGCTGATACCCACCTTGGCCCCGGGAGCCATGAAGACGCCGCCGCGAAGATAGGAGTTGGAACCCACAAAACAATCAGCCGAAATAATGGCAGGAGCTTTGATAGTGACATTATAGCCGATGATGGCTGACTGGTGGATTGCTACGCCGTCCTTGATTACGTATTCATTGTCGAGTGTTCCGATGAGACCAGATATAGTCTCACATAGCTTATCGACAATAGTCCAAGGGTAATCTGATTCAAAGTTGAAAACTGTCGGATGTGTAATAAATGTCTAAATCATAGCATTTCAGGTTTATCTTAAAGATGACGCTGTCGTTGACTAATGGATATTGTCTCTTACTGCTTTTCTAAATAATCATGGATGTCGATGTATCCAGCTTCCTCTTCCCGATGGAGTGCAGGCACATATTCCACCATGCGTGTATTGCCGCTCGCCTTGTCAACATAGAAATAGACGAGGGAGCCCGTGTAGCTGCGGAAGACTACCTCGTATTCTGTTGCTGACTCGTTGTTCATCGTAACAGACATCATCTCGGGATTCTCTTCCGCAACGCTCCAATCATATTCGTCGTGGCAATACTTTTTAACTCCTTCGAACGCCATTTCTGCCGTCACGCCCGAAGCCTGTTCGCTCTCCGTCTTGCTTTGGCAGCAAGAACACAGAAACAAGATGGAGAATAGAAATGATAAAGGTGTGAATTTCATAAGAGATGGATGTAGTCCTGGACTCATTTGTAAATAGATAAATTGGAATTTATCTAAAAGAGTTATTCAAACGTTCCA
>DGSC01000030.1:192-14797 GCA_002391275.1 Prevotellaceae bacterium UBA4372 | reverse complement strand
CCTAAATCAATATTTCCTATCTTCATGACCGCAAAGTTACAGCTTTAAGTGATAAATGAGAAGTGAAAGGAGAAAAAATTATGCTTTATTCTATTTTATTCATTCTTGATTCTTCATTTCTTTGTACCTTTGCAGCCATGAAACGTGAAGATTTTGAGATAATGGCCCCGGTGGGGTCAAAGGATAGTCTCACCGCAGCCTTTCAGGCAGGTGCAGACAGCATATATTTTGGCATCGAACGTCTGAACATGCGTGCCCATTCGGCTTCGACATTCACCATCGACGACCTGAAGGAGATAGCCGCCACCTGCCGCGAGCATGGCGTGAAGAGCTACCTCACGGTGAACACTATCATCTATGGCGAAGACCTCCCCCTCATGCGCGAGATACTCGATGCTGCCAAGGAGGCCGGCATCTCAGCCGTGATAGCCTCAGACATCGCCGTAATGACATACGCCCGCAAGATAGGGCTCGAAGTGCACCTCTCCACACAGCTGAATATCTCCAACGTAGAAGCGCTAAAGTTCTATGCCCAGTTTGCCGACGTCGTTGTGCTGGCACGCGAACTCAACATCCACCAGGTAGCAGACATTTTCCAAGCCATACAAGACGAGAACATCTGCGGTCCCTCGGGCAAACAAGTACGCATAGAGATGTTCTGCCACGGTGCACTGTGCATGGCCGTATCGGGAAAATGCTACCTGAGCCTGCAGAACACAGGCCGCTCGGCCAACCGGGGCGAATGTATGCAGATATGCCGCCGCTCGTATATCGTCAAGGACAAGGAAACTGAAACCGAGCTGGAGGTGGACAACAAGTACATCATGTCGCCAAAGGACCTGAAGACAATCCGCTTCCTCGACCAGATGGTGGATGCCGGCGTGCGTGTGTTCAAGATTGAAGGACGAGCCCGTGGCCCCGAATACGTCCGTACGGTGGTGGAGTGCTACGACGAAGCAATCAACCTGAAATGCAAGATAGACAACGGACAACTGCAGTGCGACGACGCCGATAGCCCAACCATCGACAGCTTCCAGCACCCGTCCCTGGAGCCTCAACTTGAGGCGTGGGACAAGAAACTGTCTACCGTCTTCAATCGCGGATTCTGGGACGGCTACTACCAAGGTCAGCGTCTGGGCGAATGGACACAGGTCTACGGCTCGCAGGCGACAGAGCAAAAAGTGTATATAGGCCGGGGAACAAAGTACTATTCCAAGCTCGGACTGGGCGAATTTCACATCGAAGCGGCCGAACTGCACGTGGGTGACAAGTTCCTCGTCACGGGTCCCACGACGGGAGCCATATATGGCATCATCGAAGAGATGCACGACGACAGCAACGCTGCCTGCGAGGTGGCTCGCCAAGGCTCGAACGTAGCTTTCCGCGTCGATGCCAAAATCCGACGTTCCGACAAGCTCTTCCGCATCGACAAAAAAGGCGAATGACAACCACTCGCCTACAAACAGAAAAAATTCTCTTAGGCGCGTGAGGCAATTCGCCTAAGGAAAAAGGCAAATTCTCTTAGGCGCATCGGCCGATGCACCTAAGAGAATTTTTTTATGCCCTTTTCTGCATCTCGCCGACCGAGAAAGTGCGAGCAACCAACAAAACAACAAAAAAATAGATAAATAAATATAAAATCTTGAAGCAGAAAAGGCTTAATTCCTAAAATTGATATACTTTTGCGGCGATGAACGTGGATATCAGACGTAAAGTTACCTCGTGGTTACTGTTGGCCGTCTTCGTGCCAATGGTCATTGTATCGTCGCTCCACGTACATCATCCCCAACAAACACTTGACACCGAATGCAGCGCATGCATCAATCACCATTGCGGAGGCCATCTGGGACAACATACGGCTCCCTTGCATGCCTGTGTGCTGTGCCAATTTCTCACGTTGCCGCTGTTGCCCGCAAGCGATTTTGCAGTAGTCCTCTACAATAAAGAATGCAAAATCAACCTTACCCTATGGCAGCGCAACGTTGTTCCTACACGCATTGCCGTGGTAGGACTGCGCGCACCGCCAGCTGTCTGATTCTTATGGTGCAATCTCATTTTTTTCTCTAACAGACAGCTCTTAATGATCAATCATCTCTTAGCTGCTGCAATATTTTCATTTGCAGCAAATGACTCTGTAGTAACCCTTAAAGACGTAACCGTCAGCAGCCAACACACCCACGACAAGGAAATGCGCTCGTCGCAGTCGGCCGTTCAGGTCAACAGCAAGTTCATCTCGCAGAACTTCTCAGGCAGTCTGATGCAAACGCTTGAGGCACTGCCGGGCGTGAAGGCCATGGCAATAGGCTCAGGGCAATCAAAACCTATCATCCGCGGACTGGGATTCAACCGCCTGGCTGTATCCGAAGATGGCATCAAACACGAAGGACAGCAGTGGGGCGACGACCATGGTCTCGAAATAGACCAGTTCGCCATCGACCGCGCAGAAGTCATCAAAGGACCGGCAGCATTGCTCTATGGCAGCGACGCCATAGGCGGTGTGCTCAACCTCTATACCAATCACATCCCTACTGAACCCTTCGAGGGAGCGGTGCAGCTGTTCGGACGCACCAACAACGAACAGCTGGGTCTATCGGCGAAAGTAGGAGGACGCAACCGCAACTTCTTCTATAGAGCCAACATCACCTTGATCGACTATGCCGACTACCGCGTTCCTGCCGACAGCATACAATACTATTCCTACTACATACGCCTCAAGAATGGCCGATTACGCAATACGGCCGGACTCGAACGCGACGGCAGCGTCATGCTGGGATATGCAGGCTACAACTTCCACACCGACGTGCGCATCTCCGACAGCTATGCCAAAAGCGGATTCTTTGCCAATGCCCACGGCCTCGAAGTGCGGCTTTCCGACATCGACTACGATCACTCGCGACGCGACGTGGACTTACCCTATCAGTGGGTTAACCATCTCAAGGTCATCTCACACACGTCCTGGCGCAACGATGTGGCCTTGGTGGAAGCCAGACTGGCCTATCAGAACAACCTCCGACAGGAACATTCCGAACCCATCAGCCACGGATATATGCCGCAACCCGACGGCACACTGGAGCGACGATTCAATAAAAACACCTTCACAGCCAACTTCATCGCACACTACCACCTGGATAAACACTTCCTGCAGGCAGGGGTGAACGGCGAATACCAGCACAACCAACGCGGAGGGTGGGGATTCATTATTCCTGAATTCAATAGCTCAAATGTAGGAATGTTCGTATTCGACCGCTACAGCCTGCGAGAGGACCTCATCTTCAACGCCGGCGTACGCTTCGATGCCGCCCGGACACATATCCGACAGTACCAAGACTGGTATCAGACACCCACGCTTGATGGCAGCACCGACTATGCTGTTCGTTCCACCGAACAACGGCGACACTTCCACAGCCTCACCTATTCGGCTGGCGTCAACTATACACTCGACAACTGGATTCTGAAAGCGAATGCAGGCAAAAGCTTCAGAGTGCCTATACCAAAAGAACTGGGTGCCGACGGAATCAACTACCACATTTTCCGCTACGAACGAGGCAATGCAATGCTCGATCCCGAAGAGTCTTACCAGATTGACGCTTCCATCATCTGGAAAAGCAACAAGCTGCAAGTGCAAGTGGAACCGTACGTGAACTATTTTCCAAACTACATTTATCTCAATCCATCTGCACAATACGTAGAAGGACTTCAACTCTACAGCTACCGGCAGGCACGCGTGCTGCGCTATGGCTTTGAAGCACAAGCCGAATATCGTTTCAACGAACATTGGCAAGCCCAGCTGCAAGGCGAATATCTCTATGCACGTCAGCGCTCGGGAGAGAAAAAAGGATATACATTGCCCTTCTCCACACCATGGTCAGCCGACGCAGATGTGAGATATAGCTTCGATTACAAAGGCAACGATTACGTAAAATTGAATGTACACGTAGTAGGAAAACAAAATGAGATTGTACCACCTGAAAAACCAACCGATGGCTACTGGACACTGAACCTCTCGGCAGGAAAAGATTTCAACCTGAGAAAACACACGCTACATGCAGTGCTCAATGCCAATAACCTCTTGAATCGTCGCTACTACGACCACACCAGTTACTATCGACTGATTGACGTTCCTGAACCAGGACGCAACTTCTCTTTGATGATAGGACTGGACTTTTAATAAAAACACGACTAATTAATCACACAAAACAACAAGCAAAAACTATGAAATATCCAAAATATCTGAGCAGCTTGCTCACCATCGTCGCCGCCATTTCACTTACTTTCACCGCATGCGACAACGACGACGAAAACACTTTCGCAGCACCGAAAATCAACCTCACTGAAGTGGGAATCGACAATTCGTTCCAATGCAGTCCGGGACACGACTTGCACCTCGAAGCCGACATCGTGGCCGAAGGTAGCATCAAACGCATTGACATCGAAATCCATCAGGAAGAGGAAGGATCATTTGAAATAGAGAAATCGTACACAGAAGGTAAGTACATCGGAGTGCGTAACACCGAATTTCACGAACATATCGATATTCCACAAGATGCTCCACTTGGCAGCTATTATCTCCACTTCATCGTAACCGACCAAAAAGGACAACAGACTACAGCCGAATGTGAACTGGAAATGGTTGAAGACAACGGAGAAGAGGCGAACGACCATCACTAAAAACAAATAATCATTATGAAAAAGTTAATCCTGTCATCCCTAATCATGGCTACATTATGTGGATGTAGCAGTTCAGACGACGAGAAAAAAGATATGACTTATCCCTTAATCTCCGACGAGGGCATAACGGCTTTCCCTACAGATTGCCAAGTGTATAATAGAGGCGAAGTCATTCCTTTTAACTACATCCTCAGCGACGATACTGAACTCGGAGCTTACAACATTGAAATTCATCATAATTTCGATCACCACACTCACAGCACATCTGCTGTAGAATGTGAACGCGACGAGAACAAGAAGCCTGTGAAACCATGGATCTACAACCGGGACTTCACTATCCCTGAAGGTACACAAACCTACAATGCTCGCTTAGACATTGACATTCCAACCGATATTGATCCGGGCGATTATCACTTCATGCTTCGGCTCACCGACCGGGCAGGATGGCAACAGCTACATTCCGTAGCTATAAAAATAAGATAAAAAAAAATGAGCTGTGTCGAGGTATGACACAGCTCATTTTTGCTTAAAGTTTCAGACGACTGGCGAAGTGCCAGATGATAATGCCTGCCGTGACGCTGACATTCATTGAGTGTTTGGTGCCGAATTGCGGAATCTCAAGGCAGGCGTCGCAGGCGTCGACAACCTGCTGCTGTACGCCTTTGACTTCATTGCCGAGAACGACGGCATATTTTTTGTCGGGCTCGGGGTCGAAATCCTGCAACATCGTGCTGCCTTCACACTGCTCAATGGCCAAAAGTGTGTAGCCTTCGGAACGCAACCATGCCGCAGCTTCCATGGTGTCGGCATAATATTTCCAGCTGACGCTGTCTTCGGCTCCGAGCGCCGTCTTATGGATTTCGGCATTGGGCGGCGTGGCTGTGATGCCGCACAGCACAACACCTGCCACCCGAAAGGCATCAGAAGTGCGGAAAACAGAACCTACGTTGTAGAGCGAACGAACGCCGTCGAGAACAACTACGAGCGGCAACTTCTCTGCCTCATGAAACTCGTCGACGCTCATGCGCCCCATCTCGGTTATCTTTAGCTTTCGATACATATATATTATTAAGGAGTTAAACAAGTTAAAAGAGTCAAGGTAGCGAAGGAATTTCTACTTTATGATTACTTTAGTCGTTTTAGTGGTGCCGTCGGCAAAAGTAGTCTCCTTGATGTTCATGCCTGACCATGGCTTGGAATTACGCAGGCCGGCCATATTAATATACTCAACCTTGACAACCCTGCTGTCGGCCAATTCAAGGTCAGAGACCGACGTTGTGGTGCCGTAAGGCAAATGATCGTTGAACCATTCGATATTTGCAAGCAAAGCATTCTTCAGGTTACTGATTCTTGATTTCAAGTCCGACTGATTGTCATAGCCCCATCGTTTCTTTTCGTGCTCATAGGCATCGAAACAGGGATACAAATGCTCATCGATATAATCCATCCACGCATCTACGTCATAGGAGTAGAAGTCAGCCCACGCTTGGCGAACAGCATTGCAGAAATCCTCGTCCTGAATGAGTTCACCTATCCAGTGAGGAGTGAAGACGTACGAAGTCTTCATACGGAATGTATAGTCCGTCTTGGCGCGTTGGCTACACGACATGTCCCACAGCGGACCTGCAACCCAGCGGGCATCCTCGGTCGAATCCTTGTGAAGATAAAAGCTGCCATGGAAACCATCGGTATTGTCCATCACTTCCTGAACAATAAAGTAGCGTGCCATAGACTCAACATCGATGTACTGTTCCCAGGTGCTATGCTCTTTGTCGACGTCGTAGATGGCTGCATTGATGTCTTGAAACTCATTGGTGAGCCATTCTTTCTGGGCAGAAGACAAAGAGTCGGGCGAGTGGTAGGTAATCCTTATATTCCATGTAGAGTTCTCCTTTACCGTAATCTGATTGCTTTCCTTGTAGTTGTCGACTTCGACGAGCCAGCCATAAGGAATGGTTTCTTCGTCCTCGTTGCCGTTAGCCTGCTCGTAGATGTTAAGGCGGTTGTTGCTAATCCGATTGGTCTCGGTGAGCAAGTAAAGGCCAATATAATCGCCATTGAGTACCACTTCCACGGGTTTCGTCGTGGCTGTCCAATCCATGCCAAGGATGTTTCCTAACTCCAGACCGGCCACGGTAGGCTCGTAGAACTTGAGCAATGCCCAATGCTTTTGGCTCTTCATCCCGAGCAGGGGATGTTTTTCGGCCAGCTTAATCTTATATGGCTTCTTATTTCCACGCCACGACGAATGTCCACGACCTCGAATCTCAAGATTCAAGGGCGACGCTTCGGAACCCACGACGAGGCTGGAATCATCGGACACTATATAATAAGTGGCAGGAACATATTCCGTCTTGGACTTTATTGCCTGAGCGTTCTCGGTGTTTATATAAAAGACAGGAAGAGTGCCAGACTGGGAATTTGCTTTTGACGCCAACAGCAGCAAGACAACTGTAAGCATCGATTTTAAAAACAAACTAAGACATCTGACACTTCTCATATCAATTATAGCTCCTGAACTACAGTCCAAGCTTTGCACTTATGTCGAGCATGCGCTCAATAGGCCTTATTGCTTTAGCGGCAATAGCCTTGTCAACGGTCACGACCGGCTGCTCGTCGCGCAGGCAAGCATAGACCTTCTCAAGCGTCACCATCTTCATGTATTCACATTCGTTGCAGGCGCAAGTGCTGTCGTCGGGCGGTGCAGGAATAAACACTTTCTGCGGTGCAGACTTCTGCATCTCATGCAGTATGCCGCTCTCGGTGGCCACGATGAACTCCTTGGCCTCGTCGGCAATGGCAAACTTCAGCAGGGCTGCCGTGCTGCCTACCTTGTCGGCCAGCTTCACGACTGGCCCTTTGCACTCGGGATGCACGAGAACCTTGGCTTCGGGATGTTGAGCCTTGAGCTCGATAATCTTCTCTACGCTGAAGCGTGCATGCACGTGGCAAGCTCCGTTCCAGAGCAACATATTGCGGCCGGTTAGCGAATTGATATAATTGCCGAGGTTCTGATCGGGTCCGAAGATAATCTTAGCGTCAGCCGGAAGCGACTCAACAATCTGACGGGCATTGCTCGATGTGACCACGACATCGGTCACTGCCTTGGTGGCAGCCGTAGTATTGACGTAGCTGACAACGGTGTGTCCGGGATGCGCCTTTACGAAAGCAGCAAACTCGTCGGCCGGACAGCTCTCGGCGAGCGAGCACGTAGCCTTTTCATCAGGCACCAGCACCTTCTTGTCGGGGCAAAGAATAGCTGCGGTCTCACCCATAAAGTGAACACCGCAGAGGACAATGATCTCTGCGTCGGTCTTTGCCGCTTGCTGAGCCAAGGCTAAGCTGTCGCCGATGAAGTCGGCAAGATCTTGAACTTCGCCGCTCACATAATAGTGAGCCATGATAACGGCGTTTTTCTCTTTAGCCAACCGGCGAATCTCTGCCTTCATCTCGTCTCTACTCAATTCGGGCAATTCACGTTGAATGCTGTCTGCTGCGCAAGATGCGCACTGGCGTGTAGCCTTATTTTGTTCAGTTGTCAACATACTATTATTATATGTTTTAATTTTTTGTTCTGAAAAAAATCGTTTATGATGATGTATATTGTTTGTCAATTCTGTTAATAACTTTGCAAAGTTACAAATATTCAGCGATATAAGTTGTTTATAACTTCAAAAAACTTGTAAAAAACTTTTTTAAAACTAACGTATAACTTTTTTGGTATTCTCGAGAATTTAGCATCCTGGTGTTTTTAGACATCTCTTATTTATGTTTTGTACATTAAGTATTAAAGATTGAACATAGTTATTGACAGACTTTAGAGGTGTTTGTCATTTGAGCAGTATAAAATTAATGAAACTTTTGCTTTGGCAAGTTTTATGTGCTACTTTTGCAACGTCGATAATCTTAATAATGGACTATATAATATAATGTATAAGGTATGTCAGCGCGAATAGTATGGATAGATATGCTTCGTGGTTTTTGTATGATGGCCATACTCTAGTTTCATACTGAGATATATTATATTGGCGTTGACAAGGTGCCATACGAATTATATGTCGGCGATGTCTTGGCTACTTTTTTCTTTCTGTCGGGTTATGTTCTTGGGTTGAGAAAGACTTTTGATGCCCAAAAGATGATTCATGGAGTAGCAAGATGGCTATTGCTTCCTTATTTTGTGTTTACTTTCCTCATAGCTGTGCCTAAAGCTCTGATGCATGGTTCTTTCGAAGGTTTCAGTCCTATTGTATTGAACATATTGAGTGGTCATGCGTCTTGGTTTGTCAGTGCGTTGATAGTGGCTCAGCTGTTCTTTATAGTTATAATGAAATTGTTTAATCGGAGCACGGTGAGTTTGGTTATTGCTGCTTTGTTGTCGTTGGTAGCAGTGTATATAATAGGTAACAGTGAGTCAGCATATTATTATGAAGCCGACTTGTGGCATGTCAACGAAGCTTTGTTGGGCTTTACGGTGATGGTTATAGGTTATTTGTTTTCGAAGAACGAAGTTGCAGTCTCCGGGAAATTGTTTTCGGGTGTAGGAATTATTGCATTAGTGATTATGTTTATGTTCACTAAGTGTTGTATGTGCCTTTATGATATAAAAGCTATTTTTGCGCCTGTCACTGCTCCCGTATTTTCTTTATTTTTCTTCGACTTGATAGTTTCGGTTTTTCTTTTGGTTGGTATCTTCAGGCTGTTGCCAGAGAATAAAGTTTTAGTGTGGGTAGGTCAGCGTTCAATAGCTTATTATTTTATTTGCGGCGGTTGTCCTTTCGTGGTGGCTGAGTTGATGAATAAAATAGGTTTTTCCTATGCAGCCTATTGGCAGGTACCTATAGTATATATTCTGGTATGTCTGTTGTCTACTACTATAGTAGCACTGATTTACAGATATACCAGAATATTGAAAAGGCCTTGAAGCCGTGGGATGAAGCGTCTGTGAGCGTTGCCTGCAACGTCAACATTCAGGGCAATGAGGTTGTGGAGTTTATCTGATGACGGTTATTTTCGTGGTAGCAACTTTCTTGCCGTCCTCTGTGTTAGCTATAATCGTATAGACCCCTGAAGATACGCGTTTGCCACGCTGGTCGCAGGCGTTCCAGGTGAAAGTGCCGCCGTTGGAGGTTCCGCTTCGTATGATTTGTCCATTCGAAGACACTATCTTTACTTCGCTGTCTGCTACTAATCCACGCACAACGACGGGGCCTGTATAGTCCGGAGAAACAGGATTAGGATAGGCCACAATATTGTCTTTGCTCAGTTCTTCTTGGCCTTCGGTGGCATCAGACATGTAGCTGCAGAGTCCTTTTCCTGTGGCTATGTAGACGCAACCCGTGGTAGGATGAATAATGATGTCGAAAATTTCGTTTGTAGGCAATGGGGTATTGTCTGTTGTAAAGTGGGCTATTTCCTCCTGACAATCTTCGCTCAGCAGATAGATGCCGTTATTGATTGTGCCAAACCACTTACGGTTGGCTCCGTCAATGGCTATGCACGTGATGTCTAATCCGTTGAGCAGATAGTCGGCCAGACCGCTTCCATCGTTGCGTGATACTTTGACTTGTTCGAAGGTGAACGACGACGAACGGAAGTTATCGGGCTCGGTGATGACAAAAGGTCCCATGTTGGTGCCTATCCATATATTGCCGTCATGATCTTCTTTTATGTCGTAGAAGAAGTCGGGAGCATAGGAGGTGCCGTCTTGATTGATGATTGAGGAGCGCAACATTCTGTAGTCGTCCGACGGGCGTTCGAGGGTGTTGTTGATGTCGAGCATATAGATACCTCTTGACAAGTGTCGACGGCTATTGATCCAAATGCGGTTCTTACTGTCGAAATATATTTTGTCGGCCGTAGATATATCTGGCAATTCGCTTTTTGTGGGCAAGGAAATCCATGTACCGTTTGTCTTTCGAATGCGTATGATTGAATCGCTGAGGCTCTCGGTGCAATTAAGTACCCACATATTTCCTTCCTTGTCGTAGGTGAGTCCGTTGGCAGTTACAAACCAATGCGGATTAGTGCTGTTGGGCAATACTGATTTCAGGGGGCTGTTGTCGAGTCCTAAGTGTCCTACGCATTTTCCGTTTCTGAACTCAAAGATTCCGTTGAAGGATGTACCTGCAAAGTGATGGTTTTCGTCGTTAGGATCTTGGACTACGTCGGTGACGTTAATGAAGTTTTCGTTTGGGAACATTTCTTTGACGGAATTATAGTCAAAGTTGTTCCACGTGCCATCGGGTTCGAGTATCATGACTGTGCCAGGTCTGTTGACCGTAGCATAAGCCCAGTTGCCACCAGCCACGAGCAGGCGGTCGCCGATGAGGTTGAGGTGTAGGCTGTAGTCATGCAGTGGACTGTTGGGTTGAATGGAGCTCACGGCCACGGTGAATTGGCCGTCAGCTAAATTGTAGCCTTGCAGACCGCTATATTTGTCGGCTGCCCAGTATAATTTACCATCATAGGTGAGAGCTGCCCAGTCGAAGGAGGTGTTGTATTCCTCATGGCTATTGTAGGATGTAAAAACATAAGTCTTGGAGTTCGTGCTGAACAATAGCCTATCTTTGCATACATTAAAGTATTTGGGCGCTGAGCTTAGGTTAGAAGAAGAAAGTATTCTTGAGAAATTCGATTGGTCAGGATTGATTTGGTAAAGGTTGCGGCTGTCCAAAGCCCAAAAGCGGCCGTCGAAGTATTCCAGAAATTTTGGCTTGAGGCTTTCGGAGATGAGTTGCCAATTGTCTTTGTTCATGAGGTTATTGCTGAGGTCACCTGCATAAATGCCTCCATCTGTCGAAGCCAATAGTTTTGTTTCGGAAACGGCACAGGCATATACGTTCATGTTCATCTGAAAGGTGTTTTCGATAAAACAGTCCTTCATGTTTATCACGATAATGCCGAAAGTAGTGCACAAATAAGCTCGTGGACCGCTTATTTGGATGTAGTTGATTGTCTTTACGAACGAGGTATTGTCTTTCAGCTGTGAGAGGTTTACCACGTCGTTGTCGTCGGTAGCCGACAACAGATCTATGTTGCCATTGTCATAGACGATGATGATTCGTCCTGCTTCCTGACTGTATTTGGCATTTACGATAGAGACATCGTTGAGTTGATGTTGCCAGTCGAAGAGTGTTATGCTCTTGTCCTCGGTGTCGTAGGCAAAGAGGTTATTCTCAGTGATGGCATATATGCGTTTGCCTACGCTGATGTTGTTGGAGCAATAAGTATAAGCGGGGTATATCTGCCACGAGCCTATTTCGCGGCCCGACAAAGACAAGACGAAAAGCGAAAGAAAGAGGGTGAGAAAAATGCGGCCAAGAGAATTGCCCGATGCAGCCAAGAGAATTGCCCGATGCGGCCAAGTGTTTTGGCTTATCTCCCTAAGAGAATTTTTTCGGGCCTCTTGGCAAGTTAAGACGGATGCCTGAAAAAATGATGATATAGCGTTGAGCGATTCTGCATGTTTGCGTTTACATGAAGAAGTCATGCGACTGAGCAGGCGTCCGTATTTCATAGGCGACAGGCATTGAATAAACATCATATAATAGTTATTGAAGTTTCGCGAATGCTCAATTTATCAGGTTCATAGGCCGTGAGGTCTTTAGGCTTTTGGGTTGTGCGTTGCCCATCTTACCCTAAGACGCTGAAAGCGTAGCCCCGAGACGGCCTAAAGAAACAGAGCCGACGGGCGTTGAGTTTTCATTCTTCACGCTTTCGGAGCCATTCCACAAGCTTTTGAGTTGCACGTCCCCGATGGCTGATGGCATTCTTTTCTTCAGCTTTCATCTGGGCGAAGCAACGGTCGTAGCCCTTGGGTTGGAACACAGGATCGTAGCCGAAGCCCTCTGTGCCGTGGCGCTCACTGAGGATAGTTCCCTCGCAAATGCCTTCGAACAGATGCTCCTCACCCTTGTATATTAACGAAATAACGGTGCGAAATCTTGCGCTGCGGTCTGCTTTTTTTTCTAATTTTTGCAGCAAAAGGTTCATATTGGCATCACTGTCGTGAGTAATACCATTGTCAAAAAGCTCGGCATAGCGGGCCGTGTGTACGCCGGGAGCACCTCCGAGTGCTGCCACTTCGAGGCCTGTGTCGTCGGCAAAGCAATCGAGTCCGTAATGTTCCTTCACGTAGCGTGCTTTCTGCAGCGCATTACCTTCCAGCGTTTCGGCTGTCTCGGGAATATCCTCGGTGCAGCCGATGTCGGCAAGTCCCACTACCTCGAAGCGCTCGCCAAGGATTTGGCGAACCTCCTGCAGCTTGTGGGCGTTGTTGGTGGCAAAAACTATTTTCATGTTTTTATATGGTCGAAACCTTCGCCGTAGACACCTACGACCTTGGTCATAGTTACGAAGGCTTTGTTATCTATTCGTTTTATCAGTCGGAATATCTGCTGACTCTCGCGGCGACGGGCCATGACGATGAGCACCCTACGCTCTTGCTTCGAGTACCATCCCTCGCCGTACAGTTCGGTGACGCCGCGCTGTACGTCATTGTTAATTTGCTGTGCTATCTCTTCATGTTTGTCAGAGATGATGGTGAACTGTACGCTCTGGGTGGCAGAGGTCATCGTGTAGTCAAGCAGAATCATGGAGATGAGCAGGATGACGTAACCGGTGACCACCTTGTTCCAATCGTGGAAGACGAGGAAACTCGACGAAACGATAATGAAGTCGAGCCACATCAGCACGCGGCCCATCGAGAAGTTTTTGTACTTGTTGACGATGGCGGCGATGATATCCGTGCCGCCAGTGGAACCATTGTTGATGAACACCAGCGCCAGCGCAGCACCTTCGATGCAGGCACCAAGCACGGCAGCCATGAAAGGCTGGTCGCCCACGACCTTTGGCAGCGAGCCGTCGGGCAATGCTATCATGTTCTGAACGACGCTGAGGAAAAAGGTAATGCAGAGCGTGGCATAGATAGTCTTGGCGAAAAACTTGAAGCCAAGAATCTTGAGACCTATGGCAAGCAGGATAGCATTAATGATAAAGTAGCTGTACTGTGTAGGGAAACCTGTGGCGTAGTAGATGATGGCCGAGACACCCGTCATGCCGCCTGGCGTGAATTCATAGGGAAGCATGAAGGTGCAGAAGCCGATGCAGTAGCCAAGGCATCCGAGTGCGATGAAGACATAGTCTTTGACTTCGTCGATGATCCAACCTATTTTTGGGCTTTTCATAGCTTTTGATAAATAATTAAGCCCACTCCACACGGAGGTTGTCCTGTGCGGAGTGGGCTGTTTTGTTTATTTCATTACGATGTTTATCATGCGCTTGGGCACGATGATTACTTTGATGATTGATTTGTCTTCAAGGTATTTGGGTGTGAGCTCATGGCCTCGGGCAGCTGCTTCGATAGTGGCATTGTCGGCGTCGGCAGGGAAATCGATGCTGAAACGCGTCTTGCCGTTGAAGGCTACCATCATCTTCACGGTATCTTCGACCAGATATTTTTCGTTGAATTCCGGCCAGTGGGCATCGCAGACGCTGGTTGTGTGTCCGAGTTCCTCCCACAGCTCTTCGGCGATGTGCGGGGCGAAGGGGGCAATGAGAATTACCATAGGTTCGAGAATGGCACGCTGCTGGCACTTAAGCTGCGAGAGTTCGTTCGTTGCTATCATGAAGGCAGGGATTGCTGTGTTGTAGCTGAACGACTCGATGTCCTCGGTCACCTTCTTGATGAGCTTGTGCAAAGCCTTCATCTCGGCAGGGCTTGGAGTGCTCTCTTTATCCGGGTTACTCTGAGAAATAATACTTTGAGCCAGGTTCCAGAACTTCTTGAGGAAGCGATGCGACCCGTCGATGCCGTTGGTGTCCCAAGGCTTGGCCTGCTCCACGGGACCGAGGAACATCTCATAGAGTCGCAGTGTATCGGCGCCGAACTTCTCTACAATCATGTCTGGGTTTACCACGTTGAACATCGACTTCGACA
>DGSC01000030.1:0-134 GCA_002391275.1 Prevotellaceae bacterium UBA4372 | reverse complement strand
ATCTTCTCCACGGCCCAGCCGCAGACGTAGCGGCCGTCCTCAAGGATGAACTCTGCTGTCGCATATTCAGGGCGCCATGCCTTGAAGGCTTCGATGTCCAGGACGTCGCCGCTGACGATGTTCACATCTACGTG
>DGSC01000023.1 GCA_002391275.1 Prevotellaceae bacterium UBA4372 | reverse complement strand
TTCGGAGAAATAATTCCAAATATTCACAAATCCCCTGAACATTTGTTCAGACTTTCACCTCGGCAGACACTTTTTCGGTCTTGTCGGAGTGGAGCGGATGGCCTCTTGGGTGATACCCATGATGCGGCGGACGCCGCAGTCTTCCAGGCTCATCTTGTTACATCACCTCCAACCTATAGCCGCGCTTCTTGAGGGACACAATAGAGATGGTGGTGTCGGGTTCGAGTAGTTTGCGGATGTAGGTTATCTGGACATTGAGGGCGAGGGAGTTGGCATAGCTATCGTTTCCCCAGACGTGTTCCAGCAGATACGAACGTTCTACGGTCTGACCGATATGCTGAGCTAAGATGGCGAGAATCTCCGACTGGCGGGCAGAGAGGTGTTGCACTGTTCCGGCATATTCAATCGTGGAGAGGTTGCAGTCGAAAATGGTCTGGCCGATGACCATACGCGAGGGCAATGAAGCCTGGCGATGCTCGAAACGCTCACGAATCTTGGCAATCAGTTCTTCGGGATAGAACGGCTTGGGTATGTAGTCATTGCCTTTCAGGTCGAACCCTTTCAGGCGGTCGGCCTTTTCCGTCCGGTCGGTGAGGAAGAAGATCAGCACGCCCAGGTCACGCTCACGGATAAGCCTCGCCAACTCAAAACCATTCATCACTGGCATATTGACGTCGAGCAACACCAAATCGGGCTTGGCGGCAGAGAATGCCTCCCAACCTTTGCGGCCATTCTCTGCGTAAGTTACTTCGTAACCCTCCACCTCTAAGAACTTCCGAAGAAACTCCGAGTTCTGGAGGTCATCGTCAACGAGCAATATCCTAATCCTCTCCATCCTTCTGTGGTATTACGATTGTAAATGTGGTGCCTTCACCCTCCGTGCTGTCAAGGCTGATACTGCCACTGTGTGCCTCCACCAGCAACTTCACATAACTCAGTCCAAGTCCGATGCCGGGGATGGCCTTGTCTTTTGCCGACTCGCTGCGGTAGAACTTGTCGAACACATACCGCTGGTCGGCCTTTGCGATACCGATGCCATTGTCCGCCACGGCAATTTGCATCATCCCGTCCTCGCGCATCATGTAGTCTATCCTGATGGTCACCGCCTCTATAGAGTATTTAACGGCATTCTCCAGCAGGTTGCAGACGATGTTTGCCAAATGCATACGGTCGGCTCGTATCTCCAAATCGTCCTCGGCCACGATCTCCATCCTCACCTCTTTACCGCTGGGAATGTTCTGCTTGCCAATACATTCCTCTATCAGACTGCGAAGCGAAAAACGTGACTTCACCAAAGGTATTTCGGCGGAATCGCAGAACGTGATGTCGCGGAGTTTCGAGAAATACGAAGTCAGGTTGTCCAACTCGTTATACGAACTGCTGAGTATCTTCTGCTTGCTCTCCACGTCCTGCATCATCCGCTCATTGCCCATAAACGACACGCACATTTTCAGCGTCGATATAGGCCGTTTCAGTTCATGAATCATCGTGTGTAGGAATTCCTGCCTAATGGCCTCGATGTGCCGTTGCTTGCGGATGGTCAGTATCTGATAAACCAGACAGAAGATAAGGAAGAACGAGAGCAATATGGTTATCAGCAACGTATAAGCCATCTTGCGGATGACGGGTGAAATACAGATGGCTGTTGTCACCACAACCACTTGCCCCTCGAAGATGTCGTAAGGATAAGACACTTGCATTACGGGTTGCCAAATGGATCCCTTTGTTTGCATGGACGGTTGCCAGATCATCGTGTCGGCTTTCGTGGTTGTAACGCTTTGAGCAGCTATATCTCGTGACTTCAGGATGCTGTCGAGCCTTTCCTTTTGGAATGGATGCTGATGGTCAACGGTGAAGCGGTTGAGTGCTTCAACCAATTGGCTTGTTCCCATGTCTTTGTTGTCCTTGCTGTCACAAGTAAACACAAAGTATTCCAAGCCTTCGGGTAACTCCGCAGGATGGTCGTCGAGGAGGCTGGCTATATACTCCAATAGATATGTATGGGCATCTGCTCCTTTGGGAATGGGGAGAGAATAATGTAGCGTATCAAGCGCAAAGATTTCATACCTCCATGTCTCAACAACATCGTCCCCCTTTATTTCGCTTGTTTTCCTTAAACGGTTACCGTAGAACCTTGGAGAATGTGGCAATGATTTCCTGATTGCTAATTCTTCTTCAGCACAGGCAATAATCATACTGTACAGTTCACTTTTGTATTCTTCAAGCGACATTCGGTAACGGCTGTAAAGCCAGTAGCCCTGCACGATGCTGTAGGCTACGATGGCACAGATGGTCAGACCATATATGAACTTGAATCTTCTTTCCATGCTGCAAAAGTACATATTTATTATGAACCCGCGCCAGAAAGAATCCTAAAAATACCAAACAGTAATAATTCAGTAATAATTATTTTCTTTTACGGGGTACAATAGCCCTATCTTTGCACCCAATTTCACATCAAAACGTAAATAAAATGAAGAAAAGAGTATTATCTATCGTTCTCGCTTCTGCCCTTGTCAGCACAATGATGGCACAAGAAGTAGAGCACAGGAAGGAAGTGTATGTAATCAAGGCAGGCAAAGCCTCAGGAATTAACACTGCTACACCCGTTGAGCAGAAAGAAATCGGCAAGGCAGTGATGGAGTTTATGTATGACTACAAGTACTTGACTGACACAACCGATGTGAGTCAGACAGAGACTGACCGAATGACACTGCAAGTGACTTATGGTATGTCGAAGTTCACGAGTTTCCGAGCCATGCAGATTGATTCACTTATTCGCGTCTCAACAGCTGAACAAATCCGGGCTAACCCAGACAGTTACATAGGCGGCGAGACGTTTAGCATCTTCAAGAACTATCCGCAGGGGCGCTTCACCGTCATCGACAAGGTTTCCACGGACTGGTTCTTATACGAAGAGGACATTCCCACGCAGGAATGGACGCTGACCGACGAGACGTGTGAGATATTGGGCTATGAATGCAAGAGTGCCGTGTGCAACTTCCGTGGCCGGCGGTGGACAGCATTCTACACCGACTCCGTACCCGTCGCCGACGGCCCGTGGAAGTTTGGTGGTCTGCCGGGGTTCATCATGCAGGTCTATGACGAGGGGCGTCAGTATGAGTTTACCTGTGTGGGCATCAACTCCAAGGCCGACCGAGCCATCACCATACCCGAAGTACCGTTCAACAAGACCACTCGCACCAAATTCTATGCTACCAAGTTAAGGTTTGACACCGATCCCTTCGCATATATGATGAATGTAAATGGTGTCAACGTGAATGTGGTGGGGGCCGACGGCCAACCTCGTACAGACATCACTCAACCACGAACCTTACAATACGACTACATCGAACGCGATTGGAAGTAATATCTGATGAAACGACTCGCCATCCTAATATTATATGTGTACCTTCACCTGCCCCTCTGCTATGGACAGGTGAAGGCACTTGTTGGCTTTGTAACCGACGAGGAAAGTGGCGAGCCTGTAGCTGGTGCCATCGTTCAGGCCGTCGACGGGAAAAGCTACACTTTTACCACCAATAACGGGCGTTTCTCCTTAAAGGGTGAGGCACGACAAATTCGTGTGCAGTCAATGGGCTATCGTAGTATCGTGGTAGATGTTACAGAAAGTCCGATGCATATCAAGATGAAGCCGGAGGCCACACAACTGAAAGACGTTATCATCAAGGCTCCCGATATTATTCAGAAAAGTGACACACTGGTCTATTCCATGAGCAAGTGGGCTCAAAAACAAGACCGCAACATAGCCGACGTGCTACGTCGCTTGCCAGGTGTGGAGGTGACAGAGAACGGAAGCATCAAGTACAACGGCGAGCCTATCAACAAGTTCTATATCGACGGTTCTGACTTTGTGAACGACCGCTACGGCGTGGCCACCAATAACATTTCTCCTGACGACGTGGCCAGCGTAGAGATTATGGAAAACCACCAGCCCGTGAAGGTGCTTGAAGGACTGGAGTTCTCACAGCAAGCCGGACTGAACATCAAACTTAAAGAAGCCGCCCGTGCCCGTTGGATTGGCATCTTGAATGGTGGCATGGGTACCGAGCCTCTGCTCTACGATGCATCCGTGTTTGCCATGCGCATTGCTAGGAAATGGCAGAACATGGAAACGTTGCGACTGAACGATACAGGATGGAATCCCAACAGTCAGAGTCAGAGGCATACTGACAACACACTCCCAGGCAGTGGCTATAATGACAATCCGTGGCCAGACTACATCGCCATCGGCACCACCTCTGCGCCGCTTGACGAACTGCGCACCCGTGACAATCTTTCATTTCTGGCACAGTCGAGCAATTCCCGTCATGTAGCCGATGGTCTTGATGTCAAGCTGAATGCTACCTATCAAGCTGACCGTTTGGACTTCGCCAATTCCTGCACTACTCGTTATTTCGACAAGAATATACCCTCGTTCTTAGAGCAGAACACTATGCGCAGCCACAAAAACCAGCTAAACGGCGAATGGTCACTGCAACTGAATCGGCACAATAACTATCTGAAGGACAATCTCAGCGTGGATGCCCTGTGGAATCATGCTACGTCTGCCGTCAGCGGTACGCAAACACTACAGCAACAGTCCGACCTCCCATCCTTTGACATCACCAACGATTTGCAACTGGTTCGTCGTATTGACAGCCATCTACTGACCATCTCGTCGCACAACCGCTATGCCCATCGACCCCATTCGCTTACTGCCGATAGTATTAAGCAAGACCTTACTACAGATGATTTCCGCTCTGTTACTGAAGCCCGCTATGGCTGGCTACTCCGTCGTTGGTCGTTCTACGCCCGTGGCGGCATCGACCTCAATCTGCACCGTTTCCAAAGCAGTCTCAGTGGTCTCATGCTGCCTGACTATTCTTTAGATGGCCGTCGAAACTTCACCGTCCTCAAAACTTACGCCTCGCCCGAAGCCCGTTATCAGCATCGTCGCTGGTGGCTGACGTTTTCACTGCCCATTGGCTACTATTATTATCATATAGCAGACCGACTGGCCGACACCTCTACGGGAAAGCACTTTATGACCATCTCGCCAATGGTCTATGTTCGCCACCAACTCACGGCCAAGACCGAGCTCTCTGCTTATCTCAACTACAGCCTCCAGCCTGTCGCGCCAAGCAGTTACACGCAAACCGTCGTTATGTCTGACTTCCGAAACCTCACTTTTCAGACACCATCCACAGAAAGCATACGGCAACGTTCGGCTTTCGTCAGACTGCGCTACCGAAACCCCATCACCTCGCTCTTTGCCAATCTTTCTGTCAAATTCGAACAGGACTATCAGCCCCTGATGCAAAACCAGCTGTTCATCGGCGACCGCATTCTTACAGCTTTTGTTGCCTGTGGAAACACTATTTCCATCACTCAACTCAATGGCGGCATCAGCAAAGGTCTGTGGTCAACCAAAATCACCGTAGGCATTGATGCGTCTTTTGGACACACCAGTGCCAAGATGATGCGTCAGAACGTGGAACAGCCTTACACCTCCACCTTCATCATCCTTGCACCCAAATTCTCTGGCAAATTCACGCGCTGGCTCTCCTCTGACTATCGACTGACTTACACTAACAACCAATACAAGGTCGATGCAGTAAAGGCCATCCACAGTGCACTGCGCCAAAACCTCTCCGTTACACTCCTGCCTACTGACCAATGGCATATTGCTTTCGGCGCAGAGCATTACTACACGCGCTTTTCCACCGGCCAGACCGCCAGCATCATTTTCCTTGATGCCTCTGTCCGCTGGCTCCTTTCCAAAAGCGTTGACATCTCTCTTGCCGCCACCAATCTCCTTAACGAGACAGACTATCGCTACACCTCTTTCGGCTCCCTCTCAGAATCTTTGTATTCTTTCAACATACGACCAAGAAATATTATCATAAAAATGCAAATCAAGATATAGAAAACTATCACTTTATGTCAAACTTTCAAAAAAACAGCAAGGATTATGGAGA
>DGSC01000070.1 GCA_002391275.1 Prevotellaceae bacterium UBA4372 | reverse complement strand
CGGGCATGGAAGCGCGTGCGCCGGAGCGTACGCTGACGAGCAGCGGGTTCTGGGCATCGCCGAACTTGGAGTTCATGAGGGTCTCGATGTGCTTGACGGCTGCCATGACATCGTCGTTGAGGAGCTCCATGATCTTCTCCTGACCTACCTCGTAGTACTCATTGCACACGTCGGTGGTGATGGTGAAGCCCGGAGGCACGGGAACGCCGATGAGGTTCATCTCAGCCAGGTTGGCGCCTTTGCCACCGAGCTGCTCGCGCATCTGCGCATTGCCTTCAGCTTGTCCGTTGCCGAAGGTGTAAACACGTTTTTGACTCATTAGTTTGAAGGGTTAATAGTTATAGTTTGGTTAAGTGAAATATTATTCAAGTCCGCAAAAGTAGCAATATTTTTGAGACATTACAAGAAAATCACTACTTTTTTTACATTCTTTTTTCTTGCTAACTTATTCATAAAAAAAGATGCCTAAACACGTGTATGTGGTGTTTAGGCATATATTTTGAATTTTTTTTATGATTTAACTTTATCTGACAGACTGTTGCGGAGATTCTCAGGAGAGTTTCAAATTATGCGGTTACGCGTATATGTCAATACGCCTAAGAGAAATGGTCGATGCGCCTAAGAGAATTGGCCGATGCGCCTAAGTGTGTTTTTTAACGCGTGTATTTGCTTGGAACACGAAGGCCTGTCGCATGAGTTATTGTGGCTGTTCCCGTATGCCGATACGAGCGAGTCCGCCTTCAGAAGTCTCTTTGTAAAGCGAAGGAAGGTCGTGGCCGGTTTGCTTCATCACACGTACAACACGGTCGAACGAAACGCGGTGTTGGCCATCGGAGAGTGAGGCGTAGAAGTTGGCATCCAAGGCACGCGCAGCTGCGAAGGCATTGCGTTCAATGCATGGAATCTGCACAAGCCCACAGACGGGGTCGCACGTCATGCCCAGGTGATGTTCCAGCCCCATCTCTGCCGCATATTCAATTTGAGCTACAGAACCGCCGAAAAGCTGACAAGCAGCACCTGACGCCATAGCCGAAGCCACGCCAACTTCGCCCTGACAACCTACGTCAGCACCAGAGATGCTGGCGTTGTGCTTTACCAAATTACCGATGAGTCCAGCTGTGGCGAGGGCATGTAAGATGCGTTCCTCGGAGAATAGATGTCCGTGGCTAAGGTGGTAAAGCACGGCCGGCAGAACTCCGCACGAGCCGCAGGTGGGGGCTGTAGCGATGATACCTCCGGAGGCATTCTCTTCGCTCACGGCCAAGGCGTAGGCATAGACGAGGCCATCGCTCTGGAGATTGGCTTTGTAGCCTTTAGCTTTCGTGAAGTAAACTGGTGCTTTGCGCTGGAGCCCGAGCGGGCCTGGCAGTATGCCTTCGTGGTTGATGCCACGTTCCACGGATTCTTGCATCACCTGCCACACTTCGCGTAGATAGTCCCATATCTCGGGACCTTCGCATTGTTCGACGTATTCCCAGAAGGTGTGGCCTGTCTTCTGGCACCAAGTCATGATTTCTTCCATGGTCTGAAGGGGATAAAGACTCTCGTCTTCTGGTTCTGACGATTCATCCTTTCCCTCGGAGAGCGCGCCACCACCTACGCTATAGACCGTCCATTCATCCCACAGTGATCCGTCGGGTTGCTTCACGGCAAACTTCATTCCGTTGGGGTGGAAGGGTAGGAAGACACTCGGTTCCCAGTGCAGGTCCACTGGACCTTGCTTTTCGAGCTCTCGCAGGATGGCTACGTCCGTCATGTGTCCTTTGCCTGTCGCGGCAAGAGAACCATAGAGGACGACATCGAAGGCCGTTGCTTCTGGATGTCGTTCAAGGTATTGTTTGGCGGCAGCTTGCGGTCCCATAGTATGGCTGCTTGATGGGCCTGTGCCTATGCGATATAATTCTTTGAGGCTTTTCATTGTAATTCTGATTGTTTCCTCGACGATAAAAACGTCGAGAGCCATCGAAAACAGGCTTATGTTTTTCTCTAAACCTAATTTCTAATCTTTAATATCTCCTCTCATATCCCCAATCGTCAATGGCCTGTCCCCAATGCCGGTTGACAAGTTCAATGGTACGGGGCTTGTACTCGTACTTATTCTTCTTATATCCTCGCTTGCTTTCGATGTAAGCACGAATGGCAGGTTCCGACTCGTCCCATCCCGGCAGTTGCAGTTTGGTATAGATGTCCTTGGTCGTTGAGTAGGCATCGTGCTCGAAGTCTTCGAACTTCACCTCGTAGAGGTTGCCTTCGGGGATGAATTTCTTTTGCTCTTGATAAGCTTTGTAGAGTCGCGGATAGACTTCGATGGCATTCATCTCAATTTGGTCGTCGCTTACGTCTTGCAGTTTGAGCGGTGCAATGGTCTGCGTGAAGAAAGAGCGGGTGCTCTCAAAGACCGTGTATGGATTACGCATCAAATAGATGAACTTAGCGTTGGGGAACAGGTCTACGAGCGCTTTGATATGTCCCGTGTGAGGCGGATTCTTCGAGAGGTATTGCGTGCCGCCCGTATTCCAGAGTGATATCTTTACACATCGCATGAAGGCTTCTTTGTAAGCAGCTTCCTCTTCGGGCTTAATATTCTCGAAGGTGAGCCAACGGTCGCAGTAGTCGAGCATCCGCTTGGGGAAGTACCAGAAGTCGTAGTAGGAGTAGGGCATCGTGTTGTTTAGCGCGAATTCCTCTTCTTGAGGCGTGTCGGGAGTTAGTTCCATGCCGTCGGTTGGACGATGGTTGGGGATGAAGATGTTCATCATGAATTTGAAGAACGGTTGCCCGAACATCATCAAGTGAGGGAACACGGTCTGATACGTGGTCGTGTGAGCGAAATGTTCGTCTTGTGCGAAGATGTTGTGCACAAAGGTAGTGCCTGAGCGCCAATGTCCGAGAATGAACAAAGGATCGTGCTCCAGTGGTTTGTCTGCCAAGAGCTTCTGATAGCGTCGCTCCTGGATAGGCGTTAGTACAGACAACAGTCGACAGATGCTTTTGGTGAGATAGTATTTCATTCGGAAGCCTTTGTCGATAGGCTCTTTGGCGGTCATTGCCTTAAAAGTCTTCCAATCGGCCCCTACGAGTGGGTTGACAGGTAAGTCTTCAAATTTAAGTAGTCCCATGTCTTTTTAGGATTAATGATAGAGGATTCAAGGGCTTATTTTACAATCTTCACTTCCAGCCCTTGGCGGCTTAGCTCCTTGACGGCTGATTCGATGGCTGCGTAATGTTCTTCACCGATGCCCAGCTTCTTCATATCAAGCGTCGGCACGAGGTCGTTCTCGAGTGCGCTCTCGTCGAGCGGAGAGAGAATCATACCGACGGCAGAAGTATTGTTGGAGATGGGATCAATGAGGATGAAAGCACCCGTTTGGCGGTTCTTGTTGTAGGCATCGAAGAAGAGCGTTTTGGCTGTGAGAATGTCTACTTGTCCAATCTCATTGAGTTGGAAAGGCTTACCTTCCTTCTTCTCTAACGTATTCACATCGACGCGATGGCGTATAGCAGCGATGGTAGCACGCGTAGTGTTAGTGTTGTGCTTGAGGAAGAACTGCTTGCCCGTGTCCATGGGCTCTTCGTCCATCCACACCAGCATAGTGGTGAAGTGGCGACCTATGTTGGGGACATTGTCGGGATGCACAATCATTTCTCCGCGGCTGATGTCGATTTCGTCTTCGAGGGTTATAGTTATGCTCTGTGGCGGGAACGCTTCCTTCAGTTCACCATCATAGGTGACAATGCTTTTTACGTGGCTACGTTTCATTGACGGCAAAGCTACAACTTCGTCACCAACGCGAACTACGCCACTGGCTACCTTGCCACAGAAACCGCGGAAGTCGAGGTTGGGGCGCAGAACATACTGAACGGGGTAGCGGAAGTCGTTGTAGTTGCGGTCGGCATGTATGGGCACAGTCTCGAGAAAGTCGAGTAGGGCAGGACCGTCGTACCAAGGTGTACGGTCGCTGCGTTCAACGACATTGTCGCCGTCAAGAGCCGAGATGGGGAAGCAGGTCACATCCTCGATGCCCAGTTGGTTGGTAAGCGTCATGTATTCTTCAACAATGTTGCGGAAGACCTCTTCCTTGAAGTTGACGAGATCCATCTTGTTCACTGCCAATACGATGTGCTTGATGCCAAGGAGCGAGACCAAGAAGGTGTGACGGCGTGTCTGTGTGATAACGCCTGTACGTGAGTCTACAAGGATGATGGCGAGATTTGCCGTCGATCCGCCAGTAATCATATTGCGAGTATACTGCTCATGGCCCGGAGTGTCAGCGATGATGAATTTACGCTTGTTGGTCGAGAAGTACCGATATGCCACGTCAATCGTTATGCCTTCTTCGCGCTCAGCCTTTAAACCGTCGAGTAACAAGGCATAGTCAATATGGTCGCCGGCATTGCCTACGCGCTTGCTGTCGCGTTCAAGGGCTGCCAGCTGGTCATCGTATAGCTTCTTTGAATCGAAGAGAAGGCGCCCGATGAGGGTGCTCTTTCCGTCGTCTACGCTTCCTGCGGTCAGCAGACGAAGGAGGTCCTTCTGTTCGTCGGCATCGAGGTAAGCTTTGATATCGAGTTTATTATCCATTGATTGAATAGTTTTGTTTAAATTGCTTTGATAATATCCCCATCTCGTAGGACTTGTTTACTTGCGATAAGGCGAGCAACACTGCGAGTGATGGCATTGTCTGTCTTGACCGTGCGTCGAGTGTAGCCTAACATGCGATTTGCTGCAAGCTTAATACCGTCGAGGGGAATAGCTATTTGTTCTTTGATAACTTGAAGAACGAGTTCGTCGATTTTGCTCTCAGGTATCTCATTGATGTCTCGTTTCTCGCCAAAACCAGTCTTCACGGCTAACGGTTTATGGGCTTTCACAGACTCTTCCACGATTTTGGGATTTGTAAGATTTAGCGGAGCTTCGGTCTTCGGTCCCGTGCCTTTGGTTTCAATTGCACTTACAATGTTTTCGAGTACACGCTTTTGGTTCTGCATCCAATCGATGCTCCAGACGCGTAGGACTTTCCATCCAAGTCCTTGCAGCACGGAGGGTTGTGTGAGTTCTCTGTCTCGTGCAATCTTGGTCGCATTACGGGCGTGGCTGTCAACAAGAATGCCAAGAAGGTAGCGTTCGTGGTCAGTAGGATCTACAACAGCTACATCTACTTTGAACGATGAACGTCCTATCGCTGTAGACGTTTCGTAGCCAAGTGCTGTCAGTTTATCGGCAATGTCAATGGCCAATGCATCTGTATCGTAGATCGTCTGACTTGTTGTCGTATCTTTTTTCAATAGTTGTCCAGTCTCGGCATACTTGAGGAATTTCTGCAATCCTTCAACGCCCAATGCTTTAGAGCGGCGTAAATCGATTTGTTCAGCTCGGAGAGTCGAGAAAACAATCATCTCGTAGCGTGCCCTGGACACGGCAACGTTCAGGCGTCGTTCGCCACCACGGTTGTTGAGAGGACCGAAGTTCATGCTCACATTGCCGTCCTTGTCCGGGCCGTAGCCTACACTAAACAAAATTACGTCGCGTTCATCGCCTTGAACATTCTCGAGGTTCTTAACAAAGATGGGCTCTTCGGATTGTAGGGCTTTAGCCTCTAATTCGGGCTTACTGCTGAGCGCTTCCATGAGAACATCTTCGATAAGATTCTGTTGAGCCACGGAGAACGATACAACGCCAATGCTTAGTTTTGATAATTCCGTATCAGAGAGTCGGCGTAGAATCTCGGCTACGACGGCATCAGCCTCCGCACGATTACTTCGTTTACCGCCCTTGTCGTAAGTTCCGTCGACCTTCACAAGCGACACTTTCTGTAAGCGGTCGTCGGCTGAGGGGAATGTGAAGAGTCGCCCATCGTAGTACTCTTGGTTGGAGAAAGCGATGAGAGATTCGTGTTTCGAGCGATAGTGGAAGGCAAGATAGTGGCTCGGTATGGAGAGAGCCTGACAGTCGTCAAGGATGCTGTCGAGGTCGTCTATCTCCGCATCTTCATCATCCACTTGTTGAGCATTAAAGAAGCTGGTAGGGGGCATCTGTTTGTTGTCGCCAACTACGATGAGTGCCTTGCCTCGCCCGATAGCGCCAACGGCTTCAGATGTAGGCATCTGCGAGGCCTCGTCGAAGATGACAAGGTCGAATTTAGGCCAATTGAGATCAATGAACTGTGCAACACTTATGGGGCTCATGAGCATGCATGGGCACAGCTTCGGCATGAGGTTCGGTATTTGGTCGATAATCCGTCTGATGCTGGTTCCTCGGCCGCCGTTGGCAATGTTCCTTTTGAGGATGTTTACCTCGGAACCCGTTGCAGCCTCGATGCTTATGCTTGGGATGCGCGCTGCCAAGCGGCAGTAGAGTTCTTTCTTCGTTAGTTCTTGGAAGAACTCGGTGAGTTGGCGATAACGTGCAATGACATCATCGAAAACAAGCCCGCTGAACTGGCGCAAGCTGTCATTGGCGTCAATCATCGAAAGCGCCCATTCTTTATATAGTACGCGCGCGATAGCTTTTGCCGCATTAGCTCCGCTTTGACCTGATTCTATGAGGTCTACTGCAGGTTGCCATCCCATGCTAATAAGATCGGTACGCTGGCTTGACCATTGGAACCATTCTTTCCATTCGTCTTTGTGTGTAAGCCAGGAAGCTATGTTCTCACTTGAAAGGGACTGTGGTACTTGCTTTAAGCTCTCCATAAAAGATGAAAGGATAGATTTTGTCACCGTTGAATCAATCTTTTGGATACGCTTGACAAATTTATTGGTAGATAAGAGTTTCGGCAGGAACCATTTCTGCTGGATAGTTTGCCATTCATTCAGCAGCGAAGAAGGTTGTTCGCCAGAGGCCTGGAGCTTTCTTAACAGATCCTCAAGCAAGGCTAAACTCTCACGCCTGTCATCTTTGGGAGCAAGACCAGTCAGAGGATGTAGGGAAGGGTGCCCGGTTACTTGGAATACGGCGTCAAGCTTGCCCAGCCTCTCTGTTAGCTCGGCCAGGTCGCTATCGTGCTTACTGTTTGTCAAACTTAGCGGTATATCGACCAGTGGAGTCTCGCCAATCGCTAAATAGCGGTCTATACAGTCGTAGATGGAGAGGCCGCAATCACCCACTTGGTGTACAGCTTGCATGTAGCTGTTGAGCTGTTGACGCAGCTCATAGAGCTCTTCGGAACGCTTGTTAAAGTCTTCGCTTACGTGTCCATGTGTTACGTCAATTGCCTGTTGCAGCTGTTCAAGGAAATGCGTTTTGGTGACTTTGTTGGAGTGAAGTTCGAGGCAGAATGGATCGAGACCTATCTTTGCAAGGCGTTTCTGAACAACTTGAAGAGCAGCCATTTTCTCAGCTACGAACAACACGCGTTTGCCTTTGTAGAGGGCATTGGCAATCATGTTTGTGATGGTCTGCGATTTGCCTGTTCCAGGAGGACCATAAAGGATGAAGCTTTTACCTTCACCGCTTTCAATAACGGCTTCGAGCTGTGACGAATCGACGCTGATAGGGGTGGCTACATCAGCCGGACGAGCGGTGAGATCGAATTGGTGTACGTCGACATTGTTATTGGTGTCGTTGATGGTGAGTCTGCGTTCAATCAAGCTATTAACGATGGGGCTTTCTTGCAGTTTATCGGCATTTGTGTGGATGTCGTTCCACATTACGAACTTGTTGAACGAGAAAAGGCCAAGCACGCTCTCATCAAGTATTTCCCATCTCTTGTGCTGTTCAATAGCCTTGCGCATGGCTGCGAAAATTGCATGTACGTCTACTCCGCTGTCGTCCTTAGGCAGTGGGTCGAAAGTGGGAATAAGAAGCTTGAACTGCTGGCGTAAGAATTCGCAGAGGGTTATGTTTAGTATTGTTTCTTCGTCACGCAAGCGGACGATATAGCCAGCTCCATTGCGTACGATGTTGACGGGCAAGAGCAGTATGGGGGCATATCTTGGTTGATCGCTTTTTTCTGTGACATACCATTTGAGCAGTCCAATGCCAATGAACAAAGCGTTGGCTCCATTCTCTTCCAAGGCAGTTCTGGCACCTCGATAAAGGTTCGTGAGAATCGGCTTCAGCTCAGAAACTGATAGATAAGTTGTGAGTTGATGAGATTTTAGGTCTGCTTTTACCTTTTCGTTCAATGAGGCTGCCTGCGTTGCAGAGTGAAACAATCCGTCTTCGGCCTCTGGCTTTTTATTTCCTTCGGGCCATGGTTGAATTGCATAATTGTCGCCTGATTGAAGATCGTCCTCAACGTGAGGCACATCGAAGGATATGAACTGAAGCGCCCGCTTGCCGAGACGCATGTTCAGCAAGTTGTTGCGTAAGCTGAAATCCAAGAGCTTTCGTTCCCAAAGCGCTTGGCGTGTCAGTTGGCGCTCATCTATCTGTAGGACTACCTCTTCGGCCATGTCTACAGATTGACTGTCGACAACAGCTGTTTCTCGTTCCTGTTTCGGATCAGGGATAATGGAAGTCGTGTCAGCTTCGAAGTTAATGGGTTGTTGTTGGTCCGTCATGAGGGATGGATTAATTAAAAAGTAAGGTTGCGACAAAGTCGCAACAGACAGGACATTTAGAAATAGCCTTCGCGTTTCTTTTGTTCCATGGAGGCTTCTTGATCGAAGTCGATGACGCGCGTGGTACGTTCGCTCTTGGTGGTTGTCATCATCTCTTCGACAATTTCTTCGATGGTTGTTGCCGTGCTCTCTACGGCACCGGTCAAAGGCCAGCAGCCGAGGGTGCGGAAACGTACCATGCGCGGCTTAATCATTGGTCGGTACTTCTCGGGCAGTCGGTCGTCGTCGGCCATGATGAGGTTGCCGTCGATCTCTACACACGGTCGTTCCTTGGCATAGTAGAGTGGTACAATAGGGATTTTTTCAAGGCGAATGTATTGCCAGATGTCAAGCTCTGTCCAGTTAGAAAGCGGAAAGACACGTATGCTCTCGCCTTTGTGGATGCGGGCATTGTAGATGTCCCACAGCTCGGGACGCTGATTCTTGGGATCCCACTGTTGGAACTGGTCGCGGAACGAGAATATGCGTTCCTTAGCACGGCTCTTCTCTTCGTCGCGGCGTGCACCACCAAAGGCTGCGTCGAATTTATATTTGTTTAGTGCATCAAGCAAAGCCTTGGTCTTCATGAGGTCTGTGTGGACTTTTGAACCGTGGGTAAAAGGCCCAACGCCAGCATTGAACGCTTCCATATTTGACTCCACGATGAGGTTCCAACCGTATTTCTTGGCGTATTCGTCGCGGAACTGAATCATCTCCTTGAACTTCCATTTCGAGTCGATGTGCATGAGTGGAAAGGGCACTTTGCCAGGGGCGAAAGCTTTCTCGGCTAGTCGTACCATGACGCTACTGTCCTTACCTATGCTATACAGCATTACCGGGTTCTCGAACTCGGCTGCCACTTCACGGATGATATGTATGCTTTCGGCTTCGAGTTCCTGAAGATGAGAAAGATGATAGTTATTCATAATTGTGATATTATACTTTTTCTTTTGATGAATCTATAATTAATTCGACGACCTGATTCACACTCGTTTCCAACGGCTGCCGACTTGTGTCAATGTCAAGGTTGGGATGTTCAGGAGCCTCGAAAGGAGAACTTATGCCAGTAAAGTTCTTCACTTCACCACGGCGGGCACGTGCATAGAGTCCTTTGACATCACGACGCTCGCACTCTTCAAGAGGAGTAGATACATAGACCTCGAAGAAATCTTTTGCTCCGATGATGTTGCGTGCCAGTTGGCGGTATTCATTGGTGGGCGAGACGAAAGCAGCAAGAGTGATAATGCCCGTGTCAACGAAAAGTTTGCCTACCTCGGCAATGCGTCTGATGTTTTCGCGTCGGTCTTCAGCGCTAAAGCCAAGGCCAGCATTAATGCCTGTGCGAATATTGTCGCCATCGAGTATGCGACAGAGCAGGCCACGTCGATGCAGCTCACGTTCAACACCAAGGGCAATAGTTGATTTGCCTGAACCGCTGAGGCCTGTGAACCAAACCATCATACCGCGCTGGTTGAGCAGTTGCTCTTTATCCTCGCGCGTCATCATGGTGATGGGGTATATGTTTTCTGTTTCCATATTAAATCAGATGATAGAATATAGGGATGAGCAACACGCTCAAGGTAAAGACGATGATATTCATAGGTAAACCGACTTTCACGAAGTCTGAAAACTTGTATCCGCCTACGCCTTGCACGATGAGGTTTGTTTGGTAGCCGATTGGAGTTGAAAAAGCTGAGCTGGCGGCGAAACAGATACAAACGACGAAGGGCATTGGGTCAGCACCTAACTTCTCGGAAACTGACAACGCCAAAGGGAAAGCCAATGCGGCAGCGGCATTGTTGGTAATGAGCTCGGTAAAGATATTGGTGATAAGGAAAAGTGCAGCCAGAATGATATATACTCCGTAGTCCGAACCCTTGACGATGTCGGTGAGTGAAATGATGTAGCCTGCAATGAAGTCGGCAAAGCCGCTCTTCGTCATCGCCGTGGATATAGCAAAAGCGCAAGCGATGGTGATGAGGACGTCCCAAGAGAAGAACTTAGTGTACTTGCGGGGTGAGAACATACGCGTCCACGCCATGATAATCACAGTGATGCATACGAAGAAGAACATGTCGAGCTTCAGCCCAGGCATGTGCGCCTGAACAAAGTTGGACTGCGCTAAGTACTGCTTCACGGGTTCGAGCTCCCCAACAGTTGCACCGATAATCATCAGAATAAGCAGCACCAATGCTAACCAACGCTTCTTTTGTCCCATAGGCGGCTCGTAGTCGCCTACTCGGTTAATCATCCAGAACACACGACTATCGCCCCAAGCTTTCATGAACGAGTCGTCTGCATCGATGATGAGTGTGTCCTCATGGGTCATTCGCATGTTCATGAAATCACCTTCTACGATGCTGCCGCCACGACTGATGGCGCGGACGTGAGCCCCGTAGTGTCTGTAGAAATCAAATTCATGCAGCGTCTTGCCCAAGCCAGGAAAGCGGTTGCCGAGGAGAACCTCGTGTCGTGTCATGCCAGGGGCAAGGTCCTGTTCTGCCGCTTCTTCCTCAGAACGGCGATCATTGGGAAGGAAATATTTAGAGAAGAAAATCAGATAAATTAGTCCGGCAAGGGCTATGAAAACACCAACTTTCGATAGTTCAAACATTGACATTCCATCTATTCCGAAACGCATCAGAATGCCTTCGGCAGCACCATTCTCAACGGCTAAAGCCTCGTCCTTGGCTTCCTGAATGAGCATACCATGCAGCACGAGATTAGTGGTCGTACCGATAAGGGTGCAGATACCACCGATAACTGTGGCGTAGGAGAGGGGGATGAGAAACTTCGTAGGTGGCAGTTTCATCTTGCGTGCCCAATTCTTGATCATAGGAGCAAAGATGACGACAACAGGGGTGTTGTTGAAAAAAGCAGATATGAAAGTTACGATGGGATAGAAGCGCATTCCTGCTGAAGTAATGCTTGCATTCTTCTTCGGTAACATACTGAATACTATCCGCTCAAGTATCCCGCTTTTGCGCACGCCTTCACTCACGAGATAGAGTAGCGCAACGGTAATCATACCCTTGTTGGAGAAGCCTTTCAGAGCTTCCTCTGGGTTGATGATGCCTGCCACGAGCAGTAATACCACAGCCGTAAATAGGATAAGACCTGGGCGCAGGCATTCACGCATCAATGCTACAAGCATGAATACGAGAATAAGCGAAACATATATTATAGGGAATGTCATGTCTTATCTTTTTGTGTATGTACAGATGTTTATTTAATTTTCATAATTACTCCGTTAAGTGCGGGTACGGTTACGCGAACAGGTACTGATGGCGAAAAGGCTATAGTAGTAGCTTCATCAGTGAGTAGGTTCACAGCCTTGACTTTGGTCTTGGATTTCAGACCGTAGAGCTCAAACACTTGTTCCGGAATATGTATGTCAACTGTAGCTTCTTTATCGTCGAAATTGGCTACGCATAATAGCACTTCCTTTCCATATCTGCGGAGGTAGGCATAATGACGGTGAGGGTTGAACGAATCACTAAGCGGATTCACATACATAAGGTCGTAGAAGTCACCTTCGCGAATAGCTCTCTCGCTCTCGCATAGATTTAATAATTTTTTATAAAAAGTCTGGAGGTCAATCTCTTGTGGCGTAAGTTTCCGTCCGTCAAACTTCCCTTTGTTGCGCCATCGTGAGATGGTGCTGACAGTCCAATAGTCGAAGATTGTCGTGCGGCCATCGCGTCCGCTGAATCCCTCGTCATCCATGCCACGCTCGCCCAGTTCCTGACCGAAATAGAGCATCACCGGTCCCGTGCTGATAGTAGCAGCCACCAACATCGGTGCACGTCCGTGTTCACCGTCACCGGCAAAGAAGTCCGAAGCTATGCGCTGCTCATCATGGTTCTCGAGGAATGAAAGCATGTTTGGTCGGATGTCGTCGACAGCTTGCCAGCAGTGTGTAATGGCTTCCGCGTTTGCATTACCACATGTCACAGCACGTAAAGTATCGTATAAGCCAACTTTGTCGTAGAGATAGTCGAAACCGCCTTCATGGATATAGCGACGATAAGCGTCGGGGCCGTATATCTCAGCGATGAAGATAATCCCAGGATGAGTTTCTTTCACCTGAGGTATAGCCCAACCCCAGAATTCCGATGGCACCATTTCGGCCATGTCGCAGCGGAAACCGTCGACGCCTTTATCTGCCCAAAACTGCAGTATCCCCAGCATCTTATTCCATGTTGAAGGAACAGGGTCGAAATGGTTAATGCGTCCGGCTGTGTAGTCGATGCCATAATTCAATTTCACCGTTTCATACCAATCGTCTTTGCGGGCATGACTGGAGAATACATCGTTGCCAGTGGCGCGGGCCGGTTGTTCTATGTATGGTGAATCCTCATCAGCTTGGAGGTCGAAGTCTGCTGTGAACTGGTGGCCTGGGAAATAGTAAAAGTTGTTAGTCGGTGAGAAATGCATCGTCGTATCGTCGGCTGCTCCAAGGTCTTGAACACCATCCTGGCATACATCACTATGGTATTGTCGGGCTACGTGATTCGGCACGAAGTCTATAATCATTTTCAGCCCTGCTTTATGAGTGCGGTCTACTAAGGCATCAAATTCTTTCATACGCGAGAGGACACTCGTTGCGATATCGGGGTCAATATCGTAATAATCCTTTATTGCGTATGCGCTGCCAGCCTTTCCTTTGACAATGGCTCGGTGGTCGCGTGCGATGCCGAAGGCCGAGAAATCGGTCTGAGTGGCGTGTTCGATGATGCCTGTGTACCAAATATGTGTGGCACCAAGATTGCGGATCTCGCCTAAAGCTTTAGGCGTGAAATCGGCCATAGTTCCGCAACCGTTAACCGAGCGGTCGCCATTGTGTTCATTAACGTTCGTGTCGTTGCCAAAAAGGCGTGTGAATACTTGATAGATAACGGGTTTTTGCATCTCCACTGGGTCGGGATATAATGAACAAGCTTGCATCAGACCCGCGAAGAGTCCGATGCAAGCAAGCAAGTACAATTTTTTTAAACGATTTAATGTCATTTTGAATAGTAATAGCCCCGTAAGTCACTACGGGAACTGATGACTTACAGTTCGGTAGCGCTACGCACTACAAGGCCTTCTATGCCTTTAGCGATTTTGGCAATCATGCCTTGAAGGGCTTTCCCAGGCCCACACTCTGTAAATTCTGTTGCTCCAGCCTCAAGCATGGCTTGGACTTCCTGTGTCCAGCGAACGCTGGCAGTGAGCTGTGCAATAAGGTTCGCCTTAATCTCTTCAGGAACTGTGTGTGCTTTTCCGTCTACATTTTGGTAAACTGGGCACTTGGGAGTGTGAAACTCGGTTGCTTCAATTGCAGCCTGCAATTCATCCTTCGCGGGTTGCATGAGTGGACTGTGGAACGCACCACCAACGGGTAAGGGAAGGGCGCGCTTTGCACCAGCTTCTTTCAGCTTCTCGCACGCTTTACCTATAGCTTCCACTGTGCCGCTGATGACGAGTTGGCCAGGATTATTGTAGTTAGCAGGTACACATACGCCACCTTCGGCTGCAACTTCGGCACAGATACGTTCTACAGTTTCATCATCGAGACCAATGATGGCTGCCATTGTTGAAGGCTGTGCTTCGCATGCTTTCTGCATGGCTTGTGCACGGGCACTAACTAAACGAAGACCGTCCTCGAAGGAAAGTGCACCAGCTGCAACGAGAGCACTGAACTCGCCTAAGGAGTGACCGCCAACCATATCAGGCTGGAATTTGTCGCCTAAACAGATAGCGGTGATAACAGAATGAAGGAAAACTGCAGGTTGGGTTACCTTTGTCTGCTTCAACTCATCGGCGGTACCTTCAAACATTACCTTTGTAATCTCGAAACCGAGAATCTCGTTTGCTTTATCAAAAAGAGCCTTTGCCTCTGCGTTACTTTCATACAGGTCTTTGCCCATACCAGAGAACTGGGCACCCTGACCAGGGAAAACGAATGCTTTCATAATTGTTTTTCTATTTTAATGTATACGTATTTTGGCGCAAAATTAGTTAATTTTTTCATCATTCACTTCTTTTTTGTTGATTTTCCTTATTTTTAATTTGCTTTGTTTGCTTAAATGGGCACTAATCCATACTTTTGTAGACACAAAAGAAAGAAGTATCCGTATATTTAATGGCAAAATGAGCGTTACGTTTATGTATAGCGTTTAGGGATTTTCTCCCGTTATTTAGGATTTTTCCTTTTGCCGAATATGGATGATGGACTACTTTTGCACCAGAAAATATAAACTATTTTATTGAAGGATATGAAAATGATGAAAACAAAATTCTTGTCGGCAGTCATGGCACTGCTTTTCGTTCCACTAACATCCTTAGTGGCCCAGGACGATGTCTACTTTGTAAACAAGAGGGCGAAGAAGGTCAAGGCAGAAGCTGAGGCTAAAGCTCAATCTGATGATCGTCGCTATGTGCCCGTACAGATTGTTTATGCTGATGAGGATGAGCCCGTCAATGTCAGTGGTTCTGCTCGCGATGTAGATGAATATAACCGTCGTGGTCGTAGTGGCGCCCAATCTCGTATGGTAGAGAATCCTGACGGAACCTTCACGTACCAAATACCTGGTAACGACACGCTATATGTCATGGATGACTCTATGGCTGTGACGACACGCTCTCTGGCAAATGATGTCTATGCACAAGGCTACAACGAGGGCTATCAGGATGGAGAGGACTATGCCTTTACCCGTCGTCTCAATCGTTTTGGATATGCAGGCGTTTATGCTTCACCCTGGTACTATAGCTATTACGATCCTTTCTATTGGGATAGCTGGTACTGGAGTTATGATCCCTACTGGTATGGCGGCTACTACGGCTGGCACCGTCCTTATTGGGGGTATACCGGCTATTATGGTTGGCGAGGCTATTGGGGATATGATCCTTACTGGTATGGTGGTTATTATGGATGGGGCTATCCCTACTACGGTGGTTACTACCGCGGTGGTTATTATGGACGAGCTCACAATAGCCGCACAGATGGAGCTCATACGTCACGTCAACGTGGACATACAGGACGTGGTGCTGGCTACAGCCGTGGAAGCAGGAGTGCTGGTGGCTATTCAAATAGTACTGGACGTGCAGGAACGTTTAGTACGCGCCAGTCGACTTCCGGAGGCCGTTCAGGTAATGTCGTTACCTCAAGAGGAAATGCATCTTCAAGCACGACTTCACGCGTAGGGTCTTTTGGAACTTCACGTTCAACCATGGGTGCTTCTTCGTCTTCATCCAGAAGTGGCAGCTTTGGCAGCAGCTCAAGTAGTACTCGTAGTGGAGGCTTCTCGGGTGGAGGCTTTTCCGGTGGCAGCCGTGGAGGCGGAGGATTCACAGGAGGTAGTCGCGGAGGCGGAGGCGGAAGAGGTCGCTAATGTTTCCTAATAAGCTCTTTTGATCCACTGATTAAGCCATATTGCTTATTAATATGTTTCTGTTGTAATAATAATTTCTTTCAAGAATATATAATAATGAAAAAGTCAATTGTTTTTGCAGCCCTAATGGTCTCATACGTCTCGGGCTATGCGCAAGACACATATACTAACGACCGCATTACTAACACTTCCGACGTTTACGGCACAGCCCGTTATGTTGGCATGGGTGGTGCAATGGGTGCCCTTGGTGGCGACATATCTGTGATTTCTAATAACCCGGCAGGTATAGGTTTGATGCGCCGCAACGACTTGAGTATAAGTATGGGGGGCATTGTTCAAGATGCCAAAGCCATAGATGGTGATGCGCGCGGTCATTTTTCATTCGATCAAATAGGTTTTGTTGCAGCTTTCAACAATACGAATGGCAACAACGTGAATTTCGGCCTTAACTTGCAGAAGAAACTGGATTTCCACCAGTCGATGATAGCCGAGCACAATAACCTTGGTGGACTATCGCAGGCAGCCCAACTGGCCGGGCTAATGATGGACTTCGGCAAATACTATTCACAAAACAACGGCTCGCTCGTCAACCAAGCCTATGGCGTGGGTATCTATGATGTGTTTGCAGCAGACGGAGGTCAGCTCCAGTATAAGAATAATGATAACTCTTTCTATCGTACCTCCAGCGGCAATCTCTACGGCCTTGATCTAAACATCTCAGGTGGTGTGCAGGATCGTATTTTCTGGGGAGCTACGTTTGGCATTAATTTCCTGAAATATCGTAGTAACACTTCCTATGTTGAGTTTCGCGATGGCTATTTCGAAGGTGCTTACCATCCCGATTTCAGTTTTCAGGACTACACACTCGATGCACAGCACGATGTTAATGGGACTGGGTTCAACCTCAAATTGGGAACAATAATTCGTCCGATGGAAGATAGTCCGCTCCGCTTTGGCGTTGCTATAGAAACTCCCACCTGGTACACGCTGCGTCAGGAGAATAGTTATTTCACCTTCTATACCAAATGGCAGAATAATGGCTGGAATGAAGCAGCAGGGTCTTACGACTATACCTATCTTGAAACTGATAGAGAATACAAGCAGTACGACAGTCCTGATGCAAACTATCTCGAATTCAACCTTCATGCACCATGGAAGTTTCGTGCCAGCATAGGTTCAACGGTCGATAATTATTTAGCTTGGGATGTCGAGTATGAATACTCATTGAACAACAAGGCTAAGATGGGATACCCGCGTCAGGAAAGTGACGAATGGGGCGACCAAAGCATTGGCATGGATTCAGATAAGGAGATGAATGCTTTAACCAATAATGTCATGAAAGGTGTTCATAATGTTCGTGCCGGTATAGAATACAAGCCTATAGACAAGTTCGCTGTTCGCTTGGGTTATAACTTCTATAGCCAGCCTATGAAGACTAATGGTCGTTTTAGCCAAACTATAGACTCATACTACATGAATTATGTCACAGGTACAGACTACATAAACCTTAAAGCTGCAAACATTATTTCTTTTGGTATGGGTTATCGAGGCAAGAACTTCTATGCAGACTTTGCATATAAGTATCGTCGTCAGCATGGTGACTTCTATGCATTCGACGATCAATATCAAAGTGCGAAGGCGCCCGAGGCTCAATTTATTACTGATGATGATAAGAGTTTGACTCCTACGGATGTGAATCTCGACCGTCACAATTTTACATTTACTCTTGGCTATAAGTTCTGAATGCTTTAGATGCCTTTAAGCAATACAAGTCCTATTATAACAAAGAAGGCCTCGCCAATGGCGGGGCCTTTTTTATTATATCATCTATGATAAATTATGAATTCATTGAGATGAGGAATTCCTCATTCGTTTTTGTATCCTCAAGTCGTTTCTTTAATTCCGTCATGGCTTCGATAGGAGTCATGTCGGACAGATATTTACGCAGTATCCACATGCGGTCAAGCGTAGACTTGTCGTGTAACAAATCATCGCGGCGAGTGGAGCTGGCAACGATATTCACTGCGGGGAATATACGCTTGTTGGCCAATGTTCGGTCGAGCTGTAATTCCATGTTTCCTGTTCCCTTGAATTCCTCGAAGATTACCTCGTCCATCTTCGAGCCCGTGTCTATAAGGGCTGTAGCTATGATGGTCAGCGAACCTCCGCCTTCAATGTTGCGTGCGGCGCCGAAGAAGCGTTTGGGCTTTTGCAGAGCATTGGCATCGACACCGCCGGTAAGAATTTTTCCGCTGGCCGGGGCTGCGGTGTTGTAAGCGCGTGCCAAGCGTGTAATGCTATCAAGGAAGATGACGACGTCGTGCCCACACTCTACCATGCGTTTAGCTTTCTCAAGAACGATTCCGGCAATCTTTACGTGGCGCTCGGCGGGTTCGTCGAAAGTTGAGGCTATGACTTCAGCATTCACTGTGCGTGCCATGTCGGTCACTTCCTCAGGGCGCTCGTCGATGAGAAGCATCATCAGGTAAGCTTCTGGATGATTTGCTGCGATGGCATTGGCAATCTCCTTCATGAGAATCGTCTTACCCGTCTTAGGCTGTGCCACGATAAGCGCACGTTGTCCCTTGCCTATTGGTGAGAACAAGTCTACAATACGTACGCTGGTGGGGTCGTTATATCCTCGGCAAAGATTGAATTTTTCTTCTGGAAAGAGTGGGGTGAGGTGTTCAAAGGCCTGACGGTCACGTATTCTTGATGGTGAGACTCCGTTGACACTGATAATTTTGTCCAAGGGGAAATATTTTTCACCTTCAAAGGGTGGCCTTACAAAACCCTCGACAACATCTCCAGTCTTCATGCCGATTTGTTTGATTTGTTGCAGGCTTACGTAAACATCGTCGGGGCTTGCCAGATAGTTGTAATCGCTGGATCGTAGGAAGCCCCAGCCCTCGGGAGTTACTTCGAGCACACCTTCTGTACTGACAAGTCCTGAGAAATCGAAAGCCTTAGGTTCGGCTTTCTTGTTGTCGACTTGCTGAGGAGTATTCTTGTCTTCAGCAATATTGTGGATAATATTGAGATTCTGGATGTAAGAAGGCTCTTCTAAGCCATCATCCTCGGGATGATTTGCTACTACATCTTGGAGAGCTACTTCAGGGATCGGTTGCGTAATTATGAAGTCAGGTTCGTCGGCATTGAAGAATGCTTCAGCTTCAGCTCGTGTTATTGCGCTTTCATCATTATTGATTGCGTCCTCATTGCTGTTTTCAACGGTGGAATCCGATTCGCCATTCTCCACTTCATCCTTTCTCGGTTCAGCTTCGTTGGTGGGCTGAGGCATCGATTCTTCTTGTTGCGACATTGCTCCTGAGCCTTCGTCAAAGGGCAGCTGTGCCTGTGCTTTCAAGGCTTCCTCAGCTTCTTTCTCAGCCTTCGACTTGCGCCCTCGCCGCTTAGGCTGCTGAGTTTCGGTATCTGTGCTGACAGTCAGATTTGTTGGCTGAGGCCTATCAGAGTCGGTCGAAGTTGCCTTGGCAGTGCTTTTTGCTTTTGTCCTTGTTGTCTTTTCAGGTTTGGCGATAGCTTCTTCAGCAGGTTCCATGGACTTTTCATTGCCCTTGGTGTCAGCCTTTGCCTTTTCTTTCTTCTCCACAGCTTCTTCTTCAGCTCCTTTTTTCTTGTCGGCAACCGCAGTTCCTTTTTCTTGATTGGCTTTTCGTCCTCTTTTTTTCGGAAGAGGTTCAGGAGCAGGTTCCGCGGAGAGTTCGGCTTCGATGATGTTGTATATGAGATCGAGTTTTTCTGTATCTTTCTTTACATTCACCTTCAGAGCTTTTGCCATGGACGTGAGTTCATCCATAGGCAATGCTTCGAGTTCAATCTTCGTGTGCATAGTATTATTAAGTTTTCAATAGCAATAAGAGCATAGTTTGCTCTTACTCTATCATAGAAATATTATTAAAATCAATGGAAACTACAATGGATTGACCATGCGTTTAAGGTTAATCCTTCATAAATTCGCGGCAAAGGTAAACATTTATTTGAAGTTGTCAAAGGTTTTTGGCATTTTTTGATTACTTTCGCGCTCAAAATCGTAGTTATGGCTTTGGTAAATCCTTTTTTTCAAGTTGATAATCTCAGCTTCTCCGTTGGCGATAAAGTGCTGTTCCACGATGTCAGTTTTGGCCTTGCTGAGCGCCAGCGAGTAGGGTTGATTGCTCAGAATGGAGTGGGGAAGACCACTCTGTTGAATGTAATAGCCGGTCGCGAACAGCCTGAGAGCGGTTCCGTCATTTTTCGTCGGGACCTCCGAGTTGCCTACCTTGAGCAGAGCCCGTCCTATCCTCGTGATATGACGGTCATGCAAGCGTGCCTATGGCAGTGTCGCGAGGAGCCGCAACGCATACAGGAATATCTAACCAAATTGAAGATCACCGACCATGGTCAGCCTATTTCCGAGCTTTCTGGCGGTCAGCTCAAGCGCGTCGCCCTGGCTAATGTCCTCTGCCAAGAGCCTGACTTGTTAATCCTTGATGAACCGACGAACCACCTTGATCTTGAGATGATAGAATGGCTCGAGACCTATCTCTCTCGTTCAGCCATGACTCTGCTTATGGTGACCCATGATCGTTATTTCCTTGATCGTGTGTGTACGCTCATCTTGGAACTCGACGACCAGACGCTCTACACCTATCGGGGTAATTATGCCTACTATCTTGAACGTCGTCAGGAACGTATCGACGTCCAGAACGCCAACATCGCCCGTGCCGCCAATCTCTATCGCACCGAACTGGAATGGATGAGGCGGATGCCTCAGGCCCGTGGTCACAAGGCTCGCTATCGTGAGGAAGCTTTTGCCGACTTGGAACAGCGCGCTCGCCGTCGCACTGAAGAGAATGCTATGACCTTGCAGCTCAAGAGCACTTACATCGGCAGCAAGATTTTCGAGGCCGAATATGTCTGTAAGACCTTCCCGGCCGATCCTTCCAACGCGGCCAGCAAGCCAAAGGTCATACTGAAGAATTTCTACTACAATTTCTCGCGTTACGAAAAGATGGGTATCGTGGGAGCCAATGGCACTGGAAAATCTACGTTCGTGAAGATGTTGTTAGGTCTCGTCAAGCCCGACAGCGGTCGTTTTGTAGTGGGCGAGACAGTCAAGTTCGGCTATTTCTCGCAGGACGGGCTGGATTTCTCTCCGGAGATGCGCGTCATCGATGCCGTTCGGCGCGTTGCTGAGTATGTGGATTTGGGAGGTGGACGCCACCTCTCGGCCATGCAGTTTCTTCAGCATTTCCTGTTCACTCCCCTGCAACAACAGAATTATATCTATAAGCTCTCCGGAGGTGAACGTCGTCGGCTTTATCTTTGTACCGTGCTGATGCAGAATCCCAACTTTCTCATCCTCGACGAGCCCACCAACGACTTGGATATTCTGACGTTGAATATCCTTGAGGATTACCTACGCGATTTTCAAGGTTGCGTTATTGTAGTGAGCCACGACAGATACTTCATGGACAAGGTTGTCGACCATCTCCTTGTTTTTCAGGGCGATGGTGTGGTCCAGGACTTCCCTGGCAACTACACACAATATCGTCAGTTCCAGAAAGAGCAGCAAGCCTCGCAGCAGGAAACAAAGGCTCAAGTTTCAGCTGGTGCCCGTCAGATGGCTGCGGCTGCCTTGAAACAGCAGCCTACGCGCTCTGCCAATCCTCGTCCGCCACGACTCTCCTTCAAGGAGAAGAAAGAGATGGAGACGTTGGAACGCGAGATAGCGGAGCTCGAACGTGAGAGAGACGAGATCACCAAGGCATTGAGCGGAGGCACCGTTTCCGTAGAGCAAATCACCGCCATGAGCAAGCGCCTGCCTGTTCTTCAGGAAGAACTCGACACCAAAGAGATGCGTTGGCTGGAGCTGTCAGAGGTTGGAGGCTGATGATTTCCGCAGTCGTTCAGAATTCAATAATCCGTCCTCCGTCACTATTTGCATATTTCACCAAGAGCTGTTGGATATACTTGGCGCACGACGTCACGTTCGTGCGGTCGCCGTCGTAGCCGTTCACTATGGCCAAGAGACGTGTGCTCTCGGGCTGCAGCTTCGTACGTTCATTGTCGCTGGTGGGAGTTCCTATGCCGCCTTCTTCATCCCGGTATACGGGCAGTCCGGCGATGTTCAGAGGACCCCGCCCGATGCCCTCATAGGGTTCGCCTTCCCGTCCGATGCCCAGCGTGAGGGTGTCGCCTTGGATCCTATCGGCGTCGAAACCGCCAATGCTGTAGCCATAGGCTATAGATGCCAGATTGATTAGGTCGACGAGCGTAGACACGCGATAGAGTTCATGTCCTTTGAGTGTGCGTCGGATCAAGGCTTCGCTCGAAGGGCGATAGCGACTGGGGTCTTTTCCGCACCGGCGGTAAGCCTCGCGCGTGACTTCGATGGGTGGCATGTGCTTCACACTGTCTACGGTGTAGCGTTGCCGATAGTCGTCGAGAAATTCATGGATTTCATTCCATAGCCCATCGTTGCAGTCGCTGTTGACTACATCGGCAACAACAGCGGCGCCCACAAACTGCGGGCACCGCTCTCTTATTTCTTCTGAAACTATAAGCTTCATGACAGATGTCTTTAGTGAAGAATCATTTATTTACTTGTTTTCCGCTTTTTCGTTCTGCGGCAAAGTGCCGGCTTTTTTCATGTTCACACCACGTATTCCATGATACCCTTCGTTGTAGACCTTCGTGGAGTCGGTTGCTGTGCTGTCAGCTGCCGAGCGAGTTGCCTTAGCATAATAGTAGGGATCGTAGTAGTCGTAGTAGCCGTAACCGTAGCTGCTCCAGTAGCGGTCGTAGTTGCGCAGGTTGAAGTGGGTGAGGTTCTCCAGGGTGTAGTAGTCAGCAATATAACCACTGAAATAGTCGTAGGAGAGGCGATAGTCCACGATGGCGCAGTCGAGAGCAGGGTCATCGAACGTGAGGTAGAGAATACCGTTGCGTACGCGCCAGTTGAAATATGACGTTACAGCGTGGTAAGCATAGTAGTCGACCTGTACGCCAGTGCCATGGTCGTAGCTCCAGCTTTGGTAGAATTCTACCTCCGAGCCTCTTGCGCGCTCGCCGTTGTAGAACATGTCCATGTCGCCGAACCAGTGTCCGCTGATGGTGGCACCAATCTCTTCATCCTCATCGAGGCAACTTGTCAGTGTAAAGGCAGAGAAGAGCATGAATGCGAGTATCCAGAGATTCTTTGCTGAAGTAGTAAATATCTTTTTCATAGTCGTAATTTTTTTAGAATGGTTCAACTTTCATGCTGCAAAAGTAGTGATGATAGATGAAGTCACAAAGTATAAATTCCTATTCCGGTTTCGGGTTTTCCCTATTCATTATAGAGCTATAGTCCGCGTGATTTGTATATCAGGTCTTTAGCTTCGTTGATTTCACGCATTTTCTTTTCTGCTGCTGCTCTTACGTCGTCGCCGAGCGATGCTACGCGGTCGGGGTGATGTTTCACGACCATGCGTTTGTATGCAGCTTTCACTTCGTCGTCGCTCGCCGTAGGTGCTATTTCAAGCACGGCATAGGCGGCCTCCAAAGTCGTTGCACCCAGGTTGAGCATCGAGTTAAGTTCCTGCTCGTCTAATCCCAGGTTGTTTGTAATAAATCTCAGAGCCTCTATCTCTTCGCTTGCGAGGCGTCCGTCGGCCTTGGCAATTGCTGCCAAGAACGAAAGCATTTGCAAACGTTGTGGGCGGGAAAGCACTCGGGCCAGTTGCATGCAGGCGTCTGCTATCACGCTTCTGTATGAGCCGGGTTGGGTCGCTTCCATTCTCTTCTCGTTCTCGAAGAGCTTCAGCATGATGGCGTTGCCCTCTTCTTCGGCCGTGGCTCCGAAGTTTTGACGGAGGAACGTTCGCACAGCCTCCATTTCGGAATGCATAATCTTGCCGTCAGCGCGAATGATGTAGCTGGCCAAGGTAAGCATAGAGAACAGAAAGCCGTTGCGCGTACCTCGGTCGACACGTTCATCGCGGTTATATTCATCGGTCGACGAGTAGCTGTCGTTGGAGCTCTCGAAATAACCTTCGGGCGTAAAACCATTATCGCCAGAGAGTTTATCAAAGAGGCTGCCTAATACAAAGCCAGCCAAAGCACCTATGGGACCTCCGGAGAGCAACCCCAGGAATCCACCTATCCATTTAGCATTTGCCATATTCTTCTACGCGTGCGCGTTTATATTTAATGTATAATTTGTGCAAAGGTATATATTTTTTTGCCTTCGCGACATGTTTATAGCCAAAAAACTTCACTTTTCTTTTTCTTTGTTGTTCAGTGGCTGTAACGCTGTTTATTTCCCTCTTTTACTTAAAAAATCTTCATTCTTCTCGTTTCTTGTTTCATTTCTTTGTAACTTTGCCCGCATGAAACGCTTTTTTTCCACTTCCATATTGTGCCTTGCCGTTCTGCTTTCGGCCATGGCACAGGCTTATATCCCGAGCACGTCGAATATCGAGGCTCGCCGTCAGTTCGAAGGTTTCCGTTTCGGTATCTTCATTCATTGGGGCATCTATAGCGAGTTCGCACAGGGCGAATGGTATCTCAACTATGGTCTCACTCACGAAGAGTACTCGAAAGTAGCCTCCTGCTTCTATCCCGTTCGCTTCGATGCCGACGCATGGGTTAAGGCTATCAAGGACTCGGGAGCGAAGTACATCACTTTCACCTCACGCCATCACGACGGCTTTTCTATGTTCCATACAGGCCAAAGCGCTTATAACATTGTCGATGCCACCCCCTTCAAGCGCGATGTCCTTAAAGAACTTGCAGATGCTTGCGCTGCCAATGGCGTTCAACTCCATCTTTATTACAGCATTCTTGACTGGATGCGTACCGACTATCCTCTCGGTCGCACTGGCCTTCACACCAGAAGTTCGCTAAATTCAAACTACGACACCTATTTCCACTTCATGAAGGAACAGGTGCGCGAACTGCTTACCAACTACGGGCATATCGGTGCTCTCTGGTTCGATGGCTATTGGGATCACGACTCCGATTCCATTCCTTTCGACTGGCACATGCCTGAGTTCTACAGCTATATTCATGGCTTGCAGCCGGATTGCCTCATTGGCAACAACCACCACATCTCACCAATACAAGGGGAGGACTTCCAGATGTTCGAGCGCGATTTGCCAGGTGAGAACACGGCAGGCCTCTCTGGTCAGGCCATCAGCCACCTGCCTCTTGAGATGTGTCAGACAATGAATGGCATGTGGGGCTATAAAGTGGCAGACCAGAATTATAAGACAACCCCGCAGCTCGTTCGCCTCATAGCACGTGCAGCAGCTAAAGGTTCAAACCTCCTCCTCAATATAGGTCCACAGCCTAATGGCGAGTTACCGGCCACAGCCCTCGATCGTCTGCAAGGAATCGGTCGTTGGATGAAGCTGAATGGCGAAAGCATTTACAACACTCGAGCAACGAACTTAGCCGAACAATCTTGGGGCGTCACGACGCAGAATGACTGCAACCTCTATCTGCATGTGCTCGATCCTGAAGCATCATCGATTAGCCTTACGTGGCAGGGCAAAAGCCCTAAGAAAGTGAAGGCGTTGGCTGATGGCACTCCGCTCCAAGTGTCGATTAAAGGCAAACGTGGAGATCGCCAACTGATCATCCAGCTCCCGCCTCTACGACCCACCGATGATTATGTCATTGCGATAGCACGTTAATGTTCATGACGTAAACCTAAAGCAACGTGACGCATATCATCGGGATGTTGGCACAGAAGAAAAATGGCTGTTACATTAAAGAATTATAAATCAATAATCACAGGCAAAGCCTATAGCATGTCATGGAATTAGAAGTCTGTTGCGGTAGCTTGCAAAGCGCTCTCAATGCCGTCGCCGGCGGTGCTACACGTATTGAACTTTGCTCAGCTCTATCGCTTGATGGCCTAACCCCTTCAATCGGCCTGCTGAGCGAGTTGCGAAGCAGGTTTCCCTTCCTTCGCATTCATGTACTCATTCGTCCTCGCGAAGGTCACTTCGTCTTCTCCGATGCCGAACTCAGTGTCATGCTTCGCGACATAGAACAGGCTGCGTCAGCCGGAGCTTCAGCTATCGTTAGCGGGGCTCTTACTCCGGATGATACAATTGACATTGAGGCTACGCGAAAGCTCATTGCTGCTGCACCACAGTTGCCCTTCACCTTCCATCGTGCGTTCGATGTTGTGGCAGATCAAACAGAAGCCCTCAACCAGCTCATAGACCTCGGTGTCGCCCGTGTGCTTACTTCCGGAGCAGCTCCTTCAGCTGAGGCTGGCATACAACAGCTTGCCCGCCTTGTCCATCTGGCTGCAAACCGCATTGCAATACTTCCAGGCGGAGGCGTCAATCGCACCAATGCTCGTCGCATCATCGACCTTACTGGTGCTCATGAGATACATGGCTCTTGTGCCATATCCGATATCTCTGGCTTGCGTGTCACTGATGCAAATGAAGTTCAAGCCATTATTAAATCTATCAATTCTCCCACCTTCCATCCTTGAAACTTTTGCATGGGCAGCAATCGAAAGCTTAGGTATTCTTACTGCTTTCTCTTCTCCTTTTCCTATGCGCCCAACTGTTTTGCCTGATGCTCCTAAGAGAATTGCCTGATGCACCTAAAAGAATTGTCCAATACTCTTAAGAGAATTGCTTGATTCACCTAAGAGATTTGCCCAATACTCTTAAGAGAATTGCCTGATGCACTTAAGTTAATTCTCTGTTGTTGCCAGACGTCATGTTTTGGATGGGCATTCTCTTTGTCTATAGCGTAAACGAAAAAAGGGATATACCGAACGTTTCGTCGGTATATCCCTTTTGTGGCTGTTGCCTTGAAGTTTGCTGAGAGTATGCTATTTACTCATTTGAAGTCCTAATTTCATGCCTTTGTAGTTGTTGCCGAAAATGCCTGCAACACTTCCAATAGTACTGTTGGATTGTCCGAGCACGGAACCCAGAGTGTTCATCACAGAGAGCAACTTGTCGGCATCGTAAAGGAAACAGAGGTTCGTACCATCCATTCCTACCGTACACTTCTGGTTTAACAGACCTAAGCCGCCTTGCATGGCCAGCGTTTTGGCTTTGGCATCGAATGTATATGTACCAGAAGCTACGGTGCGCCCGCCTGTGGTGATGGAGAAAGTCTTGTCGCTGTTGAATGTATAGGTGGTCATACCCTTTTTAATACCCATCTTCGAGAGATAGCTCTCAAGCTTTCGCTCGACATTTGCGGCTACTACTTGTCCTCCAGCTTTAGCCAGAAGGTTTTCGCTCTCAAACCTTACTTCTGGAGATTGGTAAACCCATGTGCCATAAAGACTTTCCTCGGTAAGAGTCTTAGTAAGAAGAGAGCCGAGAAGGCTGTTCAGAATGTCTGCTCCGGCTTGTACTACGCCTTGACCATTCTGTCCGGTAGTGCCCGTAGAAGCCGTACCGCTGGCTCCTTGCGGTGAAGTGAAGCAACTTGTGAAGGTTACAAGCGTGAAAGCGACCATTGCAGCCATACCAATCTTGAAAAGATGGATGCTGTTAAAGAAATTGTTTCTTGTTTTCATTTGTTCGAATTGTTATTTGTAAGTGTGAATAGTTTCATGAATTCTTTTGGGAAGGGTGTCTCGAAACGCATGTCCTGGCCTGTGCGTGGATGAGTGAAATGTAGGCGGTAGGCATGAAGGCAAAGACGCCCTATGGGGTCGCGCCCGTCGCCATACTTGGTGTCGCCCAGGACGGGATGGCCGATATCTTGCAAGTGTACTCTGATTTGGTTCTTTCGCCCTGTCTCAAGTTTTAGCTCTACAAGAGAATGAGTTGATGTCGTCTTGAGAGTGTGGTAGTGGGTAACAGCAAATTTGCCTCCGCCTGGATCTTTAGGTGATGAATAGGTAATGTATGCTTTGTTGTCTTTTAACCAACTTTCGATAGTGCCGCCCTCATGTTCCATAGTGCCACTGACTACTGCAACATAGCGCCTGTCATAGACAATGTCGTGCCAATAGTCCTCAAGATGTTTGGCTATTTCTATGTCTTTGGCATAGATCATGAGTCCGCTTGTGTCGCGGTCGAGGCGATGAACGGTGTGGGCTGTGCATTTGAAGTGGCGCTTCTGGAAGTATTCATCGAGAACTTGTTTCACGGAGTATTGCTTGGCCGATGCTGGCATCGAGAGGATTCCTTGTTTCTTCTCTATGACGATGATATCCTTGTCTTCGTAGACGATCTTCACGTATGGGTTGGTGAGGAAATTCTCTCGCTTGTGCTTGCTGATCCTGACTACCTGTCCGGGCTGTAGCGGCAGGTCGAACTGTGTGGTTTGGCGGCGGTCTACGGTTACTCCGTGTCCTGCCAGGATGTCTTTAGCTTTGTTGCGGGATATGCCATGCATGGCTTGGAGGATGAACTCAAGCAGTGTCGTCGGGCTTTGCACGACGTGTTCGCTGTACTTCGAAGCTGCGTATTGGGCGCCTGTCTTGTTATTCATAGTCGTGCTTGCGTTTAGGATTCATCGGGAACCATCCTTTGCGGACACGCTCGTGTTGCTGGTGCACTTCGTGGATGCCCCACAGCGACGAGAACGCAATGACACCAAAGAGGATGCTGAGATTGGCGTTGTCGGTAATTAAAGAGAGCAGGATGAACAATAGTCCGTTGATGAGGAAAGCCCAGGCAGACTTTCGGCCAAAATAGTACTCGGCCTTGATGACGATGGGATGGAAGATGCCTATCGTCATAAAGGTGGCAAAGCCAATGAGTATTCCAGAGTAGTTGAGTGATTCGAGTATGGTCATGAAAATTATAGAGTTGAATATTGGTGATGGTTATTGATCTATTCGTGGTGATAGGGCTGTCCTTTGAGGATTGTATGCGCCCGGTAGAGTTGTTCTGTAAAGATGAGCCTGATCATTTGGTGGGAGAAGGTCATGGGTGAGAGCGATATCTCTTCGTTGGCCATCTGATGGATTTCGGGCGCAAAGCCATAAGGCCCGCCGATGATGAAGATTAATCTGCGCGGACTGGCATTGATACGTTTTTCCAACCATGTGGCAAACTGTGATGATGTTCGTTGTCGGCCATGTTCATCGAGCAAGACAATGTAGTCGCCGCTTTGGAAAAAACCTTTCAACAGCATTGCTTCCATGAGCTTTTGTTGTTGCTCAGACAGGGATTTCGTATTGCGAAGTTCGGGCAGGCACTGGATGTCGAAGCCGGAATAGTGGTTGATGCGCTGTGCATAATCGCTAACCAACGTCTGTATGTTCTTGTCCGTGGTCTTGCCGATGGCAAGGAGAATTGTCTTCATGTCTTATTTCGATAAAAGCTCTTCTGAAAGTTTGTCGCCCAAAGCAGCAGCTTGCTGAAGAGCCTGTCTTGATGCCTCTTTGTCGCCTTGGTCTCTCAGACAGATGCCGAGAATCCTATAGGCATCGGCGAAAGATTCGTCTAAGGAGATAGCAGTTCGGGATGAAGTTATGGCAGCAGGGAGGTCTCCGAATCGATAGTGTAGGGAGGCCAGTTCTGCATGGTACAATGGCTCTTTGGGTTCGAGGCGTATAGCCTGCTCGATATCGGTTAAAGCTTGTTGGTACATCCTGCAATGCATCTCGGCCTGTTCTCGCTGATAATAGAAATTGGCATTGACATTATGTAGCTGAAGGTGCTCGTAATCATTGAGATCCATGACAGCCTGGCGGTAGTTCTTGAGGCTAAGATGGGTTTGGGCGCGCATGAGCAAGGCGGCAGATGCTTCTGTGGGGTAGGGTCTTGTGTAGCAGGCTATAGCACTATCTTGCAAGGCTAACACGCTGCTCGTGTCGCCTAACATTTGTTGACATGCAGAGGCATAGAGGAAATAATCGGCATCATGCAAATTGGTATGGGTCACAGAGAGGAACATCTTGCATGCTTGTTCGTATTCTTTCTGGGCATACAAGATATGTCCTTTGAGAGCTGCGTAGATGGGCTCGTCGTGGAGAGCTAATGCAGCATTGATGTCGGCAAGGGCTCTGTCGAGATTCCAATCTTCAGGCTTTTGAGTGATAGCCTCAATAGTTGAATAGATGGTGCGGGCACGTGAATAGTAGATTTCTGCATGGTTAGACACTTGCTTAAAGGCTGTTTCCCATGTCTTCTCTGCCATAGGATAGTCGTGCGTGGAAGCGAGTGTCTCAGCCTTTAGTGTGTAACCATTGCTCTCTTCGGGGAAAGCTGCTATGTAATCATCAATATATTCAAGATATAAACTGGAGTCGCGAGGACTTATAAGGTAGATGAAACTCATTGCCTGTCCCGCATCTGAAGGCAAAGTCTTTTTAATGAGAATATCACGGTAATCGGCTTGAGTAGCAGACAAGGCGGAGGTGTTCAGTTCGGAGGCATATCGGGCTGAAACGGCATAGCTGCAATTCTGATTGGCTATGACAGATTGTTGCATTAAACCAATGACTTGCCCCTCTTCATTGATTAGAGGACAAGACTCAGAGAGGGCTGATATTTGAGTGGGTAGAGTATATTGTGCATACACCTCATTGAATTGTTCCACCTTTTGGATGGAAGTAACCGTTGGTGCAGCAGCTTTGCTCGACAAATGAGGCATAATGTAGGCTGTTTCACCCTTTTGCAGTTGAATACTTGCTATTTGGAGAGGATTAACTTTGTGACTGGCTGTTTTTAGCTTAACGACATCATACAGCGAACTTGCGCCTGAGATAGAAATGACAGGCCACTCTTTTCCATTCTCGTCCACGACAACAGCTTTTGTAGCGCCTTTCAAGGATTTGTAGTCGGTCAGAGCAGTGCCTTCATTGTCTATATAGAAGCCGTTGCTCTTATGTAGCATTTGCCCCGAAGCGTCGTAGCTTATGATGTTGATCTGGCTCTTTCGTGCCTTCTTAAACCATTTGTTAGGTTGTGCATACGCTAAAGCGGAAACACATAATAAAATGTAGAAAGTAAAAAAGTATTTATTCATCTTGATGTTTTTGCTGTGCGAAGATTCAATAGTTCCTTTGCATTCTCTTTAGCCGCCTCAGTCACCTTGGCACCACTAAGCATGTTTGCAATCTCGTTGATACGTGCATTTTCATTCAAGAGTTCTATATTGCTGGTAGATTTATCGCTACTCTCCGTCTTAAAGACTCTGTAGTGATGCTCGCCTGCGGCTGCTATTTGAGGTAGGTGGGTGATGGCTAACACTTGATGGTGGCCGCTGCCCATTTCAAGCATCATCTTGGACATACGCTCTGCGATATGTCCACTGACACCAGTGTCTATTTCATCGAAAATAATGGTCGGGAGGGTGAGCTCCTTACATAGCAAAGACTTAAGTGAGAGCATGACTCGGGCTATTTCGCCACCTGATGCCACCTCAGAGATGGGGCGAAGCGGATTCTGCTGGTTGGCACTAAACAGAAATGTTACATGGTCGATACCAGTGGGGGATGGTTCTTTGAGCGTTGTGATGTCAACCTTGAACCGCGCATTTGGAATGCCCAAAGGAACCAGTAGTGCTTGTATCTCCTGTTCCAAGGTCATGGCCGCTTTTTTTCGAGCAGCACTTTGTTCGTTGGCAATTTTCAGGAGGTTGGTATAGCGTTGTTCACGTTCGTTGGTCAGTGTGTTAATGTATTCTTCACTATTGTTGACGGCATTTAGTTTCTCCCTAATTCTATCTCTTTCAAGTATTAAGTCTGACTCCCGCTCTGTGTGATGCTTTTTCATAGCGGTATATAGTGCCGACAACCAATCGTTGATGGTTTGCAAACGTGTCGGATTCATCTCAATACGATCGGCCAGACTATCTAATGTGCTTGCAACATCTTGTATTTCTATGATAGTACTATGTATTCTTTCAGCCAGCTCTGAAGCTTCAGCTGATAGTTCATCAATAGAATGAAGTTGATGTTCAGCATTCTTTAACGACTGCAATGCTCCAGAAACGTAGTTGTCTTCGCCTTGAAGCAGATTCAGAGCATTCCATAGAGCCGATTGGATTTCTTCTGCATGTTCAAGCTTTTGTTGTTCAGACTCAATTTCTGCTTGTTTGCCTTCCTTAAGGTCAAGTTCGTCCAATTGCTTAAGCTGATATTGCATGTAGTCCTCATCGGCTTGAGACTCTGAAAGCAATTTCTGAGCTTCAAGAAGTTTCTTGTCAGCCTCCTTGAAGTCGGAGAAGAGTCTGGCATAATCCTTTCTGATATTCTTGTCACGTGAAAGGGTATCTAAGACCTCTAACTGGAACGACTCTGTTGAAAGAAGTTGGTTGTTGTGTTGAGAATGGATGTCGATTAACCTTTCACCGATAGCACGAAGTGTGGGCAATGATACCGGTGTATCGTTAATAAAAGCACGACTCTTGCCATTGTCATTCAATTCGCGACGTAGAATGCATTGGGAAGCATCGTAATCTAAACCAAACTCTTCAAAAAGCTGTTCGAAATCATATTCCTGAATGTCAAACTCTGCCTCAATAATACATCGTTTTTCTCCTGCAAATATCAGTTTCGAATCAGCTCGCTGACCGAGAATAAGACCTATCGCCCCAAGAATGATACTTTTGCCCGCTCCCGTTTCACCTGTAATAACAGAAAAACCAGGGTGAAAAGCAATGTCAAGTTGTTGGATTAGAACGAAATTCCTTATCGATAAAGATGTTAACATGTCTTTATTGTTTTATTTTTTCCCAGTAGCTGTTTTGTGAAGGATTGATATTGAAAAGAATATCGTAGATTTTTTCTCGATCTTGCGATGTTCCTTGACCCGAGAAAATGCTGACAATCTCATCGCGCTTAAAATCAGTAAAGATTTGTGGCAGTTGACTTAGAGATTTGTTCCCTTTTGACTGTTTAAGCATTTCAAGAGCTTCAATAATTGACTTCCGTCCAGATTCCGTGTCTTCACTCATCTTGTCGAGACCGCCACGATAGTAGGTATATTGTAACTGCCGGAAGGGTTCCATCGCTCCGTCAAGATAGTCGTTAACAATAGCAAACCTATTGCTTGCGTCGTTGAATGCAGACCAACCTTTGAAGCCTAATCCATCTGCTTGGTTGCAGATCTCTAACGCATTCCTCAGGTACGCAGTTCCACCAAGGGGAGACATCGACTCTTGGTCCATCCCAATCAAAAAGTATGCCCAAAAAGCTAATACCGCGGTAAGGTTGTTGTCTATTTGTTCGGGGTGCCATTCAAGCTGGTCAAACGACTGGAATGTAAAATCACAATTCTTATCGTTTGAGTTCCAAATGGTAGTCGTATAATTGCTGCCCCAAACGGGTCTGTTACAAGCTACTAATAAACTGCCAGTAAAAGAATTGTCGGTCTCACTGTAAGTGTTGACCGTAAGATTGAAAGAGCATTGAATCTTCTCATTCTCCCGAAATTTCAGCTGAGTCCAGGCGCGCTCATTTAAAAATCTAGAGATAGCCTTTTCGAGGGCATCAAACACATCAGACTTCGTATTTGACACTTGTTGTCGGTTTATCATAACTTTTGCATTTAGCTCTTGAGCTTTTGCCGAAGTGATGGACGTCAGTGTCAAAAAAAGAATGAATATGAAACGAAATGTCTTCATCATATATTTAATTTAACTGGTCTTCGTTAAATAACAAACTTAATTGATCGATTATATCAGTCGCAACTTCCTTCTTGCTTTTCAAAGGATAATCTAACCTTTCAGATTCTTTAATAATTGTTATCTTGTTGGTGTCATGCTGAAAGCCAGCCCCCTCATCCCTAAGAGAATTAAGAACGATAAAATCAAGGTTCTTCTTGTGCAATTTTTCTTGTGCATTACCAATCTCATTGTTCGTCTCTAAAGCGAATCCCACAAGATGCTGGTGTGAAGTTTTCATCTTCCCCAAGCCCTTGGCAATATCCTGGGTAGGCTTGAGATGCAATGTGAGACCATCGCCTTCGCGCTTAATCTTGTTACCGGCTATTGTGTCTGGTGTGAAATCAGCAACAGCTGCGCACAGAATCGCTCCATCGCATTCGGGAAATAGCCTACTGGCATTGTCCCACATTTCAGCAGCACTCTCAACTTTAATTATTCGTATTTTATTGCTTTGAGGATACGAGTGGATGGGGCCAGAAAGAAAAATTACTTTTGCTCCTCGTTTGGCACATTCCTCTGCTAATGCCACTCCCATCTTACCGCTGGAATAATTACCTATAAATCTTACAGGGTCAATCCTCTCGTAAGTTGGTCCAGCTGTGATTAATAGTTGTTTCCCCTTTAGCTCTTCCTTCTTTGGAACAGTCAATGCAGAGAGAACGGTATCTGCTATAATCTCGGGCTCTGCCATCCTCCCTTTGCCTACAAGATGGCTTGCCAACTCTCCTTCTGCGGGTTCAATAATCGAAACTCCTCGGCTCCTAAGCTTATCTAAATTAGCCTGAGTGGCAGGGTGAGCCCACATGTCAAGATCCATTGCAGGTGCAACAAATACCGGAGCTTTCATGGAGAGATAAGTCGTGATGAGCATATTATCAGCGATGCCATTGGCCATCTTTCCTATTGTCGAAGCCGTAGCGGGAGCTATGACCATGGCGTCTGCCCACAATCCTAAACTGACGTGGCTGTGCCATGTGCCATCCCGTTGTGAAAAGAAATCACTGATAACAGGATTGGAGGAAAGTGCTGATAATGTAATAGGCGTGATGAATTCCTTCCCTGCCGGTGTGATTACGACTTGGACCTCATGCCCCTGCTTAACAAAAAGCCTAATCAGAGTGCAAGCTTTATATGCTGCTATACTGCCAGTTATGCCAAGAACTATTTTCATTACAATTATTTACGATGATTATTTTTGTTATTGGTTTTAGTGCTTGCCATCACGATTTTTTGCTACTTACAGCGATTTCAGTAAGAACCTGCTTCGTGTTCAAAGCAAAGTCGCCTTGCATCATCCAGCTATAGTAACTCGGATCACGTCGTAGGACATCCATGACAGGAAGACCTTTGTATTTGCCAAAATTAAAAATAGGTACATCTTTATCATTCATAACTATACGGCCGGCATAGTCAACATTCCTGTTCATCCGGGAAAAATCCGATAAAAACTTGGCATCGTTTTGGAGCTCATCGCCATAGAAGTCTAATTGTGCGCACAGGACTTCGTATGTTGCCTTAGTGTCAGCCAAAGCAGAATGGGCGTCTTCGAGATTTTTGTGGCAATAAAATTTGTATGCTGCAACGAGTGTTCGTCTTTCCAGTTTGTGGTAGATGTTTTGAACATCAATGCATAAGGCATGGTGCAGATCAGCATTGATGCCAGCTCTTAAGAATTCTTCTACAAGTAGGGGAATATCAAATCTGTTAGAATTGAACCCTCCTATGTCGCATGATTTCATGAAGTCCCAAATAGATTGGGCCACATCTTTGAATGTGGGGCTATTGGCTATATCCGAGTTGGATATTCCATGAACAGCTGTTGCTTCAGGTGGAATAGGAATAGTTGGGTTGATCCTTAGCACTTTTGATTCTTCATTGCCATTGGGATAAACCTTAAGAAGACATATCTCAACGATACGGTCTTTGACGATATCAGTCCCAGTGGTCTCGAGGTCAAAAAAAACGATTGGACGTATTAAATTCAATTGCATTGTTTTGTATACTAAAAACATTAACAGATTAGCACTACTCGCGAATAGTGGGTAATACCAATCTGTTAATGTTGTTAAACCTTAAAATCAATCATTAAGCATCATAGGCATCAGCAACATGAGGATTTCCTCTTCATCCTTCTGTTCAGCTGGTTTGATAATGCCTGCGCGGCCAGGGTCAGCCAGCTCAAACACGACTTCGCTGCTGTCTAAATTGCTTAACAAATCAAGAAGTAGGGTGCCCTTAAAGCCAATATTGATGGCAGGAGAGTCATATTCGCACATTAGACGTTCTTCGGCAGAAGTGCTGAAGTCAATGTCCTGACCGCTTACCGTTAGGGCATTCTTCTTGAATGCCAATTTCACCTGTGCGCTGCTCTGACTGCTGAATACCAGAATGCGCTTTAGGGTAGAGATGAGTCCTAAACGGTCTATTGTGGCTTTATATGGATTGTTTTGAGGAATGACGCTATTATAATTAGGATATCTGCCATCAATGAGACGGCAAGTCATTTGGAAATCAGGAGCAGTAAATTGAGCAATCTTATCACTGAAAACGAGTGTCGCAAAGGCCTCGTCACTTTTTTGTAAAAGCGATTTAAGGATAGTGGCAGGTTTCTTTGGAAGAATGAATCCTACTTGTTGCTCACTCTTGATGGTGAATAGCTTCTTTCGCACAAGTTTTCTACCATCGGTTCCAACGAATACAAGACATTCTGGGGTGAAATCAAAGTAAACACCTGTCATGACAGGGCGGATTTCATCATCTGCTGTCGCAAATATGCTGTGGTTAATACCGGCTAACAGCTTACTTTGAGAAATCTCAAAACTATTCGACTCACCCTCTAATTGATGGGGGGTGGGGTATTCGTCGGCTCTTTCGCCCACAATGTTAAAGTGACCATTCTGGTACTCTCCTCGAATTTCCATCGTATCAAGGTTTACATCCAAGGCGATGGGTTGATCGGCTATCTCTTTCAGAGAGTCTTGTATGGTCTTGGCTTTGATGCAGAATCGTGCATTCTGATCACATTCAATAAGATCAATACTTGTAACCAGAGTCGTTTCGCTGTCAGAGGCTGTAATTTTCATTTTCAAGCCATCTGTTTCGAAAAGATAACAATCCAAAATAGGAAACGAATTCTTGCTATTAAGTACACGATTGACTGATGTTAGGCGACTGAAAAGGGCCGCGCTGGCAACTTTGAGTTTCATATTATTATTAAATTATTTTGGTTGCTAAGAGATTTGTCGCTTCTGTTATTAAGTAGTTTTGTTCTAAAACCGAGCAAAGATATGCTTTTTTGCGGAGCTGAGCAAAATTTTCTTCTTAAAATTAGCAAAACCGATAAGAAAGCTATACTTTTGCAACGCAAAATAATATATTGTCTGTTTATATTTCAATTATAATCGATTTTTATTACATTATTTATAATATAGCAATAAGAAATGGATATCTCAGGAAAAATCATTCAGGTGTTACCCGAGCGTGGCGGTGTTTCACAGCGTACAGGCTCGGAGTGGAAAGTTGCTTCATATATTTTGGAGACAATGGAACAATATCCCAAAAAATGTGTTTTCGAAGTTTTTGGAACAGATAAGATCAGTCAAATGAATATTCAGGCTGGGCAGATGCTGACTGTTAGCCTTGATATAGACGCTCATGAATACAATGGCAGATGGTACAATACTATAAGAGCCTGGCGTGTGCTGCCCTTTGATCCAAATGCTCCCGTTGCAGCTTCAGGCCAGGAAGTCGCTGCTCCTTTCCCGCCAGCTCCTTCAGCTCCTACAACTGCCGCATCTCCTTTCTCGACTAATTCATCAGATGCTTCAGCGAACACTTCAGAACAAGCAACCCCGCCTTTTAGTGGAGAAAGCACAGATGATCTTCCTTTCTAAAGTGTAGTATTTGTTTAACCATAAAATAGAATATCAATGGTAAAAAGTGCATTGCAGATTGCCCGAGCTTCTTATCAGCCAAAGTTGCCAAAGGCATTAAAAAGTTCAGTAGTAGCCCGTGAAGGCGAACCTACTAAAAGTGTAGGTGATCAGGACAAGATTCGTGAATTGTTCCCGAATACTTACGGATTACCTGTAATAGAATTCGTTCCAGGTGAAGCCCATAATCAAGAGCCCATTAATGTAGGTGTCATTCTTTCTGGAGGTCAGGCTCCTGGTGGTCACAATGTAATCAGCGGATTATTCGACGGTGTTAAGAGCATAAATCCCAATAGTAAGCTTTATGGATTTATCCTGGGACCTGGTGGTCTCGTTGATCATAATTATATGGAGTTGACCTCTGATATTATTGATGAATACAGAAATACCGGTGGATTCGACATCATTGGTTCTGGTCGAACCAAATTAGAGAAGGTCGAACAATTTGAAAAAGGTATTGAAATCTTGCGTGAGCTGAATATTAAAGCATTGGTTATTATTGGTGGAGATGATTCCAATACCAACGCTTGTGTCTTGGCTGAGTATTATGCCGCTAAAAAATATGGCGTTCAGGTAATTGGTTGCCCGAAAACCATCGACGGCGATTTGAAGAATGAACAGATCGAAACTTCTTTCGGCTTCGATACAGCATGCAAGACATACAGCGAGCTGATAGGTAACATTCAGCGTGATTGTAATAGTGCACGCAAATATTGGCATTTTATCAAACTTATGGGCCGCTCAGCAAGCCATATCGCTTTGGAATGTGCCCTCCAGACACAGCCCAATATCTGCCTTGTAAGTGAGGAGGTAGAGCATAAGAACATGAGCTTGGATGACGTCGTTTGCTATATCGCTGATATCGTAGCTACCCGTGCGGCAGACGGAAACAACTTTGGTACTGTGCTCATTCCGGAAGGCCTTATCGAGTTCATACCTGCTATCAAGAAGCTTATTCGCGAGCTCAATGAAGTTCTTACAGATCCTGCTACAGGAGAATCACGTGAATTCACTAATGCCGATGAGCAAATAGCCTTTGTTAAGGGTAATATCTCATCAGACAATCTCGCGGTTCTTGAAAGTCTTCCTGAAGATGTAGCTCGTCAGCTTTGTCTTGATCGTGACCCGCATGGCAATGTTCAAGTTTCACTTATTGAGACGGAGAAACTGCTCTCGCGCATGGTAGCCAATCGGTTGAAGACTATGAAGGCAGAGGGTAAATATGTTGGTAAGTTTAGCGCCCAGCACCATTTCTTTGGTTACGAAGGCCGTTGTGCTGCTCCCTCTAATTATGATGCAGATTATTGCTATAGCTTAGGTTATAATGCAAGTCGTCTTATTGCAGAAGGAAAGACAGGCTACATGTCCATCATTAAAAATACAACAGCACCCGCTGAAGAGTGGATTGCAGGTGGTGTGCCTATCACGATGATGATGAACATTGAACGCAGAAATGGTGCAGACAAGCCTGTAATTCGCAAGGCTCTTGTCGAGCTGGACGGAGCTCCTTTCCGTTATTTCGTGGCTCATCGTGAAGAGTGGGCTCGACAGACGTCTTATGTTTATCCGGGTCCTATTCAATATTTCGGCCCGACAGAGGTCTGTGACCAGTGCACAAAGACTTTAAAGCTTGAACAGTCCTAAGTCAAAATACACATCTTCAGCCGTACCCGCGCCTCAACGTGCGGGTACGGCTGTGAAAAATAAGGCATACGCTCAAAAAACGCGTACAAAGAACGTACGTCAGTCAAACAAGCGCAAGTCTTACCGCCAAAAAAGTGCCAGTAAACCTTTTTGGCGCCGTATGCCTATGTGGGCACTCTTTGCAGGCATAGGCCTGATTGTGGCTGCATATATGTTTCTCTTTTACTATTTCTTCGTAGGACCATTTTCTTTTCGTTGGAAAGCAATATATGGTGATCCTGATTATCCAGATGGCTACGATGTTCATGGCTTGGATGTCAGTCATTACCAAGATCGAATCGACTGGGAACGTTTGCGTAATGCTACTATTCAAGGTAGGCCAATTCGCTTTATTTTTGTGAAAGCCACAGAAGGTTCCAGCTTAATCGATGAGAACTTTAATGATAATTTTTATCAGGCTCGTCAAAATGACATGCGACGTGGAGCATACCACTTCTTTGTCCCAAACGTTGATGCGGCTTTGCAAGCTAAATTCTTCTTAAAGCAAGTCCATTTGGAAACAGGCGATTTGCCACCCGTGCTGGATGTGGAGAACGCCGGGACATTGACCGTACCTCAGTTGCAGCAACGAGTGTTGCAGTGGTTGTCGATTGTAGAAAAACATTATGGTATAAAACCTATTATATATACGGGCTACAAGTTCAAGCTTAAGTACCTGAATAGTCCTCAATTTGATAGCTACCCATATTGGATTGCCCATTACTATGTAGGTCAGTTAGAGTATAAAGGCTCTTGGAGCTTTTGGCAATATACTGATGTAGGTCGTATTGATGGCATACATGGTTATGTGGATTGTAATATATTTAATGGAACATTGAAGCAGTTGCATCAACTCACTTTAGATCGCGAATCTATTGATGTTGTTGGACTACATGATGAGAATTAAAATCAGACAAAATGAAGCACATTTTCTTTTCTTTAATTTGTTTCGCATTCACTTCATCTCTGAATGCCCAAAATGTTCAACTCAAGTACTCCAATTTTGATAGTTGGATAACGCGTGACATCAAAGAAAGTAAAATTATTGGAGGCGCCACAAAGACTATTTATGAGATAGGGCCCACTGGTACATGGAATGGAAGTGTACCCTATGTAAACCAGGGTGGTTCTCCTTGGGCAAATAGCAACATTATGGCTAAAGTCGCAGGCGTCACCAAGAGTAATATTTCCGTGTTCCGTGAGAAACGTGGAACAGGCTATTGTGCCCGAATGACAACTCATGTCGTAGGGGTTAAAGTTTTAGGCTTAGTCAATGTTCATGTCTTAGCGGCAGGCTCTATTTACTTGGGTAATATGATGGAGCCGATCACCAGTTCGAGCAATCCCATGCGATATCTGGATTACGGCATCCCCTTTACGGCTAAACCTTCAGCATTGCAGTTTGATTACAAAGTAAAGCTCTCGGGAAAATCCAATCGTATTCGTCAGACGGGCTTTAGTCCAGTTAAAACTATTGCTGGTATGGATATGCCTGTCATTATTTGTTTGCTTCAAAACCGTTGGGAGGATTCCGAAGGCAATATTTATGCTAAACGAATTGGAACGGCAATTTATCGTTTCTCGAAAGAAACCTCAGACTGGGTAAATGGAGCTCAATTCAAGATCCATTACGGTGATATTACAGGTGATAGTTATTATCGCGATTATATGAATCTTTTCCAAGGTGGTGATGATCAAAAGTATGCTCTTAACAAACGAGGTAAAATGGTTCCAGTTCGCGAAGTAGAGTGGGGGAGCGCAAGTGATACTCCTACACACCTTTGCCTTCAGTTTGCCAGCAGTCATGGCGGAGCATATATTGGAGCTGTAGGCACATCATTCTGGATTGATAATGTCAAGTTGATTTACTGACAATAGTTTATTTACTTTGGCTTATTTATAAGTGAGATGCAAACACCTTATTATGAAATAGAGGAAGATAAGTTGCGGCGCAATTTGACTCTAATTAGAGATGTGGCCTATCGTTCTGGCGCAGAAATAATTTTAGCCTTCAAGGCTTTCGCTCTGTGGAAGACATTCCCTATTTTAAAGGAATATATTCAGCATACGACGGCATCTTCAGTCAATGAAGCGAAATTGGCTGCAGAGTATTTCGGCTCTTTGGCTCACACATACTCTCCCGCCTATACCAATGAAGACTTCCCTGCTATTCTCCGTTGTTCTTCCCACATCACATTTAATTCTCTATCTCAATATCGTCGTTTTGCTCCTGTTGTGGCGGAGAGTCCCTATCATCCGTCCTTGGGTCTTCGTGTGAATCCTGAATACTCAGAGATTGAGACTGCACTTTATAACCCATGTGCTCCCGGTTCTCGTTTCGGTGTTCTTGCAGAAGATCTGCCTACTACATTGCCTCAAGATATTGAAGGTTTCCATATTCATTGCCATTGTGAAAGCTCTGCCGATGCTTTTGCTCGGACGCTTTCTCATATAATAGACAAGTTTTCTCCTTGGTTTTCTCAGTTGAAATGGATTAATTTTGGCGGTGGACACCTCATGACAAGAAAAGGATATGACATAGACTTGTTAGTGTCGACGCTTCAAAGCTTCCATTCGCGATGGCCGCATCTTCGTATAATACTTGAACCTGGTTCTGCCTTTGCATGGCAAACTGGAACTCTCGTATCATCCGTGGTCGACATTGTTGAAAACCATGGCATCCGAACGGCTATCCTTGATGTCAGTTTCACTTGTCACATGCCAGATTGTCTGGAGATGCCATATTTCCCCTCTGTGATGTTGTCGGAGAATGGTAATCTTGTTTCGGTGGAGCATGGTCAAGATCCTTTATTGGTGAGTGAAGTATCTTCAGAACCAAGTCCTATAAAAGATGATGCATCTGGAATCGCGTACAGATTAGGTGGTAATTCCTGTCTGTCGGGCGATTTTATGGGCGTCTGGTATTTCCCTCGCGAGTTAAAGATTGGAGATATTCTTGTTTTCGATGATATGATTCACTACACAACCGTTAAAACAACAATGTTTAATGGCGTTCATCACCCCTCCATCGTTATGCGCTATAGTGATGGCAAAGTTCGTTTGTTGCGTGAATTTACCTTCGAAGATTACCTTTTGCGTATGGATTAGTCTGATATTTGGGGGAGAAATGATTTTTTTTTTAAAAAAAAGCTGAAAAGCTTGGCCAATAAAAGAAAATGCATTACCTTTGCATCCGCAAAAGAGAAATAAAGAGTTCTTTGAAAAGCTGGAGTACAGCATATATTCTTAAAAATTGTTGCGGCAATAGCTCAGTTGGTAGAGCACGACCTTGCCAAGGTCGGGGTCGCGAGTTCGAGTCTCGTTTGCCGCTCATGTTTTATAGAATATACAATACTTTCGTAAGACATGCAGAGCCTGCCCAGGTGGCGGAATGGTAGACG
>DGSC01000011.1 GCA_002391275.1 Prevotellaceae bacterium UBA4372 | reverse complement strand
AACCAGCTGAGCTAAGCGCCCTTTCGAGTTTTGCATCACTTGGTGTTGCATTGTTTCTTTCTCGAAAGCGGGTGCAAAGGTATAGGCTTTTTTTGTAACGACCAAATGTTTTCGTGATTTTTTTTGCCAAAACTGCAAAAAAGCCGTATTTTTGCAGCGCCAAAGTCAAAAACGGCATGTGTTCTTTAATTTTTTATCTAATCATTAAGCAAAAAAAACAAAAGTAATGAAAAGAAGTTTTCTTCTTGTTGCAGCCGGCCTTTTCTCGCTTGCTGCGACAGCGCAGCTCAACGTCCAGTTGCATTACGACCTGGGTCACGACATCTACGGCAAGGAGCTTTCCAACCGTCCTCGCGTGACAGCGACCGTTGAGAATTTTACTCCCGACAAGTGGGGTAACACCTATTTTTTCATCGACGCCAACTTAGGCGACCATGTTGTCAAGAGTGCCTATGGCGAAATCTCACGTGAGCTGCAATTCTGGAAAGCGCCAGTGGCAGCACACATCGAGTTCAACGGAGGCTTAGATGGCGCGAGTGGCAGCTTTGACAATGCCTATCTCATCGGTCCGGCTTGGAATTGGCACAGCAAGGATTTCTCCAAGACGTTTTCGGTGCAACTGATGTACAAGTATCTTGCCCACAAGAAGCACCATGGCAACAGCAACCACAGCGTCCAGCTCACCGAAGTATGGGGAGTACACTTTGCCAAGGGACTGTGCACCTTCTCGGGCTACTGCGACCTGTGGTATGACAAAGGTGTAAAAGGTCATTTCATTTTAAGTACCGAACCTCAGTTCTGGGTCAACCTATGGCGTCTGCCTCGCATCAACGACAATGCCAAGTGGAGCGTAGGCACCGAGGTGGAGGTGACCAAAAACCTGGTGTGGCCCGCCAACGGGCTTAACGACCGTTTCTACGCCATCCCCACCGTGGCGATGAAATGGACTTTTTAATGACATACTATATATTATTCAAGTTTCGCAAGATCTCAACTTGTAAGGTTTTAAGGTCTTAGGTTGTGAGCTGCAATATGCTTTTCAGCAAAATTAGTACTATCTTCACCTAAAACCTCTAAGCGAAAAGCGACCTGACAACCTGATTACCTTACGAAACTGAAGCTTGCGAAAGTTGAGCATATTATTATATGTGAAGCGGGAAGTGACGTCACTTCCCGCTTTTTTCGTATATAGGTTCGATTATGTTGAGCAATTTGATGGTCGCTTTTATCGCAGCTTCTGTCTGGTCAGCATCAAGCGCGTGGGTGCGATAGCTTTTCTCTTCGAACGTCCATTCTATAGATGTTTGCACCAAGGCATCGGTTCGTCCTCCTGGAGGTATCGTCACAGAATAGTTTGAGAGCCATGGAAACTTACGTCCGAGCCTGTCTCTATAGATGTGACGTACGGCGCGTACGAAAGCATCGTATTGTCCATCGCCTTGTGCACTTTCTTCATAGATGCTCTCGTCGATCTGCAAGCGCACCTGTGCCATAGGCCTCAACCCATAAGCTGTAGAGACCATATACGACAACAACTGGACACGTTCACCCGCTTCGGCATGCTTGAGAACGTCGCGTATGATGTAAGGCAGATCGTCCTGAGTGACCAATTCCTTCTTATCGCCCAGCTCAATGATCCTGTCTGTCACCTTTTTCATATCCTCGTCGCTGAGGTCAAGTCCTAATTCCTCCAGGTTTCGCAGGATATTGGCCTTCCCAGAATTCTTGCCGAGAGCATATTCCCTTTTGCGTCCGAATCGCTCGGGGATGAGATTGTTCTGATAGAGTCCTCCCTTGGTATCGCCATCGGCATGCACTCCGGCTACTTGTGTGAATACCGCAGACCCCGTGATAGGACGGTTAGGAGGTATGGCCACTCCAGAATAGCCTTCCACGAGACGGCTTACCTCATTCAGTCGGCTCTCGTTGATACCCGTCCGCGCATTAAACTGGTCCTTGAGTATTGCCTGTACGGATGCCAAGGGAGCATTACCCGCTCGCTCGCCAAGGCCGTTTACGCTGGCATGTATGCCCCGACAGCCTGCAAGGACTGCTGCAAGGACATTAGAAATGGCCAAGTCGTAGTCGTTGTGTGCATGGAAATCGAAATGCACACCGGGATAGCGCTTGACCATACGCCGCATATAGGTGATAAGGTCGAGAGGATTCAGCACGCCCAAGGTATCGGGTAGCATAATCCTGGCTACAGGAGCCCCCTCCGTCCCGAAAAGGTCGGCCAAAGCATCCATGAGCTGGAAGACATAGCTTTCATCGGAACGCATGCCTCCGCTCCAGTCCTCAAGATACAGGTTAACCACGATGCCTTTTGATGTTGCATACGCCACGACATCGCGAATGTCGGCAACATGTTGCTCCACCGTTTTATGGAGCTGACCCTCGCAATGGCGTCGGGAGCCCTTGCAAAGCAGGTTCATACGCCGGCATCCAGCATCAAGAATCCAGTCGACCGACAAATGGCCATCGACGAAACCAAGCACTTCTACCCTATCCAGCATTCCTGCCTGGCGTGCCCACCGACAGATACTTTTCACCGCTTCCTTCTCACCCTCGCTTACGCGGGCTGAAGCCACTTCTATTCGGTCGACATTGAGATGCTGCAACAATGCACGCGCTATCACGAGTTTCTCATGCGGCATGAAACTCACGCCACTTGTCTGCTCGCCATCGCGCAGCGTGGTGTCCATTATCTCGATGTATGACGTTGTCTCTTGCATTGATGATGTTGATTACTTGAAACAGACAAAATTAAGTCTTAATGATTTAAACGGTAAGGGAAGCTGACAATTACTTGCCTTTCAATCCTAAAGAAAAATCCGTCCTTTCGTTTGCGGCACATCACCGGGAAGGGAACAACAGGACGGGGATGCTTCAGACCAACGGTAAACGAGGATCGGTAGGCTGAAGCACGTCTTACTCAGGCAAGGGATGCGTCTTGAGGCTCTCCATGAGGAAGTCGATATCATCGAGCCCATTCATCAGGCAATATTTCTTGTAGCCGTTGATTTCGAAATGCTCGGTGTGTCCTGTGGCCATGTTGGTGACGGTTTGAGCAGGAAGATCCACACGCACCTGGGTTTGCGGGTCCGATGTTATACTGTCGAAGAGTTCTGCAAGGAACGTCTCGCTAACCACAACAGGCAGTACGAAGTTGTTGAGCTCGTTGTTCTTGTGGATGTCGGCGAAGAAAGAACTGATGACGACACGGAAGCCGTAGCCGGCAATGGCCCATGCTGCATGTTCGCGTGAGCTGCCCGAGCCAAAGTTTTTCCCTGCTACCAGAATGCAGCCGGAATAGGCGGGATTGTTCAACACGAAGTTGTGGTTGAGGGATCCGTCAGGGTTGTAACGCCAATCGCGGAAGAGGTTCTCGCCGAAGAACGCTTCTTCTCGTGTGGTTGCCTTCAGGAAACGGGCTGGTATGATCTGGTCGGTATCAATGTTCTCCAGAGGTAAAGGTACGCAGGTGGAGGTGATAATATTGAATTTCTGTTTCATGAGCTGCGGGTTATGGGTGATTCTGTGACTAAATCACAGAACGCTATCGGGAAAGGGAAGCCAAGGTGCTATTAGAGAAATTGCCGCGGATCGGTTATTACTCCCGTCACCGCTGCTGCGGCAGCAACTAAAGGCGATGCCAGGATTGTGCGTGCCCCAGGTCCCTGCCGACCTTCAAAATTGCGATTAGATGTCGACACGGCTAATTTGCCTGCAGGCACCTTGTCGTCGTTCATGGCCAGACAGGCCGAGCATCCAGGCTGACGGATTTCGAAACCTGCTGCTTGCAACACTTTGTCGAGTCCTTCTTCAATTATCTGCTTATGCACGGCCCAAGAGCCCGGGACGAGCCAAGCCACCACATCTGGGGCTTTGGTTCTGCCTCTTACCACGGACGCGAAAGCACGGAAATCCTCGATGCGACCATTCGTACAGGCTCCGAGGAAGACGTAATCGACCTTCGTCCCCAAGAGTTTCTGTCCGGGTTTGAAGCCCATATATGCGAGCGCTTTATCAAACCCTACCCCACCCTTGAGGGGTATCTCTTCAGTGATGCCGATGCCCATGCCTGGATTTGTTCCGTAGGTGATGCGCGGCTCTATGTCGGCGGCGTCAAACGCCAGTTCTTTGTCGAACACTGCATCGGCATCACTCTGCAATGTCTGCCAATAGCTCACGGCTTTCTCCCAAGCCTCGACTTTTGGGGCATATTCACGTCCACAGAGATACGCGAAAGTGGTTTCGTCGGGTGCGATAAAACCGCCACGTGCCCCCATCTCGATAGACAGGTTGCAGAGAGTGAGTCGACCCTCCATGCTCAATGCACGCACGGCTTCGCCGGCATATTCGACAAAATAGCCCGTTGCTCCGCTGGTGGTGATTTGGGCCATCAGATAAAGTGCCAGATCCTTAGCCGTAACACCTTCTCCTAATGTCCCATTAACGGTTATGCGCATGGCCTTGGGCTTTTGCTGAAGAATACATTGCGAAGCAAGCACCATCTCCACCTCGCTTGTGCCAATGCCGAAAGCCACAGCGCCCACGGCACCGTGCGTAGAGGTGTGCGAGTCGCCACAGACGATGGTCATCCCAGGTAAAGAGAGGCCTTTCTCTGGACCTACGACGTGAATGATGCCGTTGTCCTTCGAGCCCATGGGAAAGTGAGTCAGTCCGAACTCAGCGGCATTGCTCGCAAGCGTGTCCACCTGCCTTTTCGACACTGGGTCGGCAATAGGCTGATCCTGGTCGTGGGTAGGCGTATTATGGTCGGGCATACAGAATATCTGCTTCGGGCGCAGACAACGTAGTCCCCGCTGCCGCAGTCCATCGAAGGCTTGCGGTGATGTCACTTCGTGGCAGTAGAGCCGATCGATGTACAATTGCGTAGGGCCATCGGGCACGTTCTGCACCACATGGGCATCCCATATCTTGTCGAAAAGTGTCTTTCCCATACTATTTCTTGAATTTGTTGATACAATCGATGTAGGCTTCCACCGAAGCGGTGACGATGTCGGTGTTAGCGCCGAAGCCATAGTAGAGGTGGCCGTCGTACTCCACCTGCATGTGCACCTTTCCTACGTCATCGGAGCCTTTCGATATAGCCTGAATAGTAAATTCCTTGAGGGTCATCTGGCGGCGGATGATGGTCTTCAGCGCTTTAATAGCCGCATCGACAGGTCCGTTGCCTGAGGCTGAGGCCTCAAATTTCTCGCCGCTGATGCTCAAGGCTATGGCTGCCACACTGCGAACGCCCTTTCCCGTAGTCACCTGCAGGTAATCGAGTTTGATGGAATGAGAAGCCGTGCGGTCAGCTCCTGCCAACATGAGGATGTCGTCGTCGGTAATCTCCTTCTTCTGATCGGCCAGGCGAAGGAAAGCCTCGTATATCTTGTCTAAGGCTTCGCCGGTAAGCTCGATGCCCAATGCCTGCAGGCGGTGTCGGAGCGCCGCATGTCCGCTGCGAGCGGTGAGCACGATGCTGTTGTCATCGATGCCTACGTCCTTGGGATCAATGATCTCGTAGGTCTGCACATTCTTGAGCACGCCGTCCTGATGGATGCCGCTGCTGTGGGCAAAAGCATTTCGCCCGACAATAGCTTTGTTGGGCTGAACAGGCATGTTCATGAGCGACGATACAAGGCGCGATGTTGGGTATATCTTTTGTGTATTAATGTTGGTATCGATGCCGATGGAACGGTGGCACTTGAGAATCATGGCTATCTCCTCAAGCGATGTGTTTCCGGCACGTTCGCCAATGCCGTTGATGGTCACCTCCACCTGTCGTGCTCCGTTGAGCACGCCCGCCATGGTGTTGGCTGTAGCCATGCCGAGATCGTTGTGGCAATGGGTTGAAAGGATAGCCTTTCCGGCTGCGAGACCATCAACATGCTCCATGAGGTATTTGATTTTCTGGCCAAACTCATGGGGCAGACAATAGCCGGTAGTGTCGGGGATATTGCACACGGTGGCGCCAGCTTTTACCACCGCTTCGATGACGCGCGACAGGTATTCGTTGTCGGTACGTCCTGCATCCTCGGCATAGAACTCCACATCGTCGCAGAAGCGTTTGGCATACTTCACTGCCGCCACAGCCCGCTCGATGATTTCCTCGCGCGTACTATTAAATTTATAACGAATGTGTGCATCGCTGGTGCCAATGCCTGTGTGGATGCGTTTACGCTTTGCATACTTCAGTGCCTCCACGGCCACATCAATATCTTTCTCAACGGCACGTGTGAGGGCGCAGATTGTGGGCCACGTCACGGCTTTAGAGATTTCTATCACGCTATTGAAATCGCCAGGTGAGCTCACGGGGAAACCCGCCTCGATGACGTCGACACCGAGGGCCTCCAAATGCTTTGCCACTTGGATTTTCTCAACGGTATTCAGTTGGCAGCCGGGCACTTGTTCACCATCGCGAAGGGTAGTATCGAAGATATAAAGTCTGTCGTTCATAAAACAGTTTCATTAAAAATGCGCACAAAAATACTACTTTTCGCTTACTGACACAAACAAAACCGCCAGTATTTACAAAGAATCGTTATTTATCTATCTTCTGCCGCCAATGCCATCGCCACCTCGAGGCCCACCATTACCCCAGCCACCACCGCCATTGTCTCTGCGCGAGCCTCGCTGACCATCATCGTCCATATCCTGACGTTCGCGGTTGCGATTGCCGCCCATGCCCCGACCTCCGAACATATTAAACCGGTAGGTAAAGGTGAGCATGCCATAGGAGACGATGCGCTCGCTGTCGGAATCGGTACGTGCCGTGGCACTGATGTTGCGGCTCACCATGTCGCGTTGCTTGAGAATATCGTTCCATCGCAGGGTGATGATTGCCTGCCTGCGCTTGAGGAACGAGTATGAAGCCTGTGCATTCCATATCCATTGATTGGTGTTCATGTTGGATTCCGCATATCCCCGGCGGCTGTTCTGGCTGATGTCGGTAGAGAGGTTCAGCCCGAACCAGAAGTTCCATATTGCACTGAGGCCGTATGAAAAATTATAGGTGTCGAGGTTCGAAGCAGCGGTTGCCGTGGCTCTGGAAGCGTGGTAGCCAAAGTTACCTCGCAGATTCACTTCTATAGAGTTCTTGAGGTACGACGAGGGTTCGTCGCTATCCACGTCGTCATAGATTGCATAGGCATCAAACTCTTGTCGGTAGGTTAGGCGCAAGCCCTGAGTTGCATTGTTGGAGTTAACTACGTTCTTGACCGTGGCTTGCTCGGCCGAGCGGTAGACATATCCGTTGGCCGTGGTATGGTGGTAGGACGTATTGGTGTTTATGCGGAAACGCTGGTCGCGCATGGCTGTATTGAAGTTGAAGTTGGTCGATGCGTTCCAGTTGCCATTGATATTCACAGGCATGGTCACGCGTCCACCGGTATGTTCGTTGTACTCGGTGCGACTGGCGGTGGCGTTCTGAGTGGTGTTGAAGCTGGCATTGAAGTTGTAGGAACGTTGGAAATCGGGCTGCGACAATCGCCACTCTACCCTCCCGTTATGGTTGAACGAAGGTTTAAGGTTGGGGTTGCCAAGACGTATGGCCAACGGGTTAGCATTGGAGAGCGTGTCGGGAATAAGGTCGGTGAGCGAGGGCTGGCCGCTTTGTCCGCCATAGCGGGCTTCCACCTGATGCTGACGCGAAAAGCGATAGCGGAAGTTCAAGGTCGGCGACCAATTGACCACGGTGCGAGCCACATCGTAGTGCTTCCAGCCCTTGGTGTAGTCTACGGCATTGGACTGCGGCTGTAAGTTGAAGCCTACATTGAAGCGTACTTTGGAATTGATGAAGCGATACTGCAGGCGCAGGTCGTGGTTCTGGTAACGATTGACGGTATAATTGCATTGTGCCATATCGGGGACAGCCAGATCGATGTGACCGTCGTAGCCGTCGATGCCGAGGAAATAGCGGTCGACATAAGGATCGAAGATGCTGGCTACGGTGCGGTCGTGGTCGTTGAAGCGATAGCTATAGTTGTAGGAGAATTGCAGGAACTGGCCAGTAGCGATGGGCTCGGTGTAGGAGAAGCGTGCCGAGAAGTTGCGGCCAATGTTACGCGAGTCGTCATATTGGATTTTATGATAAACCGAGTCGCCGCCAGTGAGCGCCAGTATCTGGTAGTAGTCGATCTGCGAGTAGTTGCTCGAGTTGCCATCGTTCTGGTTCAAGCCACCCCTGAGGTTAAAGGTCACATTGCGGCCTCGTTTGCGTAAACGGCGATTGAGCTGCACTGACATCGAACCGCTGATGGCGTCCGAGGCATTGCGGTTAGCCCCCAGATTATGGTTCACACCTATCGAGCGCAGTTGGTTCAACTGCTGCAAGGGATTGGACACTAAATCATAAGGGTTGGAACTGAAGGTGGCGCTCTCGCTGCGGCTGTGACCGCGGTTGCCATTGATGCTGAACTGGGGCCGCACGAGGATGTTCGTCATCGTGTCGGGTTTCCATTCGATGCGCCAATTGGTGTCGAACGAGTTGCTGTGGCTGCCATTCCGATTTGTGCGGTTGCTGTAGGCAGCACTCTTGTTCTCGAAGTTCTGCGAGTTGCTCCACGACGAGCCCGAAGCCTGATTGAAACGTCCCGAGAGGCCGCCATTGAGCTCCAACTTGTCCCACTCGAGGTTCAGACTGGCTGCGGCATCCTGATTCTCTTGCATACCATTGCCACGGGTGTTGTCGGCGTTGCCTACGACACCCGCTTTTTGTTTGTCGAGAAAACGATAGACATCGGCATGTGCCGTATAACGTTGTTCGGTGCCATAGCCTGCCGTGACACGGCCAAACCAGCCACGGCGGCGGTCCTTCTTGATTTCGAGGTCGAGCACCGTCTGTTCCTCGCCATCATCAATACCCGTAATGCGCGCCAGATCGCTCTGCTTGTCGTAAGCCTTCACCTTATCCACTATCTCGGCTGGGATATTTTTCAACACCAGTTGCTGGTTGTTGCCGAAAAATTCCTTGCCATCGACTAATATCTGGCGCACCTCCTTGCCGTTGTGGGTAATCTTACCACTCTCATCTACAACGATGCCCGGCAATTTCTTGATCAGCTCCTCAACCATCGACCCCGGTGGCAACGAAAAGGCCGAAGCATTGTACATCACGGTGTCGTCTACAATAGTCATCTCGGGCAACTTACCCTCCACCACGGTTTCTTTCATCATCGTGGCATCTTCTTTCATCAAAATATCGTTGACCTTCTTGTTGCCACCCTTGCCGGCAAGTGTCAGCGCAAAAGACTGCTGCTTAAAACCCATGAACGACACCTTCAGCGTGTAACGACCTACAGGAACGCCGGGAATCATGAACTGACCGTTGGCCATCGTCTGTCGGCCTGCCACCATTTTGCCTGTTGAATCGTTGACAGTTACACTCGCCCCAGGCAGGCCCTTGAGCGTTGAACTCTCGTAGACGGTGCCACGGACATTGTACCATTGTGCTGATACGGATTGGGTTAAAACGAATATGGCGATGAGCGTAAATGCCATCGCCATCAGTGTCTGTCGGATATTCATTGGGGAAAGCAATCAATGTGGGTTGGCTTTTTTATGACACTCCCTATAGCTTTTGGTTTAAGAGCAAGCGTAAAAAAAATGTTACAATCCGGCAAAAAGATTTCTCTCGCCATAAGGCAAACATATTTATTGGTAATGTGTGGAACGGGTATCTTTTTCAAAAAGTTTTTAGCCTACAACAATGAGAAAAAAGTTCAGTCTCAAAATAGTTTATCTCCCATTTCTTACTAAACAACAGCGAGTTAATTTGAGACGAAGAAGAAACAGGCAACACTTCAAAAACGAGAGGACTTACATATTCCCACACGTTATACAGTGCTCAGCCTATGGTCGCTTCGCCCTGTGAAGAACGCTCTTACTATAAGTTAAGGTACTTAATAAATTATGTTTCATCAAACAGACCTATGACTTGTTTGTCGAAATCTGAGTCTATTCTCTGCGTAGGATTAAACAGCCGATATTCTTCTTCGGCTTTTCGGTCTGCTTCTTCTCTGCTTATTTTCCCCTTGTCAGGCAACAGCGCATATCTGCGGAAAGTCAGGAACTCGTTGACAGAGGCGGCAAACTGCTCCATATTAAAAGCATTTTCCCGCTCTATCAAGTCTTCTATATAGTCGAAATAGCCTGTCACGGCTCTTTCCAATTGCCTTATCTCCTTTTCTGGCAAATAGTTCTTGGCAACCTTCGTGTCACTAAGCAATACCCTTCCGTCTGGCGCATTCTTCCACGTCTGCAGCCCCATGTGTTCTTTGCTGTGGTCTGCGCGGGTGAAGATTATTTCGGGAGCCGTCTGCCCTGTAATGGCATAGTGGAAACGGTTTTGTATCATCTGATAGAACTCTCGCGTTGTTGGGGAGTTGCGGTCGTAGTCGTAAGAACATTCTGCATAAATGTCTGTTATTTGCTGCCAGATACGGCGTTCACTGGCACGAATGCTTCTGACTCTCTCCAACGACTCGTGGAAATAGTCTTTTCCAAATACAGCCTTGCCCTGTTTCAGACGCTCATCATCCAAAACAAACCCTTTGCGGATATATTCATTCAGTATCTTCGTGGCCCAGATGCGAAACTTCGTAGCACGTGCCGAGGATACGCGATAGCCTACGGCGATAATGGCATCAAGCGAATAAAATGCCGTTTCATTCGTCTGCGTTTTGCCTTCAATAGCACCATGTTGAGTGGTTGTTTCCATTTTGGAAATAGCCACATCTTTATCCAGTTCTCCCTCTTCAAATATGTGGGCCAGATGTTTGCTGATGGCGGGCACAGGGAACGGCCACAGGCAACATCCCCCGGCGACGGGTGACAATCTTAAATGCTACGTTGATAAGACTGGGAACGGCCACAGGCTTCATCCTCGGCGACGGGCGACAATATTAAATGCTATGTTAAAAAGACTGGGAACGGCCACACTTGTGTTTTGAGAAGAGTAATAATAACTCTACTTTCGCATGCTCAGTTTCCTAAGGTCGTGAGGTTATGAGGTTGTGAGGTTATGAGGTGTAGTATGTATTATTAGCATAATTAATGCTATCTTCACCTAACGACCTGATGACCTAACAACCTAACAACCTTATAACCTCATAACTTAACAACCTTACGACCTTATAACCTCATGACATAACAACCTCATGACCTAACAACCTTATAACCTACCAAGTTGAGTACTTGCGAGACTTGAAAAAAAATACGGCCGGCCGAATGAGGCAATTAGCTTAAGTAAATTGCCTCACTCGGCCGGCCGTATTGGCTCATGCTGCTGGCTGAATTTTGGTCACAGCCAGACGACCTGTTATTTTTCTTTAATGATGCGCACTTCGAGCGCCCCTTGCGGGAAGGCTTTTCGGCAATGCATATGGCACAGTTCGCTTAGCCGCTCGAAAAATATTGCGGGCATGAGGGCCCATAGTTCGCGGGCCATCGTCACCTTATCGAGAAGGCTTTCGGCATCGGCTACGCCCACATCGGCGGCCACATCGGCAAGGAACGATTTGTTCATCAGCACTTTGTGCGAATGGGTGTCAAGGTGGCCTTCGGCCAGTTTCACGGCTTTTCCTATCATGATGCCGAGTACTACACGTTGGAAGCCCAGACGATAGGCTTGCTCCAACGTAGCCCCAATGAAATTTCCGTAATGTACAACGCGCAAATCAGGTTCTATGGCCAGCAACGCTTCTTCGCCACGTTTGCCCGAAGCCAAGCCTATGCTGTCGCAACCTATTGCTCGCGCCACTTGCAATTCGCGGCCTATGCTCTCCACAAACGCTTCGTTGGACAGTGGCATGACAATGCCCGATGTGCCGATGATGCTGATGCCATCGACCACGCCTACACGCTCGTTGAAAGTCCGCTTAGCCAATTCGCGCCCATTCTCTACGGAGATCGTTATCTCTACGTCGGCATCCGTGAGTGCACGCACCTCGGCCTCTATCATACGACGTGGCGTAGGATTGATTGCTGGCTCGCCTACCGGGATGCCCAGACCTGGCAATGTGACGCGTCCCACGCCTTCGCCTTGAAGGAAGCGAATGGAAGAGTAGCCCATCGAAGACTCATTCTCCGAACTCAGGGACTCTCCCCCCGCCCTCCCTGTTAGGGAGGGAGCAGAATGTTCTGAGTAGCAGTTTTCTCCATTTGCAAAGGTAACCGCTCCCTCCCTAACAGGGAGGGCGGGGGGAGAGTCCCTGAGGGCGGGGGGAGAGTCCAGCTGTGCAGGCATAGAGTCTTCCTGCTTAGAGTCTTGGAAGGCAGTGGAAAAGTCTGAGATTTGCCGAAGCTTCACCTTAGCGATAATCCTGCAGCCTCGTGTCACATCGGGATCATCGCTGAAGTCCTTGATGACGGAAGCACATCCTGGTTCAACAGCATCAATGTCCACCAACACTTTCTCGCCGTCGGGCAAGTGTACCCACACCGCTTCTTCCTCATTGCCCAAGAGGGCAAGCAAGGCTGCTTTGACTGCTGCCGTGGCACATGTGCCTGTAGTGAACCCACTCTTCAGAGGAAAGAAGGCAGGAACAAAGCGCTCCACCATGCGACGCAGGCCATGAGGGCCGTCAACGAACTGAACATTGAGCGGTGAGAAATCCTCGACAGCGGAATGAACCTGTTTGAGAAGGGCTTCAAAAGAAGGCCTGCGGATAGCGATGACACGAATGCCCAATGCTTGGGCGGCATCCTTCTTCTCAATGAAACCGCCTGATATGCCACTTTCTTTCAGCAAGAGCACATCGGGGTGCAGACGTCGCAGTTCTGCCTCCTCGTCTTCTCCTTCACGGTAGTAACAGAGCTGCACGTCCGTAGCTCCCTGTGCATGAGCAAGGGCTATGGAACTCTCGCGTGGAAGGATGCGATAGAGGAATTGACGATCAGCGGTCTCGAACGATTTCAAGCGTGCGATGCTTTGTACGCCCAGCGTGGAGAGAATATGCATGGGGCCATCGCCCCACTGGATATCCTCTACCCTATCCACCCATTCCACGGTCTGGTCCCGCTCGGGAAAGATGCGCTCATAGCGGACGAGGGGCAGCCTCAACATCAGGGCTACCTTCACCACCGTTGTATGCAAGCGCTCGGCAAATGGATGGGCGGCATCTATGAGCAAGCGAATATCATGCTCGCGACAGAACTGCTCCATTGCCGTTTCGTCCATGGCTCCATCGATGCGTACACCAAGCGACAGGACAAGCTCTTGCTCACCAGTCTTGGTACTGTAGAAGAACTGTTTGCCCGCCTGTTCCAGCACTTCTGCAGCCTTGCGGCCTTCTGTGGTACCGCCGAAAATGAGAATCATAGCGAATTGAGTAGGGATGGAAGGAGTTGTGGGTGAACCAGAAAGGGTGATCTGTCTATTATTTCAGAAGTTTATAGAACACAGGTTGATAGTCCTCAGGCATCAGTTCGGGATGGAAGATGGCGATGAGGTCGGCCAGCAGTACGTCGGGCTGCACGGGAGCAAGTTCGTAGTAAGGTGTCTGCTTCATGTTGCAGTAGACAACATGCTTTTGACGGAAAGCACGGAAGAGTGCATTGCGGGGCTCGCTGGCCTTTAGGGCTTCATAGCTGAAGTCGCCGGGATAGCTGTTGAGGATGCGCCAGTAGTCGGCATTAGCCGCTTGTGCATAAAGCTGTTCGAACTCGATGTTTACGCCGCCCGTATTATCGTCCTTGATGACATAGTCGGCTCCGGCATCACGAAACAACTGCGCCAACGCGTTCTTGCCCCCAACGGCATACCAGTTGCCACCGTGCATCTCGCCGGAGAAGACGGTGGGAGTAGCCCTACTCGTGGCTTCCTCAGAGGTTTCCTCGGAGGCAGATGGGTGGCACGTAGCGGCCACCTTTTCCTTCAATACGTTATACCTCTTCTCGATGCCTGCAAAGATACTGTCGGCCTCAGCTTCCTTGCCGAGGAAGAGGCCTACGAACTTAATCCACTCAGCCTGACCGAGGGGATGAAGTTCTTTGTAGCCAAGGTGCGGGATGAGGGTGATACCTGTCTCTTTGATGGCATCGTAGCCACCACGCTTGAAGGGAGAAATGAAGATGACCTCTGGCTGAGCCGCCAGAATGAGTTCTGTGTCGAAATTGCCCTCCATGCCGATTTTGACGATGCGGCCGTCCTCGACGCGCTTGCGCACTTCCTTATTAAAGAGGTTCTTTGTGCCCGTGATGC
>DGSC01000002.1 GCA_002391275.1 Prevotellaceae bacterium UBA4372 | reverse complement strand
GAAGAACCACCACGGCAAGAACTCCACCCTCGTGCTGCGTCCCGCCGACGCACAGGAGACGACCGAGGCATGGCGCCTGGCCATGGAGAATGTCGACAGCCCCACTGCCCTCATCCTCAGCCGTCAGAACATCGCCGACCTGCCCGCAGGCAACGACTACCGTCAGGCCGAGAAAGGTGCTTACATCGTGGCTGGCAGCGACGAGAATCCCGATGTTATCCTGCTCGCCAGCGGATCGGAAGTATCGACCCTCGTGGCCGGCACCGAACTCCTGCGCAAGGACGGCGTGAAGGTGCGCATCGTCAGCGTGCCCTCCGAGGGCCTGTTCCGCTCGCAACCGAAGGAGTACCAGCAGGCAATCCTGCCCTGCGGCGTGAAGAAGTTCGGCCTCACTGCCGGTCTGCCCGTCAACCTCGAAGGTCTCGTAGGTGCCGACGGTTGCGTCTGGGGTCTCCAGAGCTTCGGTTTCTCGGCTCCTTACAAGGTGCTCGATGAGAAGCTGGGCTTCACGGCCGAGAATGTGTACAAGCAAGTGAAAGCCCTGCTTGCCTAAACTGAAGATATCAACAAAAAAGCGACCCCTCGAAATGTAGTTCACGAGCGGTCGCACATAAAAAAACGACCAGTCGCATTCAATCGTGCGACTGGTCGTTTTTCATTTGTTATTCCAAAAAGGCTGCTTTCCTTTTGGTTATTTCACATAGATTTTACTTACCTTTCCATCGGCATGGCGAACAATGTTCATGCCGCGATGCAAAGCGCTTTGACGAATGCCATCGAGAGTGAATATCTCAGCACCAATGCCCTTGAACGCATCAGCGCTTTCTTCTACCGTAACATCATGTATGGCAACTTCGGGTGCACGTTCGATGATGGTGCCAGACCAAGAACGAGAACCATTCTGTGTGAGTACGTTTTCATAGGAAGTCTTAGAGCCGTAAGGCACGCGACATATACCGGAGTAAACAAAATCAGCACCATACGCAACATTTCGCGGGTTTGAAATGAAGCTCTCTACGACATCCACCCCATCGAAAGCATGATCACCGATGAAGGATACGCCTTCGGGAAGTGTCACGAACGTCTTACCGGCCAAAAGTTCATCCTCGGGATTCACGGCCGGAGACTTACGGCGAGGAGCCGCAGTCGCTTCGCCGCTATCATTTGCATGCCTTAGCAAGCCCATACCCGAGAATGCATAAGCACCGATGAAAGTGACGCCTTCAGGCAAAACAACATAGCGCAGATTAGCACAATCGCGGAAAGCGCCATCACCAATAGCCGTGGTGGCTTCGGGCAGAACAATACTCTGAATATCGCTACCAGAGAAGGCTAATGGGGCAATCTCCGTCCCTGTTTCCGGAAGAACGACTTCGTCAATACTGCAACTCTGGAAGGCTCCTTGACCAATATGCTCTACAGTATTTGGGATAGAAATTGATGCCACAGAGCAAGAATCGAGGGCATAGGCACCGATGGCTGTAACCGTGTAGGTCTTCCCATCCACGGTGAGTGTCTCAGGAATCTCTAAAGCAGCATGATAAGCTGTATCAACAGCCGTAAGAGTAGCTGTGCCGTCGGCATGCAGGGCGTAGTGGATACCCTCGTCGGTCTTGTAGCCGCCCATTTCAATGACTGTCTTTGCGGCCCAAGGACACTTGAAGTTGCCTTCACTGTCGAAGGAACCTTGTGTCAAATAGGCTTCTTTGCAGCCGGCAGGGACATAGAGAGTGTCGATGTCGAACGAGTTGCTTCGCGCGCCCTCTTGCCAAACGACTGGCGGAACTTCGGCGTATGAGGTGATGTTAGCATGGAGATATGCGCTATTAGGGTAGAATGCTCTATCACAAATGACCTTCATGCTTTTAGGAAATGTAATGTTAAACTTGAAGCGGCGTACGTCTGAAGGTTTAAAAGTATACTGTTCCTCTGCTACAACCGTGGTGCCTTCGCGGAAGCAAATCGTTGGCTGTACCTCCTGACTTCTTTCCGCATAAACGACGTGACCAAAGTAGCTGATGCCATCTTGCTCTTCCAATGGGATGGGAACGCGATAAAAGGCTCGGGAGCCCACATAGGTAACGCTCATCGGCAAGGTGAGGTTGGTTAATAAAGTGTCACCACAGAATGCCGTTTTACCTATATATTCAAGACCTTCAGGCAAGTTGATGGAGGCCAGCGCCGGGCAGCCATAGAATGCCGATTCACCAATATATCTAAGGCCTTCGGGAAAGTTGATGGAGGCCAGTGCACTGCAACTTCTGAAAGCAGAGTAGTTGATGCGGGTGATAGTGGCAGGCAGTTCCACCCTTTTAACCTCTTTGATATTGAGCCTAAAGGTACTTTTGATATCATCCGGGCCTACTGCCGTCACAGTATATTCTTCGTTATCATAGTATCCTTTCGCCTTCTGGGGAACCCGGAATACACCATCTTCGTCCATCCAACTATTGATGAGAGTGGCCGTCATGTCGGCATCATTGAATACATAACTCTCGTTTCTATAATCTTCGACCTTCTTGGTATTTGAAATAATATCTTCATTTGTATTATATAGTGCTAAGGTACCTACCGGAACCATAATGGTCATTAGGTCTGGTTGAGCGAAGATGTCGTCCATTACAGGCATGAATCTTCCTTCCACAAGTGCCTCAGAACGCAGTCCTTCCTTGGAGCGCACTATCAGCTCCCTAAGCCAAGAGATAGCATTAAACGCATGATACCCTACGCTGGTGCATGAGGGCGGAAGGACTATGGTTTTGAGATCCATATGATGGCTGCCGTAGTTGACATCGTAATCCATTCCGGGAGAAAGACCATAGGCCATATCTCCAATGCGCTTAATGCCGTCGGGGATGACCAGGGTCTTATTATACTGTATGTTGCCCTCCTCGTCTGTGTAGGGCTGTATGGCACAGCCTTGCACCAGAGTTTTCGTTTCCTTCTCGATAATGCCATTAAAGCCATCGATGCTTTCATAAACGGGATTCTCCGGAGCCACCGTGATACTGCTCATCCATTTGCAGCCAGAAAAGGCTGCACTGCCGATCTGGGTCAACGAGGCGGGGATGTGGAGGCTGGTGAGACTGTCGCAGGAAGCAAAGGCCAACTCGCCCACGGAGGTGAGTCCTTCAGGGAGCACGAGGCCTGTTAGGCGCTTGTTTCCCGCAAAGGCAAGGTTACTGATGGCCTTTATGGAAGCAGGAATATGAGGATTCTCTATACCAGCTACAATCAGAGTGTTTGTGGCTTTCTCAATAATGGCATTACAGTTATCGCGACTGTCGTAAACGTTGTTGGCCGCATCCACGGTAATAATGCCAGCGCCAATAATGGCTCGTGTTCCAATATTCACGACAGATGCGGGAATATGCACACTTCCTGGTACCCACTCCTGCCCTTCAACCATCTGGGGAAAAGAGATGGCGTAACTATGTATGGCCGTCAAGGTCTCGGGTAGCGTAAGCTTACCCCACGCTGTGATGCTACCTTCATTCAACTCCGTCACGGTGTAGGTCTCACCGTTACAGCTGACAGTGGATGGCACCACTAAATCAGTCCCCGACATGTAGGTAATGGTCGCTGTTTTCAGTTCCTTGTTGACTGTAAAGACGGCATCCGTCGCAGCATCATATCCATCATAGGGAATAATGGTCACGCTGAAATCATTGCTCCAGGGACTGTTGCGATATGCTTCCAGGGATTCTGATGGCACAAATATATCAGGAAAGAGAAGCTTTACATTACTCCAACCTGGATCTTGATATAACCCTTTTCCTTCTGGAGGTGTTGTTGGTTCCATAAAGATTCTCATATCAGGACACTGGAAAAGTGCTGAAGGACCGACATACTTTACATTCTTTGGTATAGTAAGTGTGTTAATGCGAAGCCTGTCAAACGTGAAATCATCAATGACTTCCAACGACTGCGGAAGCGTGATTTCTACCCACGTTTGATTGGCAACATAAGAATCCCAAAAAGGTTCTCCTGTTATCCTCTTTGTGCCTTCCTTTATTGCTATTTTCGGTTGCAGCTCGCCTTTGTAGCCTACAGTGATGTTGTCAACATAGAGTACGCCATCAGGCTGTGCCGCTTCCCATGCAGTTCCTTTAAAGCAACGTCCGCGCAGTGATACGTTATCGCCAAGGCTGACTTCAGCCAGTGAGGCGCAGTCTTGGAATATCTCCCAACCAAGATGGCAGTATGCCGGATCATTAACATAAAATTCATTAGTATACTCTGACCAGTAATTCTTAGCAAACCCAGACCATGCCGGCCACTCACCCCAATCCTTTTCTGAGGGATGTATAGAGATGGAAGTAAGGCCAGAGCCCATAAAAGCCCTGTTACCGATACATAAGATAGAAGAGGGTATGTTCACATGGGTAAGCGCTGTACACCCTTGAAAAGCACCCATACCGATATGTTCTAAACTGTCGGAGAAATGCACTTCTTTCAACGTCGTGTTATTGGCAAATGCCTCATCACCGATTACATGTATCATCGGTCCAAAAGTGACTGATTCCAATGCCGTACATTCCTCGAACTGGCCGCCAATTCCTGGCCAAGAATTTTGGCGCGTTATACCCAAGGTCATCGAGCATGTTACAAATCCCTGTGGAGTTCCGTTGACAGTGGCCGACTTCAGTTGTTTACATCCGCGGAATACTCCTAAGCCCAGCTTCTTGATGTTTTCACCACAAGTGAAAGACGTTATTTGAGCTTTGGCGAAAGCATAGTTTTCAATCTCATCAACGTCATAGGTTTTGCCTTCTTCCGTAGTGATGGTTGCCGGAATAATCACGTCGCCTGTGTACTCACGGGAACCGATACGATCATAAGGTGTTACACTGGCCGTCATTGTCTCATCATTCAACCGGTATAAGATACCGTCATGAAGAAAACGACCGTCATTTTGGATTTGCGCTTGCACCATCAAAACAGGTAGAAGGAGCAAGGCGAATAGAAGTTTAAGCTTCTTCATTGTTGTTAGTTTTATGAGTTAAACAATAATTAATTTACTGGCATACAAAAAGCGTGGGATTGACTCTATTTGATTTCAATCTGAGGCTCTGGACATGCCCAACGTAGAAATCAGCCAAACCCACGCTACCGCGCGGGCGCTTCACTGATGCAGCTTCTACGTTGGTGGAATTGTCCAGATTCCAGATTGAAATTACAAGAGAAAACGCTCTTTTATATTATGATGAATGATAAAACTGTTTTTTTACAAATAGAATTCAGTTAATATTTCGTTGCAAAAATAGTGTTTTTATAATTGGATGCAAAATAATTCGTTCATTTTTTTCGCCTTAGTAATTGACATTCAAATACATTTTAGATTAAATATTTTGCCAGATGAAGAAAAGATGATACCTTTGCATGTGTAAAAAGGAATAAATACACATTAATTATATATATTATATACTAACTACTAATAAAGATAATATGGAAACAAAAGTAGTTGGGTTAGCCAGCGACCATGCCGGCTACCCATTGAAAGAATATGTGAAGAAGTACCTCGATGAACACGGAATGGCGTACAAGGATTTTGGCACACATAGTGAGGCCTCATGTGATTACTCAGACTTCGGTCATGCACTGGGTAATGCGATAGAAGACGGAAGTGTTTACCCTGGCATCGCTGTATGTGGCTCTGGAGAAGGAATATCAATGACGCTGAACAAGCATCAGGGTGTGCGTGCCGGTTTGGTATGGCGCCCCGAGATAGCCCACCTCATCCGCCAACACAACGATGCCAACGTCATCGTCTTCCCCGGGCGTTTCATTGATGAAGAAACGACGAGGGCCTGCCTCGATGAGTTTTTCTCAACAGCTTTTGAGGGCGGTCGCCATCAGGCACGCGTCAACAAGATTCCCTGTTAACGAGCCTATTTTGGCCAATGGCCATAGACTTGATAGTAATAATAATCGTACAATTCCTCAACCTTCACATTGGGGAACTTATCAGCAAATAAATCCGCAAGGCTGGAGGCATGTGCTTCTACAGCCTTGCGGATATTTTTTAAGGCGTTTTCATGATGGCCTAAGCTCATCTCTGAGTAAGCCAAAATCGCATAAAGATTGGGATTAACGACCTCGCTTTGTGCTTCAAGTTCTGTCAGCATGGCAACCACTGTCTCGAAATAAGAGAAATCAAACAATACAGTAGCTCCGTCGTAGTAGATATCCAAAGCTTCTTGAGGATATTTCTCCATAAGCCCATGAATGACAAGCAGAGCATCAGGGAGAAGATTATTCTCTGCATAAACACGTACTCGCAACAGACGGTTATCATAGATTTCTGCACCACCTGTTCTTGCGTTTTCAGCTTTACTGATATACTCCAAAGCCTCACTCACACGCCCTTGCCGACTTAATACCTGAGCCATTTGTTCAAAGATTGACACCCAATCCTCAAACTCATCATCGGCTAAGGTTTCAGCTTGTTTAACGGCCAAATATGCATCGTCAATCTGATCCATGTCAAGCAAGGCATAGGAGTCAAAAAGCCAATGACTTGCATTGGTGGGATTCATTCGTTCAAGCCGTTGATACAAATCATGAGCTTCTTTGCTATTTGTCTGCTGTAGCAGAATCCATGCTTTAAGTTGCAGCGAACGTTCATTGTCTGGCTCTACGGCTAAAGCATATTCTGTTGCTTCATAAGCTTTAGCTAAATCGCCTAAATTGGAATATGCTTCGGCTTCCCAATTCCAAGCCTCTATGCAAAAAGGATCAACATCAAGCATGCGCGAGAGATAGTCCAAAGCCTGCTTATTGTTGCCTTGACCAAGATAGATGTCTGCAAAAAGTTGCCATGTCTTATACCACTTAGGAGCTATTTGTTCCAAGTTATTAGCGAAAGCCAGAGCCCAGTCGTATTGCTGGTAGTCGATAAATATGTATGCAGAATCGAAAATGAAGTAATCTTTATCTTCGGTTATCTCAGTGATAGCATCTTGCAGGAGAAGGGCAGCCTCATCGGTATTGTTGCTACGAATCAACAACTCCGCCCTCAGAAAAAGGACCTCACGATGACTCTGATCTTCGATGGAGTCGCAAATAGAGAGTGCCTTATCGGGATTGCCCGAAAGCATATATTGGCGAGCTTTGAAAATCTGAGGATCAACAGAATGGGGATGCAACTTCAAAGCCAGACTAATCGCATCATTGGCCAACTCATTGTCTTGAACGACCAAGGCATAGTACTCGGCCACGTCCGTCAGATCCTCAGCATCCATATAAATGCCTTGTCCTGTCGAACGTGCAAATTCGTACCTATCCAAGATTTCCTTGAACTCTGGTTCCTCGAAATATTTCAGATCGTCGTCGAGACGCATGGATTCACGTTAACAGATTAACAAGTTAACAGATTAACGGGTAACGGCATTATTTCTTCTTGAACGTATCTTTCAGCCCGACGGTCTTGTTGAAGACGAGGTGGTCGGGGGTGGAGTCGGTATCTACGTTGAAATAGCCGATACGCTGGAACTGGAGGTAAGTAAGTGCAGGCATGTCGCGAACGAATTTCTCCACGTAGCAATTTGTGAGCACGTGCAGCGAATCGGGATTCATCATCTGCTTCATCGCATCGATAGCCGAAAGGCCTTCTCCTTGCAGGCGAGCCAGCTCATCACGCGGGTTCTCGACCTGCCACAAACGCTCATACATGCGCACCTCGGCGGGCAGACAGTGGTCGCAGCTTAGCCAATGGAGCGTCTTACCCTTAATCTTACGGTCAGCACCAGGCTGGCCGCTGCGCGTTTCAGGGTCGTAGGTAGCGTAGATGCAGGTGACATTGCCTTCGGCATCCACGTCGAAGGGATGGTCGCCCTCTTCGTTACATTTAATTATATACGCGTTCTTCAGGCGTACCTCCTTGCCCGGAGCCAGACGCATGAACTTCTTTTCAGCCACAGGCTGGAAGTCGTCACGCTCAATCCATAGCTCACGTGAGAACTCAATCGTATGTGTGCCTTCCTCCGGATGCTCAGGATTGTTGACGGCCTCCAGCTCTTCCACCTGTCCCTCGGGGTAGTTGGTGATGACGAGCTTGACGGGATTCACGACCGCTGAGACGCGTGTGGCACGTTGGTTGAGGTCGTCGCGAACAGCACTCTCTAAGAGGGCGAAATCGTTCAAGGCATCGTAGGTCGTATAACCAATCTTGTCGATGAAGTTGACTATGCTCTCTGGCGAATAGCCACGGCGACGGAAGGCGCAGATGGTCGGCATACGGGGATCGTCCCATCCGCTGACGAAGCCATTCTTGACCAGCGCCAGCAGGTTGCGCTTCGACATGAGCGTGTAGTTGAGGTTAAGCTTGTTGAACTCCGTCTGCCGCGGGCGGTTGTCCTCGATATTGTCGGTCTCGCCGCGCCATTCCTTCATCCACGTAACGAAAAGGTCGTACAAGGGACGATGCTCCACGAACTCAAGCGTACACCACGAATGGGTGACGCCCTCAAGATAGTCGCTCTGTCCATGGGTAAAGTCGTACATAGGATAAGCATTCCACTGCGATCCTGTGCGCCAATGCGGTATGTTGAGCACGCGATAGATGAGCGGGTCGCGGAATAGCATATTGGGGTGAGCCATGTCGATCTTGGCGCGCAGCACCAATGTTCCGGGCTCGCACTTGCCACTGTTCATGAACTCAAACAGGCGCAGGTTCTCCTCAACGGGGCGATCGCGGAAGGGACTGTTGGTGCCAGGCGAGGTCGTGGTGCCCTTTTGTTGGGCTATGACCTCGGCGCTCTGCTCGTCGACGTAGGCACGACCTTGCTTGATGAGCCACACGGCGAAGTCCCACAGCTGCTGGAAGTAGTCTGAGGCGTAGTATATGTTAGCCCACTCGAAGCCGAGCCAACGGATGTCCTTCTCGATAGCATTGACATATTCCGTGTCCTCCTTCTGGGGGTTGGTGTCGTCGAAGCGCAGGTTGCACTTGCCGCCATATTTCTTAGCCAAACCAAAATCAATGGCAATAGCCTTTGCGTGGCCGATATGCAGGTAGCCGTTGGGCTCGGGCGGAAAGCGCGTCTGCATGCGTCCACCGTTCTTGCCTTCGGCCAAGTCATTGATCACTTTCTGTTCGATGAAGCTCACGCTCTTTTTCTCCTGAGCCTCGTTGTTGATATTCTCTGCCATATAGTTAAAGTTTCAATTATCTATCAATCAGCCTTTCAATTCCTGCATTCTACTCTGATACTGGGCAATATACTTGCCTAAGATATCAAACTCGAGGTTGACGACAGTGCCCACCTTGATGTTGTGGAAGTTCGTTATCTGATAGGTGTAAGGAATAATGCATACTGCGAAGGTATTTTTCGTAGGGCGGCAGACAGTCAAGGATACACCGTTGACGCTCACCGAGCCTTTATCCACCGTAAAGTAGCCACGGCTTACCATTTCAGGATCGACGTCGTACTCGAAAGTAAACTCATAGCTTCCCTCCTGATCTTCAACTCGTACGCAACGTGCTGTCTGATCAACGTGTCCCTGAACGATATGCCCGTCCAGACGACCCTCCATCTTCATGGAGCGTTCGACATTCACTTCATCGCCAACCTGCAAGAGGCCGAGATTAGAGCGCTCAAGTGTTTCGCGCATAGCCGTTACGGTGTAGGTATCGTCCTTGATGCGTACCACGGTCAGGCACACGCCGTTGTGCGAAATGCTTTGGTCAATTTTCAGCTCGTTGGTGAAGGGGCAACGCAGTGTAAAATGTATATTATCTTGGTCGTGCTCAATAGCTACGACAGTGGAGGTACACTCAACAATTCCAGAGAACATGATAGATAAGAAAATTTAAAGTATAAATAATTAATGCTTTGTTGCATGGCTGGCTTTTAGAGGGCAGCCCTTAGATAACGTGTGCAAAGGTAATGTAAAAAAATGGCATAGGAGCACTTTTGACTAAAAAAACGCGCACTTCAAGTCAACTTTTGATGTGCTGGCATATTATTTAGTTCATTACTCCGAGAAGAGACGAGCCAAGTCAACATTTATCGCAGTTTAACCACCGACATCAGAGAATTGGTCGGAGCAACAATACAGACGAATACATCATTCCCGCCTCCTGCCAGCTCTATGTCGGCGTTACAAACATCTTTTTGACAAACAAAGGTTTGACGGAATGGACCCCAGTCAATGGCTGGAAACCCTCTCTTACGGCAGCACAACCAACAAGCTCCTCAGCCAAAAGCAAAAGCTACTCGCGCATCTATCTTCGAGAAAAACATGTAGCCTTTCATGAAATAAGTGCTCTTTCGTGCATCCGTTTCGCTTAAAAACATTATCTTTGTCGCCAGAAACAACCAATCGGAAAACGTTATCGTTTAACGCAAAACGTATATTAACCCATGCACATCGTAATAGCAGGAAACATCGGAAGCGGAAAGACTACGCTGACCAATATGTTGGCCCAGCATTATGGATGGACGGCTCAGTTTGAGGCTGTGGACTACAATCCTTACCTCGAGGACTACTATAAGGACATCCCCCGATGGTCCTTCAACCTCGAAATATACTTCCTGAAGCAACGATTTAAGGACTTACTTGAACTCGCTAAGGCTGAGACGACTATCATTCAAGACAGGAGCATCTACGAAGGTGTATATGTTTTCACGACCAACAACCACCAGATGGGTAATCTCTCCGACCGCGACTTCCAGACTTACATGGAACTGTTTGAACAGATGACCGACATCTTGCGCTACCCTGACCTTATGATCTACCTGCGCGCCTCTGTGCCGCACCTTGTTGCCAATATCCAGAAACGCGGTCGCGACTACGAACAATCCATGCCCATCGACTATCTCCGCAACCTCAACCACCTCTACGAGGACTTCATCTACGAGAAATACCGTGGCCGCATCCTGCCCATCGACGTCGACAATCTCGACTTCCAACATCGAACCAACGACTTCGCACACATCATCGACCGCATAGACAACACACTCTTCAACCTCTTCCCTGAGTAACCGTCCTCTGCCCCACCCCTATCCCCCAACCAATCTACCCGCCCAACAGCGCTTAGCCATTCTGTCGCAGGGATTACGTATCCATTACTCCATCAGACATTCATCATATAAATACATAAAGCCATGCATATCGCCATCGCCGGAAACATAGGTAGTGGAAAGACTACCCTCACCAAGCTTCTCGCCGCGCACTACGGCTGGACAGCACGATTCGAACCCGTCGACTTCAACCCCTACCTCGACGATTTCTACAAGGACATGAGCCGCTGGTCGTTCAACCTTCAGATATACTTCCTCAACAAGCGCTTCAAGGATGTCGTGGAAATAGCAAAAAGCAACGACACCATCATTCAAGACCGCACCATCTTCGAGGATGCACGCATCTTCGCCCCCAACCTCCACGCCCAGGGTTACATGAGCGACCGCGACTTCGAGAACTATACCGACCTCTTCGACCTCATGATGTCGCTCGTAAAACTGCCAGACCTGATGATCTACATCCGTAGCTCAATACCAACACTTATCGCACAAATCCAGAAACGTGGCCGCGACTTTGAGCAGAGCATACGTATCGACTACCTACAGGGACTCAGCGAGCGTTATGAACAATGGATCGAAGGCTACAAAGGAAAACTCATCGTCGTCGACGGCGACAACTGCAAGTTTGGAGACGACCTGCAGGACTTCCAGCAAGTGACCGACATGATCGACGCCGAACTGTTCGGACTATTCTCTTAAAAAGAATCAGGCTATTCTCTTGTTATAAATATGTGAGGTGTTCAAGCCTTTAGGTCGCATCGCTTTCAGGTTTTTCCATCTCATAACCTTACGACCTCACAACCTTACAACTTCATATTCATAACGATTGATGTCTAAAACGTCACATTTCAACAGTTTATAGTCGGTATCATCCTTCGTCCACTACTCGCTTGCGACGCTTGCCCCTTCAAGAATCCCCATCAATAAAGTCGTCAATCTATTCAAATACTATTGACTCGTTACATTCCTTAATAGCTTATATACCATTCAGCCCCTACCCCAACGATAATTTTGTCGTTGAGGCAGGGGCTGAACTTTTTTCGTCTATTAAGAACACGAATGAAACCATGCGGCAGAATGATTGCATCTCTGAACCGCAAACCTATTAATTTAAATCGTCCATAAAAGCAGAAATCCCGATGCGCCTAAGAGAATTGGCCAATGCGCCTAAGAGAATCGGCCAATGCGCCTAAGAGAATTTTTACAATCCCTTACAAGATCAGGTTCACGGCTCTGACTCCCGCTCACTTTTCAGTATTCACTGTTCATTCTTCATCTTTCACTTTCTGGTTCCCCCTTACACGCTCATTCGCCTTCAAGCCCGATCGTATCTCTATGTTTATACCGTCGGACAGCCCCGTCGTTACGGCTCGCCGCTCGTAGGTCACTGGCGTAGTCTTGGCGTCTTTCACCACGTACACGAAAGTGCTGTCGCCACTGAACTCAATGGCCGATTCAGGAATAGTGAGCACTTTGCTTGCCTGTTCCAGAACGATGTTGGCCGTAGCACTGTAGCCACTACGGATGAGCGGAGCAGCACCTTCGGCACTCTCGGGAACACGTACAGCCGCCTTTATCTCGAACTGATTGGCACCGCCTGTAGTAGCCGCAGCCTTTGGGCTGATATACTCGAGCGAAGCTGGGAACCTAATATCCTGCAGCGCACCAATCGTGATTTGCATGGGCATGCCTACGGTAAGTCTGCCGACCTCGGTCTCGTCAATGTTACCGCGGAAAATAAGATCGCTCATGTCGGCCACCGAGGCGATAGTGGTACCATCGTTAAAGGTGTTTGAGAGAATCACCGAGTTACCTACCTTGACAGGCACATCGAGGATGATGCCGCTGATGGTGGAACGGACAAGCGTATTAGAGCTTGACGCATTGGACGCCGAGACGCCGTCGCGCGTCAACTCCAGTTGTTCCTTGGCTATCGTAGCTTCTTCGCGAGCCTGATCATAGGCCTGGCGCACCTTCTCGTAGTCGTTCGCACTGATGAGCCCTTTGTCGTAGAGCGTTTTCTGGCGCTCGTGGTCCGTCTTAGCCTGCTGGAGGTTAAGGCGAGAAAGACGAACCCGGCTCTCAGCACTGGCCAGCTGATTCATATCGGGAATCACCTTCAGCCTGGCTATTACCTCGCCTGCCTCTACGTGCTGTCCAGCTTCCTTCAGCAGTTCCGTGATGATTCCGCTGATTTGAGGTTTCACGGCGACCTCATCACGAGGCTCAATCTTGCCCGTTACCACACTCGTCTTTGCGAGGTCGAGAACCGTTGGCGTCAACGTTTCAAACTCCACAGGCTTGGGACGGGAATTCAAATAAAGAAAAACAAACGTGCCGATAAATACTACGACAACGAGGGCAAACAGAAGAAGACGAAAAAACTTTTTCATAAGGTTATAGCTGTATTTTCAATTCTCATTTATTCAATTTTCACTTTTCCTTGCGGACGTCATTCCTCTCGCATGGCATCTACGGGTTTAATACTCATAGCACGGGCAGCAGGCGCCAGTCCTGCAAGCACACCCAGCAATGCCAGCAAAGCAGCCGAAGCAATGGCTGTCCAGAAGCTCACCTGGAAATGTGACTTCACAATACCATCCTCCGTGAAACCGAGCTCAAGCATCTGAAGTACAAACACGGCAAAAAGAATGCCGCTCATGCCTGCGACCGCCGTGAGAAGTATGCTTTCTGAAATAATCTGTGAGAGAATGACACGAGGCGTAGCCCCTATGGCACGGCGGATGCCTATCTCGGTCGTGCGCTCCTTTACGGTTACCATCATTATATTCGAGACACCGATTGCTCCTGCCAACAACGTGCCGATACCCACCAACCATATTAGCAAATCGACACCTTCGAAAAGGCTATCCATAAGCCCAAACAGGACTTCCGTATTGAAAACCATAACGGCTTTCTCATCAGTGGGGTCGATGTCGTGAGCCCGCGCCACTACTTCGCGAATGCGAGGAGTAATGTCGCTGATAGCAGTTCCCTTACGGGCTGTAATGGCGATAAGGTCGATATCTTCGCCCATGTTAAAAGCGCGTTGCATCAGCGAGAGAGGAACAACTACGGATTCGTCGGCAGATCCGTTGATATTCATATTGCCTCCTGCATAATTCACGCCGACAACAGAATAATAAGCCGAATCCAAACGAACAAGCTGGCCACAGGGGTCGCCGCCCTGGGGGAACAAAGTTTTGTAAACACGCTTGCCAAGTACGCATACCTTACGTTGCTGAGCTATGTCCATTTCGTTGAGGAAACGACCATAATACATAGTCGGGGCCTCCACACGAGCATACTCGGGCAGCTGACCCTTCACGCTACAATTGTATTTATGGTCACCGTTAACTGCTTGAACGCCCCACTTCGAAGCTATAGGAGAGACGACATCAAGCTGCGGCACTTGAGCGCGAAGGCGTTCTACGTCTACCGTAGTCAGCGACCACATACGACCCTTGCGGAAACCGTGATAGGGCTTTGTGGTCTGCTGCTCCCATATCATGGCTGCATTTGTGGCAAAGCCCTCAAAGTTATTACTGAGCATTTCCTTCAAACCTGCACCGCCACCAATGAGCGCCACCAGCATGAACACCCCCCAGAACACGCCGAAACCAGTGAGAAACGAACGCGTCTTGTTGCGGAGCAAGGTCTCCAGTAGTTCGTGGTAGGTATCAATATCTATTCTCATAATCTTATTCTGCACGAAGTGCTTCTATTGGTCGGATACGCGCCGCCTTCAGTGCCGGCATTATACCGGCTACAGTGCCTGCAATAATGAGCACGAGAGTGACACCTAAACAGGTGCCAAGACTGACGGTGGGATCTACGAAAACGGTAGTGGTGAACAGACCCGTCTCTATAGGTTTTGAGCCCAAGGTTGCATCCATATAAAGGTTTGCACAAATGCCCAAAAGCATACCAACGTACCCAAACAAGCCAGTAACGATGATACTTTCGGTGATGATGATATGTAGAATTCTCATAGGCGATGCACCTATGGCCTTACGGATGCCGAATTCACGCGTACGCTCACGCACTGTTATCAACATTATATTTGAAACTCCCACGATACCGCTCAAGAGCGTAAAGAGACCTATAATCCACAATGCAGTCTGAATGATGCCGACTCCTTTCTGCATCTGCATAGCTTGCGTAAAGCGGTTCCATATCCAGATGGCATCTTCATCGTCGGGCGCCGCGCTATGCTGACGGTTGATGGTAGCACGATAGCGCTGTTCGAAGGCCTCGTTCTCCTGTTCTGTTGCCAACCCATGAAAAGTAAATGCAATGCGACCGACGTGGTTACCTTGATTATATATTGTCTGAAGCGTGGTAAAAGGTACGGAGACATCCGTACTCATGCGGCTTTTGTCTTCTTGCTCGATACCGACGACCGTGAAAGCCAAATCCCCTACCCTGACGACCTGACCCAACAGCGAAAGAGGAGCGTGAGGCAACAACTCGCGGGCTTGATTCTCTGGCATGACAAGCACCTTACGACGATCGCGAAGATCGATATCATTGATGAAGCGCCCTGAAGCCAACTTCGTTTTATTAATTTCAGCATCCACAGGATAAACGCCACGCAGATTGCTGCTGACGTAATCCTCACCATAGGCAATAGTCGAATTGGCAAAGAGGACAGCACCTGCTTTGTCTACATTTTGGCGAAAACGTTGCTGCGTAGTAGTCAAGTCATTATCTTCAAGCTGGATGGCGCGACCTTCCTTCAGACCATTATAGGGTTTCGACGTCATGCCCCCAAAGACAACCATTGAGTTGTCTACATAGCGGTCGTTGTTCTGCATCTGAGCGTTGATAAGTCCATTGCCCGCGCCAAGAAGCACGACAAGCATAAAGATGCCCCACGCCACGGCAAAGCCCGTGAGCGAGGTTCGCAGCTTGTTCCGGCGTGCAGTCTGCCATATTTCAAGGAGGGTCTCTATCATTGTCAGATTAACAGATTAACAATTCGTAATTCATCATTCCTCAATCACCCCATCCTTGATATGGATGACACGGTTGGTCTGCGCTGCAACACCTGGGTCATGCGTCACGATAATCATGGTGATGTGCTCATCGTGATTCAGACGTTTCAACAAATCCATTACCTCTATTCCTGTCTTGCTATCAAGGGCACCCGTAGGTTCATCGGCAAGAATGATTTGCGGGCGAGTGACCAAGGCCCGTGCTATGGCTACTCGTTGCCGCTGTCCGCCAGACATTTCATTAGGATAATGAGTAGCCCAATCCTTAAGCCCCATCTTTTCTAATTCATCCATAGCCATCTGATGCCGTTTGCGTCGAGAAACGCCTTGGTAGAACAAAGGCAACTCCACATTCTCAACAGCTGTCTTAAAGCCGATAAGGTTAAACGATTGGAAGATAAAGCCAATCATGCGATTACGATACTCGGCCGCACGTGTCTCTGAAAGATTCTTGATCAATGTGCCATCCAACGTATATTCGCCCTCATCATAGTCATCAAGAATGCCGAGAATATTCAGAAGTGTACTCTTGCCTGAACCACTGGCACCCATGATACTCACAAGTTCGCCCTCTTGAATATCCAAATCAATGCCCTTAAGCACATGCAAAGGCTGAGCTCCTTTATAAGTTTTATGTAAGCCTTTTAGATGAATCACTATTGTATATTTTGTTTGTTTGAATATCGGCGCAAAGGTAGTGCTTTCTTTATGGTTTTGAAGAATCAGAAATGTGAAAATATGCAATCCTCTCAATAAACTTTGTGAAAAATTTGGCTATAAAAGCCTAAACCGATACCTTTGCCTACAGAAAACCAATACACAGATTCTATGTCAGTGCATAAAATCACACGAAAGATCTTGGCAGGGGCGCTAACGGCAATAGGGTTTGCTGCATGCACCGTGGAGGAACCTGACCTCTATGGCACGCCTTTGCTTTATGGTCCTCTGCCTGTGGACAGCATCGTTTCAGACACCACGTCCCAACCTTTCCGTGGAGCGTGCATTGCAGACGATAATCAGGACATAGCCAACGAAAACGAAATGACTAATGAGCATCCGTAAACGCATAGGCCAGGAGCTAGCCCACCAGCTCTATAGGAACATTGAGCGGGAACATCCGCTGCGACAATTGTTCTGGGAATGCACTCTGCGATGTAATGTTCATTGCAGGCATTGCGGCAGCGATTGCAAACGCGTAGCCGGCGTCGAGGATATGCCCGGTGAGGATTTCCTGCGCGTGCTTGACAGCATAGCCAAGAGGTGCAATCCACACGAGGTCTTTGTCATTCTCACTGGTGGCGAACCGCTCGTTCGCGACGACCTGGAAGATATCTGCTCGGAAATCTACCGCAGAGGCTTTCCCTGGGGATTAGTGACGAACGGGCTCTACCTTACCCCCGAGCGTTTCGCCTCATTGCGCAAAGCAGGAATGCATACCGTAGCCCTGAGCCTCGACGGGCTCGAGGCTAACCACAATTGGCTGCGAGGACATAAGGATTCGTTCCGCATGACGTCACAGGCTATTGATCTGTTGGTGAATTCGCCGCTGCGTTTCGACTGCGTGACATGCGTAAACCGCCGGAACTATAGCGAACTGCCAGCGATTCGCGACTTCCTCATTGACAAAGGCGTAGCCGAATGGCGCATATATACCATCTTCCCCATGGGACGCGCCAAGAACGACCCAGACATGCGCCTCACAGGCGAGGAATTCCGTGGCGTCTTTGAGTTTATCAAACAAACACGCAAACAAGGCCTCATCAAGGCAAGTTATGGATGCGAAGGTTATCTGGGCGAGTACGAAGCGGAAGTTCGAGACCACTTTTTCCATTGTCAAGCTGGCATCACCGTAGGCTCGGTCATGGCAGACGGCGCCATAGCAGCCTGCGCAAGCATACGCTCGGATTACAATCAAGGCAACATCTACGAAGACGATTTCATGGATGTCTGGGAACATCGCTATCAGCCTCACCGCACCTTTGCATGGAGACGTACAGGCGACTGTGCCGATTGCCGGCATTGGCGTTATTGCAGGGGCAACGGAATGCACCTGCGTGACAACGAAGGCCGCACCATCCTCTGCCACATAAAGCGGCTACAAGAAACCGCCCCTCTCTGAACTCGCCACGACTATAAACTCATACCTTCTCCCACCAACTCTAAACTAAACCGTCATGCAACACATCTCACGCCTCACTACAGCTATCCTCTCCACGCTTCTCGTAATGCTTGGGTTTGGCAGTTGCCGCTCAACAAAAAAAACGATTCAAAAAGCTGAAGAAGCAGCTCTTGCAGAAGAAGCCGCCAGAATCGATAGCATACGCAGAGCACGGCAAAATGCAAAGCCGATAGTTCGCCCTGACGATTCATCTCAGAAGCGGGTTCTCTACGGACCACCGCCATCACGCTTTCGTCAGGACCTGTAAAAAGAAATAGAAAAGACTTAAGTTCAGCAGGTCTCAGCTCGGCTGTGCCGCATGGCTTGCCAAGAACTTGAAGGATATATAAAAAAAGCCCTCGCAGCTTGATTGCTACGAGGGCTTTTTTCATATTATTAAGTTGTGTCAAAGGTTACGTCCATGACAATTCTTGAATTTCTTTCCACTGCCGCAAGGACAAGGATCGTTACGACCCGGAACTTTCTCGGCCGTGAATGGCGTGCGAGGTTGCTGAGCACGCGTATCCTGCGCGGCAGCTGCCTGTTGCGCCGGGTCATTAAGTTTAGCAGGATCAGCCCCGGCATATTCAGGACGTCCATAGTTGGGCGCTGGTGTCGTACCTGAATCGGCACGGCTCGTAGTGTATTGGGCTCGTTGAGCTGCTGCCGCACGGGCACGGCGCTGGGCTTCATACTCTGCACGGCGTTGAGCGGCATCGTCGGGAGCCTCAACCTGTTGCTCAGGCACCTGTCCACGCATGAGAATACTGATAGTCTGGTTGTTAATCTTATTTACCATCTTATCGAAAAGCTGCACGCTCTCAAGCTTGAAAATGAGGAGCGGATCCTTTTGCTCATAGCTGGCATTCTGCACAGAGTGCTTCAGTTCGTCCAGCTCACGCAGGTTTTCCTTCCAGGCTTCGTCAATGACATGCAGCATGATGGCCTTCTCGAAAGCTGTGACAATGGCTCGTCCTTCGGTTTCACAAGTCTGCTGCAGCGATACTCCACCAATATTATATACGCGGCGGCCATCGAGGATGGGCACCATCACGGGACGATCTTTCCACTCCTGACCATTAGGTCCTTCATAAATTGGCCTGAACACCTTAAAGGCATCTGATGCGATAAGATTTGTTTTTTGTTGGAAACGTGCGAGCACAGCCTGATAGGCCTTTTCTTCAAGCTCTGGACGTTTCATATTTATCAGCTCACTTTCTGTGAAGGGAACCTCCATTGCAAAGAGGCTGATGAACTGCTCCTTCATCTGCTCTATGTCGGCACAATTCTCAATAATGCTACATACGCGGTCGTAGAGCATATCTGCAATATCCATACCAAGACGCTCGCCCATGAGAGCATGACGCCGTTTCTCGTAAACGACGGTACGTTGTTTGTTCATCACGTCGTCATACTCGAGCAGGCGTTTACGCACGCCGAAATGATTCTCCTCAACCTTTTTCTGAGCACGTTCTATTGAGCTATTAATCATAGGATGCTCAATCATCTCGCCATCCTCAAAGCCAAGTCGATCCATGACCTTGGCGATGCGTTCGCTGGCAAAGAGGCGCATCAGTTTATCTTCCAACGAAACAAAGAACACAGAGCTACCGGGGTCGCCTTGACGTCCTGAACGGCCACGCAACTGGCGGTCAACGCGACGGCTTTCATGCCGCTCGGTACCAATAATTGCCAAACCTCCTGCAGCTTTCACCTCAGGAGACAGCTTGATGTCGGTACCACGACCGGCCATATTAGTCGCGATAGTGACAGCTCCCAGGCCGTTAGTTGACTGACCAGCCAAGGCCACAATGTCGGCTTCCTTCTGATGGAGCTTAGCGTTCAACACCTGATGAGGAATCTTACGAAGCGAGAGCATACGCGATAGAAGCTCAGAAATCTCAACAGAGGTCGTACCAACAAGAGTCGGACGTCCGCTATTGCGCATTTTCTCAACCTCGGCAATAACGGCATTGTACTTTTCGCGCTGCGTTTTGTAAACACGGTCGTTCAAATCCTCACGTATTACAGGACGGTTGGTAGGAATCTCTACGACATCCAATTTGTATATGTCCCAGAACTCGCCAGCCTCTGTAACAGCAGTTCCCGTCATACCGGCCAGTTTATGATACATACGGAAGTAGTTCTGCAAAGTGATGGTGGCAAAGGTTTGCGTAGCTGCCTGAACCTTCACATGCTCCTTGGCCTCCACAGCCTGATGAAGGCCATCGCTCCAACGGCGACCTTCCATGACACGGCCTGTCTGCTCGTCTACGATTTTAACCTCTCCGTCGACAATGATATATTCCTCGTTAAGATTGAACATGGCATAAGCCTTCAGGAGTTGCTGAATCGTGTGAACACGTTCGCTCTTGATGGCATAGTCGCTGTACATCTGATCTTTCTTCTGTACACGTTCTTCATCCGAAAGCGTCTTATCGCCTTCGAGTTCCGACATCTGGCTGGCAATGTCCGGCAAGATGAAAAGGTTGTCATCATTGACTTGTCCGGCCAACCAAGCATTACCTTTATCTGTGAGATCAGCACTGTTAAGCTTTTCATCAATGACAAAGTAGAGAGGTTCCACAGCCTCAGGCATCCGCTTATTGTTATTCTCCATGTAGATTTCCTCTGTAGCCAGCATTCCACTCTTTATGCCGGGCTCGGAGAGATATTTAATAAGCGGTTTGTTCTTAGGCAGAGCCTTGTAGGAGCGGAACAACGAGAGGAAGCCGGCCTCCGTTTTCTCTTTATCGTTTTCAGCCTGTCCCTCAGAAATGAGTTTCTTAGCATCAGCCAGATACTGCGTAGCCAACTGGCGTTGAACGCCCACAAGTTTCTCAACCAAAGGCTGATACTCTTCAAACATCTGATCATCGCCCTTTGGCACCGGGCCACTAATAATCAGAGGTGTACGGGCATCATCAATAAGCACAGAGTCAACCTCATCCACGATTGCATAGTTATGCATACGTTGCACAAGGTCCTCAGGCGATGTGGCCATATTGTCACGCAGATAGTCAAAACCGAACTCATTATTGGTTCCGAAAGTAATATCTGCCTGATAAGCCTTACGACGAGCCTCGCTGTTAGGCTGATGCTTGTCGATACAATCGACACTCAGCCCATGGAACATATAGAGCGGTCCCATCCACTCAGAGTCACGCTTGGCGAGATAATCATTGACGGTTACGACATGAACGCCGTTACCTGTCAATGCATTAAGGAACACAGGAAGCGTAGCTACCAAGGTTTTACCTTCACCTGTAGCCATTTCGGCTATCTTACCTTGGTGCAGGACCGTACCACCGAAGAGCTGAACATCGTAATGAATCATGTTCCATACGGTCTCGTTTCCACCTGCTACCCAATGGTTATGGTATATAGCTTTGTCGCCTTCTATGTCCACGAAGTCGTGTCGTGCGGCCAACTCACGGTCGAAATCGGTAGCCGTAACTTCGATATTCTCATTGTTCGTAAAACGCTCTGCCGTTGATTTAACAATGGCAAAAGCAATGGGACGAATCTCATCGAGCACTTTTTCGAAGACTTCAAGCTGATCTTTTTCCAGCTTATCGATTTTCTCAAAAATAGGTTTTCGATCTTCGATAGGCGTCTGCTCTATCTTAGCCTTTAGCTCATCGATTTGGTTGCGCAGGGGCATACCCGCCTCGCGTATGCGCGCTTGTAATTCTTTTGTACGCGCGCGAAGCTCATCATTAGACAGCGCTTGAATCTCAGGATACACCTTCAGCACCTCGTTCACCAGTGGCTGGATAGCTTTCATGTCGCGGTCACTCTTGTTGCCAAAGAGCTTACGCATTAGTTTTATAAAATCCATATTATCAATTGTGTTTCTATTTGCGAATAAATATAATAGGTTGTAAATGTTTAAGCAAGTTCACTGAACTCATTTTAATTGAAGTGGGGCAACCGTGCTGGCATTAGGGGCACGTATCCTAAGGCATCGAGCCAATGTCGGTGCCAAGGCAGTAGAACTCACAGGGCCATTAATCCGTTGTGCTCTTACATCGTTCCCGAGCACAAACAGTGGATATTCTACATAGGCCTGTCCTTTATTTATTATTTCCCGATTCTGCTGAGTTACGAGTTTCCATCCAGCGTTCAATTCAATGACAATATCACCGGAGCGACCAGAAGCCCATCCATTTCTGACACGAGCAACTGTAGGTGAGGCATAACCGATAGTCATTGAACGTTGGCTATAGACCTCACTCACACCCTCCATCTGAGCCAACAACACTTCGCATTCTGCCTGAATATCGCCGAGACGTTGCTGGCGTTGCTCCACAACCTTATGATCGATGTATATCTCGTTTTCGTACGTAGCTTCCACATATTGTGCCTGCCCGTATTTTGCCGAAAGATACATGTTCAAGAGCATGGAGGCACGCTCCATATTGAATGTCCCTGCTTGCAAAGTAGGCTGATATAGGGCGCCATCGTAGCAAGTCGATGTTACCGTCAATACGACGTTCTCAAGACCGTAACGTCGGGTCACCTCTCCGATAAGCGAAGCCAGCACACGGTCTAACCGTACATAAGTATCGCGCAGCTCCATCAGATGCTCACCGGCTTCGGCGCTCTCATAGGTGCCTGCATACAGGCCCAATATAAGCATGTCCGGGGTGTCATCTTCGCCTAAGCGAGTCGCACTCATACATTGAGTTGCCACCTGGAGGACCTCTTCATTTATCTTGGCAGAGGTCTTAAACTGACGAAAGCGAGCATTGCCCACAAACTTATGTTTAAAAGCCTGGGAGAGACCGTCTATAGGCTCCCAAGCATCTTTAACAAGAGCTGAGCCACTTCTCTGATTACCTTGAGACGACGTCACCCATGAGGGCAATTGACCATAGTATGACGTACCACACCATTGCCCGGTATCATCATTGAGCCAGAGCACTGCATCTGCGCTGTGCCCAGTCATCAGCACGGCCATATCGCGTTCAGGCGCTATCCCATAGACTAACGCTTTTTGCCTTGAAGCACGTTTTAGTTCATCCGTGACAGTCGACGTCTTCAGATAGTTGGCCGATGTGGCCTCGCTCGTCTCAAGGCCTGAGTAACGTCGGTCATCAACGCAAAAGACAGGCTGCAGCGTTTGACGTGAGAGCCATCGTTGAGCGGGAATACCATGTTGACGAGGAACAGCACCAGTAGAAAGAGTTGCCGTAGCGGAAGCCCGGTCGGCAAAGCTGAATGGTTGTTGCACGTCTGTATAGAAACGGCCTTCAGTCATCAAGCGTTGCCAGCCCTCGTCGCCATAATCGGATGCAAACATCTCAAGATAGTCGGTTCGAAGCTGGTCTATAAGAATATTGACGACCAGACGCGGAACCTTGGCCGAGGTTTGAGCCTCGACACTGACTATCGCCATCAGCGCCACAAGAGATGTGAGCAAACGGGTCTTAGATATGGTTGAATAAGAGTTGATATTACGTATGATAAAATCTATGGATAATCGGGTTAAACGCTGCTCCACCTTTTGTAGACAAGCAAATGCACCACTGCACGACTCAGCAAAAGCAGTGCCAAAGGTAGCATCATACTGCTAAAATGTTGAGGAAACAGGCCATTAAGGACAACGAACGAGAGCAGCCACACGCAGGCAAAAGCATGATAGACAGAGCGTTCCCGTTTTATATCAGCTTTCACCACAAAGGGAAGGAAAAACAGCGGCAAGGGATTGAACACCCACACCTGCCAATTTGACCCTACCCCCGGGTGCTCGGACAGCAAAGCCATGAACACCAACAGCACCCCAACGATGCCTTGCAAGGTCATCAGCACAGCATCAACAGGCCACATCAGGCGGCTACGAACGACCTCGTAGCATGCTATGAGCAATCCCAGCAGGAGCAATCCCCACCCCATCGCACGTGGCGAGAAAGGTATGGACGGAAGTTTATCGGCTTCAGCAGCGGCACGATCCGGGTCGGTCGGCAGCAAGATATTGGTGGCAGACACTAACGGACGCATGCCATAGGGGCCGGCATCAATGAAAGCACTGTCGGCATAATGCATCATGTATTCTGGTGCAAACATCTCGTCGCGCTCATAAATAGCCGTGTCAACGCTGGCACCAAGCAAAAAATCATTGCCTTCTCGGGCCCATTCATGCCCCCTTGTATATTCATGCAGGATGGTGCGGAAGGTGTTGCGGCTGGCGTATGCCGGATATCGCACTTCACCACGCACATGGGCTTCTATCATATCACGGGCCTTGATAGTGCAGTTATTGCGGAAGATGTTATAGCGGTACACACAGTTCTGAGGCTTGATATTCTCCAATAGCGCAAGGGAGAGCTCTTGAGCCTCTACGGGCAAGAGGTTGAGCACCTGCTCTGTGACCGATGAACCCCGGCGAGCATATTCGTAGAGGAACGACTGCAACGACTGCGATACCACCATATAATCGCAACGCCCAAGCACGAACCGAGCCACGAAATGGGGCTGCTCGAAGCTGAAGGCTCCATAGTTGAACACTTCATCGAGGCCGTAGGCTTGGTTGCAGACGCGCAAAGCGGTATGGCCATAAAGCTCGTATAGTTCCTGACCCGGCGAACAGGTAAGAAGGCTCACAACAAAGTTGCTGTCGACAATCGCCTGCTCAGGTCTTTCAAGGTTGGGCGACGATGCAGCTACGTCAGACTTGTCGACGACGGAAGGCACTTGAGCAAACAAGCACAAAGGCATGGCTAACAGCCACGCGAAAACAGATATGATAAACTTGCGTTTCATAAACGGCTGCAAAGGTAATCATAATTTGCAACTTACGCCACACAAATCTGATTTTTTCTTTAATAACTTCCACTAAACATCATTGTAGCCATTCCAAATCATGCAACATAGCATTGATGATTGCCTCCGTCACCAGACAACCCTCTGCCTGCCTTTTGCGGCCAGATGGCCGGCGAACTGCAACCGTCAACTATATCCGACAAGCCCTTTTCATTCATTTAAATTGGCATCTGCACATAAGGAAAACAGGGCACGCGCCCAAGAGTTTTGATTATTCCATGGCCTTGG
>DGSC01000044.1 GCA_002391275.1 Prevotellaceae bacterium UBA4372 | reverse complement strand
TATTCCTTATACCGAACTCACGTGATGTTAAGTGCATTTGCTATTGGAACTGCAAAAAACTGCAATTGGAACAGCAAAATTCTGCAATTTGTTATGTATGAGTCCAAAAACATTCCTATATTTGTGCCAACGAATCATCAGAAAGACCAATTCATGAAGTTTTTCAGCCTATGAAACATAACGGTTAACTCTATTTAAAGACATAAGGATGACGCGTCCGCTTAGATTCTTGTTTCCCAATTCGCCAAATTAAGGAAGCACCAAGTAAAAAGCCACGGATGCCCACGCCAGACGACGGAGTAGGCTTTTATTCGTAGATGGTTGCATAAGTTTTTGGCGAAGTCTCGAGAAACGTAGACGAAGTAAATATTCCACGTTTTCTTTTTGTCTGTACGTATATAATAGCATAAATATGAGTCTTTAAAACCTTAATATTATATGATACGAAAGATATTACTTTTAATGATAGTATTGCTGCCAATGGCGGCCAATGCTCAAACTGAAGGATGGGATGCGAATTCCGAACGCCAGGAATGGAAAGACGACAGCGTATATTTCTCCATAGACTGGGTTGAGACAAAGAGCGACGGAACAGAAGTTCGTACTAAATTCCGATTAGGAGATTATCGCGAAATGAAGGTAGAAACAGACTGGGCATCGTTTGAGTACAATAAAGGGCAAACGACATCTCAACCTGAGGCTACTCCAACGTCCTATTTACCTCAGGCAAGAGGAGTGAAAGGCGCTCAGTTCGAATGGGATCGTGAGGAATTCACGGTTACGTCCAAGGTCACGCTCGATGATAGCGAACTGATAAACAGATGGGTGGCGCTGGAACCCAATAAATGCAAAGTGACATATAAAGGGAAGACCCACCATTTCAACCAACATGTTCCTATTGTCAGCAGCGAAGAACATGTTAATTCAGGGACTTATTCAGATTTCGGTCGATATTTCACAGTGTTGTCTTATAGAATGAATGATAAAATAAAATATGTCCCTGCTTTTGGAACGATTATCTCCCCTTCTCATGAGCCAACGTTTTTTCCTGAAGAATGGGGAGAGTTAGTTGATGTTAGACAAACTGTAGCAAATAATGAAGCTCATAACAGTTATGTGTATACTTGGAGTCTTCATTTCGCCAATGGATATGTGATGCCTATTGTTGTACGACCAGGGAGTCAAGATCCAGAATGGCGTTTTCAATACGTAGAGAAAACTACCGTTGCTTCGTATAATGGTGGTACTTGGCAGTCTTCAACAAGGACATGGATAAATAGTACAGCCACGGACGAGACTGGCATGATGGTTTGGTCACGTGAGGGAACAGTTCTCACCACAAAGAGTAAGGCAGATGCCGCTAATTGCAATTGGGATGATGGTCATGGAACTTCTGTTCATACAAATCGATATAACTTAACCATTTTCGATGGATACCTCAGAGCCGTAGATACATACACAAATAAAGTAATGGGCATTTGGAGTTCCTATTTTTATGAAGAATCCGTTCCCGCTTTCAATGTTAGAGTCAAAGTCGGAAGTGGTGGAAAATATGTTATTTATAACAACTTTAATGTCACCAACGATTACACTTTTAATATAGATGAATCGGAAAAGCCGACAAGGATGGTGTTCTGGATTGTCAAAGAAGCAGGATTCAGGTTGAAAGCAGTCATTCGCGATGGCTATGATGCAACAGCGTATGTTGAGAGGAATGCCAGCATTGATCACGACAGGCTCATCTTTGAAAACCTCTGTTGCGACACAGAACTGGAATTCACTTTCGAGCAAGAACCTAAAGAGAAAGAAATCATCAACTTCGCCGACTCCAAGGTAAAGGCCATCTGCGTTGAGAACTGGGATACGGACGGCGACGGTGAACTATCGAAGACTGAGGCTGCTGCGGTGACTGACTTGGGACAGAGGTTCCGCAACAGCACCATCACATCGTTCAGCGAGCTACAATATTTCACGGGGTTGACAACCATCAGCGAGCGTGCATTCTCAGGCTGCAAACAGCTGAAGAGCATCACTCTGCCTACGACCATCACAAGCATTGGCGACAACGCCTTCACCGGCTGTGAGGCATTGGAGGCATTGAACATTCCGGCCAAGGTGAGCAGCATCGGAGAGAGTGCGTTGGCTGGATTGAAGAGCCTGAAGACGCTGACGGTGGACGCATCGAATCCATATTTCGCTGCTGAAGACAACGTGCTCTATACTAAGGACAGGAAGCAACTGATTATATGTGCCCCGCAGAAGAGTGGAGCCTACACAGTCAACAGCAACACCAAGGAGCTGCGGGAGAATGCCTTCTATCTCTGCGACAAGCTCACGGACATCACCTTACCCAACGGCCTGACAACGATAGGCTTGGCTGCCTTCGTGGGCTGTGGCATCACGACGCTGAACATCCCTGCCAACGTCACGGACGTAGGTCTTGACTACGCCTGTCCTAACCTGCGCAGCATCACCGTCGATGCAGCCAACCCGACCTATATGTCCATTGACGGCGTGCTGTTCCTCCGTAATTCACAGATCCTCATTGCCTATCCTGCAAAGAAGGGTGAAGTCTATGTCATACCCGAAGGCACAGAGGCCCTGCAGGCCTATTCCTTCCTTGAGTCGCCCATCACCGATGTGACGTTACCCACCACGATGACACAGCTCTACGATGCCGCCTTTGGCTACAGCAAGGCCCTCAGGAAAGTCACCGTCCTGACTGCTACGCCGCCCATTTGTCCTTCCAATGTCTTCGTCAACTCCATAGCTCCAACGGAAGGCACGCTCTACGTACCGTTTGGCAGTAAGAACACTTACAAGGCCGCTACAGGATGGAAGGCTTTCTCGAATATCGTTGAGATGGAAGAAGATGGCATCAGATCAATCGACAATGAACAGTTAACAATGGACAATGTCATCTATAATATCTCCGGCCAGCGCCTTTCGAAGCCGCTGCGTGGCGTGAACATCGTTGACGGCAAGAAGGTTGTTGTCAAGTAAAAGAGTAATTATAAACACACATCGCCCTCTATCCCCAGTGCGGGATAGAGGGCGATGTGTGTTATAGGCTACAACGCGGGCCACCAAATAGCGAAGGACAACGCTCCCGTCCTTAGGCAGTCAGTTGGCCTACAAACCAGAACCGTCGACCATACCTGACAAGTCCTTTCACCCCTCTTTGTGGCCACCCACATATAAGGGAAACGGGAGATGCGCCCAATAGAATTGATTATTCCGTGACCTTGGAACAATCATTCGATGGTCATGGAATGATTGTTCCAAGGTCATGGAATAATCTAAGCAGCTGTATGAATCGCGGTGTTCGACCATGCAAAAACGCTTACGGGACTTGGCTTCTTGCCCGCAAAGCCGGGGGATGATTCCATGCTTTCCGGGGACAGCTGCCAGAATGTGTAAGGAGAAAGAGGGTAAACGCCAGTCAAATTCCCGAATCCTGCGGATAATGTTGTTTGAAAGTGTACGGAGGAAGTGACTAAACGCCAGTCCAATTCTCGAATCCAACGGATAATGTTGTTTGAAAGTGTACGGAGAAAGTGACTAAACGCCTGTCTAATTCCCGAATCCAACGGATAATGTTGACCGAAAGCACAGGGAGAAAATGGGTAAACAGTAGCAATCGTGAACAAGGAAGATCGGCGGCCAAGCGGTTAATGGCTCAATGCTCGGACGCGCTGTAGCTGATCGATATGGCTATTAAGGTCTGCCGGATGACTGATGATGCCACGATTTGGCGGACAACAATCTTAAAGAGTAGATAACAAAACATCGCCCCCTATCCCGCGTCAGGGATAGGGGGCGATGTTTTGTTATAGGCTGCTGCACCGGCTGCCGAACGGGAGAAGGACAGCGTTTTACTTATTTCTTGAAGACAACGTTCTCTACATGATTGCCAACGAAGAGGGGAACGTAGTCGGCTGTGGAATACCATTTGGGCTTTTCCGGCATGTCATCGTAGATGGCACGGCCATTGACCTTGAGCCCTTCGAAGGTGATGTTCTTGACCATGCGCTGTTCGTTGTAGCCATTGATGATGGAGAGGTAAGGCAGGGCTCCGTAGTAGCGTATGTTGCGGAAGGTAATGTTCTCGACGGCAGCACCTGGAGCGGTGCACCATTTCTTATTGAAGCCCACCTTCATTTGAATGAGGCTTCCCTGATGAAGGTTCTCGATGCGTATGTTTTCGAACAGGACATCGCGCACGATATTATTGTCGCCGCAGTTGATGGCAAGACAGCCTTGATAGTCGACCTGTGGCTCGCTTTGGCAAAGAATGTCGATATTCTCGTAGACAAGTCCTTCAATAGTGTCCTGCCGCTCGGGGTGTGGGCCTGACGCGGCGCCATGTATTCCGATGAAGATGGGATGAGCCACGTCGGCCCATAGCGTGGCGTTACGCATGCGTACGTTGTGGACGGAGCCTTCGAAGCCCTTGCGAGTGGCATAGGCCGTGGTGCAATCGTCGGAGTTGCGGCAGAAGACGCGGTCGTAGAGCACATCGGAGGAGGCAAACACATTGAGGCCGTCGCCCCAGCCTGGATATGAGATGCTGCGGACATCCTTCAGCGTGACGCCTCGGGAGCCGCCAACAGGGCAGGTGTTAAGCACCAAGCCTTCGATGAGAACGTTTCGGCTGCGATAAACGTGGCAACCTTCATAACCGTTGGCAGGACGCGCGATGCCCCGGCCAAGGATGCTCACGTCCCGAGCATCGTTGATGGCAAAGGTGCCTGCGAGGTAGGCTCCTCCATCGAGATAGACCGTAGTGTTCGTAGGAATAAAGATGGTGTCTGTTGAAGCGTAGTAGCCGGGAGCATAGTACTTGAACGTGCGTCCCTGTTTCTTTGCCTGGGCTTCGGCCTGCTCACGCGTGATGGTGGGACGTGAGGTGAAGATGTGCAGGTTGTCGGTGATGCGGCCGTCAAACTCTACACTGACATTCTCGGGCTGGAAGAGCAGGAACTGAACGGTGGAATCGTTGAGTTCGTTGGCTATGACGCCGCGATAGTCGGGACGCACCCGGGCATGCTGATACTTACGGTTCTTTGTGACGACACGCACGAAGACGTCGCCAGTGAAGTCGAACATGGCATAGGATATTTCCGACACTTGATGCTTGTTGTCGCCGATGGGTGCATTGACTTTGGCCATGTAGGTATCGATGCGCGTCCATTCCTTGCTGCCTCGCGGCTGGATGAGCACTTCATAATCGTGCTTCAGAGGTGCTCCCTTCGGGGCTGGATAGGTGAAGACCTGATGCAGTTTCTTTCCTTCGCTGACACCCGGAGCCTGAGTGATGGTGGTTTCCTGACCAACGTTTGCCGTACCTTTCCTAAGTGCTTTCTGCTGCAAGGCAAGCACTCGCTTGGTATATGGCATCTTGAGTCCTTGCTGTTTGACGTAGTAGTTGTAAGGTTTCTCATAGATATCCCACAACTTTCCCCGTCCCATGGCTCCCGGCTCCCGCCAGTCGTTGTAGAGCCCAGTGCAGTCGGTCCATTGTTCAAACGGGACATCGTGCCCGAGATTGTAGCGGGCACTGTACTCGATGCCGTGCATGAGACGATTGTCAAGAGCGCCCCAGAGGTCATCACCTTGCTGCTGGGCCATCTCGCAGATGTCGCACATCATGCCTAAGCCCAGTTGTGCATGCCCTTGGTCGCGGCCTGTCTCCTGACATTGCCCTGTGGCACTGATGTAACGAGGTAATGCTCCGTTGTCGTTGGCATGGAGATAATAATCTACCGCAGCCTGATAGAGGGTGCTGTCCTGCAAGAAGATGGCACAGGCCATGCGGCATCGGTTGACGATAGCGCCCCAGTTGCCGTTGGCATACGGGCTGTCGGCTTCAAACTTATCAATAGTGGGGAGGATGGCACGACGAACCATAAGCGCCCACTCCGGTTTGGCCTGAGTGCGCATGAGAGTCATTGCCCGCACGAGGTCGAAAGCCTGAATGCAGCACAAAGGCGCGTCGTGGCCGTCGAATCCCTTGAGGGTGGCGGCGTAGGCGTTGATGATTTCCAAGGCTTTAGCGCTATGTCCCTCCCGGGCACAGACAAGGGCGGCACGCATGTCGCGTTCGCTGCCGGCCTTGGACGAACGGAAGTGTCCGTCGCGGGCGACGACCTCATAAGGACCTGCCATCTTGTAGTTGGCATAATCGGTCTGGGCATGAGCCACAAAGTGACCGAGCAAAAGAGTGATGAACACGAAGAAAAACTTGACTTTCATAATCCTGAGGTTTAGCATTACTCGGCAAAAATAGGAAAAAACTGATAGTAAAAAGACAAAATGAGGATTAATTTATACGGGAAGAACTATTTTGCAAAAAAAATGTGTATCTTTGCTCTCATAAATCATTGATTAAGCAGATATGAAGAAGTATGTTCTTGACCTTGAGCTCAGAAGTATAGAAACGTTGCGCCCCGACTATGTGCTGTTGCGACTCTGCAATGGCACAGCACCGCTCCCGGAGATGCAGCCCGGCCAATTCGTGGAGGTACGTGTGCCCGATTCGCCCGCAACATTCCTGCGCCGGCCCATCAGCATCAACAAGGTCGACCGTGAGAGGGGGGAGCTATGGTTGCTGATTCACACCGTGGGAGAAGGCACGAGGGCATTGGCTCGCCTGAAAGCCGGCGCCCTACTAAACGTCGTGCTGCCCCTTGGCAATGGCTTCACGCTACCGCCCTGCGTGGAAGGAGGCACGTCAGATGCCAATCGCTATGTTCTCGTTGGCGGCGGCGTAGGCACAGCCCCCTTGCTCTTCATGGGCGAAGAGCTTGTAGCTCGCGGACATGAACCAATATTCATGTTGGGTGCTCGCTCGGGAAAGGACCTTTTGCAGCTCGACCGTTTTGAGGCATTAGGGCAAGTGTGCGTCACCACAGAGGACGGAACGGTAGGAGAAACAGGCTTCGTGACACAGCACAGCCTTTGGACAAAGATACGAGAAGGCGTTTGCCCGAAACCGGCACTGGTCTATACCTGTGGCCCCAAGCCTATGATGGTGGCAGTAAGCCGACTCTGCGACGACCTCGATGTTGCCTGCGAAGCATCACTCGAGAACCTGATGGCCTGTGGCCTGGGAGCTTGCCTCTGCTGCGTAGAGAACACGACCGAAGGCAACGTGTGCGTCTGCAAGGACGGACCGGTGTTCCCGACTTCGCGTCTCAGATGGAAAGCAGAGTGCTGATGATTAAGCAATCGACCTGAATCAAATGTTTCCACATCTCAGGACATAGAAACGCGCGGCCATGGAGTTTTTCTTATCCTCAGCACCTCTGTGTCTAAAAACAATATATATAATCGTTATCGCTATTATAGATTATGAATTGCTCATTACTGACAAAGATAGGAGATTTGCAGCTGCAGAATCCTGTAATGACAGCCTCCGGCACATTTGGCTATGGGCTTGAATTTGCCGACTTCGTAGACCTGAACACCCTCGGGGGCATCATCGTCAAGGGAACGACATTAGAGCCCCGACAAGGCAACCCGTACCCCCGCATGGCCGAGACGGCACAAGGGATGCTCAACTGCGTGGGGCTGCAGAACAAGGGGGTGGACTATTTCTGCAATGTGATATATCCACAGGTGGCTGGCTTGAAGACCAATGTCATCGTCAATGTCAGCGGCAACAGCCCTGAGACTTATGCTGAATGTGCACGGCGGATAGCCGAGCTCGACCATATCCCGGCCATTGAACTGAACATCTCTTGCCCCAACGTAAAGAAGGGCGGAATGGCTTTCGGCGTTACTCCTGAGGGAGCAGCATCGGTAGTGAAGGCCGTGAGAGCCGCTTACCCCAAGACGCTCATCGTAAAGCTCTCGCCCAACGTTACATCGATAGCCGACATCGCCCGAGCGGCTGAAAGCGAAGGAGCAGATGCCGTCTCGCTCATCAACACACTGATGGGAATGGCCATAGATGCAGAACGTCAGCGCCCCATACTCAGCATAGGCACAGGTGGACTTTCGGGACCAGCCGTGAAACCTGTAGCCCTTCGTATGGTGTGGCAAGTGTACGAGGCCGTGAACATCCCTGTGGTAGGGTTAGGCGGCATAATGAATGCCACCGATGCCATTGAATTTATGCTGGCTGGCGCATCGGCTGTAGAGATAGGCACGGCCAACTTCATAGACCCTACTGTAACAACAAAAGTGATTGCAGGAATAAAAGAATATGCCGAGCGACACAAGCTCAAGAGTATCACAGAGATTATCGGTGCAGCACATGGCTCAGTCTCGTAACACAACAACCATTGTCCTGTTGGCGCTGACAGCCGTCCTGCTGTTCGCAGCCAATCTCTACTTTGGGGCCGTACATATTCCCGCTGCCGAGGTCACGGATATCCTGTTGGGCCGCCCTGCCAGCAAGACGTCGTGGCAATATATCGTCGTGGAGAGCCGCATACCTCAAGCCATCACAGCGGCACTCTCAGGAGCTGGTCTTGCCGTGGCCGGTTTGATGTTGCAGACCGCCTTGCGCAATCCTTTGGCAGGCCCCAACATATTGGGCATCGACGGAGGTGCTAACTTAGGCGTGGCCATTGTCATGCTGTTTTTAGGCGGGGCGCTCAATGCCGGCAGCCTTAGCCTCAACGGTTTTCTTCTCGTCATCGCTGCTGCTCTCACTGGCTCTTTCGTCGTCATCGCCATCGTGATGTTCTTTTCCAACCTTCTTCGATCCAATACCATGTTGCTCATAGCGGGCGTTATGATAAGCTACTTCACCTCTTCGCTTATTTCCTTGCTCAACTTCCAAGCCACAGAGGAGGGCGTGCGCTCATTCATGTTGTGGGGATTAGGTAGCTTCGCCAATGTAACCACCGACCGTCTCCCGACCTTTGCATCCACGATGAGCGTCGGAATCCTTAGCTCCATCCTGCTTGTGAAACCTCTGAATGCTTTACGCTTAGGGGAAAACTATGCTACAAATCTTGGCTTCAAGGTGACAAAGATTCGCAACATGTTGCTTTTCACTACAGGACTTCTCACGGCTACGTCTACCGCTTTCTGCGGCCCCATCGCGTTCATCGGGCTTGCCGTGCCGCATCTTGCCGGCATCGCCATCGGCACCTCCAACCAACGCACACTGCTGCCCGCCACCTTATTTACAGGGGCCTGCCTCACACTACTCTGCAATCTCATATCCACTCTGCCCTCTCAATCCGTCATCCCCATCAACGTGATCACCCCCGTACTGGGAGCGCCCGTCGTGATATGGGTAATCCTAAAACTGAAACATTCATAGCATTATGCTCGCAAAAACCAATAGTGCCACCGTATCTGGCATATCTGCCATACCCGTCACCATAGAAGTAAACACCGGCGCCGGCTACAAAGACCAGCGAGGCATGCACATGACTATTGTAGGTCTGCCCGACAGCAGCGTCAAGGAGAGCTTCAGCAGGATAGACTCCGCACTCGAGAACAGCGGCTTCCACCTTACCCCGCAGAACATCGTGGTCAATCTGGCACCGGGAGACATCAGGAAAGAAGGTACGGGATTCGACCTTCCGATAGCGCTGGGCATATTGCTCGCCAACGGCATCGCCTTAGATGCCCCACGTGCATCGCGGTTCATGGTGCTCGGAGAGCTAAGCCTCGACGGCAGTCTGCAGCCTATCCGAGGAGCACTTCCCATTGCCATCAAGGCTCGCGAGATGGGCTATGAGGGTCTGATCGTGCCTAAACAAAATGTCTGTGAGGCGGCCGTAGTGAACAAATTGAAAGTCTACGGAGCCAGTACACTGCAGCAAGTCGTTGAATTTTTCAATGGCATGACAGATTGCATCCCTCAGACCGTGATAGACACTCGCGCAGAATTCTATGCCCATCACAATGATTACGAGCTCGATTTCGCTGACGTAAAAGGACAAGACAGTATAAAACGTGCTTTTGAAGTAGCAGCTGCAGGGGGCCATAACCTCATCATGATAGGGCCTCCAGGCGCAGGAAAGAGCATGATGGCACAACGTCTCCCAAGCATCTTGCCACCGCTCTCACTGGCAGAAAGCCTGGAAACAACACAAATTCATTCTGTAGCCGGCAAGCTCAAGGGCGGCACCGGCCTCATCACCGAGCGCCCCTTCCAAGCGCCTCACCATACCGTATCGCAGGTGGCCCTCGTGGGAGGCGGGGCAAATCCTATGCCTGGAGCCATAAGTTTGGCCCACAATGGCGTCCTTTTTCTTGACGAATTACCTGAATTTCAGCGAACCGCCTTAGAGGTACTCCGTCAGCCGCTCGAAGACAGAAAGATAACAGTGGCACGCGCTAAATACAGCATCGACTATCCATGCAACTTCATGTTTGTTGCCTCGATGAACCCTTGTCCATGTGGTTACTATAGCCATCCCACCAAACCTTGCCAGTGCACCCCAGGTCAAATCAATAAGTACTTGAACAAAATCAGCGGGCCGCTACTGGACCGTATCGATATACAATGTGAGATACAGGCTGTGCCCTTCTCAGAACTTGCAAAGCTCAAACCGGGCGAACCCTCAGCCGTTATCCGCGAACGCGTAATAGCTGCGCGTAAGATACAAGAAGAAAGATTCAAGAATCAGAAGGGCATCCATTGTAATGCCCAGATGAGCGAACGCATGTTGCGTGAATATGCCGTTCTCGACGACATGAGTATGGAGATGTTGCGCTTGGCCATGGAGCGCCTGAAGCTCAGTGCCAGAGCCTATAGCCGTATTCTAAAAGTGGCTCGTACCATTGCAGATTTGGAAGGGAGCGAGAACGTGCAAAGCCAACATATTGCCGAGGCCATCGGTTACAGGAACCTCGACAGAGGCGACTGGGCAGAGAGAGGACAATGAGCCCTTGGACTGAAGACAGACCGAGATTACAGAGCGGCTTCAAAGCCGCTGCCTCTTTACAACCAAAACGCTGTATCAACTGAAAGGATAGCTTCAACATGTTGAGGAAATTGACGATCATAGGATTGCTGTTTGTCACGGCCGTTGCGTTCGTGACCCTGTTCTCCTATACGACGTCGCCCTTGTACCCTGGATATGGCGACACGGCAGATTCGCCCATTTTCCAGATTATCGGGAAATATTGGGCAGAGGGTTTGATGCCATATAAAGCGTTGTGGGACTTGAAGGGGCCTTATATATTTGCCGTGAACGCACTTGGTTTCAAGCTTGCGAATGACGTCTGTGGCGTTTTCTGCCTGCAAATCTTATTCATGGCTTGTACATTATTCTATTTATACAAGCTTTTCAGATGCCATTTCGGCACATGGAAGTCTGTGCTCGGCATAGGTCTTGCGCTCATGTCCCTATCCTATATTTATGAAGGAGGCAACCTCACGGAGGAATACCTTTTGCCCTTTTTAGTTTCCTCTTTCTATTTTATCCTTCGATGGATAGACAAAACGGAAGCCTGCGGTGAGTGTACTCATCCCTGGCAAGCTGCAGTGATTTACGGAATGGCTTTAGGCTTGAGCCTGATGTCACGCTTGACTAATGCCCTTTCATTGTGCGGTGCCGTTGCCGTGATAGCCTTTGTTCTACTCTCAAGGTGCGAGTATCGCAATCTCTTTCTCAACATCTGTGCTTTTCTTGCAGGGTTTATCAGCACAACCCTTCCTTTCTTCATCTATTTCCACGTCCATCATTCCTTGGCAGAGATGTGGAATGCCACTTTTGTTTATGCCCTGAAATACGCCGGGAACCCGGAGAAAGACATTTTCTCTACAGGTGTCCATTATTTTCTGCTCAGCTATTTCAGTTGTATCCTCATGTTTCTTGTCGTATTGTTGAAAGTCATTCGGGACCGTAGTCTCAACCTCCGTAGCTGGTTGTGGCTGGTGTCTGCGCTTTTGCCTTTCGTATGGTTTTGCCAAGGCAACGGCTTTGGTCATTATGGAATGACGGTGTTTCCGCTTTTTGCCATCGCTCTGATTGAGTCGTCACGCCTCGGTCAACGTGCCTTGCCGATAGTCGTAACGCTGACAATGGTCATAGCCTGCGGAAGCAAGTTGCGGTTCATGTACTTCATGCGCCAATGGACCGACAGGGATTTGATTGCCAGTCGTGCGCTTTTGTCCCATGTTCCTGATATAGACTACACTTCGTTCGTGGCCTACAACTGCAGTCCCAACATCTATCTTGCCCTCGATATTTGTCCGGCCAACCGTTTCTTCGCTCTTCAGGATTTTGCCATATCGCGCAATCCTCTCCTCCTGAACGAGATTCAACAAGCATACATCGGGGAACCTGCCCAATGGCTGCTGGTTTCTTGCTCGCCCGACAGCCGCAGTTATATCCATAACATTCTCGACGACCACTACCTGAAAACCGCCGAGGACACTGATAACCATCTGACACTATACCACAGACGCGATGAATAGCATTATCCAGAAAGCACGCATTTCCGAACTATTCAAGTTCGGGATAGTAGGCACCATAGCCATGCTCCTTCACTATGGTATCTACTATATCCTGCTACCTTATGCCGACAAGAATGTCGCATACTCTATAGGCTATTTCATAAGTTTTGTTTGCAACTACCTCATGTCGTCCTATTTCACATTCAACGTGAAACCCTCGCCGAAGCGGTTTTATCGTTTTCTTTGCAGCCACGGCATCAACTATCTCATCTATCTTGGTCTATTCAATTTTTTCTATTGGGTGGGAGTGCCAGCCAAGTTGGCACCTCTGCCCGTATATGCTATTGCCGTACCCATCAGTTTCCTCTTAGTCCGATTTGCCCTGAAGCCACGTCAGCCTTCGGGCGACGCCGCTTCCGAGGCATCTCCTTCACCACTCCACCAGACAAAATAGCTTTACAATGAAGAAACAAATAAATACAGCCTTCATCGGTCTTGGCGACCGAGGCCGGACAGCTCTTCGCATGTTGTCGGCCATCCCGCAAGTTCACGTCGCGGCCGTGTGCGACAAGACTGAGGCCAACATCAATGCCGCCCTACCCTATCTTCCTCCTTCTGCTGTGCGCGTCGCCGGTGACGATGCCTACCTGCGCGTATGCAACATGAGGGATGTAGACCTCCTATATATCTGCACCGACTGGAACTCTCACGCCCGCATCGCACTCTCGGCACTGCAATCCGGCAAACACGTTGCCCTCGAGGTGCCCGCCGCCTTCACGCTCGACGACATCCGCCTGCTCGTGAGTACGGCCTCCTCTACGGGACTCTGTTGCTTCATGCTTGAGAACTGCTGTTTCGAATCGCAGGTGCTCGATGCCATTGCCGCTATACGTCGGGGCGATATAGGCGAGCTTGTGCATGCCGAAGGCTCCTATTACCACAACCTCGACGACCGTTGGTCGCCTTGGCGCCTTGAGGTGAACCGCCAATTCAGAGGAGATCCCTACCCCACTCACGAGCTGGGTCCCATCTGCATGGCTATGGACATCGGCCGCACCGACCGTCTAACAACGCTTGTTAGCATGGATAGCATGCCCTTCAAGGGGCCTCAGGTCTACGAGCGTACGCTTAGGAAAGCAGCCCCCGACTTTGCCTGTGGCGACCACACGACCACGCTCATTCGCACACAACGTGGACGCACAATCCTGCTCAAGCACGATGTCGTAACATCGATGCCCTACGAGCGGCAGCTATCTTTCATCGGCACCCACGGCCGCATCGTACTGAACGACACGGGAAAAGCCTCGCACGAAGAGATGACACGAGCCATGAACGACCACCTCATCCAAGTGCTTCTGAATAATGTTTCCCCAGCCATCAGCCTACAGGACATGGCCACCTGGTGCGCTGCAATCCCCCTCTCAGCCCAAAGCATCGCACAAGGGTTTGCCCCTGTAGCCTACCCTGATTTCTACGACAAATAGGCAGTAGCGCCTGTTGCCCCTCCCACCTCCACCACAAGAACAACGAACGGTTAAGCCTTCGAACGTGTAACACACATGATATGTCAGACCTTTCCACTCCTATCACCTATCTGCCAGGCGTAGGCCCCCAGCGAGCCAAAACGCTTGAGACGGAACTGGGCATCACCACGTTCCGGCAATTGCTATACTATTTCCCCTACAAACACATCGACCGTTCCAGACTCTATTACATCCACGAGCTGACGGCCGACATGCCTTTCGTGCAGATAAAAGGTGAAATCCTCAGCTACGAGGAAGAAGGAGTCGGGCACAAGCAACGCCTCATAGCCCACTTTACCGACGGACACGGCCTCATCGACCTCGTGTGGTTCCAGGCCACGACGTTCAAATGGATCAAGAAGAACTACCCTGCCGGCAAGCTCTTCATCGTGTTTGGCCGGCCAGCCGTTTTCAACGGGCGCATCAATATAGCACATCCCGACATCGACCCGGCCGACACCATCCAGCTGGGTTCCTTAGGTCTTCAGCCCTACTACAGCACCACGGAAAAGATGAAGCGACGCGGCGTGAACAGTCGCAGCCTCCAACGCTTCATAGCAACGCTGTTCCAACGTATCGACCTCTCTCTACTACCCGAGACTTTGCCGCCCGACATCATCAGCCGCCTCTCGCTCGTTTCCCTTTCTCAGTCGCTCCACGACCTACATTTTCCGTCGTCGGCCGACGCGCTACGCCGGGCAACCTACAGGCAAAAGTTTGAAGAACTGTTCTTCATTCAGCTGGGCATTCTCCGCTATACCCGCCAACGACAGGCCGAAGTAAAAGGCTACACGTTCAGCCGCGTCGGCAATCTCTTCAACACGTTCTATGCACAGCACCTGCCCTTCAGCCTCACCGAGGCCCAGAAACGTGTGATCCGCGAGATGCGTCACGACATGGGCAGCGGCCGACAGATGAACCGTCTTCTTCAGGGCGACGTGGGCTCGGGCAAGACTTTAGTGGCGCTCATGACCATACTCATTGCGCTCGACAACGGCTTTCAGGCCTGCCTGATGGCTCCCACGGAGATTCTTGCAGAACAGCATTTTGCCACGTTCAGCCAGATGCTCGGCCAGATGCCCATACGCGTGGAATTGCTCACGGGAGCGGTCAAAGGCAAAAAGAAACGGGCCGACATTCTCGGAGGCGTAGCCCGGGGCGATGTTCACATCCTCATCGGCACGCATGCCGTCATACAGGAGAACGTCGTGTTCCATCGTCTCGGACTGGCCGTCATCGACGAGCAGCACCGTTTCGGCGTGGCACAACGCGCACAGCTGTGGAAGAAAAGCGACATCCCGCCCCACATGCTCGTCATGACAGCCACTCCCATTCCCCGCACATTGGCAATGACGCTCTACGGCGACCTCGACGTATCGGTCATCGACCAGTTGCCGCCAGGGCGCAAACCCATAGAGACGCGCCACTTCTGGCAGGAGCGCACCCAAAGTCTCTACCAAGGTATTCGTGCCGAAATCAATAAAGGGCGACAGGTTTACATCGTCTACCCGCTCATCAGCGAGAGCGAGAAGATGGATCTCCAAGACCTCGACAACGGCTACGAGGAGTACTGCCAGGCCTTCCCCGACCTGAAGATTTCGAAGGTGCACGGCCGCATGAAGAGTGCCGAGAAAGACGCCGAGATGGAACGCTTCGTGCGTGGTGAGACACAGATACTGGTTGCGACGACCGTCATAGAAGTGGGCGTGAATGTTCCCAATGCTTCGGTCATGGTCATCATGAATGCCGAGCGCTTCGGTCTGGCACAGCTCCACCAGCTGCGTGGACGCGTGGGGCGTGGGGCCGACCAAAGCTATTGCATCCTCGTGACCAAGTACAACCTCTCCTCCGAGACGAAGCAGCGTATACAAATCATGTGCGACACGACCGACGGCTTTGAGATTGCCGAGGCTGACCTCCGCTTCCGTGGGCCGGGCGACCTCGAAGGAACGCAGCAAAGCGGCATGGCTTTCGACCTCCATGTTGCCAATATCGCACGCGACGGCCAGTTGGTTCAGCTGGCACGCGATATTGCCAACGAAATCTTAGACAACGACCCTGCCCAGCAACTGCCGCAGTACAAGCCCATGTGGGCTCATCTGCGCGAACTAAGCCGCGACAACATCAACTGGAGCAACATCTCGTAGCAGGTGCTAAGCCTTTATCTGCAAGCCTCTGCAACTGAAGCCTCAACCCTGTGCCACCCCTTTCATCGTGAGGGATATGCGACTGCGCCTAAGGTCGACGTCTGTCACGCGAACGCGCACATGCTGATGCAAATGCACCACTTCCGTAGGGTTGCTCACAAACTTATCGGCCAGTTGCGACACATGCACAAGGCCATCTTGGTGGACGCCCACGTCGACGAAGGCGCCGAAGTTGGTGATATTCGTAACAATGCCCGGAAGCTCCATGCCCACACTCAGGTCCTCGATAGCAGCCACGCGACTGTCGAACTCAAATTCCTCGGCGGCCTGACGCGGATCGCGGCCGGGTTTTTCCAATTCGTGCATGATATCGGTGAGCGTAGGCACACCCACTTCGTCGCTTATATAACTATTAATGTTCACACGCGCGCGAATGTTCTTGTCGGCTATCAAATCAGCTACGCTGCATCCACAATCGTGCGCCATGCGCTCTACCAGAGCGTAGCGCTCGGGGTGGACGGCGCTGTTGTCGAGGGGATTCTTGGCATTGGCAATTCTGAGGAAGCCGGCACACTGCTCAAAGGCTGCCGGTCCTAAGCGAGGCACTTTCTTCAACTGTGCGCGCGAGCTGAAGGCTCCGTTTTCGCGCCTGTAGTCGACGATATTCTTGGCCAGCGCCGGCCCGAGGCCACTCACGTAGGTGAGCAAATGCACCGAGGCCGTGTTGACGTTCACCCCCACCAAGTTTACACAACTCTCCACCGTCTGGTCGAGACTTCGCTTCAGCTTAGCCTGATCTACGTCGTGCTGGTATTGCCCTACGCCGATGCTCTTAGGATCGATTTTGACGAGTTCGGCCAGCGGATCCATCAGGCGTCGGCCTATGGATACGGCTCCGCGAACGGTGACATCCTCGTTGGGGAACTCGTCGCGCGCTACCTTCGAAGCCGAATAGATAGAGGCTCCGTCCTCCGAGACGACGAAGAGTGACAGCGGCGACTCGCCCTGATTGGCATGTGCGGGCTGTGCGTTCCTCCCCGTCGCAGCCCTATCCTCTTTCAGCGCCCTGATGACCGTCTCCACAAACATCTTCGTCTCGCGGCTGGCGGTTCCGTTGCCTATGGCAATAGCCTCGATGCGGTACTTCCTGAGCATGGCGGACAGGGCATCGGCAGCCTCGGCCGGTTTGCGCACCGGCGGGTGGGGGAAGATGGCTTCGTGGTGTAAAAGGTTGCCTTGAGCATCAAGACACACCACCTTACACCCGGTCCGGAATCCCGGATCGATACCCATCACGCGCTTCTGTCCAAGAGGAGCTCCCAAGAGCAGCTGGCGCAGATTCTCGGCAAACACGCGTATGGCATCCTCATCGGCCTTCTCTTTGCTCTGAGCGGCCATCTCGTTCTCGATAGAAGGCTGCAGCAAACGCTTGTAGCCATCGGCAACAGCATCGGAAACCACAGGTGCGGCGGCTCCTTGTGCATGCCACTGCCGCTGGAGGCGACCGACACATTCCTCGTCGTCGACGCCTATGCTCACCCGCAGCACGCCCTCGGCTTCGCCACGGCGCATAGCCAGCAGGCGATGGCTTACACAGCGGCGCAGGGGTTCGCTCCAATCGAAATAGTCGGAGAAGCGCTGTGCCTCGTCGGTGTCGGCCTTGCTCTTGACCACCTTCGAACGGATGACGGCCGTTCGGCGAAAGATGCCACGCACGGTCTGACGCGAGCGTTCGTCCTCGCTCACCCATTCGGCAATGATGTCCTTGGCTCCCTGAATGGCTTCATCGGCATTGGCAACGTCGGCGTTGACGAAGCGACGTGCGGCAGCTTCGACATCGGCTACACGCCCCGCCAGCAGCTGCTTGGCCAAAGGTTCGAGGCCGTGCTCTCGTGCCACTTGTGCACGGGTACGCCGTTTTGGCTTGTAGGGGAGATAGATGTCTTCGAGCTCGGTGGCATCCCAGCACTCGTTGATGCGTGCCTGCAACTCGGGAGTCATCTGTTGCAGATCGGCGATGGTCTTCACGATGGTCTCTTTGCGGCGTGCTATCTCGCCGAGGCGTTCGTTGTGCTCGCTGATGTTGGCGATCTGAACCTCGTCGAGGCCGCCGGTACGTTCCTTACGGTAGCGTGCGATGAAGGGTATGGTGGCACCGCTGTCGAGCAGGTTCAGTGTGCCTTCCACTTGTGCAAGGCGCAGCCCTGTGCGCTCTGCTATGATGCTTGCAAATGTGTTTTCTTCCATAATCGTGTAGTCCGTGAAAAGGAGGAAGCCTCTTGGAACGGCGAATTACGGTTGTTGGAAACGTGGTTCTGGTGGTGACTTCCGTAGGTTGAATAAAGTATAAGTTTGCAGCAAAAGTAAGCAAACTAATCGAACCGCCCAAAATTATAACATCATTTTTGCGACCCCTCTCACCAAGTTGCAAAGTGGCCTCAAAAAATTCTCTTAGGAGCATCGAACAATTCTCTTAGGAGCATCGGCCAATTCTCTTAGGAGCATCGAACAATTCTCTTAGGAGCATCGGCCAATTCTCTTAGGTGCATCGGCCAACAAACCTTGGTGTAAAAAAACAAGAGGATAGGCAGGGAGCTTTGTCAGACTGTGGAACGAGCCGATTGTGCCTTAATAGTCTGAGCGGCATAAAGGGCTATGATGACAAAACAAATGAGGGGCAGCACAAACGAGACATTGATTGCAGGCCAGCCACATATAGTGACACAGTCGATGATCAGCCCTTGAAGCGGCGGCATGAGGGCACCTCCTACGATGGCCATCACCAGGAAAGCTGCACCGAGCGAGGTGTCGGAGGGAGCCACATCCTCGAGGGATATGCCATAGATGGAAGGGAACATCAGCGACATGAATGGCGAGATGGCCACTAAGCACCAAAGGCCGGCACGGCCATCGATGAGGATGGTGCCAAGAGAAGCCAGGGCTGCACCGATGCCAAAGATGCACAACAGACGGCGCGAATCGATGTACTTCATCAGAAAAGTGCTGACAAAACGCCCGCATAGGAACAGCGTCATGGCCACGATATTATAGAGCTGGGCCGTGGCTTTGTTGATGCCTAAGCGATCGGCATACTGGATGATGAAGGTCCACACCATGATTTGGGCTGCTACGTAGAAGACTTGCGCCACCACGCCATTGCGGTAGATGGGATTGTGCCACAGGCGGGAGAGCGTGTCCTTGGCAGGCACTTTGGCAGCCGAAGCATCAGGGTTCTGCGAAGCGTCCTTCGTATCGGTCTTCACCACCAGGGCGATGATCACAAACATGACCAGCACGACGACACCTATGGCTACGTAGGGGTCGCGAATGACAGCAAGATCGTGGACACGGATATGGGCTTTCTCGGCCTCGGAGAGGGCTGGAAACAGCACCTGGCCTGCCGCATCGCGACGGTCGCTCCACAGATTGGGCAACACCAGAAAGGAGGCCACGGCCATGCCCGCAAGCGAGCCCATAGGGTTGAAAGCCTGGGCCAGATTGAGGCGCCGCGTGGCGGTGGTTCTGTCGCCTAAACGAAGGATAAAAGGATTGGCCGACGTCTCAAGGAAAGCCAAGCCGAAGGTGAGGATGTAGAGCGAGAGACAGAAAAAAGTGAACTGCTGGTACAGGGCTGCGGGGATGAACAAGAAGGCCCCCACAGCATAGAGGGCCAGGCCTATGAGGATACTCACCTTGTAGGAATAGCGCCGTATGAACAATGCCGCAGGGATGGCCATGGTGGCATAACCACCATAGAAAGCGAACTGAACCATCGAGGCCTTGGCGGCTGAGAGCTCCATCATCGTCTGGAAAGCGGCTACCATAGGATTAGTGATGTCGTTGGCAAAACCCCAAAGAGCAAAGAGCGACGTGACGACGACGAAAGGGATGAGATGGCGACGAGCCACCAGAGGTTGATGTTGCATAGTCTATCGAGTGATGCCTTGTGGCAGCGCAGGTAATGGTGTTTGATTAATTTGGCCACAAAGCTAATAAAATCTTCCCGTTTTCAGCCCCTAACTCTTAACTTTTTATTAACTTTGCGGCCAAATTAATAAAAACAGACAAAAGAAATGAAAATAGGAGACAAAGTAAGATTCCTAAATGAAGTGGGCGGAGGCAAGGTCACGGGATTCCAAGGCAAGGACATTGTCTTGGTGGAGGATCAGGATGGGTTCGACATCCCGATGCTTCGCTCGCAAGTGGTGGTGATTGAGACGAACGCCAACAACTTTGAAATCAAAAAAACGGCAGAGAAACCGGCGCCCAAGGTGCGCTACCTTGAAGACGACACCGACGACGACCCTTCTTCACGCCCTACCACTTTCCAACCCAAGCCGCAAGAACGGAAAGGCGGCAACCTGCTCAACGTGTGCCTCGCATTTTTGCCCGAGAATTCACGCGAACTCTCCAACACACGCTTCGAAGCCTACCTGGTGAACGACTCCAACTACTACTTGAACGTAGCCTTCGCCAACAATGAAGGGGCTGCATGGCACCTGCGGTGGCAAGGGCTGATGGAACCCAACACCAAGCAACTGATAGATACGTTCGAGCGCACCGACCTCAACGATCTTGAGCGACTGAGCGTGCAACTGATAGCATGGAAGCAGGACAAACCTTATATGATGAAGCCGGCCGTAGGCGTAGAACTCAGGCTCGACGTCGTCAAGTTCTACAAGTTGCACGTGTTCCAGCCCTCTCCCTTCTTCCGCGAGCCTGCTCTCGTCTACGACATCGTTCGCGACGACAGGCCCATCAGGCAAGTGTTCGTGCAAGCCGAGGAAGTGCTCGACGCCATGCGAGGCACCGATGCGAAGCCCGACACGACGGCTGCAGCGACAGCGAAGAAAGAAGAAAAGCAGGCCGCACGAGAGGAATGGAACCCAATCGACGAGCCTGTTGACGACAGCTGGACAGGCAATGACGAATTTGACGGCAGCGACGACAACCCCACACCCGCAATACGCACCCGCGAAGAAGAACGCGAAGCACTGAAAGCTGCCAAACGACAGCTGAAAGCCGAACAGCAGGCCAAAGCCAAGGAGATAGCCGCAAAAGCCGAGCAACAAGCCTTGAAAGCAAAAGAGCTGGCGGCAAAGGCTGAGCAGCAAAGAAGAAGCAAGACAGGCGCCAACATGCCCAAAGACATCATCGAGGTAGACTTGCACATCAACGCCTTGCTCGACAACATCGAGGGCCTATCGCCAAACGTGCTGCTGAACACCCAAATGACCGAGTTCCGCATCATGATGGAGCGAAACATCAAGCGAAAGGGACAGCAGATTGTGTTCATCCACGGCAAAGGCGATGGCGTGTTGCGCGAGAACATCATCAAAGAACTGAACCGCAGGTATCGCGGATGCACCTACGAGGATGCACCATTCCAGAAATATGGCTTCGGAGCCACCATGGTGACCATAAGATAAAATTAAGAAAATTCTACACATTGAAGAATCCCAAAGAAATAAAAATAGCCGACTATGCTTACGAACTGCCCGACGAACGCATAGCCAAATACCCGCTCAAGGAACGCGATGCATCAAAACTGCTCGTCTACGATCACGGCAACATCAGCCATCGCCACTTCAGAGACCTGCCCGAGCTGTTGCCGCAGGGCTCGCTCATGGTGATGAACAACACGCGCGTGATTCAGGCACGACTGCATTTCCGCAAGGATGCACCCGAGGGACTCACCGGAGCACTCATTGAAGTGTTCTGCCTCGAACCGGCCCAACCCAACGACTATGTGCTCATGTTTCAGCAAACACGCTCGTGCGTATGGCACTGTCTGGTAGGCAATTCAAAGAAATGGAAGGCAGGCGCGCTGAGCCGTAGCATCACGGTGAACGGCAAGCACGTAAGTCTCACCGCCGAACGACTTACTGACGACGAAGCGACAGCAGCCGGCCTCACAGGAAAAGAGGGCGAGTCAATCGTGCGATTCGCCTGGGACGACGATGCGGCCACCTGGGCCGAAGTGCTTGAGGCATGCGGCGAACTGCCCATACCGCCCTACCTCAACCGCGCAACAGAGGAGAGCGATCTGAAGACTTACCAGACCGTTTATTCGAAAGTGAAAGGCAGCGTGGCAGCGCCCACGGCCGGCCTGCACTTCACACCAGCCGTGCTCGCAGAGCTCGACAGACAGGGAGTGGAACGTGCCGAGCTGACCCTGCACGTAGGAGCCGGGACCTTCAAACCGGTCAAGAGCCAACTCATAGAAGGCCACACCATGCACTCCGAATGGATTTATGTTCCCCGACAAGCCATAGAAGCTTTGCTGCGGCACAACGGAGAATGTACGGCCGTCGGCACCACAAGCGTGCGAACATTGGAATCGCTCTACTACATCGGGAAAAAACTGATAGCCAACCCCGAAGCAACCGAGGAGGAACTCAAGGTGGGACAATGGGAACCCTACGACGACAACCTCGATGAGCCTTCAACCATAGAAAGCCTCAACGCCATTCTACGATGGATGCAACGCCACAACACCAATGCACTCCATACGGCAACACAGATCATCATAGCCCCAGGATACAGCTATCATGTCGTAAAACGCATGATAACCAACTTCCATCAGCCGCAGTCAACACTGCTATTGCTCGTCTCAGCTTTCGTGGGAGAACAGCATTGGCGCGACATTTACAAATACGCACTCGACCACGAATTCCGCTTCCTTAGCTACGGAGACAGCAGCCTGCTCATACCTTAACCGGACAGATTGCACTACATTTATTATACAAAAATAATAAAAAAAGAGTTAAGAGATTAGTTCGAATCCAATTTTTTTTCTAACTTTGCCGCCAGATTGTGCCTCCGTTGCACTTTCAGACCTTTAATTCAGACAAAGTATTTATAGACAACAATATGGAAACAACACTCGTCCTCTTGAAGCCCAGTTGCGTGCAACGACAGCTAATTGGAGAGATTGTACACCGTTTCGAACGTCGCGGACTACGCATTGCTGGCATGAAGATGATGCAACTCGACGAAGCCATCCTGCGAGAGCACTATGCTCACCTTGTAGATCGCCCCTTTTTCCCCGCACTTGCAGCTTCAATGATGGCGTCGCCTATTGTGGCTATGGCTATAAGCGGAGTCGAAGCTGTCTCAGTGGTAAGAGCTATGACCGGTTATACAAATGGCCGCGTAGCTGACCCTGGAACCATCCGCGGCGACTACTCCATGAGCAATCAGCAAAACATTGTGCACGCCTCTGACTCCATAGAGAACGCAGCAATCGAGCTGGCACGCTTCTTCCGCCCAGAAGAAATCTTCGAATACGAGAGTGCCACACTCGGATTTATCTATGCTACAAACGAGCGATAAGCACGTGAACAGCAACCCTAACTAACAAACATTCGACGAAGCCCTTAACTAAACAATAATGTTTCACAAAATCATTAAAACAACGACCTTAGCCGCATGTCTCACCCTGCTTGCCGCTCCGACAAATGCTCAAGACCTCTTAGCACGACAAGCTCCCGTAGACAAGAAAATGCGAGCTGTAGACAGTATAGCCATACAGAAGCTCTTCCAAGCCGAGGAATTTGAAGATCCTGCCGCAGAGCTCTATCCCAACTGGGAAGACGACCACATCAACATGTATGGCAGCGTAGAGTTACCCAACGAATACAGAATCGACCTCAGAGGTTTCTGCATGCCGACCACCAACCGCATCGTAACCTCTAACTATGGTTATCGCCCACGATTCCGCCGTCAGCATAAGGGAATTGACGTCAACGCCAATCTCGGCGACACCATCAGGGCAGCCTTCGACGGCAAAGTGCGCGTCGTAGATTTCCAACAAGGAGGCTACGGCAACGTTGTCGTCATTCGACACAGCAACGGACTCGAAACCGTATACGGACATCTCTCCCGCCACCTGACTAAGAAGGGCGCCGCGCTAAAAGCCGGAGACCCCATCGGACTGGCAGGAAGCACGGGTCGGAGCACCGGAACACACTTGCACTTCGAGACTCGCCTCTTAGGCGAATACATCGACCCGGCTAAGCTCTTCGACTTCGCAGCACAGGATGTCACAGGCGATTACTATGTCTTCAAAGGTCGTGGACGTGGCACTTTGCTCGGCAAGCACGAAGCTGGTATGCAGACAGGCACTGACACCGACGTCCGCTACAACAGCAGCGAAAGCCCGGCTGCCAAGGCACAAGCTCAGAAAGACGCTCGTCAGGCCGCACGCACGCGTTTACATAAAGTACGTAAAGGCGAAACTTTATATAGCATCGCACGCAAGCATGGCGTATCAGTCGACAGGCTGCGCCGGATGAACGGACTGAGATCTAAGTCCAAAATACGTCCTGGACAGATTCTGAAATACTCGTAAAGCATGAGCGAGCAGGCTACTGTGAACACAGAAAAGCAATTCCGCACAGTACTGAGCGAATGCCGCGACGTCTTCGTGAAGAAGCTTCACGACTACGGCGCGGCGTGGCGCATTCTGAGAATTCCTTCACTCACCGACCAGCTTTTCATAAAGGCCAACCGCATACGCTCGCTCGAAATGAAGGGACAGTCCCTCGTGGGAGAAGGCATAAGACCAGAATTCATTGCCATCGTCAACTACTCTCTCATCGGACTCATCCAGCTGGAACACGGAATTGCTGAGAAACCCGACGACATGACAGCTGACGAAGCCATCGCAGAGTACGACCGACTCGCCGAAAGCGCCCTACAACTTATGCTGCGCAAGAACCACGACTACGACGAAGCTTGGCGGTCCATGCGCGTAAGCAGCTATACGGACATCATACTCCAGAAAATCTTCAGGACCAAACAGATTGAGGAACTCGGAGGAGCAACGCTCGTAAGCGAGGGCATCGATGCCAACTATGCCGACATGATGAACTACGCCGTCTTTGCACTTATCAAACTTACGTTCAAAGAATGACCAATAAAATACAATGGATAGTGGTGAACACCTGCCGATTGCTCGTGTCCGCCACTTTTATTTTTTCTGGAATCGTCAAGCTTATTGACCCCATAGGTTTCTCTTATAAGATTCAAGACTATTGCATAGCACTCGGACTGGAATCGCTCAACGCCCAGCCGCTACCCCTCATTGCCTCGGTGGCCATGTCGGTGTTTGAATTTATTTTAGGAATCTATCTCTTATTCGGAATACGGCGACGATTTACGACGACAGCCATCTTATGTTTCATGCTCGTCTACACACCGCTGACACTCTGGCTCGCACTGACCGACGCCGTGGCCGATTGTGGTTGCTTTGGCGATGCCGTGAAGCTAAGCAATTGGCAGACTTTCGGCAAGAATGCAGCGCTTTTGGTTGGCGCCATAGTTGTTTTCTGGCGAGGAAATCTGCTCACACGGGCTATTTCTGAATCCACTCAGTGGATCATTTCGCTCTATTCACTTGGCTACGCGCTGTTCCTCGCCTTGCTGTGCATCGTCGCGGAGCCTGTTATTGACTTCCGTCCCTTTCATGTTGGGCAGGACATCCCCAAGGCCATGCAATGGCCCGACAACCCGGAAGAGCTGCCGGAGATATTAGACTTTGACGTCGATCCTTCACTCATTGAAGACACCTCTTACGTTTTCCTTCTCATCAGTCCATACCTCGAAACCGCCGACGACAGCAACTTCGACAAGATCAACGACATCTTCGACTATGCACAGGCTCACGGTTACCGCTTTGCAGCCTTGACAGCCTCTGCCGACTCCGTCATCAATCGGTGGCAAGATCTCACCGGAGCCCAATATTCCTTCGACTTTGCCGACGAACTCACCTTAAAGACCATGGCTCGTAGCAATCCTGCCTTAGTACTGTTGCACAACGGAAAAATCGTTGGCAAATGGGGACATAGGCAATTGCCACAAGCTACAGAGCTCACCGCCCCCCTCGACGAGCTGCCGATAGGACATCCACACTTTGCAACCTACAAGCAGAAAATTCTATCTTTACTGCTTTGGTATCTCATTCCGCTTATTAGCATCACCTTCCTTGACAGAGCTTACGCAAGTTTTAAATGGTTTCGTAGGAAAAAGAACGATGCTAAAAAAGGAATAGCGAACAAGTGATTTGCTAAAGCCAGCTCTTCAATTTGGACGAAGGAAAAGCTGAGAGGCAAGAAACAGAAGAGAAGAGCGGAGGAGGCAGACAGTCAATAGAATGAATAGGGCAAAGAGAAGCGAAAGAACATGAAAGGAAGTCTGGAAAACCTAAAAGACTTTATAGAAAAAGCTTGAAAATGTAAAAACTAAAGGAGATAAGACAAAATGAAAAAACAAAAGTGAAAAATCTTATTTCTTTTAGCCCATAGCTGACGAAAAAGCACTATCTTTGCAGGCAAATTAACAAATAGAATTTATAAAACAATAAACACCCAGAACTATGAGAAAAAAGATTGTAGCAGGCAACTGGAAGATGAACCTCAACCTGCAAGAAGGTGTCGCACTGGCCACCGAACTGAAAGAAGCTCTCTCAAAGGAGAAGCCAAACTGCGACGTAGTTATCTGCACACCCTTTATCCACTTAGCAAAAGTGGCAGATGTAGTAAACGGAACCGTAATAGGCTTGGGCGCTGAGAACTGCGCAGACAAAGAGAAAGGAGCCTACACCGGTGAAGTCAGCGCAGCTCAGGTAAAGAGCACAGGCGCTCAGTATGTCATTCTCGGCCACAGCGAGCGTCGCGCTTACTATGGCGAGACAGCTGAAATTCTGAAAGAGAAAGTCAACTTGGCCTTGGCTAACGGTCTGAAAGTCATCTTCTGCATTGGTGAAGTGCTTGAAGAGCGTGAGGCTGGCAAGCAGAACGAGGTGGTAGGCGCACAGCTTGCCGACAGCCTGTTCGACCTTACAGAAGAGCAACTGAGCAATATCATCCTGGCTTACGAACCCGTATGGGCAATCGGAACCGGCAAGACAGCCACCGCTGAGCAGGCCGAGGATATGCACGCTTTCATCCGTGGCGTGATAGCTGGTCGCTTTGGCGAAGCCGCAGCTGAGAACATCAGCATTCTCTATGGCGGCAGCTGCAAGCCCAGCAATGCTCGCGAGATATTCGCAAAGCCCGACGTAGATGGCGGCCTCATCGGAGGTGCCGCACTCAAGTGCGCCGACTTCTGTGGCATTATTGATGCTTGGAAATAATGATTTATGCACCAAGCACGTCGAATAGCATCAGCATACACATCATAAATATTGTGACAATGAAGAAGCAAACCTCTCACAACACAAGAAGTGCACGTCTCATGCACCTGCTATTTATTTTGTATTGCCTGCTGTTCGTTCCAACGTGCCTTGATGCTCAGACGTTCACTCAGAGCCTCACCCGCGTCAAGGCGGGTGAGGGTCAAGTGCGCCTTCATCAAGACGAAGAGATAACGGCCTTGGTCAATGGCACTTCGTCTTATGTGGCCGGCCGCAACACCGCGAGCCGTCGTCCTACACGACTATTTCGTCCGGTTTCCACTGACTCTATTTTAGGCACCGACACCGTATCCACAGGTTTCGACACGCCCATCGTCAGCGGGCATCGCAGCCGGATGAATGGCTTTCGCATTCAGGTATATGCCGGCGGCGACAACCGTAAGTCCAAGGCCGAAGCCTACCGCACAGCAGCTTCCGTGCGCAACTATTTTGCCGGATTAAGCGTATATACCAATTTCATCAGCCCGCGCTGGGTGTGCCGCGTAGGCGATTTCAGAACCCGTGGAGAGGCAGAAGAAATGCTCTCCCAACTACGTCAGACGGGGTCCTTTCACGAAGCTTTCATCGTAAAAACTCAAATCATTGCGACCTATTAGCACCATGAAAACGTTTCAGGAGCGGCAGGATGAATTAGCTGCTCACTACTCAGCAATACTTCCTCTCTTGGGTGAGGATCCTGAACGAGAAGGTCTCATCAAGACGCCCGTAAGGGTGGCACGTGCTTGGCTCGAGCTGACACGCGGCTATGAAGAAGACCCTGTAGCCATTTTACGCTCGGCTCTTTTCAACGAGAGCTACCACAACATGGTTGTTGTCAAAGAGATTGAGTTCTACTCTCTCTGCGAGCATCATCTCCTCCCCTTCTTCGGCCATGTGCATATAGCCTATATCCCCAATGGCGAGATCACAGGTCTTTCTAAACTCGCACGCATCGTGAACACTTTCAGCCATCGGCTGCAAGTGCAAGAGCGTATGACCGAACAGATTGCACAATGTATAGATGAGGCCCTGCATCCCCAAGGCGTGATGGTGGTTGTAGAAGCCCGTCACCTGTGCATGCAGATGCGCGGTGTAGCAAAGCAGAATGCCGACACCGTGACGATGCACCATCTTGGTGCCTTCAACGACCCTGCCACACGGGCCGAATTTCTACAATCACTTCATATCGGAAACTCAACATCATCTTATAAGAAAGACGGAGAATGAAGCAAACACGCTTCATTCTCCGTCTTTTTTTATACCGCAACTTGTATGTATCCACTTCTGTTTCAGGACAACTTTCACAACTTAGTCTGGGGCGGTCACCGACTTCGCCAATTCAAGGGTCTTCCCTCAACTGACGAGCCTGTAGGCGAAAGCTGGGAAATCAGCGACATCCCTACCAGCGAGTCGCACGTTCGAAACGGTCATCTCATGGGACGCAGCATCCATAGCCTCATTGAAGAATATGGTGCCCAACTGCTCGGATGCAAGGTCTTGGAACGATATGGCGCGGTTTTGCCCTTACTTGTTAAATTCATTGACGCAGCCCAAAATCTCTCGGTGCAGGTACATCCGAATGAGGCCTTGGCACTGCGCCGTCACGATTCTCTGGGCAAAACAGAAATGTGGTACGTTCTCAAGGCCGAACCCGGCGCGTCTGTGCTCTGCGGTTTCAAAGAAGAAATCAGCGAAGAGGAATATTTCCGACGCGTAGAAGACGGTACCATCATTGACGTTCTTGCCCGTCATGAAGTGCATGCCGGCGACGTTTTCTTCATCCCTGCCGGTCGTGTCCATACCATTTGCAAAGGCATCATGGTATGTGAGATACAGCAAAGTTCCGACATCACCTATCGCATCTTTGACTACCACCGTCTTGACCTCGACGGCAAGCCCCGAAAGCTACACACGATGGAAGCTCTTGAGGCCATCGACTTCAAAGTCTACCCCGACTACCGTACCCACTACACTTTGCTGCCGAACGATGTTGTGTGTGTGGTCGACTGCCCCTATTTTGTAGTCAACGTGCTTGTCACTGACGAGACTTTGTCTCGTAAACTCCTCAGCAAAGACAGTTTCGTGACCCTCTCGTGCCTACAGGGTGCAGCAATCATCACGGACTTTGAAGGCAACAACATCAAGCTTCAGGAAGGCTACTCATGCCTCGTGCCTGCATCACAAGCCGACTTCACGGTCAAGAGCGCCGATGGCAAAGAGGTACGCCTGTTGGAGGCTTGGGTAAAATAGCAGCATTCCGATTTCGTCATTAATGCTTTCTCTCTATGAACAGATTTTACGCTTTACTATTTGCTCTCTGCATCCTTTGCCCGCTTGCCAAGTCACAATCGGTGAACCTTACGCCCTGGCCTGCTCAGATGTCGACTTCTCCAGGGACATTCATCCTGCCCCACAACCTGAGCATACAGACATCAGGACTCGATGCTGACGAACAGACCGAAGTTCGTCGCTTCGCCGATGAATTGTCGCATACCACTGGCATCCGCATCAAATACAGCCGAAGCAAACGGGCTACGCTGAAGGTGAACGCCGACCCGACACTAAAGGATGCCGAAGGCTACCGGCTGACCATCACCAAGAAGGGAATCGTCGTTGCCGCAAGCTCAGCCACAGGGCTGTTCTACGCCTTTCAGAGCATCTATAAAATGCTGCCCCCAAATGTCTGCGCAGGCGTGAGAGATACATCCCAGACCTATGAGCTCCCTCTCTCCGACATCACCGACAGGCCCCGTTTTGCCTACCGAGGCTTCATGCTTGACGTGAGCCGTCACTTCTTCGACACGGCCGAGATCAAGAAGATGCTCCGGCTGATGGCGCATTACAAGATGAACCACTTTCATTGGCACTTGACCGACGACCAAGGGTGGCGCGTGGAAATAAAGAAATATCCCAAACTTACGAGCATCGGTGCCGTCCGATCGAACTCGTGGAACACCGACCTCGTGAAAGGCAGCTACTGGACAGGCAAACCTTACGGACCTTACTTCTACACCCAAGACGACATCCGGGACGTAGTGGCCTACGCTGACAGCCTGCACATCACAGTAGTGCCCGAGGTGGAAATGCCCGGACATCTTGCAGCAGCTATGGCAGCCTACCCGGAATACAGCTGTGCCCCCGACGGCGAACATCGCGTGTGGGTCGATGGCGGCATCTCTACCGATGTGCTCAACGTGGCCAACCCCGCTGCTGTTCAGTTTACCAAGGACATCCTCACGGAGTTGGCTCCGCTATTCCCAGGCACCTTGTTCCATGTCGGAGGCGACGAGACGCCCACGACAGCCTGGGAACACAACACGGCATGCCAGGCCATCTATGCGAGCGAGAACCTGCAGGCTTATTCGCAGTTGCAAAGTAGGTTCACGCGTGAGATAGCCGCTCACCTGCACCTGTTGGGTAAGCGCATTGCCGTGTGGAACGAGGCCATCACCGCACGCGGAGCCGACATTGCGCTCATCAAAGCTTCCGAGGCCATGGTTTTCTGTTGGAATCCTTGCCAGAAAGGGGCTTTGAAAGCGGCAGAGGCTGGCCTGAAGACAATCATCACAAACTGGGGAACCGACGGCTGCTATTATATCAACCGCCGTGCCAACTCAAAGGATTTCGGTGCCGGTCGCGGTATCGACGATATAAAGAAGATGTATGATTACCAGCCTGTGCCAGCCACCGTTCCCGAATCCCTTCAGCGCTACTACTATGGCGTGCAAGGAACCTTCTGGTGTGAACATGTCTCGGAGAACGAACATCTTGAGCATCTGGCATTACCGCGCCTCATGGGCATAGCCGAAGCCGGATGGACGCCTCAGGAACGACGCTCGTTCACCCATTTCATCGAGAGAATGAAAACCGACACGGCCTTTCTCCGGTTGGCCGGTTACCGCTATCACCCTCAATTCATCGACTACGAGGGAGCAGAACCTTGACCTCACTTCCGGGCACAAAAAAACGGCTGCCGCAACAGATGGCGACAACCGTTCAAAAAAACACGCCTAAGAGAATCGAGCGATGCGCCTAAGAGAATTGGGCAACACACTTAAGAGAAATAGGCAACACGCCTAAGTGTATCGGGCAATACACTTAGGCGTGTTTTTTTGTACCCGTAGGGACCTCATACCGAGCCGAAGCGCAAATGGTCGTCTTCGGCCTCGACACGAATCTCGTGGTCGCGGCTGACAGTGCCTGCGAGAATGGCCTTCGAGAGGTCGTTCAAGAGCAAACGCTGGATAGCACGCTTGACGGGTCGGGCTCCAAATTCAGGGTCGTAGCCCTCGCGAGCAAGCAGATCAATGGCATCGTCGGCAAGCGACAGGGTAATGCCATTCTGGGCGAGCATCTTTGCCACGGCAGCTACTTGCAGCTCTACGACTTGGCGAATCTCGGTCTGCGTCAGGGGCTCAAACATGATTGTCTCGTCGATACGGTTGAGGAACTCCGGGCGTATGGTGCGCTTGAGTTGTTCCATAACCGTGCGCTTCGTCTCCTCAATGACGGCCTCACGGCGGCGAGAGGGGAACGCCTCCTCGGCTGTAGCGCTGTTGGCAGCCACACTGGTGTCGGGTGCATCCAGCTTGGCAAACTGCTCGCGGATGTAGTCGGAACCGAGGTTGGACGTGAGAATGATGATGGTGTTCTTGAAGTTCACGGTGCGGCCCTTGTTGTCGGTGAGTCGCCCGTCGTCGAGCACTTGCAACAACGTATTGAACACATCGGGATGAGCCTTCTCGATCTCATCGAAGAGCACCACGCTGTAGGGCTTGCGGCGTACGGCCTCGGTGAGCTGGCCACCCTCGTCGTACCCGACATATCCCGGAGGTGCACCAATGAGACGGCTGACGCTGTGCTTCTCTTGATACTCGCTCATGTCGATACGCGTCATCATCGTCTCGTCGTCGAAGAGGAACTCAGCCAAAGCCTTTGCCAGCTCCGTCTTACCGACACCCGTAGTGCCGAGGAAGATGAACGAGCCGATAGGCCGCTTCGGGTCTTGCAGTCCCGCACGCGACCGCCGCACGGCATCGGCAACGGCACGGATGGCTTCGTCCTGCCCGATTACGCGTTTGTGCAACTCCTCTTCGAGATGCAACAGTTTCTCGCGCTCAGACTGCAACATCTTTGATACAGGAATACCCGTCCATCGGCTTACCACCTCGGCGATGTCGTCGGCAGTCACCTCCTCCTTGACCATGGCTTCGGCGCCCTGAGCCGAACGCAACTGCTCCTGAATCTTCTGGATATCGCTTTCGAGGGCCTGCAGACGGCCATAACGAATCTCGGCCACACGGGCGAAATCGCCTTCGCGCTCGGCACGGTCGGCCTCGAACTTGAGCTGCTCCATCTGCTGCTTATCACTCTGTATCTTGGAGAGAAGCGCCTTCTCACCTTCCCATTTAGCCTTCATCTGCTGCTCCTGCTCGCGCAGGTCGGCAATCTGCTTGTTGAGGTCCTGCAGCTTGGTGGCAGCCACCGTGTCGCCGCCTACCGCACTTTCGGCTTCGCGCTTGATGGCTTCGCGCTCTATCTCCAGCTGCTTCAGCTTACGGCTTATCTCATCGAGGTCCTCCGGCACGCTGTCGCGCTCCATGCGAAGCTTGGCAGCAGCCTCGTCCATCAGGTCGATGGCCCTGTCGGGCAGGAAGCGCTCGGAGATGTATCGCTCCGACAGTTGGACGGCGGCGATGCAGGCATCATCCTGTATGCTCACCTTATGGTGGTTCTCGTAGCGCTCCTTCAGTCCTCGCAGGATGCTGATGGCCGAC
>DGSC01000062.1:14185-25472 GCA_002391275.1 Prevotellaceae bacterium UBA4372 | reverse complement strand
TATTCCTTATACCGAACTCACGTGAATTCTTCGCAAATGCCCAACCGACGCATTAGGTCTGCTAATGATGAGTTGCGTGAATTGTATTCGTCAATAAACCTTTCTACACTGATAATAGGTTGTCCTGGGTTGGACACGTCTATTCGGTCTGTATATATTTCAACCATCGGGAAGCCTTTCTCGCTGAAATCCTGATGTACCAGCATGTTGGCAACAATCTTCGTCTAGTGTGAGACTGTGTTTTAGATAGAGTTCTCCATTTTTCTCGTTGTCATTATTCTTCCGAGAAAAGTATCAGTGAAAGAATGTTGGAAATTCAAATGTATCATTTTATATTCGGACAGGCTTTCTAGGTATTCCAACTCAAATACCAGTCGAGGAGCTTTCTTGTCGTCAACTTCTGGACGAATCTCGGTTTTGCTGCCCACGCGCACAATCTTTATCAAATAGATGTCACGAACGCCTTTGCCCTTGATGTGCGGCATAAAGTAATATAGTTTGTTTAGGGCAATGGTTGATGGGAATGTGCCGATATTTCCCGTATAGTAGATTTTCGAAGGCTCTTGTTTTAAAAAGTATTCCTCGTTATCTTTCTTCACCAGACCGATGAGCAGACGCTTTGTACTGTCGAGTTTGAAGGTTTTCTTGGGCTTGTTGACAACCAGTTCTTCTTCATCGGAGAACAAGTCGAGTGTCAATACAGGACGAGGATTGCGCTGCACATGTATGGGATGTGTCGACACAGGGGCTTCATCGTAGATAAAGCGATAAAGGCTTCTGCCAATCTCCTGCACAATGCCACACACCAAAGCATTGCCCATAAGGAATGCACGACGTCCATCTGAGACCTCTGGATGATAAGTGTGATTGTCTGGGAACATATTTAAGCGTTCCAATTCGATAGGAATCAAGCGACGATAGCGTCCTGATGGTGTCTGGACCACGTGTTTGAAGCGTGATGGTGCATTACCACCTTCGCCTGTAATCATTGTTCGAGAAGGTTTGTCGAGATAGTCTGGGAAAGCCATTCCTCCCTCAGAAAACACATACTCGAAACCCTCTTTTGAAACGCGGTTGATTTTCTTGGCACCCTTCTCATATTGCCACTTCGGCAATTCTTCTTCAGATATAAAGAACTCTTCAGGCACAAAGTCCTCGTCCACGAGATTATCGCCCAGCGTTTGAATAGTCCCGTCATACACAGACTCAGCATCTACGGAATAGACATGGCGGTCTTTCATAATGCCAGCATTTCCAAACGGGCTGCTTTTCTTGCCCTTGTTGAAGTTTGCAGATACCTCCTGAATAGAGCCATTAATGTCGAAAGCAGAAACTGTACCTTCTTTTGCCCTGAAAGGAAATGCTTGCGCCAATACACCGTCAAACTCTACCCAATCTTCTATCGCATCAACTTTGTCGGCCACGAAAGACCCTTTAAGGTAGCCCACGATATACGTCCTGCGTCGGCGTTGAGGCATACCGTAGTCGGCAGCATTGATAATACGCCATTCCACGACATATCCCAAGTCGGAAAGCGATGCAAGAATGATGGCAAAGTCACGTCCTCGTTGCGTGGCAGGAGAGTTAAGCAAGCGGTCAACATTCTCGAAGAAGATATATTTCGGACGCTTTTCACCCTTCTCGTTCAAGATACGATAAATCTGCCACCAAAGGACACCCTTCTTTCCCTCAATTCCACCAGACCGACTGAGTGAAGCTGCCACAGAATAGTCCTGGCATGGGAAACCACCTACCAACAGGTCGTGGTCGGGTATCTCCATTGTGGACACGAGGTTAATATCTTTATTGGAATGCCCTTTCGAACCAAATCTTGCTCTGTAGACTAGTGAAGCGTCTTGATGCTGTGTAGATGGTTCCCACTGGTTGTTCCAAATGGTCTCGTAGGCATCTGACGCACCTTCAAGTCCGATGCGGAAACCACCCACACCAGCAAAGAGTTCTACCACTTTGATTATATTTTTACCCATATTATAAATACTCTATCGATTTCAATTTGTCAGCAATATATGAGCCTTTCAACCAGAAAAATTGCGGAAGCATTTTTATGCCATTTACCTCTACGGTTTTGGCCTCGTCACGAGAATCATCAGCACCACCTCTGAAGAACACTTTGTAGTCGGCACTCTTGGGAAAATTGGGTGAACCCATATACGACCCACTGTTATTCTTTCGCTTGTTTCCCGCACCATCATAAATAAATTCCCATTTCAAGTTTTTCTGATGAATCAGTTTGCGTGAGTCTTCCCACGTCCTTCTAACCTCATTTTCAATAAACTCATCATCAAACACAAAACGTTTGAACCCCTCAAAAGTGGTCTTTGCAGACTCCTCATCGAGTCGTCTTTTATAATCCTCTTCCGATTCGCCACTCTTTCTTTTACCCATATCCCCTCTTTCACAGAAAATAGGACAAAGGAAACTGTGCTCACAGAAATATAAATAGATATCCGAATCAAGGAAGTCAAGTTCTTTGTCAGCCCATTCTTCAAAGTCGATATGTCTTAGTTTCATGTCTTCCGTCCTGCCGCCAGTAGGTGTGATGGTGATGGTTTTAGCAATAATACCAGCCTTTGTAAAGTCAGAAATTTGATTCAGTCTCTTACAATTTGCATCAAACATTTTGAGAACACACAGAGCGCCAAAACTCTTGTTCGTAATCTCTGATGCGACACCTAACTCTTCCTTCAACTGCGCAAATGTCTTGTCTTTGTATTTAGCTGATATGGAATGGCAACGAGCATCAAGCTCTGCGAAACTGGAGAAAGACTCCTTCAATGAGATTTCCGTATTGGACCTGCTCTTGTCAAAGTGGCCACGAACAATGTAATCGACAAAAGTCTGTTTCAGTCGATAGCGAGGCTTTTGATAAGAGCCAGTTGACTTCTTCTTGAAAGCTGGAACCAACTCAATTAGCAACAGATTAGGCCGCAAGACATGAGTGAAGCCCACAAGTTGCTCGTTCCTTTCTGAAACATCTTTGAATTCTGTATAGATGTCTTGAAGGTAGTCACGTACAATTTCCCAGTCGTTGCAAAGTTTGGCGCGTTCTTCCTCTGAAAAAGTGTTATAGCAATAATCAACGATTTTGAAATCAGCATAGGCTGAAGCTGAAACAGCCTCGTATGATTTGTATTCATAGAATACTATCAACAGATGTTCCGACTTTTCCCAAAAATGCGAAGTATCGAAATCAGTTTGGATTGTAGGCTCAAATGTTACGCCTGTAATGCTTATGCCTTCTTTGGCACCAAGATAAATATTGTATTCGTCGCCTACTTTGCCTTTCACCTTGGACAAGTCAGATTTGGGAATTCTTACACCGGTCGTTTTCAACTCAGTTAGAACCCCATCTATTTCTATGTCGCATTCTTGTTTACTATCTCGTTCATAACCGAATACAGACTGTTCTATCACATCGCCAGCAATGCCGGTAATCTTTTCACTTTTCTCTGTGCGTGCAAACTGATGAGACGAATCAACCTCACCAAGTGTCTTGCCCTTCACTCCCTCCAAAAGAGCATGAACAAAAGCTTTCGTATATTTTCTGTCGTCTGAAACTGCCATGTTATCTATACAATTACTATTATATATTATCTTATGCTTATTATTTACAATGATTCAAAACATTACCACATCTTCTTTCAGATAATCATCCAAATTCTGTTCTACGAAGTTTTCTTGATAAGTGTTTATAGTTTGCTTCATATTCTGCCAGTGGTATCTATCTCCCAACTCGTTATCAACTTGTGAAATAGTCTGATCAAGATACGTGAGAATTGTTGTTGTCTGATTTATCACTTTATTCAGTGTTTTGTTCACGTAAGGGCTGTCTGATGTGACATTATTAGAAACACCTTGTTGTTTTATCAACTCCATCTTGTCTGTGTGAATTGCAATCTGAAGATTTATAAAACCGAACAGGACAGATTTCATAGTTTGATATTTTTCTGTCTTATATTTGAGTAAGATATCTTTTATTTTGTTCTTTTGGCAAAAAGGTGTATAATCAGTCCCATTGATGTAGTCAGCAAACATCATCGCATTATTGCATGTAGGCTGTATCAGGTTGTCCGCAACAAGGGCATGATTATTCAATGCTCTCTTACAATTGCTTCTGATTATTAAGAACTGCCCATAAAGGTTTGCCAAGTTTGAAAACAAGGCTGCTTCTGTTGCAAACTTTAATTGTCGATACCTTATAACTTCACATACAATTACAATAACGAGACTTGCAAATGCCCCGCCAACAATGGCAAACAGGAACTCGTTAGACAGCCATTTTGTGTCAGCAACAAAATGGAACTCTATATTTAGGGAAATTAAATACGTTAGGACAAATACTCCTAACAATACCCACAGAAGTCGTTTAATTGTATTTACGTTTATACTCATTTTTCAATCAATTTGACTTACCCACTAACTTTTCCGAGTTACCCACTAAGTGTATTATAGTTACCCATTAACTCAAAAAGAGGGGAGTTTCTTTTTACTTTTCTTTGTTCTTATTAATTCTGTTAGTTCCACATCAAGCAGTTCTGCAATTTTGAGATATGTCTCCATTGTTGGCTGGCAGTCATTGGTACACCACTTTGATACAGTTGTAGGCGCACGCCCCAACTGCCTCAGCCAACCACTCATTGGTTCTTTTCTTCTCAGCAAGCACCACTTTGATGCGATTAATGTCTTTGTCCATAATGGATTTCTTTTGTTTTTTGTACAAAGTTACATAAATTCTCTGACAGAACACGAAAAGCATTCGTATATTCAGCAAATTATCACATTTTAATATTATTTTCCCCACTTTTCCGCAGGCTTTTCCTGATATTTGTCTGTCAAATCATTCACTTTGTGCATTATTTGCACTAACTGCATCATGCACTTTACTAATTTATATAAAAGTGCTGCAGTCCTATGTTCTGAGAAATGACTTTTCAACTCCTTTGGAGTCTGGTTGTAGTTCTTTCCAAGTAAAGCTTCCAAAGACCGAGCGATTGCCTACCATACGGAACATGGGCATAGCCTCCTTACTCTTGCTGTAAGCGAGCTTGCATTTCTCTCTTAATCACATTTTTCATCATGCTCTGAATTTGGGGTGCAAAATTAAACAATCTCAGAGCATTCCCTGTCATGCAAAATATATCAGAACATGTATATTATTCCGAGCCACAATGAATCTTGTACAGATTACACGATTCTACACATAAATACCCAAACAATCGTAGGTAACGATTTGGTAACGGAACAGCCTCAATATTCGTACATGCTCGCAAGTTGGGAATAACGACAATTAGCGCAAATGGGCTAATTTATAATAACTTACACGGAAACCAATGTAATAACTTCCACATTCCTAACTTCCTTGATTTCCTGTGGAATAGTAACACTTGATAAACGTCCTTTTCCGTTAAGATTTTGACCCTCATGCCCGTAGTGGGCCATCGGATTCGGTGCAAAGATAGCGTTTTTTTGCTAATAGGTGCAAATAAAGGAAGAAAAAATGAAGAGGAAAAAGTGAAGAGTAAATAAATCTTGGACTGTTTGTGTAATAAGAGATGAGCGAAAAGAGAAATGCCCCTCTCCCAGTGCTATGCTGGGGAGAGGGGCATTTTTGTTAGCTGGCGGGTCTATGCCAGATAGTTGAAGAGCAGAAGGCAGATGACGGCACCTATCACCGCAATGATGAAAGAGCCTAACCAGTTATCGCTCTTGATGCCGCAGAGGCCTGCAACAAAACCGCCGACAACACTACCAACGATACCGATGATGATGTTCCAATACCATTCATGGCTTGAACCAATTAGCCAAGAGGCGCATGCTCCTGCTGCCAAGCCATAGAGAATCCATAAAATAAATCCCATAGTTGTTTGTGATTAAATGATGAATACTTGGTAGTTGCTCACGGCTCGATGGTCGGCGAGGCTACCTTGATGAATGATGAATGACAAGTGACGTATCTCGCTTCGCTCGGAATGTTGAATGGGAAAGAATGGCGAATGAGCAGAGATATACTTTGGATGTTTTCAACGATATATTGAGCTTTTGGGCTACACTTCGTAGTTGAGATATTTGTAGCGTTTAATGCTTCGCTTGGGCGTTTTCTCGAATTCCTCGGGAACGAGGCGGATGGCGAAGAGGCGTGAGTAGGAGGGTACAATCTTGTTGAGTTCCTGGCGGTTCTCTTCCATCTGTGCTTCGAGCATCGCTTCTGAGAGCCCTGCGGCACGCACCTCGTCGGGGTCGGAATAGACGAGTCCGTAGAGGTGCTCGTCTTTCTGAATCACCACGCACTCGGTGACGAAGGGTAGCGATGCGAGCTTGTCCTCGATTTCCTCGGGATAGATGTTCTGCCCGCTGGCGCCGAGTAGCATGTTCTTCGAGCGTCCTTTGATGAAGATGTTCTGCTCGGCATCCATCACGCCGAGGTCGCCCGTGTGGTACCATCCGTCGGCATCGATGGCCGCTGCTGTGGCTTCGGGATTCTTGTAGTAGCCGAGCATGACGTTGGTGCCGCGTGTGAGGATTTCGCCGGGCACGTTGGCGGGGTCGGAGCTGGCTATGCGCACTTCCATGCGCGGTGCCGGACGGCCGCATGAGCCTTGGCGGAAGCTGTCCCATGGCGAGTAGGCTATGATGGGGGCGCATTCTGTGGTGCCGTAGCCTACGGTGTAGTTGAAGCCTATGTCGTGGAGCACTGTCTCGATGTCCTGATTGAAGGCAGCTCCGCCCACGATTATCTCGATGAAGTTGCCTCCGAAGGCCTCTTGCAGCTTGTGGCGCACTTCGGTGAGGACGCGTTCGCGAAGGATGGGGGTGTGGAGGGCGAGCTTCACAATGGGCGTCTGCAATTTAGGCAGCACGGCTTTGCGCACTATCTTCTCGATGATGAGCGGCACGGCAACGATGAGCTTTGGCTTGAGGTCGGCGAAGGCCGAGAGCAGCACGGCGGGCGAAGGTGTCTTGGAGAGGAAATAGACGTGTACGCCGTGGAGGAATTCGTAGATGAACTCGAAGGCCATGCCATACATGTGAGCCATGGGCAGCATCGAGAGCACATTGTCGCCGGGACCCATTTGTGTGCCCAGAACTCCGACGGCGAAGTCGTAGTTGCTCCAGAGAGCCCGGTAGGGAATCATGACGCCCTTCGAGTTGGAGGTAGTTCCGCTGGTGTAGTTGAGCACGGCCAGTTCGTCGGGGCTGTCGGTGTAGTAGCAGATGTCTTTTGCCCGGAAGTTCATGGGATACTTCTCGCCGAAGAGCCTGTTGAGGTTTTCGCGAGCGTACTTTACCTTTTCGGTTCTTCCCAGCAGCAACGTGTATTCTTCGTTGCTGTTGCCGAAAATGCCTTCGAGGTGAGGCATCCTTTCAGGATTCAGCTTAGGCCATACCTGATCGCCTACGAACAGTAGTTTCGCTTCGGAATGGTTCACGATGTCGTGAATCTGTTCGGGATGGAACTCATGGAGTATGGGTACAGCCACGGCTCCATAGGTTAAAGTGGCAAAGAAGGCAATGCCCCAGCGTGCGCTGTTGCGGCCGCAGATGGCCACTTTGTCGCCATGCTCTACGCCTGAGGCTTCGAGAATGATATGTAGCTTTTCGATGATGCGTGCTACATCCTTGTACTGGAATGTTTGTACGCCGTAGTCGCTGAGGGCGTCGTTGTTCCAGTATTTCTGTATGGTCTCTTGAGTGCAGAGGTTGAAGCTTTTCATATTTCGTAGTTCATGTATTTATAGCGTCGGATGCTTTTCTTTGGAGTTTTCTCGAATTCTTCGGGAACGAGTTTCAGTGCCTGCAGGCGTGCATATACGGGCACGACGTTGTTGAGTTCCTGCAGGTTTGTGTCCATCTGTCGTTGCAGCGCCTGGGGCGACAGTCCGCCTTTGCGTACCTCATCGGGGTCGGCATAGACGAGTCCGTAGAGTTTGTCGCCTTTCTGGATGACGACGCACTCGGTGACGTAGGGCAGCGACGAGAGTTTGTCCTCGATTTCCTCGGGATAGATATTCTGTCCGTTGGCGCCGAGGAGCATGTTCTTCGAGCGTCCTTTGATGAAGACGTTGCCTTCGGCGTCGATGATGCCGAGGTCGCCCGTGTGGTACCATCCTTCGTTGTCGAGCGTAGCGGCTGTGGCCTCGTCGTTCTTGTAGTAGCCGAGCATGACGTTCATGCCTCGTGCGAGGATTTCACCGGGTACGTGCTGGGGGTCGCTGCTGTCGATGCGCACTTCCATGCGTGGGGCGGCCTTGCCGCACGAGCCTTGCCGGAACTTGTTCCAGGGTGCGTAGCAGATGATGGGGGCACATTCTGTGGCACCGTAGCCAATGGTATAGTTGAAGCCGATGCTCTTGAGGAATGTTTCGATGTCCTGGTTCATGGCGGCTCCGCCTACGATGATCTCGAAGAATTCGCCTCCGAAAGCCTGCTGCATCTTGGTACGTATCTGGGCTTTCACGCGGTCGCGCAGCAGCGGAGCCATCAGTGCCAGACGTATGGCGGGCGCTTTTATTTTGGGGAAGATGGCCTTGCGCACGATCTTCTCTATCAGCAGAGGCACAGCAATGACCACTTTCGGTTTGAGTTCCGAGAATGCCTTGAGCATGACGGTAGGCGAGGGAGTCTTGCCGAGGAAGGTGACGTGAGCTCCTTTGCACATCTCGTAGAGGAACTCGAAGGCCATGCCGTACATGTGTGCCGTCGGCAAAATGCTGACGACATTGTCGCCTCGACGGACGTGGTCGTGGTAAACTTCGTCGGCAAATTCCACGTTGCTCCACAGTGCCCGGTAGGGAATCATGACGCCTTTGGAGTTGGAGGTGGTGCCGCTGGTGTAGTTGAGCACGGCCATTTCGTTGGGGCTGTCGACATAGTAGTGTATATCTTTGGCGCGGAAGTTCATGGGATACTTCTCGCCGAAGAGCCGGTTGAGGTTCTCGCGCGCGTACTTTACTTTATCTGTGCGTGCAACCAGAATCTTGTATTCGTCGGTGGAATTAGAGAAGACACCTTCGAGTCCTGGCATCTTTTCGGCATCGATCTTTGGCCATATCTGGTCGCCTACGAACAGCAGTTTGGCTCCCGAATGGTTGACCAGGTCATGGATTTGTTCGGGATGGAACTCGTGGAGAATGGGCACGGCTACAGCTCCGTAGGTGAGTGTGGCCAGGAAAGCTATTCCCCATCGCGCACTGTTGCGGCCGCAGATGGCCACTTTGTCGCCATGCTGTACGCCGGAGGCTTCGAGGATGATGTGTACTTTTTCGATGATGCGGGCAACGTCCTTGTAGCGAAACGTCTGAGCGCCATAGTCGGTGAGTGCATCCAGGTCCCAGTTTTCTTCTATGCTTTTCTGTATGCGCTGGTTGAGGCTTGGGCACTCGAAATTTGGTTGATAACTCATTGTGTGAGATTGTGATAATTCGTTTGTTATGGGTGTTTTGTATTGCACAAAACTTGAAATGATGTGCAAAGGTATGTCGTTTTCTGCACATTTGCAAATAATTTGCGCAAAAAAGCATTGCTTGGTGAGGAATAGCCCACTCAAATGGAAAGATTGGACAATAGGCGTTCGGAGGCCGGCCACAGGCAGGGTGGACCAGAGGTGCCTATAATCTTACAAAAATAGCCCAAGGGTTCCGAGTGAAAAACAAGTAGTTTTCGCTCGGAACCCTTGGGCTAAAAGGCCAAAATCTTTAGGGGTTCAGACCCGGCCCTTGGCTACATTTTCCCGATAGTCTGTTAGGAGGGGGGTGCCCCAAGAAGCTGATTTCGAGGCCTTCCTCCCAGTCGCATGAGACTGCCTCCGCTCGGCTTTGCACATGTCTGTAGGGAGAACTGCCTTCGCTTCTTGTCTCTATTGGATATGATACTCTCTGGTTATCACTTTTTTCGGTAAATAGCCATTCCCACCCTTTTGTCTCCTGTAAGAAATCTGTTTCATCACCAGCAGATACCGTCAGTACACTTGCTGTCAAAAGTCCAAACAAGCAAATCAAAACTCTTTTCATGCTCACATCCTTTTGCCTTCCAGCTGCCACAAAAGCCTTTATTTGTTATGAAGCGTGGAGCTGATACCACGTCTTCGAATGGAGGCTGTGAGAAGTGCCCTTAGATGTAGATGCAGTAACCAGTCTACGCTATACGCGCGAACCGTTATCGCTGTCCTTGCATCTAATAGAAGTTTCTCACATTTCCATTCGCAAGTCGAGCATAACGCTTCGTTGTTTCAATATGTCGTGCAAAGATGGCATGTCGCCACAATGCTTTGCAAGGTACACATAAAACTTCAATTATCGCAACTTTTAATGCTGTATAGGTGTGTTTTTAGATAAAATTTGCTTAAAATACGCGCGAAACAATGATTTTATGCCATCTTCTCAATAAAAAATGTATATTTGCAAGGTAATGTATAGGAGCCATATTATTGGAAAGTCATTTAAAATGGAATTAAATAGTTTGATAGCAGAATGTACTGCATACGACTTCAAGGTTTTGCTTGAAGAGAAGAAGCCTAAGAGTTGGTTGAAGAGCGTAAGTGCTTTTGCCAATGGCTTGGGTGGTTCCCTTTTCTTTGGCATTGATAATGATGGCATCGTCAAAGGACTTGAAGATGTGCAGCATGTTTGCGAAGCTATCAGTAGTAAGATTCGTGACTATATGGATCCCCTGCCAGAAGTGGAGATCATTCCTCATGATGTAGATGGTTTACACATATTGCAGCTCAAAGTCAATGCAGGGCATTATACCCCATATTACTACGTTGGAGATGGTCAGCGTATTGCATTTGTCCGAGTTGGTGATGAAAGTCTTCCTGCCACGGCAGAACAGATGGTTCGCTTGGTACTGAAAGGTTCTAACAAAACTTACGATTCCCTTCATACGGATTATAAAGTTGAAGACTATTCTTTCACGATTTTGGTCAACACGTTCAAAAAGCGTACCAGTCAAGAATGGGACAAAAAGTATCTCCTTTCATTTGGCCTTGTCACTAATGTTGGGCTTCTTACAAATGCAGGAGCGTTGTTTGCCGATGACTGCCCATTGTGGCAATCTCGCCTATACTGCACACGATGGGATGGAATGGAAAAGGGCGATGCCATCAACGATGCAGAGTTTACAGGCAATGTCCTCATGTTGCTCCGTGAAGCCATGAACTTTGTGAAGTCAAACACCAAGAGAGGCTGGGAGAAACTGCCTGGTGGACGAAAAAACAAGCCTGAGTATGCGGAACGTGCTGTTCTGGAAGCAATGGTAAACCATTTCATCC
>DGSC01000062.1:0-14127 GCA_002391275.1 Prevotellaceae bacterium UBA4372 | reverse complement strand
ACCATTTCATCCATCGCGACTACACCGTGATGGGCAGTGAAGTTCATCTTGACATTTACGATGACCGGCTTATTGTCACATCTCCTGGTGGAATGTACAATGGTATGCTGATACAGGATTTGGACATCAAAGATGTGTCTTCTGAAAGGCGCAATCCTATACTTGCAAACGTGATGGCTCAACTTGACTATATGGAGAAACGAGGTAGCGGACTCACACGCATCTGTAATGAGACCAAAGCCTTGGAAGGTTATAAGGACGAGCTGAAGCCTGTGTTCAAATCAACTCCAACTCAATTTCAGACCATCATTTTTGCCTCTTCTGACACCCCGAATGTCAGAGACCATGACGGAGACATGTCGGAGACGAAACTCACTGAGCGTCAGCAGAAAATACTCAATCTCATTAGAGAGTCTCCGACAATTACCGGCAAACAAATGTCGGAGACTTTGTCGGTGAGCCAGCGCACCATAGAACGCGACCTCTCTGCTTTGCAGAAGCTTGGTGTTTTGAAGCGTGAAGGTAAGGATAATGATGGAGTGTGGGTGGTACTAAATATTTAATTATCCCCAAAGCGGTGTATGCCTAAACAAACGACATATCATATAAGAAGAGTACTTGAATATAGTGAGTTCTTCAAAGATGAGCCCCTCATTGACATACAAGCTACGTTAAAACTCTATAAACGCAATACACTTGTTCGAATGGCGGCTATTCTTAGTCTCCATTTATGGTAACATGCATGTTCCTGATAATGAACGATTGCTCTTCTCTGATTGTAGTAAAAAAATATATATCATATGAATCTTCCGCTTATGCTTTAAATCCCGTAGTCGCGATGTCCGAAGATTTGTGTGCCGATGCGTATGAGCGTTGAACCTTCGTCGATGGCGATGTGCCAGTCGTCGCTCATGCCCATAGACAGTTCTGTGAAGTCAGTGTCGTTGAAGTAGTCGTGCTGAGCTTGCTCGAAGAAACGTCGTGCACATTTGAAGTCGTTGCGGATGCGTGCCGTGTCGTCGGTGTTGGAGGCCATAGCCATCATGCCTGTGAGCTTGATGCCCGTCAGCTTTTGCCACTCGCCGCTGTCGAGATAGGCCTTGGCCTCATCGGGAGTGAACCCGAATTTCGTTTCTTCTTGTGCCACATGCAATTGGAGCAGACAGCTGACAGTGCGGCCAGCTTTGACGGCCTGCTTGTTGATTTCCTCGATCAGGTGTGGCGAGTCGGCCGAATGAATCAGGCTGACGTAAGGCGCGATGTACTTGACCTTATTGGTCTGTAGGTGGCCGATGAAGTGCCATTCTATGCCTGTGAGGTCGGCCAGCTCGGTGTGTTTGCGCTGCAGCTCCTGGGCATGGCTCTCGCCGAAGATGCGCTGTCCGGCGGCATAGGCCTCCCGGATAGCGTCGGAGGGATGGTACTTCGACACCGCTACGAGGCGGACGCCTTGGGGTAGCGCTGACGTTATTCGCTGTATTTCTTCTGCAATCATGTCTGTGGGCAATATTGTTGATTGTGCTGCGGCCGACCCTGTTTGAAAATTCTCTTAGGCGCATCGGCCAATTCTCTTAGGTGCATCGGCCAATTCTCTTAGGCGCATCGACCAATTCTCTTAGGCGCATCGGCAGCAGCTCTTGGCTCGGCGGTTGATGCTATGCTTCCGGCTGCTCTTTTTCGTCCTGTTTCACATAGTGGAATACGTCCATGATGGGTGTCTCAGCGATGCTCACGATGACCCAATCGCCGAGGGTGCCCTCCATGCCATGGTCGAGGTTCTTGAGCGCATCGCGGAAGTCTGTTGCCTGCACGAGCACGAGTTGGTTGGTGCGTTTCTCGGCTCCGGACTTCTCGTCGAGGGTGATGTAGGCAATTTTTGCCTTGAACCATCGGTCGGCGTCGGCAGAGATGCTCTCGATCACCTCAGAGAGGCGGGCACGTTTGATGTCGCTGACGGTGAATTCACCGCTGATGTAGGGCGTCATCTCCTCGATGAAGCGGCGCTCGGCCTCGGTGAAGCTCAGGGCGTCAACCATATATGTTTCGGTCACTTTCTTGATGAGTCCGGTTTCCATTGTCTTGTCGAAACGGACTTTGCATTCAAACCATTCGTTGTTCATGTTCAGTTGTGTCGTTTAATGTTTTCTGCAAAGGTAGACTATTTCGGTAAGAAATAGAAAAATGTAAAATGAAAAATGTAAAATAAGGCGTTAAAACAAAAAATCTTCAGTCCTTAGGACTCAATCCTTATTCTTTTTCATATCTTTGTCGCGCACATATCTTATATAAGTCATGTTACAGCCCAACAGCGAGCTACAGCAACAGCTGGAATATGAGCGTATTCAGCAGCAATTGGCCTTTCTGAACTATCAGATCAATCCCCATTTCCTGATGAACACCCTCAATAATATCCATGCCCTGATAGCCATCGACCCGGAGAAGGCGCAAAACTCTATCGTGGAATTGTCGCGTCTGTTGCGCTATGTCCTCTACGAGGGCGACCACCAGTTCGTGGCATTGCAGCGCGAAGTGGACTTTCTGGGCCATTATATCCGCCTGATGCGCATACGCTTCACGGCCGAGGTGGATGTGCGTTTCAATGTGTCGGTGGACGATCCTTCGGCCCATGTGCCGCCCTTGGTGCTGGCAACCTTTGTGGAAAATGCGTTCAAGCACGGGGTGAGCTACATCGAACCGTCGTTCGTAGACATCGATATCCATACCGAGCACGGGCGGCTGATCATGGAATGCAGCAACAGCAAGCATGCCCGAAGCACCTCGATGGCCATAGGGTCGGGTGGGGTAGGCCTGCGCAATGCACGCCAGCGTCTGAGCCTGCTCTTCCCTTACAACCATGAACTGCGCATCACAGAGACGGACGATACCTACACCGTACACCTGAACCTGCCCCTGCAGGAGGCAGAGACTAATACAGCCAGCTAATCAAAATGAACGATATAATGAACAGAGTGAGAGTCTTGGCCATAGACGATGAGCCCTTGGCCCTGCGCCAGCTGGCGTCTTACGTCGACCGTGTGCCCGAACTCTTGTTGGTAGCCAACTGCCAGAGCGCTGTCGAGGCCATGAGTGTGATTTCCCGTGAGGACGTAGATGCCATCTTCTGCGACATCAATATGCCCGACCTCAACGGCATGGATTTCGTTCGAGCACTCGGCCGAGAGCAGCAGCCATCGCCCTTGGTGGTTTTCACCACGGCCTACTCGCAGTATGCCCTTGAGGGCTTCGAGCTCGCTGCCGTAGACTTCTTGCTTAAGCCTTACAGCTTCATGGACTTCAAGCGCGCAGCCGACCGCCTGGTCGAGCGCAAGCGACAGCTGGAAGCCGTGAAACAAAACGAGAAAAACAATCCCGAGCTGCATCCCGACGCTTCCGAAGTGCTGTATGTGCGTGCCGACCATCGCACACAGGCCATTCCCTTCCGCGATATCCGATATGTGCAGGCCATGGGCGAGTATCTGCGCATTTTCACCGACTCGCAGCCACGCCCGCTGATGGCGCTACTCTCGATGAAGCGCATGAGCGAGATGTTGCCTCGCGAGCATTTCATGCGAATACACCGCTCGCATATCATCAATCTTAACCGTATCGCTCATTTCTCGAAAGGCAGTGTGACGCTCACCGACGGGACGGTGCTCAACATCGGCGATAACTACAGAGCCGATGTGGAAGCATGGGTGGCCAAACGCAAAGCGTAAGATGGATAAAACTTGCAACGTAACAGACCTCCAAATAACAATCCAATCAGATGAAACAGGGGAATCACAGTCGATTGCTATGCTTTCGGGGCTTGACATTTCTCGCCGTAGTTATTATGATGACGCTAATAGGATGTAATCCAGCCGCAGACGAAACCGTTCACTTGCGCATATTGCATACGAGCGATGTTCATGGACATGTGCTCGACTCGCTGCCTCGCATTGCGGCCTATGCCCAGGCATGCAGAGATGAACTCGGACGCGAGCACGTAGTCCTCACCGACGGCGGCGACGTGCTCCAAGGGCATCCTGCCGCCTACTACTATAATTTCGTGGACACGCAATCCACGCATATCGTGGCTGCAGCCATGAACCGCGTTGGTTACGACGTGGCTGCCATCGGTAATCACGACATCGAAACCGGTCATGCCGTCTACGACCGGTGGGTCAGTCAGTGCCGGTTTCCTGTGCTCGGAGCCAACGTCGTAGATGTCGCAACGGGAGAACCTTACCTCAAACCCTATGAAATAGTGGAGCGCGACGGCATACGCATGGCATTTCTCGGACTGATCACTCCGGCCATTCCTAACTGGGTGCCGCAGAATTTGTGGCAGGGACTGCGCTTCGACGACATGGTGGCTACCGCACAGAAATGGGTGCCGATGATACAAGAACGAGAGCACCCCGACCTCATCATCGGGCTGTTCCATTCGGGCATCGAGGATGGGCAAGGAATACAGGCCGAGGACTACAGCGAAAACGAATCGCGCATGGTGGCACAGCAAGTGTCGGGCTTCGACCTCATTCTCTACGGGCACGACCACAGGCGCCATGTGGAACAGGTGGCCACACCCGACGGCGACAGCATCTTCTGCATAGGACCCACCAGCACGGGAGCTTGTATTTGTCAGGTGGACATCGACGTGAAGAAGGATAGACGCGGACGAGTCGTAGGACGCACCATAAATGCCAAGCTCGTAGATGCCGCAGGAATGGAACAAAACATAAGCCCCAACGACACGCTGATGCTTGCCGAGAACTGGTTCCCCGAAGCCAAAGCGGCCGTCGAAGCCTATATGCAAGAGCCCGTGGGGCTGTTTGCGTCCACGGTTCACGAACGCGACGCTTTCTTCGGACCCTCGGCCTTCATCGACCTCATCCATGACCTGCAGCTCGAACTCAGTCAGGGAGCCGTGATCTCGTTTGCAGCCCCCTTGTCCTTCGATGCCACCATAGAGGCCGGCATGACCCACGTGTCGGATATGTTTGCCTTGTACAAATACGAGAATCTGCTCTACACCATGCGCCTGACAGGAAAGGAAATACGCGATTTCCTGGAAATGAGCTACGACCTTTGGTGCAACACAATGACGTCTGCCGACGACCATATCATGCTCATGGACAGCGTGCTCGATGGCGGCAAGCGGCTGGGATTGAAAAATATGGCCTTCAATTTCGATTCGGCAGCAGGCATTTGTTATACGGTTGATGCGTCGAAACCCGACGGGCAGAAGGTGAACATCCTCTCGATGGAGGACGGCTCGCCGTTCGATGCCGGCAAAGAATACCTCGTGGCCTTAAACAGTTATCGGGGAAACGGCGGCGGAGAACTGCTCACCAAGGGGGCGGGGATTCCCCTCAGCGAACTGCCTTCGCGAGTAGTGGCCAGCACAGACCACGATTTGCGCTACCATCTCATTGAAGCTATAAGGGCAAAGAAACGCGTGCAACCTCGAACTCGAAGCAATTGGCGCTTCGTGCCCGATGAATGGGCCCCGGCTGCCATCGCCCGCGACAGGGCTATCCTGTTCCCCAAAGGAGAGAACGCGTGGCAACATTGACCGAAGACTTATCCTACAGCTTTTAACAGAAACAACGTGTGAAACATGAAACTATTTGGTGTTAACAAAGTTTACCGGCTAACAGCCTTTGTGCTGACCATGGCAATGAGCCTTGGAGCTGTTGCGCAAGAAGTGACCGACGAGCAATACGAGGCTGCCAATGCCGCTATAAAGCCCGAGGCAACATATTATATCTATACACTCAACAACGGCAATCAGGAAGCGTCTACCCGCTACTATCTCACCGACGATGGACACCTCACGGCCGCTCAGAACGCTGCCGGACGCTTCACCTTCCACCGCACAGAGGGGACTAACCTCTTCCGCTCGCCAGGGTGGCAGGTGGATCAGTGCTTCACAAATCCGGATTTCAGGAATGGCGGCAACGGCGAGATGCTCTACTTCGGATACATCCGCACCAACAGCGCAGCCCGTCTCGACTATGAAGGACAGGTGTGGTACAAGCAGGGAGAGACCTTTGCCGTACGCTCGACAAATGCGGTAGGCACCAACTGGGGAGCCAACACCTTCTGGGGCGTTGTCGAAAACCAATGGGATGCTTCGGCGCTGCCCAATGCCGAATACTCGATCACACCACAGTTCACATGGCGGCTGGAACTGCTGGCAGAGCCCGACCCAGATGCCGATCCGGCAGAAAAGGAAGTGAGCCGGCTGACCAACCTCCCTCATGTCTACATCAACACCTTTAATGGGCGCGACATCACCAGCAAGAAGGACTATGTGTTGGCAAGGCTCTGGTATGTGCATGAGAACGACAGTGTCGCTTTCTACGACTCGCTGCAGATTCGCGGACGAGGAAATTCTACATGGGCAAGGCCCAAGAAACCTTATAAACTCAAGTTCCAGAATAAAGAGAAATTCCTTGGGAAAGGCTACGCAAAAACCAAGAAATGGACGCTCCTGGCCAACCATTGCGACAAGACGCTCATACGTAATGCCATCACGTTCAAGATGGGAGAGAAGGCCGGACTGAAGTTTAATCCGGCACTTAAATTCGTCGACCTGACCCTCAACGACAAGTTCGTGGGCAACTATCAGATATCCGACCAGATTGACGTGCGCCCACATCGAGTGAACATTGCCGAACAAGATGTGCCCCTGAATCAGCTCTCGGATATCACTGGGGGCTATCTCCTCGAAGCTGACGGCTTTCAGGATTTCCATCCGGACACCTATTGGGACAGCTCTTCGCAAAGCTACTTGCCTGCCGACGGTTTCTTCACAAACCATGTGGGAGTGCCCGTGAGAATACATTACCCAGATGCCGATGATCTCGAACAACAGCAGCTCGACTATATCAAACAGCATGTGATTGACTTTGAACAACGCCTCTATAGCGAGGACTTCACCGACCCGGAGAATGGCTATCGTCCGTATGTCGACTCTCTCTCGCTGGCAAACTGGTATATCTGCACTGAAATGTCGGGCAACGTGGATGGTATGTACAGCACATACTTCTACAAGGAGCAACAAGATCCGCACCTCTTCTGGGGTCCCCTTTGGGACTATGATATCGCTTACAACAACGACAACCGAAGTGATAGGGGAGGGAGCGCAGACACTGAACGGCAGCTGATGACGGACTATAGCTATGGAAAAGTGAAAATGTGGACTCAGCAGATGTGGAACGACCCTTGGTTCGCTCAGCTGATTAACCGGAGATATGCTGAAATCATCAATGGAGGCATGGAAGACTTCCTTTATGAGCAAATTGATAGTTTGAGGCAGTTGCTGGATGCTTCCATTCAGCTTAATTATCAACGATGGGGCATTAACACTCAGGCTTATCATGAGATGATCCTGCATAGCACCTACGATGAATATATCGCAGACCTGAAAACTTATATCAACCGCCATTTGGATTTCCTCAAAGGTGCCTTTGCTGAAAGGGGACCTGAACTGATAGAACCAACGCCTCAACCAGAACCTGACCCTGAACCCGAACCCGAGCCCGACCCAGAACCCCAACCAAAAGTGCCGGACTTCATGGCAGACTCTACATGTTATTATGCAATCAGCAATTTACGAAGCGGCACATACATCACAGCCATGAATGGCGAAGAGCGTAATGTGGCTATCGTGTGCAACCAACGCGACAACGAGGCTGTGAACCAGCAATGGAGAATATTCCCTCTGCAGAATGGCTTCTTGTATATAGAAAACGCACTCGATGGTCAGGCCCTGAATGACCCTACGGAAGGAGAGCCTACGGCAACTACGCTCGTAGGGTCGCAGCTGAATACCGTGCCGGGTGATTCCTTGGACGTGAGGCAGCAATGGGATTTGGTGGCTCAGAGTGATAATTGCTTCAACTTGATTAACCGTTTCTCGCAGCACGCCGCTAACCTCAGTGGAGGCAGCGCTAATGACGGCACTCCAGTGCTGAGCTATACCAGCGACGAACGTAATGCTACATCCAATAACAGACTTTGGCGAATAGAAGAAGTGGGCAAAGTGCCTGTGCCCGAGCCCGAGCCAGATCCTCAGCCCGAACCCGACCCAGAGCCCGAACCCGACCCAGAACCTGAGCCTGAAACTGAACCCGATGGCGTCAACTCGATGGACATAGATTATGCTTTGGCTTATAACTCGCTCACAGGCCAACTGCATTTCGGTAGCGACAATATCGCTGATTTAACGTTCAACGTCAGGGTATATGATCAAGCAGGACATTTAGTGCTGTCGTTCCGGGCCTCTGAAGGCGCTTCCCTCGCTAAGCTGCCACATGGATTGTATATTGTTTCATGGGTGTGGCAAGGCAGGTCGCATTCTGCAAAGCTCTTGAAGTAAGCTGTGAAAGCTGAAATAAAAAAAGCCCCACCGAGTGTCAGTGCACTCGGTGGGGCCTTGGCTTTATAGAATAATGTCTATAGGCTGAAAGCTCTGTTCGCTATTCTTAAGATTGCTGATTACAGGTAAAGAATAAAGAGCAGAAACGAATATTTACGATTCAGAAATAACTGGTAGAATAAAATGGATTGACAAAAAGAAATGATGCGGATAATCAATATTTGATATTGAGCTCTTGCAAAATATCTGAGATCTTTTCCATTGTTGTTAAACGTGTCGGTACGAGAGGAAGGCGTAGCTGGTTCTCAATCATGCCCATGGCATGGAGCATGGCCTTGACGCCAGCAGGATTACCGTCCACGAACAGGAGCTTGAATAGTTCTGTGAATTTGTGGTGGATGTGTAGGGCGGAGGAATAGTCGCCGTTTAATGCCAGACGTACCATGCGTGAGAACTCGCGAGGGAGGGCGTTGCCAATGACTGAGATAACACCTACAGCCCCCAACGTGATCAAGGGGAAAGTGATGCCGTCGTCACCCGAGATGACGTCGAAGCCTTCGGGCTTGTTCTTGATGATGTCGTCCATCTGAGTTATGTTGCCGCTGGCTTCCTTGATGGCGACGATGTTCTCGTGGTCGCGGGCAAGCCGAAGAGTGGTCTCGGCTGTCATGTTCACTCCTGTTCGTCCAGGCACATTGTACAACACTACGGGCACAGGAGAAGCCTTAGCTATGGCACTGAAATGTTGATACAATCCTTCTTGCGAAGGTTTGTTGTACATGGGGCACACGGAGAGCACGCCGTCAATGCCTGTCCAGTCGGTAGATTGCAGTTCGTCGATGACGGCCCTCGTGCAATTGCCGCCACATCCCATGAGCAGAGGTACGCGCCCTGCCACGCGCTGTACGAGCAGTTGGCGAAGATAGCTCTTCTCGTCGCGGGTGAGTGTTGGTGTCTCTGCTGTCGTTCCCATGATGCAGAGGAAGTCAGCGCCATTCTTAATCTGGTATTCCACGAGGCGCACTAAGGCTTCCTCGTCTATAGTACCATCGGCGCGAAAGGGTGTGATCAGGGCAATGCCCAGTCCTTTGAATTTATTTTGTGCCATGCGGTGTTTTGTGTAGCGGTTCGGATCGGTTAAGAGAGCGCTGCTCAATAGGCCACTTTGTCATCTTTCTCTCGCCAAGCATTGAATGCGGCGAGTGCTTCTGTTGGCAGTAGTCGTAGCATCTGCTTCTGTCGTTCTTCGACGGGAACGGCAAGTTCCTTATAGATGAAGACATCGTCGAAGTCAATCTCTGCGGCATCGTGTTGGTTGGCACCATAATAGATGCGATCGAGGTGAGCCCAATAAATGGCTCCGAGGCACATGGGACAAGGTTCGCATGAGGTATAGATCTCGTAGCCGGTGAGGTCGAAGGTTTGCAGCTTGGCGCATGCAGCACGGATGGCAGACACTTCAGCATGTGCTGTGGGGTCGTGGTTAGGGGTGACTCGGTTGACGCCTTCTGCCACAATCTCGCCATCACGTGCAATGACAGCTCCAAAGGGTCCTCCGCCATTGGCTACGTTCTCGACAGCCAGGGAGATGGCTCGGCGCATAAGTTCTTCTTTTGTCATATAGTTTAATTAGGGTCGTTTAAAGGGATATGGATTTGAGCGAATCAGTTTTTCTTGAAAAAATAGATGAACGTTGCTACGCCTTCGAGGGCGGTCTTGCCTGTTTCCTTAATTTCAATCTTGAAACGTATGCTCATACGTATGGCGCCACGAAGGTTGGCTAATGCCTCCATCCACGTAGTCATTCGTACGCTTTGACCAGAAAGCACAGGCTGTCCGAACTTCATTTTGTCCATGCCATAGTTGACAAGTCGTTCGAGGTTGTTTACCTGAATGATTTGTCCCCAAAGGTACGGTAAAAGAGAGAGGGTGAGGTAGCCATGGCCAATAGTCTGATGAAAGGGACTTTCTGTGCGGCATCGTTCTTCATCGACATGTATCCACTGATGGTCAAGAGTGGCATCGGCAAACATGTTAATACGCGCTTGTGTTACTTCGACATAGTCTGAAGTACCGATTTCCTTACCGAGGAGCTGCTCAAAATCCTCGTAGTTATTAATGACAATAGGGCTCATGGTGTATTTTGAGAAAAGGAAGATAATACTTTAAAATTGTTTTTGCTTGCTATATAGCGCTGCAAAAATACAATTTTTTAGTCTAAACAGCGTAATCTTTGAAGCTTTTTTGCTATAAAACTTGTAGGGGCGGTTAAAATCGTTTAATTTTGCATCCCGAAATGGCCATTTAGGCTTCTTGAGGTGGGTTAAGAGCGGCATCTGTAAGGTGTCATTGATTCGCCGAGTTGTGTGATTAAGCATTCATGAATTCAAAGCGAAGATTAATGCCAGCCGGTCTGGCTTTTATATTAATATTAAGTGTCCTTTTCCTATGGCCGCTGAGCATTCAGGCCTCAGAGAAAGAGGATTATTCTTGGGCCCATACACCGTTTCGGGAAAATTCCGGTTCTGTCTCGTCTGACCAGATAGTGAGGCAAGCATTGGAGGCTCAGTTAGGCGTGAATTTTTCTTCGAACAATAGTGTTGTTTTAATGCACACCGGGCGGGATAAGTTTGAGGCCATGTTCTCGGCTATTAGGCAAGCTAAACGTTATATTCATCTTGAATATTTCAATTTCCGCAACGATAGTATAGGTAATGCACTTTTTGATTTGCTTGGCAAGAAGGCGCAAGAGGGCGTTGAAGTCCGTGCTATGTACGACAGTTTTGGAAATAGTAGCAATGATTCTCCACTTAAGAATAAGCATTTACGTGAGATCCGTAAGATGGGCATTCAAATAGAAGAGTTCGATCCTATACGTTTCCCCTGGATTAATCATGCTTATCATAGGGATCATCGTAAAATTGTTGTGATTGATGGCTCTGTTTGTTATGCCGGAGGCATGAACGTTGCCGACTATTATATTCATGGGCGTCCAGAGTATGGAGAGTGGCGCGACATTCACATGGAGCTAACGGGTGATGTCGTGGCTGAGTATGAAAAGATATTTGCTCGTATGTGGTGGCAACAGACTGGTGAGGTACTGCTCGACGAGCGCTATTGCTTACCGTCGTCATTGGTGAAAAGTGATGGATGCGAAGCTTCGGCGTCGAAGGTGATTTCTATAGCTCGTCCAGCCGACGAGTTTCAGCTTCAGCGTGATTTGACGTCGACGGCAGGTTGTAAGGTTATTGGTGTCGTTGACCGTCGGCCGCATAAGGCATCCAAAAACATGAGGCGTGCTTACGTGGCTGCCATTGATGCTGCGAAGGAACACATACAGATTGTTAATCCCTATCCAGTTAACGTGAAGAGTGTTCGCCGTGCAATGCGTCGGGCTTTGAAGCGTGGAGTCCGTCTTGAAATCATGGTTTCTGCAAAAAGCGATGTGCCTATTACACCAGATGTTGTTGCTTTGGAGATGAAGAATCTGGCAAAGCATGGTGCTGAGGTCTATTACAACCAGACGGGTTTCCATCATTCAAAAGTGATGATGATAGATGGCCGATTCTGCACAATAGGTAGTACAAACATGGATGCCCGCAGTTTCCTTTTCGACTACGAAGTGAATAGCTTCATTCTTGACGTTCCCACGACCCGGCAGCTGCAGCATATCTTTGAGCAGGATAAGGGCCAATGCATACGTTTTCAAGCGCAGGACTATTTTACCCGCTTCAATTTCGGCCACCGATTCACCGGTCACTTTTTTTCTTTGTTCAGGGGATTTTTCTGATAGGCTTTTTTGTGAAGGTTGAGCCTATCTGCACGAAAGCCTATAAAAGGAACCGTTTAGGCCTATAGAAAAAGCAGTCTGTCATAAAACCTCTTTCCTTGAAAAAGATATTGGCTGCTTTATACATTTATTTAATAAATGCTGTTGTTATCAGAGAGTCGCTGCTGAATCCCTTTTTCACTTGGTTGCGGCCTTTGAGCCATTGCAAAGCAACTTCGAGGTCGGCTTCTTTGGCAGCCAAAGGTTTCTTTAGTTTTGGAAGCTGATTGTAAATAGAATTGACTAAAGAGTCTGGGGCAAGGCAAACGGAATGCAGGAAAGAGCGTAGAGAATCCTGCATGGCGGTATTTTTGTTTATTTCGTCAACAACAATTGTGTATCCTTCCAGTAGCTTTTCCACCTGTTGCTTTCGCGTTTGGTCGTTAAGAACCGAGTCCTGAATGACGAAAGCCGTGAGTGTTGGATTGAGGCTTCTGGTGTTAAGTATGCTTTTATTGCCACGTATGCGAGCCTCGCTGGCATACGGTTCAGGCAGGAAAGCTGCATCCATAGTTCCATTGCAAAGCATATCCGTACGGATGCGTACATTATTAATTTGTGGGCGAAAAATTATGGCGCGTTCTATCTGTGCAGAGTCCGTCAGCCGATCGCTCCAATAATCAGTGATGCTATGTCGGCTCACGGCCACCATTTTCTCTTTCAATTGATCCAGCTGTCTGATGCGCCCTCTCCGGGCTGTTATCAGGTCCAATCCACCTTCGATGGCAGCTATCACCTTTAGATCGGTGCTGTCCTGCTGCAACATAATAACCCTCGCAAGGTCGCTGTATGCAAACAGTACTCGTTTGTTGGCTAACGCTGTATCAATGTCGAGCTGTGCTTGATAGGTATGAATGCGTATATCCAAACCTAAACGGTTGTACACTCCTGTTTTCTCTGCAATATAAAAAGGCAAACAATCAACGACAGGCATGAGTGCTACATGCAGGGCGGCTGAATCAAGACGTGCTTGCTCTTTGGGAGATATCTGCACTTCTTTGTGTCGAGGCAGGGACAGACTCACACCCACAAGGATGGCCACAGCAGCAAGTATGCCTGCAGCCAAAAGGTAGGGATGGCTTTTATACCAAGGCTCAAAGTTATTGATGGATTTTATGGTAGACTTCATGCAGATAGCTTCAGCTTTTTATGTAACCTGAGAAACCGTTACGAAATTGATAACTCTTGAATAAAAGAGGGCAGTCACGCAGGCGACTGCCCTCTTTTTTTATTGTAGTTTGTTGCTTGAAGAATTCCTGCTATCTGAAGCAGAAAAGAATCTTCTCCGCACAATCCAATTAATCAATCAACTCGTCAACTTGTCAACTTATCAACTTGTCAACTTGTCAACTCGTCAACTCGTCAACTTAATAACTTGTCAACTCGTTCTTATCCCTTGATGGCAGCTACTCCGGGGAGCACTTTGCCTTCGATGGCTTCGAGCAGAGCGCCACCGCCAGTGCTGATGTAGCTTACCTTGTCCTCGAGACCGAACTTGTGGACGCAAGCCACGCTGTCGCCACCACCGATGAGCGAGAAAGCACCTTCAGCTGTTGCCTTGGCTACGGCGTCGCCTACAGCACGGCTACCAGCACAGAAGTCGTCGCATTCGAAGCAGCCGGCAGGACCGTTCCACAGGATGGTCTTGGCACCTTCGATAGCCTTGGCGAACTTAGCCTGGCTCTTGGGACCTACGTCGAGGCCGTCCCAACCATCCTCGATAGCGTTGGAGGGGAAGGTCTTGATCTGGGCGCCTGGCTTCTGGACGAAGTTAGCGAAGTCGTAACCGGTAGAGCATACGCTGTCCTCAGCCAGCACGAGCTCTACGCCGTTCTTCTTGGCCATCTCCTCAACGCCGAGGGCTACGTCGAGCTTGTCGAGCTCAACGATGCTGTTACCGATTTTGCCGCCGTGAGCCTTCATGAAGGTG
>DGSC01000010.1 GCA_002391275.1 Prevotellaceae bacterium UBA4372 | reverse complement strand
CATGGAAGTGGAAGACATCGTGGCAGTCTATCGTAAACGATGGGAAATAGAACTCCTGTTCAAGCAGCTCAAGCAGAACTTCCCGCTCAGGTACTTCTACGGCGAGAGTGCAAATGCCATCAAGATACAAATCTGGGTGACGCTCATCGCAAACCTGCTGCTCATGGTCATGCAGAGGCGTATAAGGCGCAGCTGGAGCTTCTCCAATCTGGCCACTATGTTCCGCATTATGCTCATGTACTACGTCAACTGCTATACTTTCTTCGAGCAGCCCGAAAAAGACTGGCTCAAGATCCTTGAAACGGATAATCCGCCACCTGGCGAACAGTCACTTTTCGACTAAGAGGGGCTTACTTTTTGAAAAAAGTATCCGCAATGCCTGTTTATCGGCATTGCGGAAGATTTTTAATGTTCATTTTGATTTTTAGCGGACAGCAATAAAAATAATACGGCCGGCCGCATCAGTCTATGCGGCTGGCCGAAAGAGCCAACACGGCCGGCCGAATTGTACGATTCGGCCGGCCGTATTTTTTTGTATGTCTTGGCGATGGCTCCGCTGAAGCCTTATCGACGCAGGTGATAGCGCTGCCCCACCATGGTTTTCACAACGTCCTTCATCTCGAGTTCCACCATCATGGGCATCAGCTTGAACGTAGGGATGTCCGTGATGGCACTGAGTTCCGTCAGCGAAAGGTCGGCATCGGCCTGTTGCATGGCCTCCACCAAACGTTGCTCGTCGCTGGAGAGAGCAGGAAAAAGCTCGGTCTGCACCGCCTCCCCGGCCGCTTTCTGTTGCTGCCATCCGAGGTCGTCCATCAGATCGACCGCGGAAGTGATGAGCGTAGCACCATTGCGGCGGATAAGGTTGTTGCAGCCCTCGGCGACCTTGTCGGTAGGCCTGCCGGGGAAAGCAAACACGTCGCGATGGTAGTCGGCGGCCAGACGCGCCGTATTGAGCGACCCGCCCTTGACCGGACTTTCCACGACGACCGTGGCGTCGGCCAAGCCGGCCACGATGCGGTTACGCTGAAGGAAATTAAGGCGGTCGATAGGCGTATGCCTGGTAAATTCCGTGAGCAGCCCTCCATGCTCTATCATTTCTATGGCCGTAGACCTGTGCACAGACGGGTAAATCTCATCGAGCCCATGCGCCAGCACCGCCACGGTCGGGAGACCGTTGTCGAGGGCTGCGCGGTGGGCGGCAATGTCAATGCCGTAGGCCAGTCCGCTTATGACCAGCGTCTTTCCAGCCCGGGCGGCAATGTCGCGCCCCATGGCGGCGCACAGCTCCCGTCCGCGTTCTGTACATTTGCGGGTTCCTACTATGCTCAAGACATGCTCGGCATTGAGGTCGGCATTGCCGAGATAGTAGAGTATGAGGGGCGCATCCTCGCATGCACGCAAGCGTGCAGGATAGTTGTCGATGTCGTGAATCGACAACACCTTAATATTATGCGCACGCGCGTAAGCCAGTTCTTGCTCGCAGTCGGGCAGATACACGGACATGGTGGCAAGTGCTTCGGCGGCCTTGGACGATATAGCGTCGAAGAAACGACTGACGTCCGAATGATTCTCATAGACATCCTTTGCGCTTCCGAAAGCATCAAGCAAGATACGTTGCGACTTGCTGTGATGGCGCAAGGCATAAGTCAGGGCCATGGTATATAGCAATTCCTGTTCGTCCATCGATGATCGTTTAATCTTTTGTCTGTAAACCCTAATCTTTTGTCTTTTTCAGATACTCGTAGCCGAAACGGCATCTCAGGCAATCGAGGCGGTCGCAGTACTCGCGTTTGAGCTGTATCAGCGCCTGACTGTCGGCGGCGTTTTCCACTACGAGCCCGCATTGCTGCCATTGACGGGTTATGAAATTTCGCTCGGCCTTCAGGCTTTCGAGCAGCGCTACGGCACGCTCCTTCAACGCTTCGTCATGGTGTTCGATGCCATAGGCAAAGAGCGTAGGGCAGACGGTGTTGATAATCAGGAGGTCGCGCGAAGCCGTGCTCAGCGATTTTTCCTTGTGCTCCGACGGGAGCCCGAAGAGGTAATGCTCCGTCCAATAGGGGCTTACGCCGGTGTTGAAGCATGCATGCAAAGCCTGACGGTCGGCAGCATGAAGGATATTGGCCAGCCCAGCCGTTCGCTGATGATAGAGCCGGGCGAGCTGCACGATGCGCAGATGCGGGAAATTCTGCGGCCGCAGCCGCAGGTAACGCCACCTCGAAGCCTCCATGGGCTCTGGCAACTGGAATTTATGTGCAAGGAAGGCCCACTCCTGCCTCAGACGTCTGAGGTAGTCATCGTCGGCTGCTGCGTTGCGCGACGACGGAGGCAGCGCCTGATCGGCAAGCAGGCCTGCCGAACCGAGGAAGAGAGCTTCGAGCTGGAAGATATCGTCGCGATGCTTGGATGCAGCGTGAAGAGGCAGATGACGCCCCCACCACTCAAAGGCTTCGCCATTGATGCCGAAACCGAAGTTGCGGGCTAAAGTGATGAAGAAGGCGCGTTCCCAGTCGCCATTGGTCTGGTGCAGACGCTGCAGCACCATGTCGGCACGCGCGCTCAGCCTTTCGGCCAAGAGGGCCGAAAGCCACGAGTGGACCTGCAGCGTCGAGATGGAAGGGATAATGTACCAGCAGCGAGGATAGTCCTCACTACGGCACAAGGTGGCATAGTCGGCCTTCAACTTAGGGGGCACAGGCAGCTGCAGTTGGGGAGGCTTCTTGCCGTCGGCGGTGACTACCTCGGCATCTACGACCTCTGCCACATGCAGGATCACGCTATTGTAGGCGGGATCGGTGTGATGTCCATGGCGAACCCAGTCGCTCGACCGTAGATGAAGTTCAACGTTACCTACCCACACAGTAGCGCCGATGCGGACCTTGGCATTGAAGAAGTCAGGGCCCGCATCGGCGTTTTTCAGTCCCGGGTCCAGCACTTCCACTTCCTCGCCGCCGGTAGTGTACAAGGTTCCCAGCGGATACAGGCGATAGCGCCAAGCATAGTGCAAGAGCTTTTCCACGGTTGTGTCTTACTTTATATTCTCAACCCAGCGGAAGAGGCGGTTCCAGCGGATACGCCCGTCGGTCCACCCACGGTCGTGGTCGATGGAGAGCCATATCATGATGGGCTTGCCCACGACATGGTCTTCTGGCACAAAGCCCCAGTAACGCGAGTCGGCCGAGCAGTGTCGGTTGTCGCCCATCATCCAGTAGTAATCCATCTTGAACGTGTAACTGGTGGCTACCGTATCGTTGATGAAGATTGTTCCGTTGTCATCTACGCGTAGCTTATTTCCCTCATACACGGCAATCGGGCGCTCGTAGACGGGCAGGTTCTCAAGCGTAAGGTCGATCTTCTCGCCGCGTTTCGGGATCCATATCGGCCCATAATTGTCGCGCGTCCATCCTTTGAACCCATTGAGGGGATAGAGATCTTCGGTCGTGGCCGAGGTGTCGATGTCGATGCGCTCGATGTAGTCCTCCTGGAGCAATCGCTCGCGGGCGGCAGCTGTCAGCGGCATGAACCCTGTCTGATGGAGGTCGCGCAGGTCTTCGCTGCGTAAGTGCAACTCACGTACTACGTCTTCGTTAAGGTCGCGCCGGCTGTCGCGCATGACGATATGGTAGTTGTACTGCACATTATCTGGCTCTTTGTTAGCCACGCCGTCAAGATAGATGGTGCGGTCGCGTATCTCCAGCGTCTGACCTGGCAAACCGACACAGCGCTTGACGTAGTTCTCACGCCGGTCAACAGGCCGGGACATCACTTCGCCGAACTCGGCCCTGTTCTCCACAAGGTATTGTCGGCCAACGTTGTAGAATATGTTTGCCAGCTGTCGCTGCTGAAGGGTCGTGAGGCTGTCGATAACCGGCAGGACAGGACTGTTCTGCTTCACAATCTGGCGCCCATAGCCATAGCAGAGCGCATAGTAGTCGGCCGCCTGATAGACAGGATTGGCCACGACGGTATCTCCCGAAGGATAATTGAAAACAACGATATCGTTGAGCTGCACAGGTTTGGGCGAAACGCGCTTGTAGTCCCAGCTCAAGAGCTCGCTATAGCTTTTCATGCCGTTGGGCAAGGTATGCTGAACAAGCGGCAGAGACAGCGGTGTCTGAGGCACGCGTGGACCATAACTCATCTTCGAGACAAAGAGATAGTCGCCAACGAGCAAGCTCTTTTCAAGCGAAGAAGAGGGAATGGTATAGTTTTGAAAAAAGTAGATGTTGACGAAATAGACTGCCACTAAGGCAAACACAATGGCATCGACCCACGACATTATCGTGCGCGTGACCGGATTCTCCAGTTCTTTCCACCATGTCCAGGGTATCTTCCTGGTGATATAGACATCGAAAATAAAGGGAACAACAATAAGTCCCCACCATGCGTCCACCCATGCGAGGAACCAAATGTATAGGGCTACGACGACGAGCATCTTAACCCACGATTTCCATGTTACCGGATTCTTCTCAATTTTATTCATGCTATTTCAATTCAAATTCTTTATACATCATTCTATGCGGAAGACCGCGTCGGAAAGTTCGCTGATGCGACTCGAACAATTCTCTTAGGTGCGTTGGCCAATTCTCTTAGGCGTGTTGGCCAATTCTCTTAGGCGTGTTGGCCAAAACACTTAGACGTATTGGGCAAAGAGGTCGTCCATTGTCAGCAAACCCTTGTGGCAAGCGGCGTACTCTGCTGCAAGCACAGCACCGAGCGCAAAGCCGCGACGCGAATGCGCATCGTGGGTTATCGTTATGCTGTCGGCCAGGCTGTCCCACGTGATAGCATGAATGCCCGGAACCTCTCCGCGACGGATGCTCTGAATAGGGAGCACGGAACCTGCAGTCCCGGCCTCAGCGTGCTGAGCGGCCGCAGATGAGTCTGTGCCGCCATTGCCGTCCGGACCGCAGCACGTATCAGTTACGGGCTCCAAAGCCTCGAAGTCGGTGATGCGCTCCGTTTCGTCGATAATCTGCTGAGCCAATGTTATGGCCGTGCCACTGGGGTGGTCGAGTTTATGCACATGGTGCACTTCCTCCATGCGAGCGCTGTATTCGGGAAAGCTGTTCATCAGGCGGGCCAAATAACGATTGACGAGGCCGAACACATACACGCCAACGGAGAAGTTCGAGCTCCAGAAGAGCGTCTTCCCCTCCTCGGTGCACTGCCGTCTGACCTCGGCTTCGTGAGCTGCGTACCAGCCCGTGCTGCCCGACACGACTTTCACGCCGGCTTCAAACGCCCGCTCTATGTTGCCGAAAGCCACAGCAGGAGCCGTAAACTCAATGGCAACATCGGCATTCTTGAATGCTTCGCTGCTGAAATCCTGCTGATTGTCGACATCTATGCGGCACACAATCTCGTGGCCGCGGCTTTGGGCGATTTCCTCAATCATGCGCCCCATCTTGCCATATCCTATGAGTGCTATTTTCATTCTCGTTACGATATTTTTGCGATACAATTAAGACCATCGGTCTTCCGCAGCCTTTCTTTTTTGTTTTTAAGGCAGCAAAAGTCGATGTATAGTTTTACTATTTCTGGCTGCAAACATAGCCATTTTCTCCCTTATAGCCAAAGAAAAACCGCCAAATCGTGCTCGTAAACGCACGATTTGGCGGTCGTAGAATGATTCTATGAATATATACGCCTTTTAATTCACCACAAGGGTTTGAATTACTCGGCTATAGCTATAGTGACACGGTTCTTGTCATTCTCGGCAAAGGGCTGCACGGTGTCGCCCTTGGCATCCACAGTAATGCGTGCTGCGTCGATGCCGGCATCGGTGAGTGCCTTGGCAACATTCTCGGCACGGCCTTTTGAGTAGCCCATATTAATCTCCGGGTTGCCGGTACCTACATCGGCATAACCAGTCACAGCCACCTTTGTCTGAGGATTGTCCTTAAGGAATTTGATGAGGCGTTCAACCTTAGCCTGCTCAGTGCCTACGGGCACCGTCTCGCGTATAGCATAGAAGATTTCTGTACGCAACTCGGGCTTCTTCACCACTACGGGCTTCGGCTCTTCCTTCACCACGGGAGCGGGTTCGGGCACGGGCTCGGGCTCGGGTTCAACCACGACAGGTGCCGGAGCGGGAGCTGGCTTTTTCTTGAAGCCGAACTTATAGGCGAGACCGAGCTGAGCCGTCAGCTGCCAGTCGTCTTTTTGGTTGACCTGAGAATTGTAGCGGTCGCTGAGGCTGTTGGCGCTAACCTCAAGGTTGACGCTCCAATGTTTAGCGATATTGTAGTCGAGCATGGCTCCTACACGGGCGTTGTGGCTAAGGCGATAGTCCTCCCAGGCAAAGGGTAATTGGTGGTTGGAGTTGAGGAGATCGTCGTTGTTCCAAGCGTAGTTGAGTCCAACACCTCCGATGAGATAGACATTGAGGGGATAGTAGTCCTTACGTCCGAAAAGGGTGCAGAGGTTGAGCAAGAGGTCGAGATCCGTTGTAACGTAGTTGTAGTCGTACTCGAAATTCGGCTTGATGCCGCTTTTGTTCCAGATGCCATTGACGTGCAGACGTGCACCAACGACAGGTGTGAAGAAGGAACCGAAGCTGAAGCTGGCTGTAGGAGTGATCAGTTTAACCTGGTCGTAGTTTGCAAATGTCGTTTGGGCTCCGCCTTGGAGGCCAATGAACATGTAGGGAGCCGGCTTGTAATCAAGCTCGGAAGCGTCCTGTGCTGAGACTGTGCACACAGAGGCTACGGCCATAGCGGCCAAAAGTAGGATTTTCTTCATCGTAAGATTAGATTATGTTTAATTTAGCTATATTCGTTTGCAAAAATACATTTTTTGACTGCATGCCCAAAGATTTTTGATGTTTTTTTTAACTTTTTGGATGAGAAAGGAGTAAAAAAAGGCAGGTTGGTAGTATGTTATGCAGAAAAAGGAGTAACTTTGCGACATCTATGGTTACAATAAAAAAAGTTGAAGGCCGCCGAGAACTTCGTGCCTTCGCCCGATTCAACTACAAGTTGTACAAAGACAACCCGTACGCTGTCCCCGATTTTTTGGAGGATATGCTCGACACGTTCAACCGTGAGAAGAATGCTGCCTACGAATTTTGCGAGGCAGATTTGTTTCTTGCGTACCGTGGAAAAGAGATTGTCGGTCGCGTAGCAGCAATCATCAACCACAAGGCCAACAAGAAATGGCAGACGCGCAACGTCCGTTTCGGCTGGATAGACTTCATCGACGATGCTGAAGTCGTGGATGCACTGATAAAGACCGTCGAAGACTGGGGCCGCGAGCGTGGGATGAAGAAGATTGTTGGGCCGTTGGGATTCACCGACATGGATCCCGAGGGAATGCTTACCGATGGCTTCGACCAGCTCAGCACCATGAGCACGATCTACAACTATCCCTATTATCCGAAGCACATGGAACGCCTGGGGTTCGGCAAGGAAGTGGACTGGGTAGAACGTAAGGTGATGGTTCCGACGCCAGAGCATCAGGCCGACATGCAGAAGTACTTCCGCGTGGCCGAACTGAGCATGAAGCGCTACAACCTGCACATGCGCGAGTTCAAGAACCACAAGGAGATCCTGACAGCCGACGGTGGCAACTACATTCTGAAGGTGTTCAACATCATCAACCGTTCCTATTCCGAATTGTATGGCTATTCGGAGATGAACGAGAAGCAGATTATGCAGTACGCACACATGTACCTGCCGTTCCTGGACATGCGACTGCTGGCCATCGTGGAGGACGAGAACAACGAGCCTATAGCCGTAGGAATCACGATGGGTTCCCTCTCGTATGCGCTGCAGAAGGCTAAAGGAAAGCTCTTCCCGTTCGGGTGGTGGCATCTGGCAAAAGCCATCTACTTCAAGCCTGCCCCGGTGCTCGATATGCTGCTCATAGGCGTGTTGCCTGAATGGCAAAACCGTGGCGTGAATGCCCCCTTGTTCGCCCAGATCATCCAATCGGCTACGAAGATGGGATTTGTATGGGCCGAGACGCATGTCCAGCTCGAAGACAATGAGAAGAGTCAGGTTCAATGGTCGCATCTCGACTGTACGATCCACAAGCGTCGTCGCTGCTGGCAGAAAGAGATCGAAGGAGGGGAATAAGGAACAGCAAGCGATGAGCATGGTACGGCATACCCTACAAGAAGTGTGAGGCACGCCGTACGGGCTATTGTGTATGATAATTTATAATGAAATTAAAGATTAGAGGATAAAAACTTGGCAGACGAATTGAAGGCTCTCCCAACAGACGGAGGGCAAGGGGTTGCAGACGAGCCCCGATATGGCGAGGAAGAGATCCGTCACCTCTCAGACATGGAGCACGTCCGCACGCGCCCTGGCATGTATATCGGTCGTCTGGGCGACGGCACTCATGCAGAGGACGGCATCTACGTGCTCTTAAAAGAAGTTATAGACAACAGCATCGATGAGTTCAAGATGAATGCTGGTAAGCGCATAGAGGTCGACATCGATTCGAATTTGCGTGTCACCGTCCGCGACTACGGCCGTGGTATTCCTTTAGGCAAGCTTATCGAAGCCGTGTCGATGCTAAACACCGGCGGCAAGTACGACTCGAAAGCGTTCAAGAAAAGCGTAGGTCTGAACGGCGTGGGTCTAAAGGCCGTGAATGCCCTCAGCGCTCATTTCGTTGCTCAGAGCTTCCGCGACGGCGAGACACGCCGTGCCGAGTTTGAGAAAGGCATCCTCGTATCCGACATTGGTACGCCTGAGAGCGGGGCGGCAAACACCAAGCTCGCCAAATCTTTAGCCAAGGCCGATGCCAAATCCGGCTCTGCGGCTGCAGCCCAGCCCGATGCCGAAGCCAGTGCAGCGGCAAGCTCCGCGGCCGCCTCAGGCATCGATGCCGCCGGCAACGTCATGGCCGATGCCGAGAACGGCACGCTCATCTATTTCGAACCGGACGACACCCTGTTCAAGAATTATCGGTTCCAAAACGAGTTCGTCGAAACCTTGTTGCGCAACTACACCTACCTGAACACCGGCCTCACCATTATGTTCAACGGTCATCGCATACTCTCGCGCAACGGCCTCGAAGACTTGCTCGTGGACACGATGACAACGCAACCGCTCTACCCTATCATTCATCTCAAGGGCGAAGACATAGAGATTGCCTTCACTCACACTAATGGCCAGTATGGCGAGGAATACCATAGTTTCGTCAACGGCCAGCACACAACGCAAGGAGGAACCCACCAAAGTGCGTTCAAGAAATATATAGCCGAGACCATCAAGGACTTCGCAGGCAAGAACTTCGACTATGCCGACATACGCAACGGCATTGTTGCGGCCATCAGTATCGATATTCAAGAGCCGTTGTTCGAAAGCCAGACCAAGATCAAGCTGGGGTCGCTCTCGACAGAACCTAATGGCAAAGGCATCTCGATAGACAAGTTCGTAGGCGATTTCGTGAAGCAGCAGGTCGACAACTACCTGCGTCGGACGCCCGACGTGGCCGAGGTCATCCTCCAGAAAGTGAGCGAGAGCGAGCGCGAACGCAAGGCCATGGCCGGTGTGGCCAAGCTGGCTCGTGAGCGCTCGAAGAAAGCCAACCTTCACAACCGCAAACTGCGTGACTGCCGCATTCATTTCAACGACCCTAAGGGCGACCGCCAGGAGGATTCGTGCATTTTCATAACCGAGGGCGATTCGGCCAGCGGCAGCATCACCAAGAGCCGCGACGTGCTCACCCAGGCCGTGTTCAGCCTGCGAGGGAAACCTCTTAACTGCTATGGGCTGACCAAGAAAGTGGTCTACGAGAACGAAGAGTTCAACCTCTTGCAGGCAGCCCTCAACATCGAGGACGGCCTCGACGGTCTGCGCTACAACAAGGTAATCGTGGCCACCGATGCCGATGTCGACGGGATGCACATTCGCCTGCTGATGATTACGTTCTTCCTCCAGTTCTTCCCCGAACTCATCAAGAAAGGTCACGTTTACATCCTTCAGACGCCGCTTTTCCGTGTACGGCAGCGCCGGAAAAAGCTTTCACGTGCCCGGCTCGAAGCTATAGGCGAGGCCGACACGAAGGGTGACTTCATCACCCGCTACTGCTACACCGACGAGGAGCGCCTGCAGAATATCGAAGCGCTCGGTCCTGAACCGGAAATCACACGCTTCAAAGGTCTCGGCGAAATATCGCCAGACGAATTCCGTGCATTTATAGGTCCCGACATGCGACTCGAACAGGTGTCGCTCCATAAGTCCGACCAAGTGGCTGAGCTCCTCGAATACTATATGGGCAAGAACACCATGGAGCGCCAGAATTTCATCATCGAGAACCTGGTGATCGAGGAGGACCGCCCTGACGAGGAGGAAGAGGGCGAGGAAAAAGAATATAAAGAGTTAGCCGAAGTACTATGAATAAGATTCTCTTTCCCGGCAGCTTCGACCCGTTCACGCTCGGGCATGCCGACCTCGTCAGCCGTGCCTTGAAACTGTTCGACCACATAATCATAGCCGTAGGCATCAACGAGCATAAGCCTGGATGGCTGCCCACGGCCGAACGTCTGCGCGCCCTTAATAAGCTATATAGCAACGAACCACGCGTGAGCGTGACAAGCTATAGTGGCCTCACGACCGACTGTGCAGCCCAATACGGCGTTTCGGCCATACTGAGAGGCGTACGCACGATGGCCGACTACGAGTACGAACTTCAGATGGCTGATGTCAACAAACGCCTCACAGGCATTGACACCGTAGTACTTTTTGCCGACCCTTCGCTGGCTTACCTCTCAAGTTCCATCGTTCGGGAGCTGGCTCATTTCGGCAAAGACATTACTCCTTTCCTGCCCACAGCTTATACCCCCCGATTCAGCGACATAGGCACTTCGGCCGATGAGCTCAACCCAAATGGCAAAACGACTTAGGCGCATCGGAGAATTCTCTTAGGAGCATCGGCCAATTCTCTTAGGTGCATCAGCCAATTCTCTTAGGTGCATCAGCCAATTCTCTTAGGTGCATCAAACGGCACAACCTACTATGAGGTGTCTTGCGCCATTTGCTCTCGGGCAACGAACACACGATATTTGGCTGACGGACCCTGTCAACAATTCGGCACAGGCCTGCGACACCTGCCGTGAGCAACAGCCTACCACAACAAATAAGTTTATACGACAATGAAAAAAACCTTCTCCGCTCTCACCATACTCCTATCACTGCTCATTTCTCCGCTCTCGCTCTCTGCCCAGCAGATGGACCCGCGCGAATTGGCTATCCGTAAGCTTTTGCAGTCGACCATCATGATCAATCAGATGTACGTGGACACGGTCAACATCGATCGCCAAGTGGAAGATGCCATCACGGGTATGCTCACCAAGCTCGACCCCCATTCGCAATACACCAATGCCGCCGACACCAAGAAGCTCAACGAACCGCTCAAGGGCAACTTCGAAGGCATAGGCGTGCAGTTTAACATGCTCGACGACACACTCGTCGTAATTCAGACCATAGCCAAAGGGCCGTCGGAGAAAGCCGGCATCATAGCCGGTGACCGCATCGTGGCAGTCAACGACACAGCCATCGCCGGCGTGAAGATGAGCCGCGAAAACATCATGAGTCGCCTGCGAGGCCCAAAGAATTCGGAAGTGAACCTGGGCATCGTCAGACGTGGAATCAAGGACACGCTGACCTTCACCGTCAAGCGCGACAAAATTCCCGTGACTTCGCTTGATGCTGCATATATGGTGGAGCCAGGCATAGGACTCATTCGTTTCTCGAACTTTGCGGCCAACACCCACACTGAAGTCGTTGAAGCCATCAAAAGCCTACGGAAGAAAGGCATGCGCGACCTTATCATCGACCTGCAAGGAAACGGCGGAGGCTACCTTGGCGCGGCGGCCGACCTGGCCTCCGAGCTGCTCGACAAGGGCCTGATGGTCGTCTACACCCGAGGACGCGGCGGCGTCAATCTCGGGGAGTACCGGAGTCGTGGCGGCGGTTTGTTCACCAAAGGGCGCATAGTAGTGCTGGTGGACGAATACTCGGCCTCGGCGTCGGAGATTCTTGCAGGAGCAATCCAAGACCATGATCGCGGGACCATCGTGGGACGCCGCACTTTCGGAAAAGGCCTCGTACAACGCCCCATCGAGCTGGAGGACGGCAGCATGATACGTCTGACCACGGCTCGCTACTACACACCGTCGGGACGATGCATACAGAAACCTTACCAAAAAGGCGATGCCAAGACGTACGCCCGCGACGTCATCGACCGCTACAACCGAGGCGAGCTCACGAATGCCGACAGCATTCACTTTCCTGATTCCCTGAAATACCAGACCTTGCGACTCGGCCGCACCGTGTATGGCGGCGGAGGCATCATGCCCGACATCTTCGTGCCCTTAGACACTACGCGCTACACTAAACTTTACCGTGAGCTCAGCGCACGCTCGTATATCGTCAACGCCAACCTCCATTTCATGGATGCCAACCGCGAACAGCTGGCACGCAAGTACAAGAAATTCGACACCTTCCGCACAGATTTCCAGATACCAGAAGACGTCATCGACCAAATGCTTGACGAAGCTCTGCGAAAAGACAGCCTCAAAGCCAAGGACGACAAGGAGCTACAAAAAACGCGAGCCGACGTAGCACTCATCATGAAAGCGCTCGTGGCCCGCGATTTATGGGATATGACTGAATATTTCCAGATTATCTATGCCAACGACCCTGTCGTCAAACAGGCATTGACGATTCTCCGCAAGGAAGAATCAGACTGATAAACGCAGCTCGCCCGACCCGTAGCAACGATGCTTGTCAAGGTCGTAGAGCACACCAAACTGACCTGGAGCCACGCCCTGCAAAGGGCGCTCGGTATGCACATCCAGGGAACCATCCTCAAGCCTTGTCACACGCGCCGGACAGAAGTCTGGCGTGTGGCGTATCTTCACCGTGACATTATTCTCAACCCCATCGCCACCCTGCAGCAGAAGGCCGGCCTCAAACGGGTCTACGGTGAGCCAATGAGGCGCCACAATCTGGAAATGGTCGGAATAGGACTCGATGGGGTCGTAACCGTTCACCACCCAAAGGATATTTCGCTTCATGTCCTTCTCCACCACATACCAAGGGCCTCCACTGAAACCTAAGCCCTTGCGCTGGCCTATCGTATGGAACCACAGTCCCCGATGCAGGCCAAGGACGCGCCCCGTCTTGCGATCAATCACCTGACCAGGCTGCTCGCCAAGGAACTTGCGTATGTAGTCATTGTAATCTATCTTGCCAAGGAAACAAATGCCCTGACTGTCCTTGCGCCGAGCGGCTGCCAAATGCTCACGCTCTGCAACGGCGCGCACCTCCTCTTTACGTAGGTGACCGATAGGGAAACAAGCTTTCTGCAACTGCCACGGCTGTAGCTGAGCCAGGAAATCGGTCTGGTCCTTAACCGGATCAGGACTGGTACAAAGCCAAGTGCGACCTTCGCCGTCGCGCTCTGTGGTTGCATAGTGACCCGTGACAATGACGTCATAATCCTTGCCCACACGGTCGTTGAAGACGCCAAACTTAATCAGCCGGTTGCACATGACATCAGGATTGGGTGTGAGACCCTGACGAACACGGTTCATTGTGTAGTCCACAACCTGCTCCCAATAGTCCTTGTGCAAATCCACCACCTGCAAGGAGAGCTGATACTTATAAGCCACGGCACGTGCCATCTCAAGGTCCTCCTCTATCGTACAGGTATATTCTTCGGAGTCACGGTCTGGCCCTATCTGAATGTACCACAAGTCGGGACGTATGCCAGCCTCTACAAGTAGCGCTACGGCTACAGAGCTGTCGACGCCGCCCGAAAGCAGAGCCGCCACGCGCTTGCCTTTCAAAAGTTCTAAGTTCATAGGCTTCATTGCTTTAATTTGGCCACAAAAGTAATAATTAATAGGCTACTTTTCAACGTTAAAGTCCTATTTTTTTTGTAATTATACAAGATAAATGCTACCTTTGCAAACGCAATAGCATAAAACGACACTTATGGAAGTTAATCAAAATACAAATCCGACTAACAACACTGCTGAAGAGCCGATAGCCGCAGAGGCTACGGCCACCACACAGCCACGGCAACAGGAAATGCCCTCCAACAGGAGAGGAGCACTGCCCGTTTTCACCGATCGTGGCCTCTCGTTCCAAGGCTGCCCCAAGCAGAGTTGCCAGCTGAACGTCTACGACTACCTGGCCGACATACCAGGCAACGACGAGGCTACGGATCTGGTAGAAGTGCAGTTCAAGAACACACGCAAAGGCTTTTACCACAATTCCAACCACCTGCCTTTGGCTAAAGGCGACATCGTTGCCGTAGAAGCCTCGCCTGGTCACGACATAGGAACCGTGACACTGACCGGAAAGCTCGTGCTGTTGCAAATGAAACGGACGCCCCCTAAGAACATGGACGATATCAAGCATGTCTATCGAAAGGCGCGACCCGTGGACATGGAGAAATACAACGAGGCCAAGTCTCGCGAGCATGCCACCATGATTCAGAGCCGACAAATAGCCAAAGACTTAGGGTTGGAGATGAAAATCGGCGACGTGGAGTATCAGGGCGACGGCAACAAAGCCATCTTCTACTATATCGCCGACGGCCGTGTAGACTTCCGACAGCTCATCAAGGTATTGGCCGATGTCTTCCACGTCCGTATAGAAATGAAACAGATTGGTGCGCGACAGGAAGCTGGACGCATAGGTGGCTTCGGTCCTTGCGGCCGTGAGCTATGCTGTACGACATGGATGAAAAACTTCGTCAGCGTAAGCACTACCGCCGCACGTTTCCAAGACCTCAGCCTCAATCCGCAGAAGCTGGCTGGGCAATGTGCCAAGCTCAAGTGCTGCATGAACTACGAGGCCGATCAATACGTCGAGGCATCAAGGCGTTTGCCCAGTCGCGAACTTACCCTTGAGACCATAGACAGCACTTACTACTTCTTTAAGGCCGACATCCTCAGCGGCCTTGTCACCTACTCCACCGACAAGCGCATAGCGGCTAACCTCACCACCATTACGGCTGCCAGAGCCCTCGAAATCATTGCGCTCAACAAGGAAGGAAAGAAACCCGAGGCCCTCAACGAAGAGCAGGCAAAGGTGGCACACAAGCCTCTCGACCTGGCTACTCAGGACGACCTCACACGTTTCGACCAGTCGAAACGCAAGAAGAAAAAGAAAAAACGTAAACCTGCTGGCGAACACAACGAGGCTGCAAACCAAGGCCAACAAGAGTGAAAAACCGTTCATACGCATGCGCGCACGCGTAATATATATATGTATAGTGCTCTGCACGTTGCTCGCCGCTACAGGTTGCAACGGGCGCTTAGGCATGCACGTCATGCCTTATTATGAGTTTCGCCATGTCGATGCCGATGATTGGCGAAACACTGACACCTTGCGCTTCAAGCCCGACACCGCCCTGCTGGCTGCCGACAATGAGCTGAGCATCAGCGTACGCTTGGGCCAGCATTTCAACTACCGCGACTTATGGCTCGTCTGCGAACGGCGCTCCAACCTCATGCAACATCCGCGTCGCGATACCTTGCACCTCATTTTGGCCAACCCACGAGGACGTTGGACTACGGCTGGCGTGGTCCTACACGAAACAGAACAGGCTGTAGGACAAATACATTTTGACAAAAAAGAATCCCCCGAATTCCTTGTTTACCATATCATGCGTGAACAAGGTATTCAGGGGATTTTTGATATCGGGTTACACTTAGAGCCGATGCACTAAGTACTATTTCCAATCTGGCACGACCGTTCCTACAGGATAGACAGCTACCAAATTGATGCGGAAGCATGCTGCACTGTAAGCAGGAATAACGCCGTTGGCTTTTTCTCCATAGAAAAGTTGATAGGGAATGTAGACCAACCAATCGTCACCCTCTACCATATTCTCCAAAGCAGTTGCAAAACCTTCCGTAAACGACGAGATGCATGCTTTCTGCGGAGAAGCCGTCAATGGGTCGAAGCTCTGGTAATAGGTCTGACTGAAGATAGTCGTCAAGGGATTTCCCTGCTCATCAACAGTAGGCATCAACGAGCCGCGGAAATTGATACGCACGCTGTCGGTATAGGCTGGACGTACGTCGCCCGTGCCGCGTTTCAGCACATGCACAAAGATGCTGTCGCCCAGCACCCCGCTTTGATACTTTGGACTTTTCAGCGTTGACTTGAACATCAGCCATTCGCTGCCGCCTCGATGAGCCGAGTCGGCTATCTGCTTGAACCAAGCCTCATTGCGAGATTTCCAATCATGATAGGGATCGAAGTCTACAGTATCATCGGAACAGGCCGCAGACAGCATTACACATAAGACACAGAACATAAGAGATAAGATATGAGGACGGAAGGAACGCCTCAGCAATACTGATATGCGATAACCCAAGCCTCTCTTTTGTTCATTACCCTTTTCCATATATTATGCTTATATTGTGTATCTTATATTATTATTCCAATCTCTTTTCTACAGAAGTTTCTTCAGCAAGCTGGTGATGCTCACCTTGTCCTCGATGATGCCACGGAGGTCGGCGATGGGCACACGCTTCTGCTCCATCGTGTCACGGTCACGGAGGGTGACGCAGTGATCCTCAAGCGTATCGTGGTCGATGGTAACGCAGTAGGGGCAACCGATGGCGTCCATGCGGCGGTAGCGCTTACCGATGGTGTCCTTCTCGTCATACTTGCAGTTGAAGTGGAAACGAAGGTCATTGACGATTTCCTGAGCCACCTCGGGCAGACCGTCCTTCTTCACCAACGGCAACACGGCGAGCTTCACGGGTGCCAAGGCAGCCGGCAGGCGCAACACGACACGCGTCTCGCCATTTTCCAACTGCTCTTCGCAGTAGCTGTGGCACATGACACTGAGGAACATACGGTCGACGCCGATAGAGGTTTCTATGACGAACGGCGTGTAACTCTCATTTGTCTCGGGGTCGAAGTATTCAATCTTCTTGCCACTGTACTTGGCGTGTTGCGTGAGGTCGAAGTTGGTACGTGAGTGAATACCCTCGACTTCTTTGAAACCGAAAGGCATGCGGAACTCGATGTCCGTAGCGGCGTTGGCGTAATGAGCCAGCTTGTCGTGGTCGTGGAAACGGTAGTTCTCGGCACCGAAACCGAGAGCTTGGTGCCAGGCCATACGCGTCTGCTTCCATTTGGCAAACCAATCGAGCTCAGTACCCGGCTTGACAAAGAACTGCATTTCCATCTGC
>DGSC01000066.1:55824-66151 GCA_002391275.1 Prevotellaceae bacterium UBA4372 | reverse complement strand
GGGTGCAGGATGGGTGACGTGGTTCGCCTGTGGTGGCAGCAAGCACACCTATGTGAAGGATGTGGTGATTGCCAAGGGGGCCGTAGAACTCTACGAGCGCAATGCCACTGACATCGATGCCAAGGTCGCAGCCGTGGAGAAGGCTATCGCCGAGACGGGCAAGTTCGTGACCAACAACATCCTCTTCGAGACGGGCAAGGCTACGCTGAAGTCTGAGTCGATGACAGAGATTCAGAAGGTAGCCGAGTATATGAAGAAGAACCCGAGCGTTCGCTTCGAGGTACAGGGCCATACCGACAATCAGGGCTCCGATGCCGTCAACGACCCGCTGTCGCAACAGCGTGCAGAGGCCGTGGTGAAGGCTCTGGAGGGCTTAGGCTGCGACAGCTTCAACCTCCGCGCCGTAGGAAAAGGTTCGCATGAGCCCGTAGCCGACAATAAGACCGATACCGGTCGCGCCAAGAACCGCCGCGTGGAGTTCGTGAAGAAATAGCCTAATAAGAATTCACTTTAGTTATAAATCTAAAAAATCTCCTACACCTATGAGCAAGCAGCAAAGCATTGAGGAGAAACTCTCCGTCATCAACAACACGGCCGACACCACGGCTGAGTTTGAACAACAAGACATTGAGAAAAACAAATTCATAGCCATTCTGGCCTACTTCGGCATTCTCGTGCTCATTCCCATCTTCGTGGCCAAGGATTCGAAGTTTGCCCGTTTCCATGCCAACCAAGGGCTTGTGCTATGCATTGCCGCCGTCCTTTACAGCGTAGCCTACAGCATTCTCAGTGGCCTCATAGTGGCCATCTCGTGGCGCCTGTATTGGCTTGTGAGTATTGTCGGTCTTTTAGGTCTGGTCTTCTTGGTCTGGTTTGTCCTCGGTATCATCAATGCTGCAGGCGGCCGTGCCAAGGAACTTCCTTTCATCGGTCACTTCAGGCTTTTGAAGTATTAACGCACATTAAATCATTAACACGCGCCAAGGCACGTTAATAAATTAACAAATTAACTCATTAACAGGTTGACAAGCTCTTCGCAGAGTGAAGCGAGCAGGGTTCGAGCGGACGAGTTGCGTTAATGAACGAAGTGAATGTTAACGTGTTAATCTATTAATGAACTAAAATCATGTTACCTTTAAAAACTCTTATGCCTTATGAAGAAATCATTATTTTTGTTTTTATACGTGGCCAGTGTGGCCGCGCTGGTGGCCTGCGGCAGCAACAGCAATAGCTCAAGCAGCGATGTCAGTTCGGGCGTCGGCAACACAGCCGGGCTCGAGGACGGCAAGTGGCCGGCAGCTGTCTATGACAAGTACGGCATTGACGAAATCAAGACAAATGGCCGAATCGTTTTCACGCAGTTCGATGAAGAAAGCTCATACCTGTATGAGGTCTACTACAAGGATGTGACAAGAGCTGAGATGCAGGCGTGGATCGAGAGCCTGAAGGCCAAGGGCTTCCGTATCTCTGACCGCGATCAGGAAATTGTCGATAACAACTCTTGGGAGAGCGTCATGCTCTATCAGCCCGAGGAAGGCAAGGACATGCGTCTGCGCATCACCTTCGACTGGAAGAACCCGATGAGCTTCGAGTACTATGCCGACGAGATCAACCCCGCCTTCGAGATTGACGAGGAGAAGGACGACGAAGGCGAAGTGCATTATGCCGTCAACTACAACTTTGAAGTCTCGCTCAACCCGATGGACAACAAGCCGGAGGCCGAAGGCAGCATCGACGCGCTCGGTATCTCGGCCGCCGACATTGCAGGTGTTCCTGGCATACGCAGCGTAAGACTCAGCTCGACAAACCAAGGCGGAGCCATCGCCGTTGGCTACTACGCCGACCACCTTGTCACCGAAGCCGATGGCACTGCTATCCACGGTCGGGTGGCGGATGCGCTCGCTGCCAAGGGAGCGAAGTTCTACCATGCCATGAGCGGCAAGGAGTGCACCGCCGAACAGCTGAAAGCCGACGGCATACGCACTTATATGGTTGAAAAGGATGGCGTGAAATACTTGCTGATGCCTCACGGCGATGCCTCCGTAGGCTATTTCGGTAGCGGCATCACTTTCGGCTTTACTAAAAGCACGAGGTAGTGCCGTTTTAATGTCTTATCTTAACAGAATATACAAATGATTTGAATTACTCAAACACTTGTTTGCCATATCTATAGAATATCGTATAATCAGTATAGTTCGTTGAGAAAAACCCAAAAAGGGGCTATGTCTTTCATTTTTGACATAGCCCCTTTTGTATTCCCTTTCCGTTCATTTCATGAGTTTTTATTGTTGCTGCGCCGAAAAAAAACTTGATTCATGATTCATGATTCTTCATTTCTTTGTATCTTTGCGGCCGATTTATCAAGGGGTGCTTGCCGTTGGCGGGCTGAGAACAGACCCTTCAGACCTGATGCGGGTAATGCCGCCGTAGGAATGATAAGAGGATACTTCTTCAGAGCAGGCTTGTTCCTGCGCCCCTTTATTGTTAAACCCTCTAATAATAAAGGAAAAATGACAAGAGAATTATTTGAGAGAGCAAGGCGAGCCATCCGTTCAGTAGTGGAGATAGCCACTCACGATGCTATCGGTGCTACAGAGGCGACAGGCTCGAAATGTGCTATGCGTGTGAGAACCATTGTGGGCCTCTGCCTTATGGGATTTTCCGGGACGGGCGCATCGGCCGTTGAGCCCGACTCCTTGCGCTTGGCCGAGATGCAGGAGGTAGTGGTCAGTGGTGTCCGTGCCCAGAAGGATGCTCCTTTCGCCGTGGCACATATTAAGAAACAGGAACTGCAGGACCATTCCACGACGGGACGTGAGCTCCCGCTATTGCTGGCACGTACGCCCGGCATTATGGCTTGGGGCGAGAATGGTTTAGGCACGGGTACGACGTATATGCGCATCCGTGGCGCCGGCGACTCACGCATCAACGTGACGCTGGATGGCGTGCCCCTGAACTCGCCCGAGGACCAGTGCGTGTTCTGGGCCAACATGAACTCCTATGCTTCGCTGCTCGGTTCGGTCCAGGTGCAGCGCGGCGTGGGCACTTCGACCAATGGTGACGGTGCTTTCGGTGGTACGGTGGCGCTGCAGACGGCGGCTCCTTACCTGACGCCGCGTGGCGAGGCTTCGTTTTCCTATGGCTCCTACAACACGATGAATTACGGCGGTCTGCTCTCGACGGGGCTGCTGTGGGGCAAGCTTGTCGTGGACGGAGCGTGGCACCAGACCACGACCGATGGCTATCTGCATGGCACCGATGGCCGCTCAGGTTCCTTCTATGGCGGCATCACCTTTATGCCCAACGAACGCCTCGTCATTCGCTACAAGAACATTGGCAACTACGAGCATACGGGACAGGCCTGGAATGGCGTCACTGCCGGCGACAACGACCTAAGCCTGATGGATGGCACCTATGGCGTGGCGACGGGCATCCGCACATATAAAGATATGTACGCGCGAGGCCTTGGGAAGTTCAATTCGCTCTATGAGGCCCTCGTCTACGATGCCGATGGCAATTTCGCACGCGACGCCAATGGCAACTACGTGACCGAGCGTTATCGCAAGGCCGACGGCAGCCTGTGGCGCCGCACGACGGACAACTTCACGCAGGACCATAACCTGCTCTCGGCCGTCTGGGACATCAACGACCGTTGGAAGGCCACGGCCACGGCCCACTATACCTACGGATATGGCTACTACGACGAGTTCCGCCCTCAGAACAAACTGAAGAAGTTCGGCCTTGAAAACTTCACCGCCGCCGATGGCTCCACCGTCAAGAAGGCCGACTTCGTGCGTCAGAAAGGCCTGGAACAGCACACCTACGGCCTGGTGGCTAATGCCAACTACAAGGATGCCCACTGGGATGTCATCACTGGCCTGTCGCTGCAGCGCTTCCAGGGCAACCATTTCGGTTATGTCACCTACACGTCCGTGGCAGGCCTTTCGGAGCAGATCCTCCGTGACGGACGCTACACCTACTACGACAGTGATGCCAGCAAGGACGACCATAGCGCCTATGTCAAGGCAGCCTATCGCCTTGACTCGGAATGGACCATTTTTGGCGACCTGCAATACCGCCACGTAGGCTATCGCACGGATGGCATCAACGATAAATTCTACGAAGAGGACAGTCACTACTACAACCAACCGCTCGACATCGACAAGCACTATCATTTCTTCAATCCCAAGGCAGGCTTCAGCTGGGTGCGCGACGGTCATCATTTCTATGGCTCCGAAGCCATCAGTCATCGCGAACCCGAGCGCAACAACTTCACCGACAACGGTTCCTACCCAGCACCGAAGGCCGAGTGGGTGTTCGACTACGAGTTGGGTTATCACTATGCGGGCAAGCGCTGGCACGCGGGCGCGAACCTTTATTATATGTATTTTACCAACCAGTTCGTGCAGACGGGTATGGAGAGCGATATCGGCGAGAAGCTGACGACGAACATCGGTACGAGCTATCGCATGGGTGCCGAGCTGACGGCTGGCGTCGACGTCACGCGCTGGCTCTCGCTCGAGGCTAATGCGGCGCTGAGCCAGAACCGCATCACCGACTTTGATGAGGTCGTAGAAGACTGGGACCTCGGCACGCGCACCATTCACTACGACCATTCCACCCTAGCCTTCTCGCCGAGTGCAATTTTGAACGGTTTCATCGATTTTCATGCCAAAGGCTTCAAGGCTACGTGGCACACCAACTACGTCTCGCGACAGTTCCTCGACAACACCGCCTGCAAGGATCGTTCGCTGCCCGCCTTCACCACCTCAAACCTCAACCTGCAGTACACCCTTAACCCATTCAACATAGGGCGCGAAAGCCAGCGACTGCTGGGTTTGCGAGAAATGGTCTTCGGCCTCTCGCTCTCAAACCTCTTCAACCGTCACTATGCTGCCAGTGGATGGGTCTACTCAGCCATCTGCGACAGCTACGGCCACCCTGCCGACAACCGCTACTACCAGATAGGTTTCATCCCTGCCGCCGGCTTCACCGCCATGGGCAGCGTGACATTGAGGTTTTGATTTGAGGTTTTAAGGTTGTGAGGTTTTGATTTAAGGTTTTAAGGTGAAGATAGTATTAATTATGCAAAAATACATCCTACACCTCACAACCTTAAAACCTAATAACCTCACAACCTTAAAAATCATATAAAGAAACAAAGTGAATGGTTAACTGGTTAGACATCACTACGGCCGTCCTCGGCCTCGCCTACATCTTGCTTGAATATCGTGCAAGCGTATGGATGTGGGCTGTTGGTGCCGTGATGCAGTTGCTCGGCATCGTGCTCTACTATCAGAAAGGACTCTATGCCGACTGCGGCATGGAGTTCTACTACCTGGCCATGACCGCCTACGGTGCTTGGCGGTGGATGAGCATCCAGCCTCCCAAGGCCTCCTCTCGTACACCCCGAGGGGACGAGCTCATAGCCTCGGAAGTCACAGCGGAACCGAGTGTTCACCCTCGGGGAAGGCAGGAGGAAACCCAGGGGATGGCTATCACCCACATCCCACCGCGCCTCGCACTGCTGTGGACGGCCATCTTTGCTATCCTTTGGGCACTCATCTGGTATCTCCTTGCGACGCTCACCGACAGCACCGTGCCCGTGGCCGATGCCTTCACCACGGCACTCTCGCTCGTAGGCATTTGGGCGCTGGCTCATAAATACCTCGAGCAGTGGCTCGTATGGATTGCCGTTGACGTCGTCACCTGCTGGCTCTACTTCACCAAGGATATTCCCTTCAAAGCATCGCTCTATGGCTTCTATGTCGTCATTGCCATCGCCGGCTACCGACGCTGGCGGAGAAGAATGAATGTGGAACAATAGCAAAAGGGAAGAAGGCACGTCTGATTGGCGGCAGCGCGTAGCGGTCTGTTCTGATTGAATTTTGGCCGGACTTATCTGAATAATAAAGTAAATATCGGGAAAGAATATACTCTCTGTCATAGTTTTAGGGTTTTTTAAGACTCTGTGCGACCTCGTTCTTACAGAAATAATGTAATTTTGCCTCGCAATGCCTTCAAGGCTATAGATAGAACAGACGAATTAATCACTAACAAACATTCATTCACTAAACACTATTTTAAATGAAGAAACGTTACTTCACTTCCCTGTTCGCAGGGATTCTTGCTTTGGGCGCAATGGCTCAGACGCAGTTCAAGGTGTTGGAGGACATGACCTCGAAGTTGCAGAATGCCGACTTCAAGACGGGCAGTCCTGTGGAATACACCATCCGCACCTACGACTACGACATCGCCGACCAGCTCGGCGTAGGCAATGGTGGTGAAGGTCTGTATGGCCAGCAGGAAGTTCCTGGATGGACAGCAGCTAACCCCTCCGACAACAAATGGATGGCCAAAGACACCCGCACCGATGGCTCCAATGCTCGTGCTGCAGGTATCTTCGCCTATGACTCGGAAAGCATGATTGGTCTGGGCGGCGACTATTTCCCCCGCCTCGACGGTGGCGACACACAAGGTCTCGGAATGGTGGCCGTTTGGGGTGCTTCGCTGCAGTACTCGCAGAACATTACCCTCCCCGCTGGCGACTATCTGCTCATCGCACGCCTCTGCAACGTGGCCGGCGATGGCACCATCGACAACCACTTCGGCTTCAAGACATCCGACGACACCTACTACAATTCAAAGATGACGAACGTGCCCATCATGGCCGTTCTTGAGGGTGAGGGCAAGGACATCTGGGTCGAGGACACCGTCATCATCCGCCTCGCCGCTGAGACTGCTGGTGACGTCATCCTGGGCTACAGCTACGGTGCCGGATCGGGCACTGCCCCCCACATTTTCTTGGACAACGTCAAGCTGCTGAAGGTTGATCCCTCGACGCTCGACCAACTGCAGATAGAAGCAGCACGTGCCGATCTCCAGAAGCTCATCGACGAGGGCAAGCGCCTCGGCGTAGACACTTCCGCATCCGAGGCTATGCTGGCCAACCCCAACGCCACGTTAGACCAACTGTCCGACGCCATCGTAAAGCAGCAAGAGCTTAACGCAGAAGGCATCACCGACCTCTCGGAGTTCTTCCTGATGAATGCCCACTTCTCGCAGGACGATCCTGTCGAGGGTGGTATCTGCACTTATGCTAAGGATAAGGCAACCAATAACGTGAACTATTCCGGAATGCAGTCTGTCAAGAGCTGGGTGGCCAACCACCTCGGAGCTGACCAGTATGCCAGCGGTGTATATGCCACTGGCAGCGACGCGTTCCTCGGCGGCAAGGCCTTCGTACCTCCTACGACGATGTCCGACGGCAGCACTGGTAAGGTGCTTGGCTTCGTTACATGCTGGACAGGTTCTATTCAGTACACCCAGCACGTGACCCTTCCCGCTGGCTCGTACACACTCGAAATCTCCTACTACAACACAGGCGGTACAGGCGCAGTAAGCAAGAACCTCATCGGTTTTGTTGAAGATAACGGTACCGAACACCTTGGCACTACGACTACCTTCCCCGTAGGACAGTGGGGTAAGGAAAAAATTACTTTCGAACTGGCTGAGGAGACCGACGGATACTTCACCCTTGGCTACACGTCGCCCAATGTTTCCTCCAACGATATGCCTCACTTCTTCCTCGACGGTATCTCCCTCTTCTACGAAGGCGCACTGCAGTTCGATCCCTCGCTCTTCGCTCTCAAAGGCGTCGTGACATCGGCCGAGAATCTCGAGGGCGAGACGTTCAACGCCGATCTCCAGGCCGACTTCCAGGATGCTATCAATGAAGCACGTGCGCTCATCAGCACCCAGAGTGACGATGCCGAAGCCAACAAGGCTGCCCAGGAGAAGATCACAGCTATGATTCAGGAAGTGCAGTCGAGCATCGATGCCTACAAGCGTCTCGAGAACTTCTACAACAAGGACCTTAACAACGCTGAGCAGAAGTACACTTATATCACTCAGCTGTTGGAGCTCGACAACGAAGTCAGTGATGCCCTGAGCAATTGCAACTGGGACAACGCTAAGATTGACGAAGTGATAGCCTCACTGCCCGGAATCATCAAGGATGGGGTGCAGAAGGCCTTTGATGCAGCTGTAGCTTCGGGTGAGAAACTCGCTAAAGACCTCGACATCAGCCCGCTCTTCAACACGCTCGGCGTAACGTACAGCACAAGCGCCGTACAAGGAACTAACGTTCCCGATAAGCAGTGGAACTATGGCAATGCATCTAACTTCAAGACGCAGCATGGTACGTCAGAGGTTTGGAACCAAAGCCCCTTCACTGTAAGTCAGACTCTCGCTGACATGCCCGCTGGTACTTACACCATCACCACACGCGCATTCTATCGCATCTCTGATCAGGTTTCAAACTACGATAGCTATATCGGAGGCGAAACGATGCCAAGCGTCGCTGTCTTGGCTGGCCACAACAGGGGTCAGATTGTCAATGTCGCAGAGCTCGCTTCTGAAACGGCAGAGGATTTTGCTAATTCAAGCGAGGTCGCTGGAGGCGGATTGTTCGTGCCTAACAGCCAGCTTGCTGCTCACGACATCTTCGAGAATCCCGACTATGCAGAAAAGGTTACTGTATCTGCACGTACAGCACTCGCTCAGAAGGGCGACCTCACCTTCGGTATTACAGCCGACGAGCTTATGGAAAACAGCTGGGTTGTTTGGTACACCTTCGAAATCGCTTACAACGCTCTCGATGAAAGCGTCCTCTCTGAGGAACTGGTTTCGCTGATCGACGAGGCTACCGATGCCCGCGATTCTTACGAGGCTTCCAGCGTTGCTGCCACTTACGCCGCACTCGAGGAAGCTATCGCAAAGGGCGAGAAGGCACAAGCAGATGCTACCACCGAGGCTATAACCTCAGCTATCGTGGACCTTGCTGCTGCTATCGAAATGAACAAGCGTTCTGCTCAGCTCATTGATGAGTTCAACAGAGTCGCTACAGTTTATCTCGAGAAGACTTCCAACGAACCTTACACTTCAACCGACACCGAGCTCAACGAGATTCTCGAGAAGACCGAACAGGAGTTCACCAGCAACGAGGAAATTCAAGACCTCATCGATCGTCTGCCATCGGCCTACTTCAAGCACGTTGTCACACGTTCCGACTTTGCTCAGGGCACAGAGGACAATCCTATCGATATTACAGATATCATCACGAACCCCGACTTCGAGGTTGGCAACAGCAGTGGATGGACCATCACCGCTGAAAACAGCGAAGATGAGAAGATTGGTAAGAACCAAGGCTACCAGGGTTCCAGCTACACCAATGCAGACGGTGACATCACCATCAGCAAGTTCATCGAAGCTTGGCGCCCGACTACTGCCGAGGATGCCGAGCCCGTTCACCTCGAAGACGGTACAATCTCTCAGGTTCTGAATGGCGTACTGCCTCAAGGCTACTATCGCCTCGAAATCGATGGCTATGCTACCCACCAGCAGGCTGTTCCCGCAGAAGGTATTACAGGCGTAGACCTCTACGTGGCTATCGATGGCGGTCTGATGCGCACTCCTATCGGCATCGACGTTACCAATGGCAATCCCACTCACTTCGTACGCGACTTCTACTCCAATGGCACAAGCGTGGCTACCATCGGTATTATGGTTAAAGACACCAACGCTTCATGGCTTGCTGCTGACAACTTCAAGCTCAGCTTCATCGGTCAGCAGACTCCCGACGCTGTTGACGCTGTTAAGGTGGCCGATGCTCCCGCTGCTGTCTACACCGTCGCAGGTACGCGTACCTCACAGCTCGTCAAGGGCCTCAACATCGTCGTTCGCGACGGCAAGGCTCAGAAGGTGCTTGTGAAGTAAACAAGAAACACATGCGGCTCTCCACTTCTGGCAGGGCCCACACCATCCAAAGCCAAGGGGCTGAGTCCAAATCAGGGACTCAGCCCCTTTTCTTTTGCCTACCCTCCTCGCTGACGTACTTAGGTGCTCAAGCCAATTCTCTTAGGTGCTCAGCAAAATCTCTAAGGCGCATTGACCATTTCTCTAAGGCGCTCAAGCCAATTCTCTTAGGTGTATCGACCATTTCGCCTAAGAGAATTGGCCTTAGCGCCTAAGTGTATCAGAGAGAACTTTCAGCCCCATGTGGCATTGTCATGGTCGACAAAGACCAAATGCGAGGGTACTAATGTGGAAAAGATTAGAAAAAATGTTCTACTCTGAAAATATTGACTAACTTTGCAGCCAAAGAGCATGAATGATTACAGAGTAACGATGAGAGATCAACGCCTGCCCTGGGCAGCCATCTCCATCCCCCTCTGTCCCGTTCATCTCGGCTCTGCCTCCTATGTGGCCGCTCCGTCGTCCCGTTCATCTCGGCTCTGCTTTCTATGTGGCCGCCCTGCCGTCCCCT
>DGSC01000066.1:41377-55733 GCA_002391275.1 Prevotellaceae bacterium UBA4372 | reverse complement strand
CCTGCCGTCCCCTATGAAGCGGCTCCGCCGTTCTGTTTGTTGCGACTTTGTCGCAACCCTGCCCTCAAATATCATCCCCTATCCCCCAACGCCCCAACAACCTCAACATACAAACGCCCCAACAACCAACCCCTAAACAATCAAAAAGCTATGAGAATACTAGTTACAGGAGCCTCGGGCTTCATCGGCAGCTTCATCGTCAGCGAGGCACTCCGACGGGGCTATGAAGTGTGGGCTGGTGTACGAGGCACCAGCAGCCACCAATACCTCACCGACGAGCGCATACGCTTTGCCGAGCTCGACATGGGCAATGCCCAGCGTTTAGCCAGTCAGCTCGCAGACCTGCGCAAGCAGATGGGAGGCGAATCCTGGGACTATGTCATCCACGCTGCCGGCGCCACTAAGAGCCTGCAACGTGAGGGCTTCTTCCGCACCAACACGCAGGGTACCAAGAATCTCGTTACCATGCTTGAGCAATCGGGCATGCGTCCGCGCCGTTTTGTCTTCGTGAGCTCGTTGAGCATCTTTGGAGCCATCAAGGAGCATGGCCAGCCACCTTACCCTGCCATCACCGAGAATGATGTGCCACAGCCCAACACAGCCTACGGCATGAGCAAGCTGGCTGCCGAAGAGTGGTTGCGCACTCAGACCGACTGGCCATGGGTGGTGCTGCGCCCGACCGGTGTCTATGGGCCCCGCGAACGCGATTATTTCCTCATGGCAAAAAGCATAAAGCAACACATCGACTTCGCCGTCGGCTATCGCCCTCAGGAGATCACGTTCGTGTATGTTGCTGATGTCGTGCAGGCCGTTTTCTTGGCATGTGAACGTCCCGAACAAGACGTGCTCCACAAAGCTTTCTTCCTCTCCGACGGACGCAGCTACAACAGCCGGGCCTTCTCCGACCTCCTGCAGAAGGAGATGGGCGTGCGCCACGTGTTGCATATCAAGGCGCCCCTGTGGTTCCTGCGATTAGTGTGTGCCGTCAATGGCACCGTGTGCCGCTGGATGGGCAAACTCACGACGTTGAACATGGATAAATACCACATTCTCTCTCAGCGCAACTGGAATTGCGATATAGAGCCAGCTCGCCGCTTGCTGGGCTACGAGCCTCAATGGGGTTTGGAGGACGGCGTTCGCGAGAGCGTGAAATGGTACAAGGAGGCTGGATGGCTGTGAACACTACCCATACAAGCCCGAAAGCCTTGACGCGCACCTTTCACATCATGGCTATCGAGAAAGTGGCTGCTCTCTACTGCGCTGCCACCTGTGTGCTCATGATCGTGCTGCTACCGCGCTTGGTCGATGCCGAGGGCATGCTGGCCATGCGCCTCGAATGGCTGGCGATGACCTGCGCTCTCATAGGGCTTCATGCGCTCTCACGTCGGGGGCTGGGGCTACAAGGAGGAGGCGCTCAGCGTCTGGTCCCACGCGTGGAACGCGGTTTCGCCTTCCTGCGTGTGTTGGCACAGATGGGCTGGTTGGCCAAATGGTATTCCGACACGTATGAGTTCAACCGCTCCTTCGCAAATCTCGACCATCTCTTCGCTGCTGCCGAACAGTCGCTTTTCGGCTGTCAGCCCGCATTGGAGTTCAGCAGGGCCCTTCCAGAAGCCATCTGGAGCGAGGCTTTCAACCTCGGATATTGGAGCTACTTCCCTATGATTGCTACCTTGGCAGTCGTGCTTTTCTGGCAGGAACGCCACAGCCGGAGTGGCCAGTTCTTCACCTGCACCAGCCGCCAATCTGCCTTCAACAAGGTCACCGCTACGCTTCTGGCTGTCTTCTTCCTCTACTACGTCATCTACATCTTCTTGCCCGTGGCAGGGCCTCAGTTCTATTTCGAGGCCGTGGGCATCGACACTATTGCCCGTGGCGTGTTCCCCGACATGGGCAACCACTTCCGCACCCATACCGACATCATGACGGCGCCAGGCTATGCCGACGGCCTCTTCTATCAGCTCGTTAATGCCGCTCAGCAGGCTGGCGAGCGGCCCACGGCGGCCTTCCCCAGCAGCCATATAGGCGTGTCCACAATCCTGCTTTTGCAGGCGAGGCGCCACTGCAAGCCGCTTCTCTTCTTGTTCCTGCCCTTGTGGGCGCTTTTGTGTTGTGCCACCGTCTATATCCGTGCACACTACCTGATTGATGCCATAGCCGGCCTGCTCAGCGCCCCTTTGATGCTTTGGATTGCCGAGCGGCTGTTGCGCCCCTTATTCATTTCTAAGCAATGAAGTCTTGGTGCTGCTTCCTCGTGTTCATATGGTGTTCTTCGCTGTGTACAGCCCTGTGGGCCCAGACCGACGAATGGGAACAGCTCATGCAGGAACTGACCGACGAGGCTCTTGGAGCCGATACTGACGACGACGCCATGTCGGCGTTGACGGCACGGATGGACGAGCTCGAAGAGTTGCACGAACACCCCCTGGACCTCAACAGCGCAAGCCTCGACGACATGTTGCGCTTGCCTTTTATTGATGAAACGCAGGCCAAGGCCATCCTCGACTGCCGTGAACGCTTAGGAGCCTTCCGCTCTACTGGCGAATTGCGTCTGGTAGCCGCATTAGGTCAGCGGCAGCTGCGTTGGCTGATGCTTTGTACGATGGTAGACGGCGACAGTCCGTCTGCACGAAAATTTCAGGATAAAACTTCCGAACACGAAGTGCTCACTCGCATAGGCGTCCCGCTGTACAAGCGCGATGGCTGGTCTCGTGCGCGTGGCATATTCCACAGGTTGCGCTACACGGGCCGTGTGGCCGGCCGATGGGACTTTGGCCTTTGGGCCGACAAGGACGAAGGAGAACCCGTTTTCAGCCGCCATAACCCGCTTTGGGACGCTTATGGAGCTCACCTCATGCTCACCAGCCTTGACCCCGTAGAGAAGCTGATTGTGGGCGATTTCAAGGCTTCCATGGGCGAAGGCCTAATCTTGAACAACCACTTCACCCTCGGCAAACAACTCACCAGCTTTTGGCGTAGCCCTACAGCGATAAGGCCTCATCGCTCTACCGATGAGGTAAATTATATGCGAGGCTTAGCCGCCACTATAAAAATTACCCCCCCCATTTCGGTTACAGCCCTTTATTCATGGCGGAAGTTTGATGCTACGGTGCAGGACGACAATACCGTTCGCACGATAAATACAAGCGGATTACACCGTACAGCCTCGGAGATGGAGCGCCACAATACGCTCGCCTGCCATACGCTGGCTGCGCATGCTGCCTGGAGCGGCCGCCAGCTACGTATCGGAGCAACGGGAATGTTGCAGCACTTCGACCATCAGTTTAGGCAAGGCACAGCGCTATATCGGCAGATCTACCCGGAGGGCTACCGTTTCGGGGCGGCTGGAATAGATTATCAGCTACGCATAGGCCACTTTTTTGTCAGCGGTGAGACCGCCCGCAGTTTCCCTCTTGGTGCCAAAGGCAAGACCGGAGAAGCCGGCAGGGCTGGGAGCGGATGGGCCAGCTTGAACAAGATAGCTTGGCGCTTCAACCCAAATACCTGTCTTTCGGCTGTGGGACGCTACTATTCGCGTTGCTACTATTCAGCCATGGCTTCGGCTTATGGCGAGAATGGACGTGTCCAAAACGAAAGCGGGCTGGCCCTCTTGTTCGATGCCGACAAGGTAGGTCCGTTGGTACTTCATGCGATGGCCGACGTCTTCTATTCACCCTGGCCCCGCTACACCATGACTCGGGCCAGCAGAGGCTTTGAGCTGCTTGCTCAAGCCGCCTATCCTTTCAATCGTGCCACCAAGCTGCTTGTGCGTTATAGCCTCAAGAGCAAAGAACGCTCCGACCGCCGCTATCGCACCAACCGTCTGCGCATCAACCTCGCACACAAGGTGAGTAAGGCCCTCAGCGTGCAATTGGCTGGCCTTGCAACGGCCGTGGCGGTGGCGGCTCCGGACCAGAAGTCCGTGGGAGTTGCCTTGATGCCGCGTTTCGACTATGCAGCCTTCGGCGACCGCTTGCGTAGTTCGTTCGCATGCGCTGTCTTTGCTACGGGGCTCTGTGCCCATAGCAGCTACGCTTCGGCGGCCTACGACAGCCGTCTGTTCGCCTATGAACCCAGCCTGTTTCAGACGTTCGGTATCGCTCAGATGAGCGGTAAGGGCGAACACGTAGCCGCAACGTTGAAATGGAAACTCTCGACGCGGTGGCAGCTGCAGGGCAAGTGCGCAGTGACTCATTATCGGGACAGGAACGAGATCTCTACGGGGCCATTGCGTATAAGATCGCCCTGGAGAACCGAGTTGCAGTTGCTTGCGCGGTGGCTGTTGAGATAGGGGGATAAAGAAAAAGGGCGGCCTCACGGTCGCCCTTATCCATTGTTACATGCTTATTATTCTTGAGAGAAAATAAATGTTGTTGAAGCTTCACAGCTTCGATGCAGGGAAATGTATCAAGATTAAGCACAAACTGTTTTATATAGAAAAAGCAAAAATGAATTCGTGTTTAGTGGAGCGCTTTCATGCTGTCGACATTCTCAATCACTTCGGCTGAGCGAATGTCCAGCGGCGTTGTCTCATCGGGGTCAAGCTCGTCTTGCACTACCGTCGGTGCGGGAGGCTCAGTCGAGGTTCCCGGCGAAGTGGCATGCTCTACGGCCGTACCTATTACGATGGCGAAAGCTACGAATGCGGCTGCCTTGAACAGCGGGCGCAGGCGCCTGCTGAAGGTGATGCGGCGGGCTTCGACATGCGTCTCGCCCACAAGTTCCATCAAGCGATGGTCGAAATGCTCATCCAGATGAGCTGATGCGAGCTCGCTTTCGCTGCGGAAGAGGCCCTGCCACTGGCTCAGATGAGCGGGCACTTCGCCTTGAGCAAAAAACTCGCGGAGAATATGCTCTTCGGCAAGCGTGGTCTCGCCCTCGAAATAGCGATTGATTAGTTGCTCGATGTACTTGTAATCCATTCGATGGTTTTATCTGTTTCTGTTGTTATGACGATTGACGCCGGCTGAATGTTACAGCCGGCGTCGTTATTTAAGATTTATTCACAATTTGTTTGCGTATCTGTCCCCGGGCACGGTGGAGGTACACTTTCACTTGGTCCTCGCTGATGTCCAGTTGCTGAGCGATGTCGCGGTAGCTGAGACCTTCGATGTCGCGAAGACGAAAAATCTCGTCTTGAGGCGGTGGCAACGTTGCCGTGAGCCGGATGATATAGTCGATGGTGTCGCGCGCTTCGATGTTTGGGCCGCTCTCTGAGGCCACATCTGTCTGCAGAAGTGTGCTGCGCTTTTGGCGTTTCAGGCTGTCGAGAGCCAGGTTCCGGCAAATGAGGGCCAGCCATCCGGGGATATTCTTTATCATGGGCCATTCCGCACGGCGTTCCCAGGCGCGTATCATCGTCTCTTGTACGACGTCCTCTGCCTCGGCCGTGTGCATGGTGATACCAAGCGCCAGACGGTAGAGGCGATCGCGTTGTGAGAGAATGTCGCTGCGGAAGTCCAAGGCTTAGTAATGCAAAAGAATCGTGGATTTAGGGATGCTGGATATTATTCCAGGGAACATTCTGTAATTTCAGTTCCTCCTTCGAGATTCCGAATATTGGTTATTCTCACTTTTTGTATGCCCGAGCGCAAGGCCCTGAACGCATTCTCGAGCTTGGGAATCATGCCGCCGGCTATGGTGCCGTCGGCGACAAGCCTGCGGAACATAGGCTCATTAAGCCGTGGAATAAGCGTGGAATCATCGGAGGGGTCGCCCATGACACCCGGAAGCTCAAAACAGTAGGTCAGTGTTACCGGAGTATTGACCGCACTGTTGGCTATTGCAGAAGCAACCGTCTGGGCTATGGTGTCGGCATTAGTGTTGAGGAGAGAACCTGCGCCGTCGTGCGTAAGAGGTGCAATCACGGGAATGATGCCAGCCGACATGAGGTCGAGCAGGCGCGAGCCGTCAGCCGCATCCACATCGCCTACAAAGCCAAAATCGATTCCTTCAGGAGTGATCGGGCGGCGATGGGCACGGATAAGGTTCAGGTCGGCCCCGGTGAGGCCCAAGGCATTGCAGCCGAGGCATTGCAATTGAGCCACGATGTTCTTGTTCACAAGGCCGGCATAAACCATTGTGACGATACGCAAAGTGTCTGCATCGGTGATGCGCCGGCCACCTACCATGCGGCTCTCAATGCCCAGCTGCTCGGCAAGCTTGGTGGCAGAACGTCCTCCGCCGTGGACAAGTGCCTTGGGGCCTTCCACTTTGACGAAGGCATCAAGAAGAATGTCAAGCGACGACGGGTCCTCGACAACGGCGCCTCCGACTTTAATGACATTAATCATTAATCCTATCTCTTTATTCTTAATTACTCTAAATAGGTATATCCGTAAAGACCTGCGCGGTAGTTGCTGATGAACTCTTTGCCCTCGGCTTCGGTGATTTTCCCATCCTGCACCGCACGGCTCACCCATATCTCAAGGCGTCGCACCAGCTTCTTGGGGTCGTACTGCACGTATTCAAGCACGTCGGCCACTGTTTCGCCGTCGATGACTTGCTCTATGTCGTAGCTATCGCGCCCTACGGTGATGTGCACGGCGTTGGTGTCGCCAAAGAGATTGTGCATGTTGCCTAAAATCTCCTGATAGGCTCCTACGAGGAAGACGCCTATGTAGTAGTGTTCTTCTGCACGTACGGGATGCAGCGGGATATAGTTTGTCTGATGGCCTCCGTTGACGTAGGTGGTTATCTTTCCGTCGCTGTCGCAGGTGATGTCCTGGAGGGTGGCGCTGCGCGTAGGTTGCTCATTGAGGCGATCGATGGGCATGATGGGGAACAGCTGGTCAAGCGCCCAGGAGTCGGGCATCGACTGAAAGAGTGAGAAATTGCAGAAATATTTGTCGGCCATCTGTTTGTCTAAGGCTCGCAACTCATCGGGAACATGCTTCTGATGATGGGCCAATTCAGCTACTTCGTGGCTTATAGCCCAGTAAAGAGACTCTATCTGGGCGCGTGTCTTCAGGTCGATGATGCCGTGGCGGAAGAGGTCGAGGGCCTCCTCACGTATGTCTTGTGCGTCATGCCAGTCCTCGAGAAGAGAGCGAGAGGATAACTTGTCCCATATCTCTGTCAGGTCATGCACCAGCTTGTGGTCGCTCTCGGCCGGTTGGAAGTCCTCGGGCATCTTAGGCGCCGTTACACTCTCCATGACGTCTACCACAAGTACGCTGTGATGTGCGGTCAGCGAGCGGCCGCCCTCGGTGATGATGTTCGGATGTGGTATGCCGTTCTGGTTGGCTGCTTCAACAAGGGTATAGACGCAGTCGTTCACATATTCCTGAATGCTGTAGTTGACGCTCGACTCGCTGTTGCTTGAGCGTGTGCCGTCGTAGTCGACGCCCAGACCGCCGCCACAGTCGATAAATTCGATGCCGAAGCCCATGGCATGGAGCTGTACATAGAACTGTGCAGCCTCGCGCAGGGCAGTCGAGATCCGTCGAATCTTCGTAATTTGGCTGCCAATATGGAAGTGGAGTAGCCTCAGACAGTCGCGCAGCCCCATTTCATCAAGCATTTGCAGGGCCATGAGCAACTCGGAAGAGTTAAGTCCGAACTTTGAAGCGTCGCCTCCGCTCTCACTCCATTTTCCGCTGCCGTTAGCGGCCAATTTGATGCGTATGCCAAGGTTGGGGCGCACTCCCAGCCGCTGAGCCGTTTCTGCGATGATTCGCAGCTCAGGCAATTTCTCTATCACGAGGAACACGCGCTTGCCCATCTTCTGTGCCAACAGCGCAAGCTCGATGAAGTTTTGGTCCTTGTGGCCATTGCAGATAATGAGGCTGTCGGAATCCATATTCGTGGCCAGCACAGCATGAAGCTCAGGCTTAGAACCTGCTTCCAGACCAAGGTTGTAGCGCTTGCCGTGGCTGATGATTTCTTCTACGACAGGGCGCATCTGGTTGACCTTGATGGGAAAGATGATGAAATGCTCGGCCTTATAGTCGTACTCCTTTGCGGCCTTGCGGAAGCATTCGTCGGTCTTCTCGATACGGTTGTCGAGGATATCGGGGAAACGTAGTAGCATAGGAGCCGTGACGTGGCGGGTTGCCAGTTCGTCTACCACTTCCTTCAAGTCCACTTGCACCCCGTTCTTCTTGGGGCTGACGTAGACGTGACCTTTCTCGTTTATGCCGAAGTAATTGACTCCCCATCCTTTAATGTTGTAAAGTTCTTCAGAGTCTTCTATGCGCCATTTCTTCATTATTGTTGTCTTTTTTAGTCTCGAATTACACGCTTAATGTTTTCCTCTCACAGACATCGCACGGCTTCTTCGGGCGAATCACAGAAAAAAGGAGCTGTGAAAGCTGGGTAGTCCGTGCCTTTTTTGATTATATTTTCAGCATCTCGCGTATGAGGGTGACGCTGTCTCGTATTTTGCTCTCAGTATCAAGGAGGCTTACATCTATGGTATGTTTTGCCTGATTGTAGAAGGGTTCCCGACTGACGAGCATCTCCCGGATATAGTCTTCCAGTTCTTCGGGTGATTTGCCTTCGAGCAGCGGCCGTTTGCCTTTGCCCATACGCAGGTGCTGTGCCAGCACTTCAGGTTTGGCTTTGAGGTAAATGGTGTCGGCCAGTGAATTCATATAGTCCATGTTGTCAAAGAAGCACGGTGTGCCACCTCCGCAACTCACAACTACATTTTCGAATTCAGCTACCTCGTGAAGCATCCGTTGTTCCAGGTCGCGAAAGCCTTCCTCGCCGCGTTCGGCGAATATTTCGGGAACGCTTTTGCGGTAGCGCATGGTGATGTACCAGTCCAGGTCGTAGAAGGTTACGCCTAACTCTGCTGCCAAGGCCTTCCCTACAGTCGTCTTGCCGGCTCCCATGTAGCCTATGAGAATGATTCTGATCATAGTGTGGATTATTTGCGGCGGCTATATCGGCGCCGGCCTGTAGTAGCGCTCTTTGGCTTCTCGTCTTGTTCGCGTATTACTTCACGGCATTCGTCGAGCGTGAGCTCGGCTGCCCGTTTCTGCATGGGCTTGGTGAGGTAGTAGTTCGAGCCCTTGTAGACGATGTATGGTCCGAATCGGCCATTGATGATTTCCAGCTCGGGCTCTTCGTCAAAGCTCTTGATGTGGCGGTCTGTTTCGTTTTGCCGCTTGGCCTCAATCAGCTGGATGGCCTGCTCGAGTGAGAGGCTGAAAGGATCGAGGTTGTCGGGTATGGAAACGAATTTCTTCTGGTTGAGGACATAGTAGCCATAGCGTCCTATGCCTACGACGACATCGTCGCCCTCGAACTGTCCTAATGTTCGGGGCAGTCTGAACAGTTCGAGCACCTCTTCGAGTGTGATGGTTTCTATACTTTGGCCTTTACGAAGCTGTGCAAAGCGCGGCTTCTCTTTCTCGCCTGCTACGCCGAGCTGGGCTACAGGGCCGAATCGGCCGATCTTGACGCTTACGGGAAGACCGGTTTTAGGGTCGTTGCCGAGCAGTCGTTCGCCGGCTCGCAGCTCATTTTTGCTATTCATTGTCGATTCTACGAGAGGTTCCAGCTCGTCGTAGAATTTGCGTATCATTCCTTGCCACTCTTCCTTGCCGTCGGCTATGGCATCAAATTCTTTCTCGACATCCGCCGTGAAGTTGTAATCCATGATCGACGGGAAGTACTGCATGAGGAAGTCATTGACGACGATACCCGTGTCGGTGGGTACGAGTCGGCCGCGTTCAGCGCCTAAGGTGATGTTGTGGGTTGCGGTTTCTATGCTGTTGTCTGTCAGTGTGAGCGTATGGTAGATGCGTTCCTCGCCACCTTTGTCGTTTTTGGCCACATACTCGCGCTGTTGAATAGTGCTGATGGTAGGTGCGTAGGTTGAAGGGCGACCGATGCCCAGTTCCTCAAGTTTGCGTACGAGGCTTGCTTCGTTGTAGCGTGGTGGGCGTTGTGTGAAGCGCTCGATGGCTTGAATCTCTATGCGCTTTACGGTCTCGCCTTGGGTGAAAGTCGGCAGGATGGCCGTGCTTTCCGAGTTTTCGGTGTTGTCGGCATTCTCGTTGTTTTCGTTGTCGCGATACACCTTGAGGAAGCCGTCGAATTTAATCACTTCACCCGTAGCCACGAACTTTTCTTCGTGTCCGTCGATGGCAATCGTTACATTTGTCTTTTCCAGTTCTGCGTCGGCCATCTGGCTGGCGATGGTGCGTTTCCAGATGAGCTCGTAGAGGCGGCGTTCTTGTTGCCCGCGAGTGCCTGCCGATGTTCCTTGAATCTGATTGCCTGTGAGCTCCGAGCGATCCATGTATGTGGGGCGTATGGCTTCGTGCGCCTCTTGTGCGCCCTTGCTCGAAGTGTGGTACTGGCGGATCTTGACATACTCTTCGCCCATTGTCTCGGAGATGACCGTGCGGCTTGCTCCAAGTGCGAGCTTTGAGAGGTTGAGGCTATCAGTACGCATGTACGTGATGAGTCCGCTCTCGTATAAGTGCTGTGCGATGAGCATCGTCTGCGACACGGGCAGGCCTAATTTGTGTGCAGCCTCTTGTTGCAGGGTGCTCGTAGTGAAGGGCGGTGCGGGTGAACGGTGAACGGGGCGCGTCTGAATGTCTTCGATGGTGAATGTAGCGCCTTTGATGCTTTCGAGGAAAGCCCGTGCTTCTGCCTGTGTCTGGAAACGTTTGTTCAGCTCTGCCCTAAAGGTGGCTCCTCCGTTTTGGGTGAATTGAGCCGTGATGCGGTAGAATGCTTCAGGCTCGAAGGCCTGCACTTCTCGTTCCCGCTCTACGATGAGGCGTACGGCTACGCTTTGCACACGTCCGGCACTGAGATTGGGCTTTACCTTGCGCCAGAGCACGGGTGAGAGCTTGAAGCCAACGATGCGGTCGAGTACGCGCCTTGCCTGCTGGGCGTTCACCAGTCCGAGGTCAATCTTGCGCGGTTGTTTTATGGCAGCAAGGATAGCGGGTTTGGTGATTTCGTGGAAGACGATGCGCTTCGTGTCCTCGGGGTTTAGCTTGAGCACTTCCTGCAAGTGCCATGCTATAGCCTCTCCTTCGCGGTCCTCATCGGATGCAAGCCACACTACATCGGCTTTCTTGGCGTTCGTCTTTAGTTGAGAAACGATATTTGACTTGTCGGACGGCACCTCATATTGAGGCATGAACGTGTCGGTGTCGATACTGAAGCTATGCTTTTTCAAGTCGCGGATGTGTCCGTAGGACGACATCACTTTGTAGTCTTTTCCAAGGAACTTTTCAATAGTTTTGGCCTTGGCCGGAGACTCTACGATAACAAGATTCGTTGGCATTGTTTATGTGTTTTGTCGAAATTTGGCGGCAAAACTACATAAAAAATACAGAAGTACACATTAATTATTTATAAAAAAACATTTTTTAGCCCTTTTCAAGGCTGCCTAAGCCTTCTTTGTGCACTTGTCGTAGGGCAAGGTATAGCCAAAAAACGCAAATGATGGCCGTGACACCTGTTCCGGTGCTGCCGCCCAAGAAGCTGACGATGCTGTCGTCGTCGGGCGAAAGGTAGGACAAAAGACAGGCGAACGAGTTGTTGAAGACGTGGATGCAGATGGGTGCTGCGAGCGAGCCCGTCCACCAATAGGCGAAGCCGAGAACCAATCCAAGGATGAACGCTATGGGCAACTGGGCCGGGTTCATGTGGACGAGCGAGAAGACCAAAGCGCTGAAGGCTATGGGCACGAACCAGCCTTGGTCTGAGTGGTGTCGGCTGAAGTCGGTCTGTACGCCGCCTCTGAACAGCAGCTCCTCGGCGATAGGTCCCAATATGGCCACCGTCAGCAGCCCGAGCGGGTTGTGCATGATTGCCTTGAAGTTCTCCTCGCCTACGAGGTCGGGAAGCTCGGGGAAGAAAACTTCCTGAATGATGTTCACAAGTGCGATTAATGGCAAGGCCGTAAGAAACATGAGTAATGTGCGACGGCCTTTGCGGCCACACAGACCTTGAACCGTGCCTTTCCACGTGATGCTTTCAGGCCTGTAGGCAAAGAAAAGGGCAATCGCTAAAGCGTTGGCCGCAAACAGGGCCGGCACTAAAGTCCACTCCATGCCTTCTGTTAGAGTTCTTTTGGTTGTCTTCAAGACCATTGTCATGCCTACGGCTGCCAGCTGGCTCACGAAGAACAGCAGGATATACACCCACCATTTTTTGCGTTTTCCGTCCATCATACTACTCAGTTGCTCTGTAAGATAATATTCAGTTGCTTTGTCCTGTCTGTTGCGACTCTGTCGCAACCCCTCTCGCTAATCTTTTGCGCTTCAGCCCTCCGCCTTCAGTATCGCCTCAGCCCTCTCCTTGTCCAGCCAGAGCTGCTCTTTGAGGGCATCCTCGCTGCCAAACTTCTGTTCTTGACGCAGGCGAGCGGCAAAGGCGATGGTCAGTTCCTTGTCGTAGAGGTTGCCTTCGAAGCCGAGCAGATGGGCTTCGATGCTCACGTCGTTACCATTGTCGAGGGTAGGGCGATGCCCGATGTTGAGCATGGCATTTATGCCGCAGTCCTTGACCCTCACGGCATATACTCCGCGTGCAGGCAACAGCTTTTGGGGCTCTACGCTCTCAAGGTTTGCCGTAGGAAAGCCAAGCTGGCGGCCTATGGCATGGCCGTGCACCACGCGCCCCGTCCATTCATACTGGCGTCCAAGCAGTTGGGCGGCTCTCTCGACGTCGCCTTGCAAAAGAGCTTTGCGTATGGTAGAGCTGCTCACATGTTCCCCTTCAAGTTCCTGGGCGCGTACTACTTCGATGCCCAATTCGCGTCCGAAGCAGACATAGTCGTCGAAGCTTTCGCCCTGCGGCCGTCCGAAGTGATGGTCGTAGCCGATGACGAGCGTCGTCACCCCCAACTGTTGTTTCAGCACCTTGTCCATGAATTCGCGTGCCGTCAGCGCAGCCATAGAGCGGTCGAAGGGCAAGACGAAGACATCGTCGACACCCGTGGCCCTGAGCAATGCCATCTTCTCGCTGCCCGAAGTGATCAGTGCCGGTGCGCTATCGGGGGCAAATACCGAACGGGGATGACGGTCGAAAGTGATCAGAAGAGAGCGTGCACTGCGCTTCGCTGCTTCATCCAGTACCTGCTGGATGAGGAAGCGATGGCCGCGGTGCACGCCGTCGAAGAAGCCTATGGAACAGACTGATTTTGAATTCATAATCCATCATTCATAATTCATGATTCAAGGTTGCAATGCGGTTCTTTACGAAGCCTTTGATGCTTTATGAATGATGCATTATGAATTGAACATGTTGACTTTATACTAAGTGTCCGACAATCTCTTCGCGATCGCCGGGAAGCAGGTCGATGACAGGAATCTCGATCATCGTGTAGCAGCCGGGTTGCTGGCGCATCGAAGCACGGGCCACGTTCACCAGCACCTGAGCCGTCAGTGCCGGGTTGTTGATCTTCATGTTGAACTCGAAGAGCTGGTTGTGGGTCTGCCCGCTGACGCCTTTGCGCACGAGGTTCACTCCGTGGCCTACGTCGTTGAGGTCCTTGACGCAAGCCACCTGGTTGACGTGTGTCTCGTCGTTGACGAAATAGGGGTCTGCGAGTATGGCTGCCTTCACTTTCTCGAAGTCGGCGCCGTCCTCCAGCTCAACGTAGACCATGCGGCGATGTATGCCTGTGCCTAAAGGTATCGTTACGCTCAGTGCGTCGCGCACGCCGTCGATGGCTCTTACAGCTACCGAGTGACCCATCGAGCGTCCGGGGCCGAAGTTGGTATAGGTGATGCCTTTGGGTGCTAAGCTCTCCATGAGGGTGCGCACTACGCTGTCCGATCCTGGGTCCCAGCCAGCCGAGATGATGCTTACGGCACCGCCGGCCTTGGCTGCAGCGTCGAGTGAGCGGCGCAGTCCTACGATCTGAGTGTGGATATCGAACGAGTCTACGGTGTTGATGCCCAGAGCCAAAATGTCCTTGGCGTAAGCCTCAACGCTACGGGTAGGCGTGGCCAGGATGGCAACGTCTACGGCTTCCAGCTCACGAATGTCTTTCACGACCTTGTAGCCTTCCAGTTCCTTGGGCAGGTCCTCGGCGCCACGACGGCGCACAATGCCGGCCACTTCCATATCAGGAGCCTCGATGAGAGCCTCCAACGCATACTTTCCGATGTTGCCGTAGCCTACTACGGCTGCACGAATCTTCTTCATTGTGTTTGTGAATTAAAGGGTTAAAACCATGTTCTGGTATCTCTAGTTCGGCTGCAAAGTTACTCAAATGGCGCCAACTGGCCAAACAAACAAAAAAAATAGTTGTGAAAATCCCCACAATACAGGCGAAATACCCGAGACTAATTACTGCGTTGATAATTAATTCTGATTATGTCTTTCACTCCGTACAATTATGCGTGCAAAAAAATGCACTTAGGCGTGTGGG
>DGSC01000066.1:0-41271 GCA_002391275.1 Prevotellaceae bacterium UBA4372 | reverse complement strand
CCCACACGCCTAAGTGCATTTTTTTAGCTCTTATTAAAAAAGTCCGTTTTCGCTGGTTGGCATGTGCTCCTACCATGGGTAATGGCCTCCGGAGCATAGGAGGGTGGTTGTGATTGTCGCAAGAAAAGAAGTGCTTGGCCGCTGCTCCTTCCCGTAGTTCTGTTTCATTTGCGGTGCATGAAGTAAGCGTAATCAGTGGGCTTCGAGCCAGTTGTCGCCCCAACCAGAGTCGGCGATGAGGGGCACGAGCATCTGCAAGGCACCTTGCATCTCGGTGATGACGATATGTTCTACCCGTTCGCGCTCGTCGGGAACTACGGTGAAGTTCAACTCGTCGTGTACCTGCAGAATCATCTTCGAGCGCAGGTTTTCCTCTTTGAACCGTTTGTAGATGCGCACCATGGCTATCTTGATGATGTCGGCCGCAGAGCCTTGTATGGGTGCATTTATGGCTACGCGCTCGGCCAGGCCCCGCACGGTGGCGTTGTGCGAATTGATGTCGCGCAGGTAGCAGCGTCGTCCGAGTATGGTTTCGGTGTAGCCTTTCTGGCGTGCGCGGTCGATGCTCTCTTGCATGTATGCGTGTACGCGCGGGTACATAATAAAATAAGTGTCGATGAGCTGCTTGGCTTCGGTGCGGCTGATGCCAAGCCGTTCGGTCAAGCCAAAGGCCGTGATGCCGTAGATGATTCCGAAGTTGGCAGTCTTTGCCTTGCTGCGTTCGTCGCGTGTGACGTCCTCGGGGGCCTTATGGAAAATCTTGGCAGCCGTGGCCGTATGGATATCATGCCCGAGACGGAAGTCTTCGATGAGGCTTTCGTCTTGGCTCAGATGAGCCATGATGCGAAGTTCCACCTGCGAGTAGTCGGCCGAAAAGAACATCTGCCCTTCTTCTGGGCGGAAGGCCTTACGTATCTCGCGCCCTGCTTCAGTGCGTATAGGGATGTTTTGTAGGTTGGGATCGGAGCTGGAGAGGCGTCCGGTGGCTGTTATGGTTTGGTTGAACGAGGTGTGTATGTGTCCAGTGCGCGGGTTTATCAGTTTGGGCAGTGCCTCGATGTATGTTCCCATGAGTTTGCGCATACGGCGGTATTCGAGGATTTTCTCTACGATGGGGCTTTTGTGGCGTATGCGCTCCAGCACCTCCTCCGAGGTGACATATTGTCCTTTGCTTGTCCGTTTGGCCTTCGGGTCGAGCTGCAGACGCTCGAAGAGTATGTTGCCCACTTGCCGGGGCGATTGTATGTTGAACTCCTCGCCTGCCAGTTCCCATATCTCTTGCTCAAGCGTGTGCATCTGTGCGTCGAAGCCCTGGCCTACGTTCTGCAAGGCTTCAGTGTCAATGCGTACGCCGGTGCGCTCCATGTCGGCCAGTACCGCCACCAAGGGCATCTCGATGTCGGTGAAAAGGTCGTAGGCCCCTTCGTCCTTCAGCATGGGCTGGAACACATGGTAGAGGCGCAGGGTGATGTCGGCATCCTCGGCGGCATAGGGACAAACGCGTTCGGGTTCCACGTCGCGCATCGAGCGTTGCTGCTTGCCGCGCTCTTTGGCGCCTATGAGTTCCTCGATGTGGATGGTGCGGTAGTGGAGGTAAGCCTCGGCCAGGTAGTCCATGCCATGATGCATCTCGGGTTGCAGGACATAGTGTGCCACCATGGTGTCGAAGAGCTTGCCCTTGACCTCGATGCCATAGTTGGCCAGCACGTTGATGTCGTACTTCAGGTTCTGTCCCACTTTCAGCGACGTCTCGTTCGCGTAGACGCTGCGGAAGCGTTCCACTACCGCCTGCGCCTCGGCACGGTCGGCCGGCACAGGCACGTAGTAGCCCTCAGCCTCGTGCACGGCGAAGCTCAGGCCAACGAGTTCCGCATCAATGGCGTTGGTCGATGTTGTCTCGGTGTCGATGCTTATAGTCGGTGCTTCCGCGAGTTGTCTGGCCAATGCCTCTTGTGCCTCGGGCGTATCTATGAGGTGGTAGGCGGCCGTCTCGGGCGAATAGGCCGTGAGTTCGCTGCTTTCGGTTTCCTCTGCCGTCACGGCCGATGCGGGTTGTTGCGGTGCTGCAGGTTCGCCGAAGAGATCGAGCTGTGCATCGGTCTTCGGTTGCGTCTTTTCCGAGGGTGCTGCTTTCTGGCTCGTGGCCTTGGGAGCAGTACCGAACTTGCGGTTGAGCAACGTTCGCAGTTCATAGCGCGTGAACAGCTCGGTCAGGCGTTCGCGGTCGGGCTCGCTGTAGGCCAGCGAAGGAATGTCCAACGTGATGGGAATATCGGTGACGATGGTCGCCAGCCAGCGTGAGAGGCGTATCTGCTCGGCATTCTCCTCAACACGCTCGCGGAGCTTGCCTTTGAGCTGGTCGGTCGATGCCAGCAACTGCTCTATAGACCCGAACTCCTGAATGAGGGCTGCGGCCGTCTTCTCACCGATCTTGGGGCAACCGGGGATATTGTCGGAAGCGTCGCCCATAAGGCCAAGGATGTCAATCACCTGCAGCGGCTCGTTGATGCCCCACTTGGCGCACACCTCCGACGGGCCGAGCACTTCGAATCCCGAACCGAAGTTGCGGGGCTTGAAGATGCTGACGTTCGACGTCACCAGTTGGCCGTAGTCCTTGTCGGGCGTCATCATGAACGTGCTGATGTTTTGGGCGTCGGCTTGTCGGGCCAAGGTGCCTATGACGTCGTCGGCCTCGTAGTCGGCTACTTCAATCACGGGGATGTTGTAGGCCGCCAGTATTTCCTTGATGACGGGGACACCGAAGCGGATAGCCTCGGGCGATTCCTCGCGCTGTGCCTTATATGGCGGATAGGCCCGATGGCGGAAGGTGCCACCCTGCGGATCAAAGGCCACCCCGATGTGGGTGGGCTGCTCCTTGGTGAGCACTTCCTCGAGTGAGTTGAGGAAACCTAAGATGGCTGAAACGTTTTCGCCACGGCTGTTGATGAGGGGGTTCTTGATGAAACCATAGTAGCCACGGTAGATGAGGGCGTATGCGTCGAGAAGAAATAGTTTCATAAGCTGGGATGTGTCGTTCTGAAGGTTGGGCGAATAAAAAAAGTCTCACTGGCGAGGCAAGCCGTTTCAGATAACCTGAAAGACTTGTCTCGCCGGTGAGACGTTATTTTTTGCGCAGGATGCTTAGTCCGTCGCGAAGGGGGAGTATCACTTTTTCCACGGCCGTGTCGGATGCTACGAGGTCGTTGAACGCCATGATGCCGAGGGTTTGTGCATCTTTGCCGTTGTGGGCACGTGCCGCTGTGCCTTGGCTCGGACGGTATGTCTGATGGGAGGAGGCGCCCGGGGTAGCTTCTGTGCAGCCATGTTCGGCTGCGATGGAAACGCCTTCCACCACGTGACCGTCCCATAAGGTGTTGTCTGCCACGATGAAACCGCCCTGTCGGAGACGCGGCATCACGGCGTGGTAGTAGTCGACATAGTGGCGCTTGTCTGCATCGATGAATACGAGGTCGAAGAGCGGTGGCAAGGCGGAAGCATCGCCTGTGGCCGGGGATTGGGCCAGCAGCGACAGGGCATCGCCGATGTGGAGCGTAATCTTGTCGGCCCAAGGTGATTGCTCGAACCATGGGCGCGTGAAGTCTTCTTGCTCATCGTTGATTTCTATGGTGTGAATCACGGCCCCGTCCTCCAAGGCGCTGGCCATGCAAAGCGTGCTGTAGCCCGTAAAGGTGCCCAGCTCCAATACCATTCGCGGACGTATCATGTGCACGAGCATCTTCAGCAGACGTCCCTGCAGGTGGCCACTGGCCATGCGGGGATAATTGAGGTGAAGGTTGGTGGCCCGCCACAAACGGTGCAGGTAATCGGGCTCAGGGTCGATGTGAGCCAGTATGTAGTCGTCGAGAGACAATTATTCTACGGATTAACAGATTAACAAATAGGCCTGTCAATGGATGAGCGCTTCGATGGCCAAGCGATAGGAATCGAGGCCGAACCCGCAGATCACACCTCTGCAGGCAGCGCTGATAAGACTATGGTGCCTGAACTCCTCACGTTGGTGGACATTCGAGATATGCACTTCCACGGCAGGGGCAGGAACCGAACGTAGGGCATCGTGCAGCGCGACGCTCGTGTGGGTGTAGGCACCGGCGTTGAGCACTATGCCATCAGCCGAGATCCCTACAGTCTGGATGCAATCGATGAGGTCGCCTTCGTGATTGCTCTGAAAGTAGGATATCTCTACGTCGGGGTACTGCTTGCGCAGCTCAGTGAGGTAGTCGTCGAACGAACGCGAGCCATATACGTCGGGCTCTCTCAGCCCAAGCATATTCAGGTTCGGGCCATTGATGATCTGAATTTTTTTCATAGGTTGAGAGGTTGTTGTGTCGTGAGAGAAAGAATTTTTTTATGGTGGAATGTCTATGTTCTTAATACGATGGAACCGTCACACATTGCGTCTTACGGCATAGTCGAGGTACAGTTTCAGCGATGCCGCAATATCGTCGTTGTCCAAACCGTCGAGCATCGTCAGTGCCTCGTCATGCAGTCGCTGCATTTCACTCTCGGCATATTCGAGTCCGCCGCTGGCTACGGTGAAGTCGACGAGCTCCTGTACTTCCAGTTTTGATGCTTCCATCGCTCTTACGCGCAAGGCCAAGTGGTGATAGCGGGCATTGATGGTGGTGTTGAGGGCATGGATAACCGGCAGTGTTATTTTGCCCTCGTGCATGTCGTTGCCTTTGGGCTTGCCGGCATCGATATCCTCGTCGAAGTCGAAAATGTCGTCGCGAATCTGGAAACACAAGCCCACGAGATGTCCAAACCTTTCGAGGTGCTCCACTTTTGTCGGGCTTAAGCCGCCCAGACGGGCACCCAGGAAGGCACATGTGGAAAAGAGGGCGGCTGTCTTTTTGGCGATGACTTCGTAGTAGGCCTTCTCGTTGAACACGGTGCTTTGCGTGTTGCTCAGCTGCATCATCTCGCCGTCGGCCAGCGTCTGGCCGAGCCAAGCCATGCGTTCCACCGCCTCTAACGAATGGGTCAGCGAGACCTCCGTGAGCGCTTTCGAAGTGATGAAGTCGCCTACGAGCACGGCTGCCTTGTTGTCGAACAAGGCATTCACCGAGCGCTGGCCGCGCCGCATGTCGCTCTCGTCAACGACATCGTCGTGCACGAGGCTGGCCGTGTGCAACATCTCCAAGCCCGCAGCGGCATGCATCGCTTCAGGCCTGACGGCACCACCCTCGCGTGCACACAGCAGCAGAAGGGTAGGGCGCATCATCTTGCCCAGACGGCGCGTCAGATGTGCTAATGCTGCGGCCAGCAAGGGGTTGTCGGCCTGCAGAGCCGAACGGAACAAAGAGGTGTAACTCTTCAGCTCTTCGGATATGGGTTGTTGTATCTTGTCTAACATATTCAGCGGACAAAGGTAATGTTTTTTGCGGAGGGTCAGAAAAAAAAACAAATAATTCTGCATTCTTTATCAGGCATTCTTCATTTTCTTTGTACCTTTGCAGCTGTCATGGAAACAATAATTTACCCTTCTCCTATCTTCGGCCCAGTGCATAGCCGCCGGCTGGGCCTTTCGCTGGGCATCAACCTTCTGCCCGACGACGGCAAGTTCTGCACCTTCGACTGCATTTATTGTGAGTGTGGCTTGAATGCCGAGCGGCGCCCTCATCATAAACTGCCAACGAGGGAGGCCGTGGCTGCTGCTCTTGAGGCTCAGCTCAGACGTATGCATGAAGATGGCGTGCATCCCGATGTGCTCACTTTTGCCGGCAATGGCGAGCCTACGACTCATCCGTCGTTCCCCATGATTATCGATGATACCATCTCGCTGCGCGACCGCTTCTGTCCTGACGCGCGAATCAGTGTGCTCTCGAATGCCACTCAGGTGACACGTCCTGAGGTGCATGCGGCACTTATGCGTGTCGACAACAACATACAGAAGCTGGACACGGTGGATGTCGACTACATTAAAAGGGTAGACCGCCCGACGGGGCACTACGACTTGGAGGCCATTATCGACAGCTTGGCTGCATTCGATGGTCATGTCGTCGTGCAAACGATGTTTATGCGTGGAACCGATGCTGAGGGCGTGGATGTATGCAATACGGCAGACTGCTATGTTGAGCCGTGGCTTGAAGCACTCAAACGGATACGGCCCGGAAGCGTAATGATTTACACCGTGGACCGAAAAACGCCCATTTCATCGATTCAAAAGGCACGGCCTGATGAATTGGATGCTATAGCAGAGCGTGTGAGGAATCTCGGCTTTGAATGTTCCGTTGCCTACTGATGAAATCGGAGAAATAGCCCCGATTTTCCGCAGGTCTTTAGCAAATAAAAAAGCATCGACGCCAAGCAACAGTCCTATTTCTTTTTGGGCTGTTGCTTGGCGTCGATGCTTTTAAGTACTTTCTCGCGAAGCGTAGTGTCGGCGTGCAGCGTATTCTTCAGCGTGTCCATATGCACTGCCACCTGCGTTCTGGAAAGCCTGTGGCGCGAAAGATAGATGCTGTCTTCCTGCCAATAAGGGGCTAAATCATCCTCGTCGTCCGAGAATCCGAGGTTGAGCACTGGCTTGTCGCGGGTAGGAGTGTAGGCATAAGGGATATGTCCGGGCGTGAAAGGTGTGATTTCCACCGGACGCCATCCGTAGTGAATAATATCTAACTGGCGGGCTGCGGCACGCGAGAGGTCGATGACAAACTTGCGAGAGAAGGGGCCGCGGTCCGTCACACGTACTACAACCTCCTTTCCATTTGTGATGTTGCGCACCTTCAACCAGGTTCCGAGAGGGTAGTGGAGATGGGCGCAGGTCATGCTGTCGCGATGATAACGCTCGCCGTTGCTCATCGTGCGGCCGTGGAAGTAGTCGGCATAGTATGAAGCATTGCCGCGTTGGGGCTCTAGACGTTGAGCGATAATCGTGTTGATTCCGAGTAAAAAAATAGCAGCTATGGCTGTTAAGGTCTTCTGTTTCATAGGCAAGTTGTGGGCGTTTCGGGGCGCAAGGTAGTTATTTTAACAAATATGGCCAAGAATTTTCTCGTTTTTATGCTTTACCTTAACTGAAAATATGTAACTTTGCACGCAAATTTTTAAATTGTTTACATTCATGGACATACAACAAACAGAGCAACTTCGTGAGGCGGATGACATGTTGTCATTGCGCGATATTTTGGACATCTTTACCGCCCATTGGAAATGGTTTATCCTTTCTATCATTCTCTGCTTGGCGCTCGGACGTCTCTATCTGGCTATGCAGCCTCGTATTTACAAGCGCTCGGCGGTGATGCTCGTCAAGGATGACGGTGCAGGTGGAGGCCGCACCAGTCGAGGCGGCACTGATGCTCTCATGCAGCTCAATGGCGTAATGTCGGGATCGAGTGTCAAAAATGAGCTCTACATCCTTCAGAGTCATCAGATCATGAAGGAAGTGGTAAGGCAATTGCACCTCGACGTAACCTATACCTACAAGAAGCGGCTCCGCGACATCACCCTCTACGATGTCCGGCCTTTTACGGTTCAGTTTGATAGCGCCGAGACGCAGCATCCTTTCACCTTCAAGGCTATGGTGAGCGGCAACAACGTTCATGTCTATGACGTAGTGACGACGAACGGCGAAGTGGCGTTCGATAAGTTCATTCCTTTTGACAAGAAGGTGCAGACTCCCTTTGGCGTTGCCACCTTCGTTCCGGATGAGCGTTACCTCAAGCAGTTCGACGGAGAGGAGATTCGTATTATGCGTCGCACCATTGAAGCAGCTGCCGTGGCTTTTGGAGCTCCGCTTGCCGCTGCCGAGATTGATAAGGAGAGCACTCTTGTGGGGCTGACTTATACCGACCAGAATATAGCTCGTGCTACCGACATCCTCAATGCCGTTCTCGAAGCATATAAGCGAAGCATCATTATCGACAAGAACCTTATAGCCAAGAGCACTGCCGAATTTATTGACGAGCGCATACAGATTATTTCGAAGGACCTTAGCCGTGTGGAAGGTGAGCTGGCTGCCTTCAAGCAAAGCAACCGCCTCGTAGGTCTGAAAGAGGATGCGAATGCCTACTTGCAGCAGAGCGCCGCAGCTCGTCAGCGAAGCATTCAGCTTGAGTCGCAGGTGGGCGTGGTGCAGTTCCTGCTCGAAGATTTACGCAACAATTCCGCTGGCTTCCATCTGATTCCTTCGCTGGGAGGCTTGACGGATGCCGGCATCCAGTCTCAGATATCCAAGTACAACGACACGATGCTTGAGCACAACCGCCTCGTGGAGAGTGCCGGTGAGGCCAGCGTCAAGGTGCGTCAGTTGGAGGATGCACTGCAGCAGATGCGCTCTGCCATCATTGCTTCTACGGGCGCATACCTTAGCTCCCTTAATCTTCAGCTGGGGCGTGCCAAGCAAGAAGAGGCCGGCCTGAGTTCGAATATCGCTGCCGTACCACAGAAAGAGAAAGAGATTATCGACATCTCTCGTCAGCAGAACATTAAGGAAACGCTTTATACCTACCTGCTCAACAAACGCGAGGAAACCGCTTTGCAGTTGGCCATCACCGAGGCTAACATCCGCATTGTTGAGACTCCCTTCGGTAGTAATACGCCAATCTCTCCTCGCAAGAAGATTATTATGTTGGTGGCATTTCTTGTTGGCCTCCTGCTGCCATTCGCTTTCTTCTATGTGCGCGACCTCCTGAATATGTCCGTTCGTGGCCGTCGTGATATTGAGGACTTCACCACGATACCCATCATCGGCGAGGTGCCTCATCGAAAGGAGGGTGTAGACGACGCCGAGATTATCGTGGGCGAACAGAAGACAGACTCTGTCAATGAGGCTTTCCGTGTCATTCGTTTCAACCTTGGCTTCATCAACAAAGATGCGAAGATCCTTATGTTCACATCCACGTCGCCGGGTGAGGGTAAGACGTTTGTTTCGCGCAATTTCGCGGTTACACTGGCGCTCTCTGGCAAGCGTGTCCTGTTGATAGACGCTGATATTCGTAAACGCACGCAGTCGCGCCTTTTAGGTAATCGGCACAGTCATGGCCTGACGTCGTATCTGCGTGGAGGCATAACAGACCTGGATCAACTCATCGTGAAGGAGTCCATACACGAACGTGTTGACTTGTTGCCCGCCGGCGCTACGCCTCCCAATCCTTCTGAATTGCTGTTGAGCGATCGTTTGGAAACGCTCATCAGCGAACTGAAGACACGTTACGACTACATCGTCATTGACAGTGTGCCTGCACAGGCCGTAGCAGATGCCGGAATTGTCAACCGTGTAGCAGAAGCTACCATCTACGTCGTACGTGAAGGTAAGGTGGATCGTCGATTCCTGCCAGAATTGGAGCGCCTGTATAAGGATAAGAAATTCAACCACCTTTGCATCATCCTCAATGATGCCCATATCAACAAGAAACAATATGGCTATGGCTATGGCGGCTATGGCTATGGCTATGGCGATAAGAAGTCGTGAGACGGGTGACCCAAAGCTGGCAATGAACAAAAAAACCTTTAATAACTAACCTAACTATCTTTCGCATGAAAAAGTTCGCTTTAGCGCTTTCATTATGTGCTACTTTGGCATCATCTGCTTTAGCTGACACTCAGAATATAAATCGCCCTGGTCTCCAAGGCTTTGCCTATGAACTGCAGCCGACGGCGCCGCAAGGTAATGAATGGGAATCACCACAGGCTTTAGCCCTCAATAAGGAGCAACCGCGTGCCTGGGGCTTCCATTTCTCCACCGAGGAGGCTGCACGCGGTGTGCTGCCCGAGCGCGGAGCATATTGGCAAAGCCTCGATGGAACGTGGAAGTTCCATTGGGCCAAGCAACCTGACGAACGGGCCAAGGGCTTTGAAGCCCCAGCGTATGACGTCGCTGCATGGGACAATATCGAAGTGCCCGGTTGCTGGAACGTGCAAGGCATCCAGAAAGACGGGTCGCTGAAATACGGTGTGCCTATCTACGTCAACCAGAAAGTTATCTTTGAACATCAAGTGGCCGTCGGCGACTGGAAGGGTGGGGTCATGCGCAAGCCTCGCAATCCCCAATGGACTGTCAATGAGTATCCCAACGAGGTGGGAAGCTATCGCCGCACTTTCACGGTGCCGGCTGCTTGGGACGGCCGCGTCGTTTATATCAATTTCGATGGCGTGGACTCGTTCTTCTATCTCTGGATCAATGGGCATTATGTCGGTTTTTCCAAGAATTCACGCAATACGGCGTCGTTCGACATTACACGTTTCCTGAACAAGAAGGGTGAGAATGTCGTGGCCGTAGAAGTGTACCGCAACTCAGACGGAAGCTTCCTCGAAGCACAAGATATGTTCCGCCTGCCTGGCATCTTCCGAAGCACCTATCTGACGTCTGTTCCTGAAGTGGAACTCAGCGACCTTATCGTGCGCACCACAGAACTAAGCGTTGATTGCAACATGGGAGAAACGGATGCCGCCATTTGTGTGGAGTCGGAAATCCGTAGCCATAGCAAGAAAGCAAAAGCGCTTCCTAAGGGACTCTCTGTGGAGTATAAGACCTATCCATTGGAACTCTATGCCGACGACTTGGCTCCTGCAGCCTTGAACTTAGACACAGAACCAGCCGTGGGTACTCCTGCCGCTCAGGCAACGCAGGCCGTACAGACTGTTGATGAAGGCGTGGTTTCCCATTCTTCGGCAACGCTCAGCTACCATGGCGCTCAGACGTGGAGTGCCGAGACCCCTTACCGCTACGTCCTCACGGCCACGTTGAAGGATAAGAAAGGACGCGTGCTTGATGTCCGTAGCACTTATTTCGGCATCCGAAGCGTTGAGATTCGCGACACACCTGCCGAGCAGGATGAGTTCGGCAAGGCCGGCCGCTACTTCTACGTCAACAACAAGCCTGTGAAGTTGAAAGGCGTCAACCGCCATGAGACCAATCCATGGCGTGGCCATGCCATCACAAAAGAGCAGATGGAGCAGGAAATCTTCCTGATGAAACGGGGCAACATCAACCATGTGCGCAACTCCCATTATGCCAACGACCCCATTTGGTATTATCTCTGCGACAAGTATGGTGTCTATCTTGAGGATGAGGCCAACATCGAAAGCCATGAGTACTACTATGGCGACGCCTCGCTCTCTCACCCTATAGAATGGCGCTCCGCACACATCGCGCGTAATATAGAAATGGTACGCGCGCACGTAAATGCTCCTTCCATCGTGATTTGGAGTCTGGGCAACGAGGCTGGACCTGGCGACAACTTCAAGGCCGCCTACGAGGCCATCAGGCAGTTCGACACCTCGCGCCCCGTTCAGTACGAGCGCAACAACGACATCGTGGATATGGGTTCAAACCAATATCCTTCGGTTGGTTGGGTGCAATTTGCAGCCGGAGGAGGCAAAGGTCCCAAGTATCCTTTCCACATCAGCGAATATGCCCACTCCATGGGTAATGCCGGCGGCAACCTCATCGACTTCTGGAAAGCTATAGAGACCAGCAACTATATTTGTGGCGGTGCTATCTGGGATTGGGTAGATCAGGCGATATGGAAGCCGAAGGATGGTAAAGGGGGAGCCTTCTTCTACGGAGGCGACTTTGGCGACCTGCCCAACGACGGTATGTTCTGCATGAACGGCGTTATGTTTCCCGACTTATCGCCCAAGCCCGAATACTTTGACGTCAAGCATGTCTACCAGAATGTCGGCGTAAGGCTCGACAGCATTTGGGGCAGCACGCCTGTCATGGGTGGCGACGGACATTTTACCCGCCAGATGGTTAAGTTCAGCATTACCAACAAAAACTACTTCGTGCCGCTCAACTATGTCGACATCGTCGCTGTAGTCCTTCGCGATGGCTTTGAAGTGGGACGGATTCCAGTGGCTAAGAACGGTCCCTCGGCTATGCGTCCTATTGGGCCACGCCAGACCGTACCGCTCGTTTTGCCGATAAATCTCGAGGCCGACCATAATCCCGATAGCCATTGCTATGAGCTTATGGTAGAGTTCCAGTTGAGTCGCGATATGCCATGGGCCAAGAAAGGCTATGTGCAGATGAGTGAACAGCTGTGTCTTTGGGGTGCGGGTGATGTCATGCCGATATGGGTAGCAGAGAAAGATCAACCTGCTATTCAGAAAGTAGGAGGCAGCGGTACGCTCACATTAAGCGCCGACCAATGGTCTGTGACCTTCGACAACGTTAAGGGCACCATCAAGAGCTGGGCAGTGGATGGCAAGACCGTCATAGAGGACGACTGTGGTCCTGTCCTCGATGCCCTCCGTGCACCCGTCGACAACGACAATTGGTACTATCAGTCGTGGTACCAGAATGGTCTCCACAGCTTGCAGCACAAGGTGCTCAGCCATAATATCTATACCCGTAAGGACGGTGCCGTAGTCCTCAACTACACCGTTGAGAGTCGTGGTACAAGGGGACAGATTTTAGGTGGCAGTAGCGGGCGCTACACCATCAAGGACAATGGTCAGCTCTCCGACTTCTTCTTCACCTCCAACATCGTCTGGACCGTTTATCCCGACGGCACGATTGAGAACCAGAGTGCCATCACGGGCAGCAACCCGAAGGCCATCCTGCCGCGTCTTGGTTTCCTCTTTAAGTTGCCAACTCGCTTCGAGGCCGACGGCTCACGCATGAGCTACTTCGGCTGCGGCCCCCAGAACAACTATGCCGACCGCATGAGCGGCATGTTCTTTGCCGTTTATGAGAGCACCGTTCGCGACCAGTTTGTACCCTTCCCCAAGCCTCAGGATATGGGCAACCGCGAGGGTGTACAATGGCTTGCTCTGACAGACAACACCGGCAACGGGCTTGTCTTCGGAGCCCTCACAGGGAGCATGTCCACCAGCGTCCTGCCTTGGAGCGACCTGCAACTGACCTATGCACCCCATCCCGACGCATTGCCCGAGAGCGACCACGTCTATGTCCACCTCGACACCAAGGTTACCGGTTTGGGAGGTAGCAGCTGCGGTCAAGGCGGTCCGCTGGAGCCCGATCGCGTATATGCCGATGCCCATTGCTTCGGTTTCTTCATCCGTCCGACTGCCACTGCCGACACGCGTAGGATTTCAGCCAAGAACTTCCCCGTCATTCATGGCGGCGATCTACCCCTCGCCATCACACGCGATGCCAAGGGCGACGTCAACATCGTCTACAACGAGTTCAACGGAGAATCCGTCAGCTACAACGTGCGCCCGCTCGGTTCAAAAGCCGTTGCCTTGAAGCAGCTCTTAGCCAAGGGAAAAGTCTACGGAGGCGAACCCATCAACATGCGCAACGGCGGCATTATCAACGTCTGGCACACCGATAATCCCGATGTCCGCATCACCCGTATCTTCGACCGCGTAGAGAACGTGCCCGTAACGGTTCTTGCCTGCAGTTCCGAAGAACCAGGCGAGAACGCTGCCAACCTCGTTGATGGTAAACCCGAGAGCATTTGGCACACCGCCTACGGTGTCACCGTGACTAAATATCCGCACACCATTGATTTCGATTGCTCAGAAGTGAAGACCATCAAAGGATTTACCTATCTGCCTCGTCAGGACGGCGGCAACAATGGCAACGTCAAAGGCTATCGGGTACAACTTTCGCAGGACGGTAAGACGTGGGGCGACGCTGTTGCCGAAGGCGAGTTCCAAGCGAACGCCAACCTTCAGCGTATCACCTTTGCCAAACCCCAGCGTGCTCGTTACCTCCGCTTCACAGCCCTTTCTTCGCAGAACGGCCTCGACTTTGCTTCAGGCGCAGAGTTCACCGTACTGGCAGAGTAGTGATATAGAGACTGTGTCAAAACCTTGACACAGTCTCTTTTTTTTATTCCTCAACGAAAGCTACGAAAGAAACGAAGTGTTCAGGTTATTGTCTGACCCGTTGAGGTAAGATGCGTTTGGCGTTTTGACGCAGCCCTTTCTGCGTCGCCTTAATTTTTGCTTACAAGTGTTGAACTGCGTGTATTTCACGTACTTTTACCCTTGCGAGTAATTGTTTTGAGCCGTTGAACCAACTTTTCCTTGTTGTTAACTAATTTTAACGTGCCTTATTGTGCTGAAACTCAGTTTTCTTTATACTTTTGCTCGGTTTTAGTGTCTTGTCCACGCGCGCGTATTATATATATGTGTACGTATTTAGACCTTTTATAACTTCCTTCGGTAATAAATTTTATTAATTAATATTTTCTAACTAACAGACAAAATGAAGAAATTTAAACTCTTCTTGGCCGCTTGTGCGGCTATGGTCAGCCTGGGTGTTCAGGCTGGTTCTGATTGGGTGGCTCCTTCTGCCCCGTCAGCTGCTGATCCCGTCTCAGGCGGAGTCTACAAGATTCGTAATGTGGGTGCAGGTCAGTACCTCTCTGGCGGATCCGCTTGGTTCAGCTGGGCAACTTCTGCAGTATTGGCAAATGTCAATTCTGCCCTTGAGTGGACTGTAACAGGTAGTGATGCTGCCGGTTATACGTTGGCTTGCAACCAGGGCGGAAATAACAAGCTGTTCACCTCTGGCAATGGAATTGCAGGTGAAGCCATGCACGTTGATGGAGCAAATGCTGGCACTTACTTCTTCGAGAAGCAGGCAAATGGTACATATTACATCCGTCAGAATGGCGTGACAGGTCTTTATGTAGGTGGCCCCGATAGCAAAGGCGGTGTGCTTGCACAAGTCAATCCCGCAGACTACGGTTGCGAATGGGAATTCGTTCCCACCAGTTCTTTGGTGACCTATGGCCCCACAATTACTTATGCCGAGACTCGTGCCAAGGTACTGGCCTATGCCAATGCCACTGACATCTACACCGATCAGAACGATGCTAAGGCTACACTCGTCAATGGTGTATATGCTCAGGACGATGTCGTTGATGCAGCTACCACAGCAGAGGAAGTTAATGGAGCCATTGCTGCTATCAAGGCTTTGGTTTTGCCATTCATCAAAGCGGTCAAGATTAACGATGGAAAGTCATTCGATGTATCTGAGTTCTTCCTTGCCAACCCAAGTTTTGAGACAGGCAATCTGAATGGCTGGACAAACAGTGGGATGGGTGCTCAGGGCAATACGTCTTTTGGAAAGACAGGTTCATACTATGCTGAGTCTTGGCAGCCCAATGGAACAAAAAGTCTCTCACAGGAACTTCAGTCTCTGCCCGCTGGCTATTATACGCTTTCCGTTAAAATTAAAGCTCGTGGCGTGACCTCTGCTAAAGTGTACGCCGGCACAACCGAGGCAGCTGTCACTATCGGTGATGTAGAGAATATATATAGCGTTACTTTCTCTTGTGAAGACAATGCCAATGTTACCATTGGTTTCGAAGGTGTTGGAACAGGAGCAGGTGCCAGCTGGCTGGCTCTAGATAATTTCACATTGAACTATCTGGGTACTGAACCTCTCGTGCTCTTCCAGAATGAGTTGGCTGATGCTGTTGCTGCTGCAAAAGCTCATGCCGCTACTTTGTCTGTTCCTGCTGCTGCCCTGACCGCTTACAACAATGCAATTGCTGCTGCAGAGGCTAACAATGCTACTGTTGAGGCTTGCCAAAATGGCGTAGCTGATATTGAAGCTGCAACCGCTACCGTTGATGCACTCGCTTCAAACTATACTCGTTACCAGAATATCAAGTCTGCAGCTCTGACTATTGCTGCCAGCTTGGATGTCACTGCTGCTGACGCTGAGGTTGCAGCAGCTACTACTAACGAGGCTATCGATGCAGCCGTTGTAACTCTCCGTGATGCCTTCCTTGCAGAATTGCCAAATGTGACTGTTCCTGAAACAGGTCTTGACGTTACCGCTGTAATGGTTGACAACGCTTCCGTAAGCCAAAATACCAACTATTGGACGGCTGTGGGTACACCCAATACAAACTACAGCTGGGCTGTATGCAACTATGGTGAGTGTGAATTCTATCAGCAGAACTTCAAGTTCTACCAGACGCTTGCTCTGAATCCTGGTACGTGGGAGTTCGGCGTCACTGGTTTCCACCGTGCAGGTAACCATTCGACCTACTTCTATGCAGGCGAGGATAAGATTCTTATTCCTGGCGTAGGAAGTGATGTCGTCAACACCATGGCTGCAGCCAAGACCTACTTCGACGGAGGTAATGGTAAGGTTGCCTTGAAGTTCCTTGTTGAGGAAGCCGGCAATATTGAAATTGGTATCGATAACCAAGATACAGAGACCGACAAGTGGACCATCTTCCGCAACTTCACACTGAAGTACTTTGGTGCTCCCGACTACACTGTATATGATGAGCAACTGGCTGCTGCTGTTGCTGCTGCCAAGGCCGTCGAGGGTAACGTGCCTGCTGCCGTTTATACAACTCTTGATGGCGTTGTGACCGAGAACAATAAGACATACACTAAGAAAGCTGACTACCTTGCAGCTATTGCAGCTATCGAGAGCGCAACAACAACAGCCAAGACCACCGAGAGCACCTACGCTGCTTATAAACTCGATAAGGCAGCTGCCGAGGCTCTCGCAGCTGTTGCCAATGACAACTCAGAGGCCAATGGCGTGTTTGTAGCAGCTATCTCTTCTGCTGCTACGGATGCTGAAGCTGCTACTACAGTAGAAGCTATCAACGCTGCCGCCGCTTCTTTGAAGACTGCAATGACCACTTACGTCTTTGCCGCTAATCCTGTTGGCGACGGTGCTAAGTTCGATTGCACCTTCCTGCTCACTAATCCCGATGTATCCAGTTTCCCCGCATGGACACCACGTGCTGATGTTCCGGGTTGGTACACTGACATGGAAGATGGCAACAGCCAGACCATGACCAATGACGCTGCTACCTCTGAGGACGGCACCAAGACTCACTTCTTCGAGTACTGGAGCAATCCTGCCAAGGCCAACGATGCTTTCGCCCTCTATCAGAAGGTGACTCTGCCTGCTGGTACATTCGACATCAGCTGCTATGCTTTCGCTCAGGATCAGTATGCTGGCACGAACAGCGTAGGTGTCTACTTCTATGCTAATGACACTCAGGGTTCTGCCGTCACCACCACTCGCCTGACTCAGGCTGGCATCAGCTTCGTCAATACTGCTGAGCAGGAAGTGAAGATTGGTCTGAAGACCATCGCTGGCAACAGCTACAACTGGATGGGTATCGGCTATGTCGAGCTCTACAAGGTTCCCGCCAAGGTCGTGACCATCGACGAGAATGCTGATTATGTCGCTGAGAACGCTGCTGCAACTGTTGAGCTGAAGCGCACCATCAAGGCTAATGTCTGGAATACCATCGTTCTGCCCTTCCAGCTCAATGCTGACGAACTGAAGGCTGCCTTTGGCGACGATGTCCAGATTGCTGAGTTCTCCGATGCTGGTGAAAGCGAAGCTGCTGTTACCGTCAACTTCAACGTTATGGCTACTCCCGCTATCACTCCCAACAAACCCGTTCTGCTGAAGACTTCTACTGCTGGCACGGAGTACACCTTCGAGGGTCGTACCGTCGCTGCTGGCGAGGCTAAGTTTGCTGGTACATACGTTGACTTTGTAGGCACATACGCTGCTAAGACCACGATTGCAGAGGGCAACTACTTCATCAGCGCCGACAAACTCTACAAGAGCGAAGGTGCTACCACCGTTAAGGGCACCCGTGCTTACATCGACGCTAAGAATGCTTCTGCTGGTGTCAAGCTCTTCATCGGCGGCATCGAGACCGCTATCAGCGAGATCAATGGCGACGCTGCCGAGCAGGGCGCTATCTTCAACCTCGCCGGTCAGCGCGTGAACAATGCTCAGAAGGGCATCTACATCGTTGGCGGCAAGAAGGTGTTGGTAAAATAAAAGAATAAGAAATGTAGGAAATAAGGAAGGGTGGTAGTCACCCGCTGATGAAGCCCTTTCCTGTTTCCTTTTTCTCAAAAACTCTAAATATCCAATTTTCAAACAATGAAAAAGACATATATTACTCCTGCGCTCGATGTGCAGCGTGTACAAGCAGAACAGATGATTGCCGCCAGCATCACTAAAGTAGGTGGTGATTCAGGTATCGGTAAGGGTGAAGGAGAAGTTCCCCCAGAAGCAGATACTAAGGGCAACTTCTACGGTAGCGCCATCTGGGAATAAGAACAATAAATATCTTTTAGTTGAGGGATGTGTCAGTCGACACATCCCTTTTTTTTTGTCCCATGGTCAGGCTTTTAGATTTTTTAACATTGAAAAACAAATAGATACGTAAACTTCTTCGTACTTTTGGCCCCGTATAGTGTCTTTTATGCACTTATGTGTTATCCTGTTGGCATATAAATATGTGCCATTCCTACCACATATATAATATAAAATCAATACTCTTAAATAACAGACAAATGAAACTAAAACAACTTCTCGCCGCCGCGCTCCTCACTGTCAGCGCTGGCGCATCGGCACAGACGGACGTCACCAGCACGTACCTGACGAACGCCGACTTCTCACAAGGTACTCCTATCGGCTCTAATCTGAAGGGCTATGGTAAGGATGGCACTCCTTATGGCTTCCAATCCGTAGATGGTTGGACGTCGGTGGTAACGGCTGGTGATAACAGCAACGCCACTTACCCCAACTCTGGTATGGGTGGTGCTGTATTTGCTTATGGTTCTAGCTGGCAGCTTCAGGGTAACAATAAGGCGGCTCCTGCTACGAATCCCAATGGCGAAGCTTCCGGCAACTGCCTTGGCTTCTTCGCTGTATGGGGTTGCGGTGGCTATTACTATCAGGATGTCACTCTCCCTGCTGGTAAGTACACCATCACCGTTCCCATGTACAGCCAAAGCGGCACACAGGCCAATACCACTTACACGGGTTTCTTCCCCACGAGTGGCACAAACCGCACGGTGGCAGTAAACCCCACCGTAGGTCAATGGGTCACTCAGACAGTTACGTTCACCCTAACTGCTGAGACCGCAGGCCAGATTCGTGTAGGTTATCAATCTACAGGTAATGGCTCTGGTGCAAATCCCCATATCTTCATCGACTGTGTGAAGATTGAATACACTGCTGCTGTGGTAAAGGATGTGCTGTCAAACGCTCTTGCGGCTGCTACTACAGCAAATGCAGTATTAGGCACATTGACTGATGCCATTTCTACGGCACAGGCAGTATATGACAATGCTAATGCCACTCAGGAGCAGGTTAACGCAGCGGCTGCTACACTGAATGCCGCCGTAGAGCTGGCCATGTCTGCTGCTGGCGATGCCACTTTCCTCGTTCCTAACCTCGGCTTCGAGAGTTGCACGGTTTCTACTGACAATGCCGCTGCTGGTGGCAGTGCTGCTCCTCGTGCCATCGATGGTGACTGGACACAGGTCTCGAGTGCCGCATGGAGCAGCTCGGCAGTCGTTGAGTACGGTGGCGCCGGACAGGTGAACGGCGTCAGCGCTCCCGCAACAGACAATCTTGGCAACGGCGGTTATACGCTCGGTGTCTCCGTGGGATGGAGTGGCGCAGTTACTTACAACTCTGCAAGTGCAACCTTCCCTGCCGGTGTCTATACCCTGAAGGTGAATGCATACAATGCTCTTGAGGGTGTTACGCAGTTCAAGTCATTGTTCGGCTTCGTTCCCGCAGAAGGCTCTGCAACCCTTTCCACTAAGACTGCCTTCGCCTATGCAACTTGGGAGACCGATCAGGTGACCTTCACGCTCAACGATGCCACTGAGGGCTTCATTCAGGTCGGTGGCCAGGCCATCAGCGGTGGCTCTGGCAGCAATGCTAAGGTCTTCTTCGACAATATTACCATTGAATTCAAGAGCTTCCTCGCAGGTGCCAAGGAAGAATACGACGAGGCTGTCGCTGCTGCAGAGCAAGCAAAGACTGACAGCCCCAACGTCACGGGTGAAGAGCTAACCGCTCTCAATGCAGAACTGGCCAAGGCTGAGCCTACAACGGTTGACGGATATAACACTGCAACTGCAGCTATTCAAGCAGCTACAGCTGCTTTCGTAGCTGCCGTTCCTTCCTACGACGCTCTTGTCGCTGAAATCGCATACGCCAAGACTATCGGTGTTGCCACAGAGACTGCTGAGGCTGCACTGAATGACGAGTCAACGGCTGCAAATGTTGTTACAGCCACAGAGGCCCTGAAGGTTCTTGAGTACACCACGATCACTGGTGCCTATGCCAACGACGTTACCACCCTGCTCGGCACTTGGGACAAGGGTAGCTACGACACCACCTCTGGTCAGGGCTATGCAGGAAGCGAGACATACTTCGACAAATGGAATGGCTCTGCGACAGACCTGACTTCTTCTGCTACCGTTACCCTCCCCGCAGGTAAGTATGTCGTGAAGGTTGCCGGTCGCGGCGTGTCTACGACCACGATGAGTCTGAGTGTAAAGGTTGGCGAGGCCGATGCTGTCAGCACTCCGTTCTTGATGAATGGCGACACAGGTAAGGGTATTGACACCGACGGCGTCACCAATTTCAGCACAGAGGGCTCCTACAGCAACAGTAATATAGGGCGCGGTTGGCAATATCGCTATATCGCCTTCACTACTGACGGAACTGTTGATGTAACCATTGCCATTAACGGACAACTGAATGCCAACACCTGGCAGAGCTTCTACGCTCCCGTACTCCTCTGCGACGACGACACCTATGCTCCAATTGCCGTAGATGCCAACAAGGCCGAATTGCAAGCCGCCATTGATAATGCTCCTGTTGCTGCAACTGTCAACGTCGGTGATGCAACATTCCAGTTGCCCACCGCTGGCGTGACCACTTATTCTCAGGCCCTGACAGCTGCTCAGGAGGCTTGTGATGCAACCGATGCAACAGTTGCTTCTCTTGAAGCTGCCAAGGCTACACTTGAGGCTGCTATTGCTGACTACCAGGCTCTTGAGCTCAACGCTCCCGCCGACGGCCAACTCTTCAACGTCGTCCTGACTTTTGCTGGTTGGACTTACGACCAAAAGGCTATGACCTTCATCGCAAATGGTCGTACAGACGCAGGTAACTACAACATCCAGTATAAGGAAGCTGCCAATACGAACCTGGCTCAGGCTTTCACCTTCACCAAGGTCGAGGGCAACAAGTACAAGATGTCTCAGATTGATGCCGATGGTAATGTACGTTATATCACTACCGGTGTTCCTTATGGTGGAAATACCGCTCAGATTCGCACAACCACGAATGCTGATGATGCCCTCGTTGTAACTGTTATCGCAACTGCAACCGAAGGCAAATGGAACCTCTTCAACACAGCCGCCAACAATTACATCGGTTCTCAGGACGCTGGCGTCTACACCGTGAACTCGCACATCGACTTCGCCCTCGTCGAGACCTTCAAGCCCTCTATCACTGTCAACACCACCGCTGCTGGTTGGGGCACTGTGATGCTTCCCTTCGCTGTGGCTTCTCTGCCCACCGGCGTTAAGGCTTACACCTGCGCTGAGGCCAACGGCAACAGCCTGACCCTCGTTGAGGCTACAACGCTCGAAGCCAACAAGCCTTACATCATCGAAGGCGCTTGGAACGAGACCCTGACCGGCGACGCTCAGGGTATCGCCCTGACCTACACCGAAGGCTTGCTCACAGGTGTCTATGTCGAACAAGTAGTGCCCGCAGGTAAATACGTACTCCAGAACCAGGCCACCAACGGCATCGGCTTCTACGAGGTCGGCGAGGGCAGCACAGGCAAGCTCAAAGCCAACCGTGCATACCTCAACGCTCCCGAGTCCGCTTCAGGCATCAAGGCCTTCTTCTTCGGCGAGGGCGGTGAGGATGCCATCCATAGCGTCTTCAGCGGCATTGCCGCCGGCGAGGTCTACGATCTCTCAGGCCGCAAGGTAGCCTCTATGCACAAAGGCGGCGTCTACGTCGTAGGCAGCAAGAAAGTAGTAGTGAGATAAGTAAACAGTTAGCTAACCCGATTTTAGATTTACCACAATGGATAAGAAAGTATATTTATCTCCCACGCTCAGCATCGTCCGTGTCCAGAGCGCCATCATCATCGCCCTTTCCATGAAAGGCCAAGCCGACGACAGCGAGTACCTCATCAAAGGCAATGCCTCCGAAGACATCTGGGGCTCCAGCGAGAACTTCTGGGAAGGTAGCGACAAAGACTAATGTTCATGCGTGGCTCACATGCCACGCACACCCCTTAGCGTCCGCTTGGCGGCGCAGTATAAAGGCAGCGATGCCGCGGCAAACATCCTTTGCCGTGGCATCGCTTTTTTCATGGCATAAAAGCACAAACTAAACGTGCAGACACTCCTTAGGCGCATCGGCCAATTCTCTTAGGCGTGTTGGCCAATTCTCTTAGGTGCATCGACCGATTCTCTTAGGTGTGTTGGGCAATTCTCTTAAGCGTGTTGCGTAAGGCTTCACTGGGACTGAGCCGTACACCCCGTAAAAACTGCGGTTAAATCTTCACACGAACTACGAATTAATCGAGAAATCAAGTTACACAGGTTGATATAATAGGAACTATGAATTAGACAAATTAGACGAATTTTCGTGTCCCATGGTTGCTTTAATTTTCATCGAATTTCACGAATTGCCGGGCGAAACCGCTGCGCGATGTTTCGAATGTTGTCGATTGCTAAGCAGATTGTCGGCGATTGCTAAGCAGATTGTCGTCGATTGACGATTAGATTGACGTTTATTGGCGACTTATATATCATTGTAATTGATGTTTCGGAAGTCTGTTGACGGCCTGCAATGCAGCGCCCCGACGGGGCAACAAGCCAATAGCCCAGGGCATCGCCCTGGGTTAGCATCGGCAAGGGAATACGCGCCCTGTGAGGGCAAAAGCATTCCAAAGTTCAACGCTTTCGCCCATGCTTTTACCGCTTTATTCTGAAGCGCCATGCTTTAAATAAATCAATAAATTGCACTATTAACAAAGTTTAACAACTAAGTTAAACTGCTGTTTTAAACATTATTACTAATTTTGCCCCGATTGAGCCCTATTCTCTAATCTTGCACACTTAACAACATGCAATAGCTGATAACTAACTGATTTTGATTTAACAATCGAAACAAGGGCCATCAATGATAATGAATGACATCATTCACAACGATAAACAAATCCAAAAAAATAATAACTAACTAATTTAACAACAAAACAAAATGAAGAAACTAAAACTCTTCTTGGCCGCCATGGCGGCTATGGTCGGGCTGAGCGCTCAGGCTCAGTCGTGGACGTCACCAGGCTCAGACCCGGTGAATGACGGACAATACTACATTCTAAATGTAGGAGCCGGTCAATTCGTAACAGCTGCAAATGATTGGGGAACCCAATTGAGTGCAACAGGTACAGATACCGGCCTACTTATTAAGACACAAGCAGTTTCAAATGTTACTGTTGGTGGTGCGTCTCTATCTGGTTGGGAACTCCTTAACACAAATAACTCCAATAAACTTCTCTTCCGTGATGATCAGCGTTGGGGCTATACAGATAAAGGTACTCAGGATAAAGGTTATGTATGGACTATCACAAAGGTAAACGGCGTATATCGCTTGCAGACAGCAGCAGGTGATCCCGCTTATCCCGCTGCATCAACTCAGTATGCAGGTGCTAACGCTAGCCTCAATGGAGCTAGGGTTTATTTTGGTTATAATTCCAGTTCGTCTGATATTGATTGGATGTTCCTCACAGAAGAACAGAAATCAGCAGCAAACGTTGTGGCAAAAGCTCGTTTGTATCGTGCATTGATGAAAGCTTATGCAGCTGGGGTAAACACGGATGCAGCATCTGCCGTATATGAAAACAGTGCGTCGACTGCTGAGGAACTGGCCGCTGCAGTAACGAATTTGAATAATGCCTGCCTTCAGGCTCACTTAGACAATGCTTCTGATTCCGACCCTCGTGATATCACAGAATTTGTGCTTAGCAATTCCGATTTCACTCAGGGGAATATAACGGGTTGGGAAACTAACTACGTTTCAGGACAGCAGGCTAACAATATTGGTTATCAGGATAATAACACTTATCAGTCGGCTAATGGCTATGTGAATAGATTCATCGAGGCTTGGCGTAGTGGTAATGCTAAGATTGGTGATGGCTATCTCCGCCAGACTGTTTCCAATATGCCTGAAGGTAAGTATGTCCTCGAATGCGATGCTATTGCTACCAACCAGGGTAATACAAGTGCTACAACGACAGGCGCTCTTCTGTATATCAATGCCGATGGAGTTGATTTCACGACTTCTCTCTCAACAAATGGTAGTGCTGTACAGCATTTCTCAACAGAGTTTTTGTTCACAGGTGAAGGCGATGTTATCTTTGGCTTGAAAACACAAAACACTACAGCCAACTGGATTGCAGCTGATAACTTCAAAGTCACTTATTATGGCATTGACCTTTCTGCTTATGAAACTCAGCTTGCTGCAGCTGTTGCCGCCTTTGAAGCTTTAGAAGGGAAGGTTCCTTCTGAAACTTACAACACAAAGAAGACAGAAGTTTTGGATGTTAATAATAAGGAGTGGGATAGTTCCAAGGAATACAGCACCGCTATTGCAGCCATTCAGACCGCAACAAGTGAGCTGAACGCTTTGGCGCCTGGATATGCAGAATATCAGGTTGTTCGTGCTGCTGTTTTGAATACTTACAATTCGACTGACGTAACAAGCGCTGATGCTTCAGCAAACTCCGCTGCTACGGTTGAAGAAATGAACGCGGCTATTGCAGCTGTTCGTACAGCTCTGAAGACAGCTATTACGGCTAACAATCTTGAGAATGTAGATTTAACTGCAGCGCTCCTCATTAACCCCAGCTTCGAGACAGGTGATCTTACGGGTTGGGAAAATACTGGAATGAGTGTTCAAGGCAATACCTCTTTCGGAAAAGTAGGCACCTACTATGCTGAATGCTGGACTCCTGATGGTACTAAGTCAATAGCCCAAACCCTTTCAGGTATGCCTGCAGGTGTGTATAAGGTTACAGCTACGATTAAGGCTCGCGGTGTGACTTCCGCAGAACTTTCTGCCGGTGGCGTAAGCAAGGCCATGACGATATCCGATGACCAAATTCGTTACACCGTAGAATTTGCTTGCGATGCCGATGCTGACATTACCATTAAATATGAGGGTGTGGGCACAAAGGCTAATAATAGCTGGCTCTGTGCTGACGATTTCACTCTGACTTATGTAGGCGCACTTCCTGAATTGACAGCTGTAACAGGTAAGATGAATGCAGACGTAGCAACCGCTCAGACTAATGCTATCAATGCTTACAACAGCGACAAGACCGTGGCTAACTACAATGCAGCTCAGTCCGCTATAGCAGCCGCAGAAACCTCTAAGGCTGCGTACGAAGTAGCTGCTCAAGCTCTTGCTGATGCCAATGCATTGAAGGACGCTCATAACTTTGCAACTGCCGCTGCCACGACAACTTTTGCAGAGGCCATTGCAGCAGTACAGGCAAAATATGATGACGGTACCCTGACAAACGATGAAGCCAATGCTGGTGGTAACCTTGGCACAGTCGCCACAGGTTGGCAAGGTGGCGCTAATACTGCCGCTTCCAATTTCCTTGAAAATGGCTTTGGTTTGAATGACTTTGAAACAAGTCTTTATATCAATACCTGGTCTAACGAAGGCGCTACTGATGGTTCTAATTTCAAGATTCCCTTCTACGAATATTGGATAGCAGACGCAAATGCTCTCGCAGAAAACAAATGGAGCGGAACACTTGATGTTGAAAATGGTCTTTATTCTGTTTCAGCGTGGGTACGTGTTCGCGCTAAGAACGAAGTTGCTGCAGCTGACGCTACAGGCATCACGATGGACATCAATGGTGGTGGCGAAGGTGACTACGCTGCTGTGGATGTTACAGCAGGCGAGCAAATCGGTACCAGCCAATTCCAGATTGCTACTTACACCGCTCAGGGTCTTGTAAAGGATGGTAAGCTTACTCTGAACTTCAACGTCGCTGCTGACAACAATATCAGCTGGCTCAGCTTCAAGAACGTGAAGTACACCAAGGTTCGTGACCTGACTCCTGAAGAGGCTGCTGTTGTTCCCACGGGCGTAACTCTTGACAAGACCGAGGCTACCCTTACTGTGGCTGAACCTACTGTAACGCTGACTCCGACCTTCGAACCCGAGAATGCTACAAATACTGTTACGTGGACAACCTCTGATGCGAATGTGGCTACTGTGGCTGATGGCGTTGTAACCGCTGTTGCTCCTGGTACGGCTACTATCACTGTTACCAGCACACTTGACGAGAACGTGAAGGCTTCTTGCGAAGTTACTGTTAGCTTCCCCGAATCCACGGTGCCTGAGACTTATTTCGTGAATGATGGTGCTTCTCGCACGGTTTACACACTCGGTGAGAACCTGATTAAGAATGGTACATTTGGCTATCCCAACGCAGTCGCAACGTGGAAGACTGTTGGTTATGCAACTGATGCAGTGGTTAGCAATTTCACAATAACCGCCGAAGGTGGTGCTGTTGATAATGGCGCTTTCATTACGACAAATGGTGGAGGTGTAGGTTCTGAAAAGACTATACGCAAGTCCGTACAAGTAGAGGTAGGTAAAAAGTACTACTTCTCAGTTTATACAAGTGGAAAGGCTCCTTCTTCGGACAACCTTAAGTATAATGCACTCTTCAAGATGTCTGATGCCGCTACTGAAACAGGTACTATTAAGGAATTTGTGTGGCCGCAGGGTGCTGGTAAAACTTCTTCTGAATGGTCCAAGACCGAATGTGTCTTTACGGCAGAAACTCCTTATGTCGGTGTTCGTATGGGTTGGAACGAATCTTCGAACTTCGATGAGTTCGTACTTGCAGAAATCACTGATGAAGCTACTGAAGGTAACGTCCAGTATGCTCTCGATGCTATTCCCACCGCAAACATTGGCACTGGTGCCTTCCAGTATAGCCAGAATGCTATTGAAGCAGCAAACGCACTCGTTCAGGGCACAGCTACAGTGGCCGATGTAGAGGCAGCTTACAATGCACTTCAAGTTCTGAATGCTCCTGCAAGTGATGCTGCATTTAATATCGTAATGGGCGAACTTACTTGGACGAACAACAACAATGCCACTATGCTTTCGACAAAGGGTAAGGCCGTGACTTATTATGCTGGTGGTCGTAGCGATGGAGGTGGATATACATCTCAGTTTGACAAAGAGCCCAATACAAATTTGGCACAAGCATTCTATTTCACTCCTGCTGAAGGTTTGAATAAGTACAAGGTATACCAAATTGATGCCGATGGAAATCAACGTTACCTCTGCACTGGCGTAGTATATGGCGGCAATGCAAATCAGGTTCGCACAACTACAGAAGTCAATTCAGCTGAAGTTTACACCATCACCGCTACCGCAACAGAAGGTGTGTATAATTTCACGAATGCTTCCAATATCAATTTGGGCGCTCAAGATGCAGGCCTCTATGGTACAGCTCGTAATAACAACTTGTTGATTGTTCCGACCACCAAGCCCTCTATCACCATCAACACTACTGCTGCTGGTTGGGGTACAACAATCCTGCCGTTTGCAGTCGCTGAGATTCCTGAAGGCGTGAAGGTTTACACCTGCGATGAGACTGTTGGAGCGACTCTTACTCTCGTAGAGGTCAATGCCCTCGAAGCCAATAAGCCTTACATCATCGAAGGTGCATGGAACGAAACGCTGACTGGTGATGCTCAGGGTACAGCTCTCAGCTACACCGAAGGTCTGCTGACTGGTGTCTATGCTCAAACTCCTGCTCCTGTAGGTTCATATGTCCTTCAGAAGTTGAATGATACAGTTGCCTTCTATGAGGTAGCAGAAGGAAAACAGCCAAAGGTTGGTGCTAATCGTGCATATTTGAATGATGCTTCTGCTGAGGCTGGCATTAAGGCCTTCTACCTCGGTGGCGATGCTGATGCTATCAAGAGTGTATTCGACGGTCTTGTCAATGGTGATGCCTACGACCTCGGTGGTCGCAAGGTGAACAAGCTCCAGAAGGGCAATGTTTATATTGTCAATGGCAAGAAAGTAGTAGTTAAATAAAAAAAGTAATATTCACAGAGCACACAGAGAAGGCATAGAACACAGAGCCGCTGCTTCTAAGGGCCGCAATAGGATTTCCAAGGAGAATATCTCCGTGTTCTCCGTCTCCTCTGTGCTCCCTGTGGTAAAATTAATATTAATTGAACAATGAAGAAGACTTATATCGCACCAGAGCTCGATGTGCAGCTCATTCAAGTGGAAGGGCTGATAGCTTTATCAAAAGGAAAAGGTGAAGCTGATCCCGAAGCAGAAGTCCTCGTTAAGGGCGACCGTGGCGAGAATGTCTGGGGCTCATCGTCAAAGAGCTTCAACGTCTGGAACGACGACTGGAGCAACTAATCAGCTGCGTTGAAATAGAAAATCGGGGAAGAGTGGAAAGTGAAGAACAGATGCTTCCTTTCGCTCTGACCGACATGTGACCCTGTTTACAGAAAACTATACTGATAGCATGAAGCCCTGCGGGATTGCCCGCAGGGCTTCAGCGTTACATTTTTTACTTTTCATTTAAATTATTCCCATTTCATCGCTATTCATTCTTCTTTTCTTTGTACCTTTGCAGCCGAAAAATCAAATCTTTATTATTCAGGTATGCAGATAGAAAAGAACTTGACGGCTAATATCATAGCCGCCATTAAGACATTATATGGGCAGGACGTGCCCGAAAAGATGGTGCAGCTCAGCGCTACGAAGAAGGAGTTTGAGGGGCACCTTACGTTGGTGGTGTTCCCCTTCCTGAAGATGAGTCGTAAGGCTCCTGAGGCTACGGCCGAGGAGATAGGCAGCTACCTCGTGGCGAATGTGCCCGAGGTGGTGGCTCGCTACAATGTCATCAAAGGGTTCCTGAACATGGTGATTGCCGATGATTGCTGGCTGAGCCTGCTGGCAGAGATCCGTGAGGATGCGCAGTGGGGCATCAAGCCCGTGACGGAGGAGTCGCCGCTGGTGATGATAGAGTATTCGTCGCCCAACACCAATAAGCCGTTGCATCTGGGACATGTGCGTAACAACCTGTTGGGTTGGTCGCTGGCGCAGGTGATGCAGGCTAATGGCAACCGCGTCGTGAAGACCAATATCGTCAACGACCGTGGCATACACATCTGCAAGTCGATGCTGGCTTGGCTGAAGTGGGGCAACGGCGAGACGCCGGAAAGCACGGGCAAGAAGGGCGACCATCTCATCGGCGACTACTATGTAGCCTTCGACAAGCACTACCGTGCCGAGCTGAAGGAACTGACCGAGCGCTTCGTGGCCGAAGGCATGGACGAGGAGGCCGCCAAGGAGCGTGCCGAGAAGGAGAGCACGCTGATGCAGGAAGCCCGTGCGATGCTGGTCAAATGGGAGCAGAACGACCCCGAGGTGCGCGGCCTGTGGAAACGGATGAACGACTGGGTTTATGCCGGTTTCGACGAGACGTATAAGGCACTGGGCGTAGGCTTCGACAAGATATACTATGAGAGCCAGACTTATCTCGAAGGTAAGGAGAAGGTGATGGAGGGACTGGAGAAAGGTTTCTTCTATCGCCGCAAGGATGGCAGCGTATGGGCCGACCTGACGAAGGAGGGCCTCGACGAGAAGCTGCTCCTGCGCGCCGACGGCACCAGCGTGTACATGACGCAGGACATCGGCACGGCCAAATTGCGCTTCCAGGATTATCCCATCGACAAGATGATCTACGTCGTGGGCAACGAGCAGAACTATCATTTCCAAGTGCTCTCTATCCTGCTGGACAAGCTGGGCTTCAAGTGGGGCAAGGACCTCGTACACTTCTCCTATGGTATGGTGGAGCTGCCCAATGGCAAGATGAAGTCGCGCGAGGGCACCGTAGTTGATGCCGACGACCTCATTGCCAAGATGATCAGCGATGCCCGCGAGATGAGCAAGGATAAAGTGAATAAGCTCGAAGGCATCAGCGAGGCCGAGACCCAGGAGATAGCCCGCATCGTAGGCATGGGCGCGCTGAAATACTTCATCCTCAAAGTGGATGCCCGCAAGAATATGCTCTTCAATCCTGAGGAGTCAATCGACTTCAACGGTAACACAGGTCCGTTCATCCAGTACACCTATGCCCGTATCCGCAGCATAATGCGTAAGGCAAATGGACAATGGGCTATGGACGGTGGAAAATGTGCGTTAAGCGAGAAAGAGATTGCCCTCATCCAACAGCTGGCCGCCTTCGGAACTGCCGTTCGTCAGGCTGGCACCGACTACAACGTGAGCGTCATCGCCAACTATTGCTACGACCTGGCCAAAGAGTTCAATGGCTTCTATCACGACTTCCAGATCTTGAAGGAGCCGGACGAGCAGAAGCGTGCCGTGCGCCTGGCCCTCTGCGAGGCTGTGGCCAAAGTCATCAAGACGGGCATGGGCCTGCTGGGTATTGAAGTGCCGGAGCGCATGTAAGGACCATTGACCATTGACCATTGTTGACCATTGACCAGTCAATAAAAGCCGATGGTAAATGGTAAATTGTTAAATAGTAAATCGTAGTAGATTGTCAAATAGTAAATTAATCAATCCTCCCGACTATCGTCACGATACGGTGTTGCCTTTGCCGATGGAAGTGCCGGCCGAGGCTATCGCCGTGGATGCTGCCTGCAGCGGCAATCCGGGGCCGATGGAGTACCGCGGCATCTATCTGAAGACTGGACAGGAGATATTTCACTACGGTCCGGTTCATGGGACGAATAATATCGGCGAGTTCCTGGCCATCGTTCACGCTATGGCCCTGCTCAAGCAGAAAGGACTCTCGATGCCCGTCTACAGCGACTCGCGAACGGCCATCATCTGGGTGACGAAGCGCAAGGCTAAGACTACGCTGCCACCGACGCCAGAGAACGCGCCTCTGCTGCAGCTTGTGGCTCGGGCTGAGGCATGGCTGAGGCAGAATGGTACGCCGTTCCCGCTGGTGAAATGGGAAACAGAGCGCTGGGGCGAGGTTCCTGCTGACTTCGGAAGGAAATGAGTGGAAGGATTAAGGATTAGAGATAAAAGATAGATGAAAGATTTTTTGAAGGTTCTTCGTAGGTTTGCCATGCCTTACAAGCGCTATATGATTGGCGCTGTGATAGGCAATATGCTCTCGGCGGTGCTCAACGTGTTCTCGTTCATGAGCGTGTTGCCTATGTTGCACATGCTCTTCGGCATGGACACGACGGCCTACGAGTTTCAGCCTTGGCAGTGGGATGGTATCAAGGACATTGCCATTAACAATCTTTATTACTACACGACTGTGCTCATAGGTCGCTATGGGCACCAGACGACATTGCTCATTATTGGTATCTTCCTTTGCCTGACGACATTCCTCAAGACCGCCAGCTACTTCTTCTCGTCGGCTGTCATGGTGCCCCTGCGTACGGGCGTCGTCCGCGACATACGCATCATGGTTTACAGCAAGGTGCTGCATTTGCCGCTTGCTTTCGTGACCGACGAGCGCAGAGGCGACATTATCGCCCGCATGAGCGGCGATGTGGCTGAGGTGGAAACGAGTATCACGTCGTCGCTGAACATGCTCATCAAGGATCCTATCCTCATCATCTTCTACTTCTTCACCCTTGTTTTTGTGTCGTGGCAGCTGACTTTGTTTACCGTGCTGGTCATGCCGGGGCTCATCTGGGTGATGGGCGCCATCGGGCGTAAGCTGAAAGCCAAGAGCCTTTACGCTCAGAACAAATGGAGCGAGACGATGTCGCAGCTCGACGAGATGCTCGGAGGCTTGCGCATCATCAAGGCTTTCATTGCCGAGGACAAGATGCTCGACCGCTTCAGCCGAGTGAACAACGAATTTCGCGATGCCTCGAACCGTGTAGCCATACGCCAGGCTTCGGCGCATCCCGTGAGTGAGTTCCTGGGTACGTGCATTATTGTGCTTGTGCTCTGGTTTGGTGGCACGCTTATCTTCAGCAACAAGGCTCCTATTGATGCTCCGACTTTCATCTTCTACATGGTTATCCTCTACAGCGTGATCAACCCTCTGAAGGACCTCTCGAAGACCAGCTACCAAATACCCAAGGGCTTGGCCTCGATGGAGCGAATAGACAAGATACTGAATACGGAGAACCCTATAAAAGAGCCGCTCAAGCCTCACGCCCTGGCTCCCTCGCAGCCTAATGAGAGCATCGTATTCCGCAACGTCCATTTCTCTTATTCCAATAACTCGTTGGAGGTGATTCACGGTGTGGACCTCACTGTTCCCAAGGGAAAGACGATAGCGCTTGTGGGGCAAAGCGGGTCGGGCAAATCTACGCTCGTGGACTTGCTGCCGCGCTATCACGACGTTACAGACGGCCAGATTCTTATTGATGGCATTGATATTCGTGAGTTCCGTATCCACGACTTGCGATCGCTCATTGGTAACGTGAATCAGGAAGCCATCCTTTTCAACGACACTTTCTTCAATAACATTGCCTTCGGCGTGGAGAATGCGACGATGGAGCAGGTGGTGGAAGCTGCGAAGATAGCCAATGCTCATGAGTTCATCATGCAGAGCGAGCAGGGCTACGACACCTACGTCGGCGACCGTGGTTGCCGGCTCAGCGGTGGTCAGCGGCAGCGTATTTCTATTGCCAGGGCCATCCTGAAGAATCCGCCTATCCTGATTCTCGACGAAGCTACAAGTGCGCTCGACACTGAGAGCGAGCGTCTGGTTCAGGAAGCTCTGGAGCGCTTGATGAAGTCGCGTACGACAATAGCTATTGCTCACCGGCTGTCGACCATCAAGAATGCCGATGAAATCTGTGTGTTGCATGAAGGACGCATCGTGGAACGCGGCACTCATGAGCAACTGATTCAGCAGGGTGGTTACTACAAGCACCTCAACGACATGCAACAGCTTTGAGGTTGCGCCACATTTGCGTTTGCAAGGTGGTTATAGCAATAAACCGACGACGCGCCACAGCCTCGTACAAGGGTACGATTGACTGTGGCGCGTCGTCGGTTTCAAGAAATAAACGTTCGAGCGGGCATTGGCTGATGCTCGCCTCGTTGAAGTGCAGGCCGAAGCTGACATAAAAGCCGTGGTTCAGGAGCTGCAAGAGTTGTTGAGGTTTCCCCCTGAAGCCATGCCATATCCAAGGCTGGCGTGTCCCTTTTTTCAGTTGTAGCACATCGTCGATGGCTTTTACGCAATGCAGGATGAGCGGACGGCTAAGCTGTTCGCTGAGCCGGATCTGTGCCTTGAAAGCATCGAGCTGTATGTCGTAGGGAGTAGGGCAGAGGCGGTCAAGGCCACATTCGCCGATGAAAAAGGGGAGGGGCTGTGATGGGGCGGCAGCCTGCAGGTCTGGAAAAAATGCTGCCGTTGGTAAGCTACTGCTCTTGATGTGTTGGTCTATCTGCTTTTCGACGGCCTTTAGCTGGTCTGGCCATTCCTCGTTGAGATGCCAGGGGTGTAGACCGAAGGAGGCTATGGTTTGCTCGCCTTCGGGCGGTTGGCTGTGTGTATGTATATTAAGATAGGTCAACGTGGGACGGGGGAATAATTGGCTCAGAAATGGAATTTCTCGGGCACAGGGTCGTAGCCATGTCCGCCCCATGGATGACAGCGTAGGATGCGGCGTATGGCTAAATAGAGCCCTTTAAATGCGCCATGCTTCTCAATCGCTTCAACGGCATACTGTGAGCAGGTGGGGGTGAAGCGGCATGCCGGCGGGGTAAGCGGTGAAATGAACCGCTGGTAGAAGCGTATGGGCAATATGAGCAGACGGCGTAGCATGTTGGGAAAAGTTTGGCGGATTAGGGCTTGTACGGGCAATGACCGGGGGTGTCAGGGTGTCTGGGTAGCTGCTTGTTCGTTGATGCGATGAAGCAAGTTCTTCATCTTCCGGTTTATCAATGCCGAGGGCTGAAGCTCGTCGGCAATCCAGATAAAGGCAAGATGCTTTGTAGACATGTCTGAAAGTATGTCCCGATTAAGGCGCCAGGCCTCGCGTATCTGCCTTTTGGTTCGGTTGCGGTCAACGGCGTGCTTGAAGCGGCGCTTGCTGACGGATATCAGCACTTGGCTGGTGGCTGATGAAGCGTCTGTTGACGCGGCAGGGGATGGCGTGGCCGAATCGAGATGCCTAAAGACAACACGGAGCGGAAAAGCCGTTAACGACTTTGTTCCGCCCGCGAAGAGAGTTTCTATGGCCTTGAGGCTGCATAGACGTTCACTCTTTGGAAACTTATTTTTTCTTGTTGACTTCTGTAATATAGGCATTCAAAGCTGCAGTGATACTTGGGTATTGAGGCGTGGGGGCTTCGAGATCGAGTCGCAAGCCAGCATCCTTCACGGCCTTGGCGGTAGCCGGACCAAACGTAGCAATGGCTATATTGTTCTGCTCGAAATCGGGGAAGTTCTTCAACAGGCTTTGGACACCGCTGGGGCTGAAGAAGACTAAAAGATCGTAGTCGAAGGGCTCGTCGGTCTTTATGTCATTGGCTACAGTACGGTACATGACGCCCTCTTTGTGGTTGAGCTTCTTTGCTTCGAGCAAATCATGCAACTCGTTGTTGTGCACATCGCTCTGGGGAATGAAGTACTTCTCGTTCTTGTGCTTGATAATGGTGGGCATGAGGTCGGCTATCTTGCCTGTAGCACCGAAGAAGACCTTACGTTTGCGGTATTGTACATACTTCTGAATGTATAAAGCTACCTGTTCTGTAATGCAGAAGTATTTCATTGTCTCGGGAACTTCGAATCTCAATTCCTTGGCCAGCGAGAAGAAATGATCGATGGCATGACGGGACGTAAATATTACGGCTGTGAACTCGCTCAATGAGATACGCTGTTCGCGAAATTCCTTAGCTGATAAACTCTCCACCTTGATAAATGGGTGGAACACGATCTCTACTTTGTGACGAGCAGCGATGTCGTAGTAAGGAGACTTTTCGGAAGAGGGCTTGGGTTGAGATACCAATATCTTCTTTATCATCTTTCTTTAAGCTTTTATCCTGGCAGAGCGTATGTGATGTCAGACTGAAGCTACATGCTCAGAGGATGTCAGAAAATAGTTATGAACAATCTTGTTATTTCAACGAGAATACCCCACGTAAGTAAGAGTGGCAATATTTCGAACGCACAAAAGTACATAAATAAATGCAAACAGCCTTTAATTTTAACAAAAAAGATAGTAAAACACTTGAAAAGCAGTAGGATTTTGACAAAAAGTAACACTACGGCAAGCGTGATAGATACTTTTTCGGGTGATAAATCGAAATATACGGAGAGCAGAGCGAGGGGAAAAAGGATGAGACTTTCGAAGATAAAAATGATAGAAAACGCCTCGTACCAGCGTTTGCGCGCTGTTTTGGTGAAGAAAATAGCGTGAATAAAGTGGTACAGGCGTTGCTTGGCAATGAGCATCAGCATGATGATGCCCGTGAAGATGCCGACAAGGGCAAGGGGGGGGAGATTGATAATGTCTACAGACAAATGTTGTTGGGCATAGGAATAGAACAGTAGGGATCCTATCATGCTCAGTTGACACCCCAAGAGCAGATGGACCCATTCGTAGGTGCCCGTGTCGCCAATGTGGGTGGCTGAGACCATTTGCTGAGGCATGAAGAATGCTTTTATGCGTTTGCTCAGTTGACTGCCGCTCTGGGCCAAGAACAACAGCGTCAGGATGACGCAACTCATCAATGCCATGCTGACACCATCGTTGCGAAAGAGGGCTGACGGCAGGGGCTGGGCATTCATGCCGACAAAGCCTGAACTCTGGACTTGTTTGTCGTGGAACAGGATGCTGTCATTTGCTAATAAACTATCGCGTTGGGCATTTTGGAGGTACAATAGCGGTAACTCGTTTGTGGAATCCGGTTCGATGGAATCGCTCGTCTCGGTTGGTTCTTCTTGCACGCTGTCAACAGGTGCAATGACTTTACGAGGGGTGCGAGCAACAAGTGTGTCGCCAGTTACTGACGGCACGCTTGCTGTATCGGTGAGCGTCGGTGTCGGGCTTGCAACTATCGTATCTTGCCTCATGCGTAGATAATGCTTTTGGATGCCGTGTTATTTATATGGCTGCAAACTTGCGTACGCTGGCATCCCACATGGGTGTGGACAATACCAGTTCAATTGCTTCTTCAGGTGTCTGGGCCACCCGCCAGATGTCTGCGTGGCGTGGGCCCATGAAATGTTCGTCGATACCACGTTGCAACTGCTGGAGCAGGGGGCTGTAGTAGTCGCGAGTGTTAAGGATGACGATGGGTTTCAGATAGAGCCCGAGTTGTTTCCACGTGATTACTTCCATCAACTCTTCCAGCGTACCACAGCCGCCAGGCAAGGCTATGCAGCCGTCGGAGAGGCGGGCCATGGTCTGCTTGCGTTCATGCATGTCACGGGTCTCGATGAGGTGCGTGAGCTTTTTATGGTGCCAGTCCTGCTCTATCATGAAGGATGGTATGACGCCTGTGACTTCTCCGCCGTGCTGAAGACAGGCATCAGCGGAAGCTGCCATAAGGCCCATATTACCGGCTCCGTTGACCAGTCCTATGCCGCGACGTGCCAAGCCCTCACCTATAGCCTGGGCTGCATGAAAAAAGTCTTCGTGAATCTTCGTGCTTGAGGCACAGTATACTGCGATGTTCATTGAAACAAATGTTGTGATTCGGGAAGGAACTCTGTTGATGCTTAGATTCCGAAAGCTTCACGTATCCTTTCTACGTAGTCAAGTTTTTCCCATGTGAAGAGTTCGACATCGACGGTCACACTCTTGCCATAATGGCTGTGGAAAGTCTTCGTTACCCGTCGTGGTTCGCGTCCCATGTGGCCGTAGGCTGCGGTTTCCTCGTAGATTGGGGCTCTCAATTTCAATCTGTTTTCGATAGCTTTGGGGCGTAAATCAAAGATGTCTTTAATCTTTTTGGCGATTTCGCCGTCTGAGAGTTGTACGTGACTCTTTCCATAGGTATCGACGAAGATGCTTACGGGTTCGGCCACGCCTATGGCATAAGACAGTTGCACGAGCATCTCGTCGGCCACGCCTGCTGCCACCATGTTCTTGGCAATATGGCGTGCAGCGTATGCCGCTGAGCGGTCGACCTTCGACGGGTCCTTTCCAGAGAATGCGCCTCCGCCATGGGCACCCTTTCCTCCGTAGGTGTCGACGATGATTTTACGTCCTGTGAGGCCTGTGTCGCCATGAGGTCCGCCAATGACAAACTTGCCGGTAGGATTAACATGGTATATGATATGCTCGTCAAAGAGGGCTTTGACAGCTTCGTTGTGTATGCTTGCAATAACACGCGGCATGAGGATTTCTTTCACGTCGCGGCGTATCTGGTTCAGCATCTGCTGGTCGGCCTTCTGTTGGTCGCCGTCGAGGGGCTGAATAAACTCGTCGTGTTGTGTGGATACGACAATGGTATCAACGCGTAGAGGGCGACCATCGTCACTGTATTCTATAGTCACTTGGCTCTTTGCGTCAGGTCGGAGGTAGGTCATTTCTACTCCCTCTCTTCGGATTTCAGCCAATGTCACCAGGATGCGATGAGAGAGGTCGAGCGCAAGAGGCATATAGTTTTCGGTTTCATTGGTAGCATATCCAAACATCATTCCCTGGTCGCCAGCGCCCTGGTTCATAGGGTCGGCACGTTCCACACCTCGGTTGATGTCGGGACTTTGCTCATGTATGGCCGAGAAAACGCCGCATGAGTTAGCTTCGAACATATATTCGCCTTTGTTGTAACCAATACGGCGTATGGTAGCTCGGGCTATTTCCGGGAGGTCGACATAGGCTTCGCTTTTGACTTCTCCGGCAAGCACTACTTGGCCGGTAGTAACAAGCGTTTCACACGCGACTTTAGATTGTGGGTCATAGGCCAGCAAGTTGTCGAGGACAGCATCGCTAATCTGATCGGCGACTTTATCGGGATGTCCTTCAGAGACGGATTCAGAGGTGAAAAGATATGGCATAGTTGTTAAATATAGATTTTAATAATGACTTAATTAATGTTCTTTAGAATAATATGAGGGCCGTAAAGGTACAGATGATGCCTACCAGAGTTCCTGCGAGCACTTGCCAGAGGTCGTGCTGCCGGAGTAGCATTCGGCTGCTGCCTACCAGCCCGGAGATGATGATGCTGAGGGTTAGCCATCCAATAGGATTAAAGAAGAATATGAAGCTATATGCCAACAAGGCTCCGATGACGCCCCCTGCTCCAGCGGCATGCATGGAAATCTTCCATTTCATGTTTATCAGGGTGCAGGTGGCTTGTATTAATAGCGATGCAACCAAGATTCCTGACATATAGTGCGGGAGATGGAAGCGATGCAGCAGATGAAGGGTGAATGCATAATATAATATATATATAATGTATGGCATCAGTCGATTCTGTCGCAGGCGCAGCAGATGGCGTTCCCATCCCCGCATGCGTCGCCAATATCTGATGGTCAGCCTTGGCAACAACACGGTGCCTAATAGTACCACCAGTAATATTAAGCCTTTCAGATTCCAAGGGAGCAGGCTCATGTATGTAAACATGAACAGCACTACAAATCCCAGCAGAGGAAAGAACTCGGGGCGGAACACGCTTGACAAGGTTCGTGCGCCTATGAGCATATACCGGACACGGGAGCGTTTGCTGCCTATGTCTGCTATTTTTATGTTTGTATGTGGTATTTCTGAGTACATGTTCATGCTCTTATCGTTTGTTCTTTCTCATACGTGCTACAGGGATACCCAAAGCGACTCGATATTTTGCTACCGTGCGTCGTGCGACATCAAATCCGCGTTCCTGAAGTGCGGCGGCAAGGGTATCATCGGTTAAGGGCTGTTGCTTGTCCTCCTCGTCAATGATTTCCTTTAACGCAGCCTTAATGCTTCGGATGCTCACTTCGTCGCCATCGAGCTTGGCTGCCGAAGTGAAAAACCATCTTAAGGGATAGATCCCGTACGGTGTCTGTACCCATTTTGAGTTGCTCACTCGTGAAACCGTAGACAGGTGCAATCCTGTTTTCGTCGCAACATCCTCGAGAGTCATGGGGCGTAAGGCCGTCTCATCGCCGCTTTCAAAGAATGGTTTTTGTATGCGCATGATGGCATTCATTGTAGAGCTGAGCGTCTGTTGGCGTTGTTTCAGTGCATCGATGAATCCTTGTGCTTTGTCAACTCTTTCGCGCAGGTAGGTGATCCCATCCCGTTCGTTTCGCGAAAGTTCCTTGACATCCCGTCCGTTATATGAGTGCAGGAAGTCGAGATCGTCCTGGCTCACTTGTAAGCGTGGAATGCGTCCATTGTTGATGTTCAGCGTCAGGTTGCCGTAAGGGTCGTTGTCTACGATGAAATCGGGCGTTATCTGTTGCAGACTGCGGCCAAGTGCTTCGCCCATAGAGCTGCCGGGCCTTGGATTGAGCCGCCGTACTTCATGCTGCAGTCTTGTAATGTCGTTGTCGTTCAAGCGTAAACTCTTTGCTATGCGATCCCATCGATTGAGCATCAGGTTGTCAAATTGTTTCGACAGTACTTGCTCGAGCTTGTGCTTGATGGGCGAATTGCTATTATACGAGTGCCTCACCTGTAGCAGCAGGCACTCTTGGAGGTTACGTGCGCCGACACCTACAGGGTCGAAATTCTGAAGTATCGACAGCAAGTGTTCAAGTTCTGTCCTTGATGTAGGAATATTATGATATACTTCCAGCTCATCTTGTATCTGCTGAAGCGGCACTCTGAGCAGGCCATCGTCGTCGAGTGAGCCTATGATATAGCGCAACACTTCCTCTTCGTGTCCGCTGAGATGCTGGTAGCCTATTTGCTCTTCAAGTTGGTCGTAGAAGGATTGAGTCTCGCCCACTACGGCTTCCATGCTATTGCGTTGACTATTTTCACCGATGTTGTCGGGAACATCGTCGGGAGTGCTGTAGTCTGCACTGCTGTCATACTCGGTTGCTTCCTCTTCTCCTCCTGTGAGGATATCATCGCTACCCGCCTCGCTTCTGCCGTCGTCAGCCTCTTGGCTCTCGCGTTCAAGGGCAATGTTTTCTTTCAGCTCTTGGTCTACGCGTTCGTAAAGTGCCTCTAAAGGCATCTCCGTCAGTTGCCTCACAAGCAATTGCTGAGGCGACAGCATCTGCGTCTGCGTCTGAATCTGGGCGCCTATTTGAATGTTTTTGTTTGGCATAGGAGTTGAACTTATAAACGATGAAATGGGCGTTTTTTTAAGTGTATGGCGCTTTTTTATAGCTTTGGTAGCAGTTTAGAATCGCCAATAAAGCTGAATGTCCATGTTATGGTAGCGCTCGTCGGCTTTGGTCTTGTCTACATTATATCCATAGTTGGCTTGCACCATAAGGTCAGGGTGGGGCATGTGTTGAAGCGACAGCCCATAAATAGCATGTGAGCCCGCGCTGTTTTTCCCTTCGCGGTAGAGGTCGTAGTGGGCGAAAAGCTTTGTGCGTCGCCATGATGGCGTGCCGATGATGGCATATACAGCGTCAGCCTTGCCCGCAGCATTGTCCACGGCATACTCGACTCTCGCTGTCCAATCCCCACTATATTTTGCGCCGACACTGAATCTGCGACGCTCTATAGTCGTTGTATCGTTAAGCACATGGTTGCCGGTCCATCCAAAGGCACCAATCTGGAGTTCTTTTATTGGTGAAATCCACACGCCTCCTATGAGGTCTTTCCGTGAATTCTTATCGCTGAAGTTGATGCCTTGTCCTGTGAACACACCGCCCTGATAGTGGAACCACGCATGTCTGTCGTAGGATGAACTCAAGAGGTCGCCTTGAATCTGTATGCCTATATCGCGGCCATTCGATGCGTGTTCTCCAGTACGGTCGCTGAATCCGGCAAGGCGTTCCGCCAGTTGTGAGTAGGTGCCCCGGCCAATAAGCCAAGGGTGCATGGGATTTTCGAAAGTGAATGGTCGCTTGAATTGACCAGCTTTGATGCGGAATCCTTTCCAGCGTTGCCATTCGGCCCAAGCATCAACGATGCGAGGTCCGTTCAATCCGCTTGTATTACCATTCACTTGCATTTGCAGCTTCATGGCGAAGTCACCGATCTTGCTGTCGACGTAGACACGAACCAAGCGCAGGCTCATGTCGGTCTTGGCTTTGGAATCGTTACTCGTCGTGCCATTGACTCTTGCAATGGTGTAGCCGCCGAAGCTGACTTGTACCGGTTCCTGATTCTCTTCTTTATTGCTGGTGGACAGGTGAACCTGTGCGGATATGTCTGAAAGAAAAGCTATCGTCAGTGCGATGAATATGCTGAAAAAGCGCAATTGCCTGATCATTTTTGCTGTTTATAGACTCTCTTTATTGTGTTATTTCTGTGATGAGGGTATCACACTATTCCATCCTTTCCAAATGAAGTAAGCCCCGAGTATGATGAAGGGTACGGAAAGGAGCTGCCCCATATTGAAGAGCATGCCATTTTCAAAGTCCACTTGTACCTCTTTGGTGTATTCGATGAAGAATCGGA
>DGSC01000067.1 GCA_002391275.1 Prevotellaceae bacterium UBA4372 | reverse complement strand
GAGGTGCCTAGCAGATTCGAACTGCTGTAGACGGTTTTGCAGACCGTTGACTAAGCCACTCATCCAAGGCACCATCTTGAATTGCGGTTGCAAATGTACATCATTTTTTTGAATTAGCAAGCATTCTACACAACTTTTTTGGTAAAAAATCGTTATTTAGTATATAACATCTTCCTAAAACGCTGAAACAATGACGTTGCTCCAACACATTAAAGCCTCACTCGAAGCGCTCGACATACCTTCCCCCGAGCACTCTTCCGCCCCATTGGCAGTAGCTCTCAGCGGAGGAGCAGACAGCGTATGCCTGCTTCTTGCGCTACGCGAACTCGGCTACAAGGTCCATGCCCTCCACTGTAATTTCGAACTTAGAGGTGCCGAAAGTGACGCCGACGAAGCCTTCTGCCGGCGACTGTGCAGGCAGAACGCCATACCCCTCTCTGTCACCCATTTCCGTACGACCGCCTATGCCAAGCGTCACGGCCTGAGCATCGAGATGGCTGCCCGGCAACTGCGCTACGAATGGTTTGCTACACAGATGAAAGCCTCTGGAGCCATAGCGCTATGCGTGGCGCATCATCGCGACGACAACGTAGAAACCGTACTGCTTAACCTCGTCCGAGGCACTGGCATACGAGGGCTGTGCGGCATGCAGACTCGCAACGACAAAGGCATTGTCAGACCGATGTTGGACGTCACCCGCAACGACATTGAAGCATGGCTCACGGAGCGAGGCCAGACGTGGAGAACCGATTCCACCAACTTGCAAGCCGAGGCTGCTCAACGCAACACCATCCGGCTGGAAGTGCTTCCGGCACTGCTGCGACTCAACCCTGCGGCTTCGGCCAATATTGCTCAGACGGCATCGTACATGCAGGAGGCGATGAGCCTCTACAACTATGCTGTGGAATCGCTCAAGGCACAGGTGGAACACGACGACAGCATAGACATCAAAGCCTTGCGGCAGAGTATAGCACCACGAACGCTACTCTATGAGATCCTGCGCGAACGAGGATTTAACGCCGAACAGACCAACGACATCTTTCAACATCTTGACGGCGAGGCTGGCCACGAATGGCAAAGCCACAACTGGCGCCTGCTACGCGACCGTGGACGCCTGCTCTTGCAACAGAAAGCGGCAAGCACCACCAACTCCATCATAAGCGAAAAGAGCGACAAACAACCACCGGCTCTGGCACATGAATCATGCTACATGCCACTTGAAGGTTTGTTTGAAACCTCCACCGGCCTGCGGCTGCTCATACGGCGCCAAGCCATCACTCCCCAAACATTCGACATTCCACGCAACCGCAACACCGTTTGCTTCGACCTTGAGAAGCTCTCATTACCCCTCACAATCAGGCCCACGAAAGAGGGCGACCGACTGCAACCTTTCGGTATGACAGGCACGCGCCTCGTCAGCGACCTCCTCACCGACAACAAGCTCTCGCTGTTTGAGCGCGAACGACAGCTCGTAGTGTGCTCGGCCGATACTATAGCATGGGTCGTAGGCTTGCGTGCAGCCGCAGGTTTCGAGGTCGATGAGCACACACGGCATGTGATGATGCTGACGATTCTCTGACAGAACCAACAGCAACGATAACGAATTTCCCAGTATTCTCTAACTAAGTAGATATCTTGCACTTTAATTGCATTGCCATTGCAGTTTTGTGGCATTTTATTTGCACACATCTAAAAATAGTTTTTATCTTTGTCGCAGTTATTTATTCACTTTTAAACAGATGCAATATGAAACGCTCAAGAATCATTCCCCTCATGGCCGTAGCATTTGTAGCCGGCATGACATTACTCTCGTGTGACAAAGACGAAGAAGAAGGTGGCGGCGGTAGCGGCAAGACATCAACCGGACAACTCGACGACCGCCATGGTAACAGTGAACTGCCCGAAGGCTATAGCATCTCATCAGTAGGCAACTATCGTTACTACTATGAGAATGGTAAACTTTCACGTATCTATGCCGATGGCGGATACATTGACTTCTCCACCGATGGTATCAATCTGGAATCTGAGGATGGCGACGTCATGAAGATTTCGTTCAATGGCAAAGGCTTAGTCTCCAAAGTTACTACAACCTCTAAGGGAAGTGATAGTAACTATTCATGGGAAGAAAGCGAATCTATCACTTTCAGCTATAACTCCAACAACCAAATCTCAAGCTTCTCTGGTAGTTGGAAGGAAAGCGCACAACAGTACGGTAACAGTTACAATGAGAGCGGCAGCGGTACAGGTTCGATATCCTACTCAGGCCAAGTTATCCAGAAAGTCGTCATCAAGTCAAGCTTTTCCGGTAAGGAAGACAATGATAAATACAGCGGCAGCGAGACTTATACCTACACTTTCGACTTCAACCAAGAGTATGAGAATCTTTATGGACAGTGGACTCCGCACCTAATAAACGTGCTTATCGAGGATGGTATTTTCGAGGCACTGGCTTATACGGGCTGCCTGGGACGTGCTACTTCTAAACTCCCGACCACTATCCATGAAGTGGAAATAGAAGTGGAAGACGGCGAGACCAAAGAAGATAAAGACAGCTATTCCTGCTCCTACTCGTTCAACACCTATGGTGCCATCAGCCAGGCCGACGGCAAGAGCTACACATACACGACGGTGACCGGCGATGAGTACGACGTCAAGGCTACTCGTGTTGCCAGCACCAACCTACTCAAGCCGTTTGTGCAGCAGAAGCGTCATGGCATCCTGTCCAGCCTGCGCCACCATCAACGTAACAAGTAGGCAAGACATGCCAAGGCAAAACTGATTTCCCACCAGTGGAAAAAAACAATACGGCCAGCCGCAAGCTCCAATGCGGCTGGCCGTATTTGTTTATTCACCCGGGTGCACTGATTCCTTCACCTAAGTGCATCGATTCTTTCGCCT